>DASZUL010000065.1:0-73269 GCA_035547595.1 Nitrosospira sp.
GACTCTTCGTTTCGAAAACAAACTGTGTGGGCACTTTAATTCACTCTAGTGCTTCATATTTAAGGAGGTGATCCAGCCGCAGGTTCCCCTACGGCTACCTTGTTACGACTTCACCCCAGTCATGAAGCTCACCGTGGTAGGCGGCCTCCTTGCGGTTAGCCTACCTACTTCTGGTGGACCCCACTCCCATGGTGTGACGGGCGGTGTGTACAAGACCCGGGAACGTATTCACCGCGACATGCTGATCCGCGATTACTAGCGATTCCGACTTCATGCAGTCGAGTTGCAGACTGCAATCCGGACTACGACGCGCTTTCTGAGATTAGCTCCCCCTCGCGGGTTGGCAACCCTCTGTACGCGCCATTGTATTACGTGTGAAGCCCTACCCATAAGGGCCATGAGGACTTGACGTCATCCCCACCTTCCTCCGGTTTGTCACCGGCAGTTTCATTAAAGTGCCCAACTGAATGATGGCAATTAATGACAAGGGTTGCGCTCGTTGCGGGACTTAACCCAACATCTCACGACACGAGCTGACGACAGCCATGCAGCACCTGTGTTACCGCTCCCTTTCGGGCACACCCACCTCTCAGCGGGCTTCGGTACATGTCAAGGGTAGGTAAGGTTTTTCGCGTTGCATCGAATTAATCCACATAATCCACCGCTTGTGCGGGTCCCCGTCAATTCCTTTGAGTTTTAATCTTGCGACCGTACTCCCCAGGCGGTCAACTTCACGCGTTAGCTGCGTTACCAAGCCCGTTAAGACCCGACAACTAGTTGACATCGTTTAGGGCGTGGACTACCAGGGTATCTAATCCTGTTTGCTCCCCACGCTTTCGTGCCTGAGCGTCAGTGTTAACCCAGGGGGCTGCCTTCGCCATCGGTGTTCCTCCACATCTCTACGCATTTCACTGCTACACGTGGAATTCCACCCCCCTCTGACACACTCTAGCCTTGTAGTTTCAAACGCAGTTCCCAGGTTAAGCCCGGGGATTTCACATCTGACTTACAAAACCGCCTGCGCACGCTTTACGCCCAGTAATTCCGATTAACGCTTGCACCCTACGTATTACCGCGGCTGCTGGCACGTAGTTAGCCGGTGCTTCTTCTTCCGGTACCGTCATTTGTCACGGATATTAGCCGTGACCATTTCGTTCCGGCTGAAAGAGCTTTACAACCCGAAGGCCTTCTTCACTCACGCGGCATGGCTGGATCAGGGTTTCCCCCATTGTCCAAAATTCCCCACTGCTGCCTCCCGTAGGAGTCTGGGCCGTGTCTCAGTCCCAGTGTGGCTGGTCGTCCTCTCAGACCAGCTACTGATCGAAGCCTTGGTAAGCCATTACCCCACCAACTAGCTAATCAGACATCGGCCGCTCCAAAAGCGCAAGGTCTTGCGATCCCCTGCTTTTCTCCTCGGAGATTATGCGGTATTAGCGCATCTTTCGATGCGTTATCCCCCACTTAAGGACACGTTCCGATGCATTACTCACCCGTTCGCCACTCGCCACCAGGGTTGCCCCCGTGCTGCCGTTCGACTTGCATGTGTAAAGCATGCCGCCAGCGTTCAATCTGAGCCAGGATCAAACTCTTCAGTTCAATACTGGTAAAACTCTCGCTTGACGTATATGTATTCCGATTCCCATCCCCAATTACCGGGATAGCAACCAAAACCTTTCCATCGTGCGAGCACTTCGACTTTGCTTTTCCCGCCATTGCGTCAGATGACGAAATGGCGGGTGGCCTAGTCAAGCGCCCACACCTATCGGCTGTATATTTTTAAAGAACAATCCGTTTAACCTTTCGGGCCGCACGGGGAAAGGCGGCATTATACAGGCATCAGCCAGCGGGTCAAGAGATTTTGCGGAATTTGTCAGGAAAGAATGACTCTGGCGAATTTCCGTTTGCCTACCTGCACAACCGCAATTTCGCCCCGGCACAGCCTGATGCCTTTATCGCTGATTTTCTCGCCATTCAATTTTACACCACCTTGCTCTATCATGCGCAAGGCTTCCGTGGTGCTTGCAGTGAGCCCGGCCTGCTTGAGCAACTGGGCGATGGGCAGGCCCTCCTGGCCTGCCTGCAGCGCTTTCTCGCTGATATCGTCAGGAATGGCTCCCCGCCTGAACCTGGCCTCGAAATCCGCCAGGGCAAGTTCCGCATCTTTCCTGCTGTGAAAACGTGCGACGATTTCCTGCGCCAGCAGTACTTTGATATCCCGAGGATTTCTACCCTGCTCCACCTCCTGCCGCCATTGCCGTACGACGCTCAAGGGCTCAAATGACAGCAAATCGGCATATCGCCACATCAATTCATCTGAAATCGACATCAGCTTACCGAATATCTCTGCGGGACGTTCCACAATTCCGATATAGTTGCCCGCCGATTTGGACATTTTATTGATGCCATCCAACCCCTCGAGGAGCGGCATGGTAAGCACGCACTGGGCAGCCTGTCCAAAATGCTTTTGCAGCTCGCGCCCCATGAGCAGGTTAAATTTCTGATCGGTACCCCCGAGTTCGATGTCCGCTTGCAGCGCGACGGAGTCGTATCCCTGGATCAACGGGTACAAAAACTCATGAAGCGCGATAGGCTTGTTGGCCTGATAGCGCTTGCCGAAATCGTCGCGCTCCAGCATGCGCGCAACGGTATGGGTGGCTGCCAGCCTGATGAGTCCCGCCGCATCGACTTTGTCCATCCAGGTGGAATTGAACACCACCTCGGTCTGCTCGGGCTTGAGGATCTTGAAAACCTGATCTGTATAGGAACGCGCATTTTCGATGACCTGGTCGCGGGTAAGGGCGGGACGCGTCGTATTCTTGCCGCTGGGATCGCCGATCATGCCGGTAAAATCGCCTATCAGGAACAGGGCGTGATGGCCGAGATCCTGCAGATGGCGCATCTTGTTGAGCAGAACCGTATGCCCCAGGTGCAAGTCGGGCGCCGTCGGATCGAATCCCGCTTTTACCCTGAGCGGGCGCCCGGCCGCGAGCTTATGCGCGAGCTCCTCTTCGAGCAGGAGCTCGTCGCATCCGCGCCGGATGATTTCCAGTTCTTCGAAAATTTCCCTGATCACAACTGCGGCGACGGCTATTTGCAGTTACGCACGGCAAAATCCCAGTTGATCAGCTTGTCGAGTACGGCATTGACATAATCCGGACGGCGGTTCTGGTAATCGAGATAATATGCGTGCTCCCACACGTCGATCGTCAGTAGCGGTTTCATTCCCTTGGTCAGCGGCGTATCGGCGTTGCCGGTCTTGACGACTTTGAGTTTGTCTCCATCCTGCACCAGCCATGCCCACCCGCTGCCGAATTGAGTCATTGCCGCGGTGGCAAGCTCTTTTTTGCAAGCATCCAGCGAACCGAACGATGAGTCTATTTTGTCCCCCAGATCGGATGGAGGTTTTCCTCCCCCCTGAGGTGAAAGGCTATTCCAGTAGAATGTATGGTTCCAGACTTGCGCCGCATTATTGAATATCCCTGCTTTCTCCGCATTCCCGGCGGTGGCTGCGATAATCCCCTCGAGGGATGAATCCGCAAGTTCGGTACCGCTTATCAATTTATTGAGATTGTCGACATAAGTCTTATGATGCTTTCCATAATGAAAGCTCAAGGTGTTGGCCGAAATAACAGGATCCAGCGCATTTTCCGCGTAGGGGAGAGGCGGCAGACTATGAGGCGCACTTCCAGTCTTTTGATTGCTCATCATTTCGCTCCTTTGTGTTTAAAAAATCTCTGCTCTTTCTTATATTGAAGACAAGTAGGCACGTACCCTTGCTGATGGAATCCGAACCCGGGATCTCTTTGCCATTATACCAACATACTCCCTTTAAGCTTCCGGGACAAATCCGGCAGTTCGCTGGAGCAAAAACGCCGAAACCCGCAACATCGCAACGAGAACAAATTGCCTGCCTGGAGTAGGATGCATTTCCCGCTGCACCAGATTTCCTTCGGGCCATCATACGGGGTATTAGAGAGTGCGGGCAGGAGCCCGGTTAGATCGCTAGCACCGATCATGGGCGTAACGGAAGTCATTTCAGGATGTGCAAAGACTACAGGGGATTCCGCGTACATCGCAGAGTCAGAGAAGATCTCAAGAGGGATCGACCGGCATGGATAAGATTGATTTTGATACCGCTAGGGGGACCGGAGGAAACGAAATGGCTAGAGGAGCACTGCCAAAGCAAAAAGCCGGGCACAACTTTCCATACCCGGCTCGCCAGAATAAAGAGAAGGGGGGAAAACTACGGTTCGCGCAGCCCGACGAGTTCTCTATCCGGAAAACGCTCCATTTGATATCTCTGCCACAAACGGCTCCCAATGTGGAAGGCCAGCGTATCGGCATTGAATTGCAGCCTTGGATTTTCCATTTCGCTGGTAGTCAGCCGAAACAATTCCAGCCATCGTTCGAACAATGCCGGATTGAGCCCGGGCAGCGCAACATGCTTCGGCATGGGCATGCCACGGAATCGGCTGGTTCCGCGCAGCTTCATTGACCAGAAATTGATCATTTGTACAAAATGGGCATCCCAATCGGCAACATGCGCCTCAAAGATGGGCCCCAGTCCCGGGTCTTTCCGGGCTCTTCCATAAAAAGTATGAACCAGCCGTGCGATTTCTTCTTCCGTGCAGAGGGTAGGATCAGGTGCCGTAAACTCTGGTTGTGACATATCCATAAATAACGCCTCGATTCAAATAGTTTCAATACGACAGTGACACTGACGGGTCGCGATTATACTGCAAACTCACAGCTTGGATGGAACAAGCTTTAGACATATAATACTGATAAAAGTGGATAGAGTAAAGATTAATTATTGAGCGTATTGCGTCTGGAGCGGCGGCGCCCTATCGGGATGGGCTGACAGGCGGCTGCAACGCTAAAATATTCCTTCCCTTGAAACGCCATCGCATTTCAATATGCCGCGCAACGTTTCCAGCGCTTCCAGCTGGATCTGGCGTACCCGCTCGCGAGTAAGCCCAAGGCTTGCCGCCAGCTGCTCCAGGGTCTGAATTTCGCAGGCATTCAGCCCATAGCGATGTTCGATGATATAGCGCTGCTTGTCATTCAGGCGGCTGAGCCACTCCTTTACCCGGTCCTTGATTTCGGATTGCTCCAGCATTGCATCGGGGCCGGGGGATTTTTCGTCGGCCATGACATCCCCGACGGACAGGAGAGGATCCACATCAAGCGGAGCATCCAGCGACATCATGCTCATATTCAAGGATAGCATGCGCTCCACATGCTCCACGGGACGGCCCAGCAGATGGGCCACATCTTCCGGTTTAGGTTCCTTGCCGGTATGAGCTTCAAGATGGCGGGCTGCCTGCAAAACAACGTTCAGGTCCTTGATGACATGCACGGGCAGGCGAATCGTTCGCGATTGATTCATGATACAGCGCTCGATGTTCTGCCGTATCCACCAGGTGGCATAGGTGGAGAAGCGAAAACCGCGTTCCGGATCGAATTTGTCCAGCGCGTGCATCATTCCCATGTTGCCTTCCTCGATGAGATCCAACAGCGCGACGCCGTGATTGGCATAGTGTTTCGCGATATTCACCACCAATCGCAGATTACACTCGATCATTCTCTGCCGGGCATTGAAGTCGTTCTGCCTGACGAGGCGCGTAAGCTCCACTTCCTCTTTCGGAGTCAGCAGCGCGTTATGGCCGATTTCGTTAAAGTATATTTGCGTTACGTCGGTCAGAAGAAAGTCAGCGGGCTCGCTGCCACCGAGCGCAGATCCGTTTTCGGAAATGGCTGCGGACTCTTCGTCCGTTTCCAGTGAATCCGGGGAATCCAGCGCTTCCTCATCCTCGTTATCATCGTTATAGTCGGGATAGCTCATCCGGAAGTAGGGGGTAGGTATTTTAGGGGATCCACAGGTTTGCCGTTTTTGCGGATTTCGAAGTGAAGCTTTACCAGACTACTGTCGCTGCTGCCCATCTCTGCGATTTTCTGCCCTTTGCTGACTGTTTGCCCTTCTTTTACAAGAAGCTTGTCATTGTGCGCATAGGCGCTGAGGTAGGTATTGTTGTGCTTGATGATGATAAGCTTGCCATAGCCCCGCAATCCGCCGCCGCTGTACACTACCTTGCCTGCCGCTGAGGCGTTGACTGGCTGTCCGGACGTACCCGAGATATCAATACCTTTCGTACCTTCGGAAAATCCCTCGAGTACTTTCCCTTTAGTAGGCCAGATCCATTCGATCCGATCACGCGGAGGAACAGCATCCGCTGCATCCGGCGCTGGCGGCGCGGCAGGTGGCGGGACCATGGATGCGGGTGGGGGCGGGACGGACACGGCACCTGCTTCCGCCGCAAGATTTTTTTCGGCAGGCGCCTCAGCCTTTGCCGCCGCTATCTGAGGCGGGATGATATCTGCTTTCAGCTGTGCCATCGCCTGCTCCGAGTATGGCAGTTTAAAGGCCTTTGGTTCTGTTTTCAGCTTGCTGCTGCTCGCCATCGGCCGGGTTTCGGCTGGAGCTCCGGCACCGCGAGGTTCCGCAGGGGTCGGGGAAGAAAGCCGCGACTCGGGAAGTGCGTAGAGCGACGGCTGAGCCATTTGCCCGGCGGGTGAAAGGGGCGAAAGCAGCAATTGCTGGCCAACCTGGATTGCGGCCGGATCCGGGATATTATTCCATTCGGCGAGATCCTTCTGGCTGATGCCATGGCTTTGAGCAATGCTGTATAACGTGTCTCCCTTACGTACGACATAGACATTGGATGGCTGGGCTTCCGCTTGACGGTCGCTATTCGCGGCGGCAGGGATCCGGGATTCCTCCCCTGCCCGGTCGACCACCGGAGCGAGTTGGGGCGTGGATTCGCAACCCGCAAGCACCAGGCTGAAAATGAGAAACAGGCGACGTATGGAAAAGTAAAAAATGCCAGGGAAGGTTCGCTGCCCTGCTCTCGCCTCAGCCATGCGAGGCAGTGCAAAGCGATATGCAAACCGTTTCGGACCTTCGCATTTCATTCCACTGACCGTCATCCGATATTCGTATTCTACATTGTTCAGCCTTTCTGAACGCCAGGCATCATGGGCACGAACCTCACTTCACCTAGCGGTGTTTCGGTATACCCTTGGGAGCTCTTTTCGATCATGCACAGGTGTTGCTCCTGGCTGCCCTTGGGAAAAACCAGCCTGCCGCCGATCGCCAACTGTTCCAGTAGGGAAGAGGGGATATGAGTCGTGGCTGCCGTAAGCATGATAGCATCAAACGGCGCAGCCTCGGGAAGACCCAACAGCCCATCGGCGTGCTTCAGATAGATATTGGGGAGCCGAAGCCCCCGCAACCGGGCACGGGCACGGGTAACCAATGGCCCAATTCGCTCGACAGAGTATACCTCGCGTGCCAGGCGTGCCAGGATGGCGGTCTGATAACCGCAACCGGAGCCGATTTCGAGCACCTTGCCCAGATCCGAACCGGCCCGCAGCAATTCAGTCATGCGGGCCACGATAAACGGGCTCGAAATGGTCTGGCCGAAATTGATGGGCAGGGAAACGTCGTCGTAAGCGCGGCTCGCCAGGACTTCTTCGACGAAGACATGGCGTGGAATGAAATTCATGGCGGCCAGGACGGCTTCATCCATAATACCCTTATTGCGCAGGCGCTCCACCATGCGCGTGCGGGTACGCTGCGAAGTCATGCCGATACCGGAATGATGAGTGCTCAATGCCTATCCTGACAAGAGCTCATGACCAAGCCCCGTAAAACCATAAAAGCTTTACCTATTTCAACCACATTTTTACGGAATCCATCTGCCCATATCGGGTCAAGTCGATCTGTAGCGGCGTCACGGATACCCGGTTATGCTGGATTGCAAAAAAATCGGTTCCCTCTCCGGCATCCTGAGCGGGCCCCGCTGCCCCTACCCAATATACCGTCTCGCCACGCGGGCTCCGGGATTTGACTACCGGCTCAGCCTTGTGGCGGCGCCCCAGCCGGGTGACCTCCACGCCTTGCAACTCCTCATAGGGTACATCGGGCACGTTGACATTGAGCAACACCGCTCCGTGAAGCCTGTCATGCTGGTAGCGCTGCACCAGTTCCGCCGCGATGCGCGCCGCAGTGGAAAAATTTCCTTCGGAAAAGCGCGCGAGGGAAATGGCTATCGCGGGAATACCCAGCAGGAAGCCTTCGGTCGCTGCTGCCACGGTACCGGAGTAAATAGTATCGTCCCCCATGTTTGCACCATCGTTTATGCCGGACACAACCATGTCGGGCAGCGCGTCGAGCATGCCGGTGACCGCAAGATGCACACAGTCAGTGGGCGTACCGTTGACGTAAAAAAATCCCCTATGGGATTTGTGCAGGCTGAGAGGTCGGTCGAGTGTAAGGGAATTGCTGGCACCGCTACGGTCGCGCTCCGGCGCGACCACGACGATATCCCCAATCGTGGAAAGGGCTGCAGCAAGAGATTCGAGGCCCGGCGCAAAATACCCATCGTCATTGCTGAGCAAAATGCGCATAGAATGGTACCTGGAGCGATGAACCTATCGGGAATAGGGTAAGAATAAGACTGTTAACAGACGCTGGCAGATGCCGGACGCCCGCTTGTCTGATTTTATAAACTGGTCGGGGCGAGAGGATTTGAACCTCCGACCACTTGCACCCCATGCAAGTACGCTACCAGGCTGCGCTACGCCCCGAAAGGTGGATTATAACAATAAGGCGGGTTTAAAGTCGCTATCGCTTTGTACGGGGAACAGCCACGAAAGCAGACGCTGCCCGGTGTCTTGCTCATCCTCCGAAAGATGCGAGAAGCAGGCTGAGTTGAAAATGTGGAGACTGCATATATCGGGAAAAAACGAGAAGAAGACAGGAATCTCCGGCTCTTCGCCTCGCTTCACCGACAGCAGGAAAGACGGCATGAGGTCCATCCTCAGCACTTCCTTTTGGTGTTTATGTGGAATTCTCGCAGAATCAGGATCGAAGGAACGCCACCACGTCCCTAATTTCCTTCCGCAATAGAGATATGTCGAGCGTCGGTCCGGCTTCGGCCGACGGCGCGATAGGCATCATTTCCACCGCCGCAGACCCCAGACGGCTGCGTGCTCCATGAATTGTAAATCCCTCTTCATAGAGGAGCTCCCGTATCCGGCGCACCAGGAGGACTTCATGATGCTGATAATACCTGCGATTCCCGCGGCGCTTGAGAGGCTTCAATTGCGTGAACTCCTGCTCCCAATAACGCAATACGTGCGGCTTGACTCCGCATAAATCGCTCACCTCACCGATCGTGAAGTAGCGCTTGGCGGGAATGGGACCAAGCTGGGCGTTAGGTGTTGCGTTTCCCATGCTGGTTTTTTTCCACCATTGCCTTCAGTTTCTGACTTGCATGGAAGGTCACGACTCGCCTGGCTGTGATCGGAATTTCTTCACCGGTCTTGGGATTGCGGCCGGGACGCTGGGGTTTGTCGCGCAGCTGAAAATTGCCAAACCCTGAAAGCTTCACGCCATCCCCATTCTGCAGCGCAATGCGGACTTCCTCGTAAAACGATTCGACCATGTCTTTAGCTTCGCGTTTATTGAACCCCACTTTCTCAAACAGCAAATCGGCCAACTCAGCCTTCGTTAAGGTCATACTCTCCTCACCTGTTTATATATCCGTCTGGATACAGCCAGCTTCCGGTATTTTCACCTGCTGGGCGTCAGGAAGCTCCGAACAAATCCCTTTGTCATGGAAATTCGTTCAGAGCTTCCTCAATTGCGAAGTCTTGCACCGAACTCGACTTCCAGAATTTTGGTCAACTTGGCAACGGCCAGATCCGCTTCCGCATCGGTTAATGTTTTTTGAGTATCTTTTAATAACACACGGAATGCAAGACTTTTTTTGCCGATTTCCATCCCTTCTCCCTGATATACATCGAATAAATGAATTTCCGAAATGACGGATAATTGTTCCGATGTCATACGGTCGAGTATCGTCTGTGCCCGGATTTTTGCCGGTACCACCAACGCAATATCGCGCCTGATAGTGGGGTATTTGGAAATTTCCGTGACTGTGGGCAACGAACGCGACACAAGCGCATGAAGATCGAGCTCGAACAATACCGGAGAGCGGGATAGATCGAGTTTTTTTCGGATACGCGGATGAAGCTCTCCGATATAACCGGCCACCACGCCGGCTATGTGGATTCGCGCTGACTTGCCCGGGTGCAAGGCGGGGTACGGCTGGGGCTCGAAGTGAACCCTGGCTGGCCAAAAAAGTGCTTCGATATCCGCCTTCACATCATAAAAATCGGCAATCCGGGCAGGCATTCCCCACTGCTCCGGATAGGCATCGCCATAGCAAAGTCCGGCAAATTTTTCCGGCTGGGCATAGCTGTCACCCTCCTTCAGGAAGCAGCACCCTGTTTCGAACACACGCACCCGGCTTTGCTTGCGATTCAGATTGAATTGCAAATTGAACAAAAGACCGCCAAGCAAGGTGCTGCGCATGGCACTCATCTGGCTGGAGAGCGGATTTTTCAATACTATCGGCGTTTCATTGCCAAATATTTCCCGCTCCCACGACGCGTCTACAAAAGCATAATTAATGACCTCCTGATAATCCCGCGAAGCCAGGACGCCTCTTAGCTGCGGTAGAGAAAGCTTGGATTCGGGATCGGGCAACATCTCCGATGCCGTACGCGGCAAGCTGCCCGGAATCTGGTTGTAGCCGTGAATCCGTGCCAATTCCTCGATCAGGTCTTCCTCTATGCCGAGATCGAAGCGGTAGGTCGGCGGCGTTATCAGGAATACTCCATTGCCGGTGGAAAGGAAATCAAATTGCAGCCGCCGCAACAACTCGGCGACCCTGACTTCATCGAAGTCAACGCCCAGAACCTGCCGCACCCTTTGCAAACGCAGATTTATGGGGCGGCGTGGCGGCAAACTACCCAAGGCTTCGCTGACAGCGCCGGCGCTGCCGCCACAAATCTCCAGCACCAGTCTCGTAGCGCGCTCCAATGCTGTGCGGGTAGCGGCAAAATCCACACCCCGTTCAAAACGGTGTGCGGAATCCGAACTGAAGCCCAGGCGGAATGATTTTCCCGAAATTGTCTCCGGGTTAAAAAAAGCGCTTTCCAGGAATAAATCAGTCGTTCCGTCCCGCACGCCGCTTTCATCTCCACCCATTATCCCGGCAAGCGCCAGCGGCTTTTCCAGATCGGCAATGACCAGCATGTCGGGCTCCAGGACGAGCTCTTCGCCATTGAGCAAACGGAGCTTCTCGCCCGTGCGAGCAAAACGCACCTGGATCATGCCTGCGCGCTCACCCGAAATCTTCGCCAGGTCGAAAGCATGCAGGGGCTGACCGGTCTCCAGCATGACATAGTTGGTCACATCCACCACCGGATTAATGGTTCGTATGCCGCTGCGCTCCAGGCGGCGCACCATCCAGCGAGGCGTGGCCTTATCCTCCAGCGACACACCACGTATTACCCTACCGCAATAAAGCGGACACGCTGCGGGCGCATCCACCTCTACCCGCAACGCGTCATCCACCTCCGGAGCCACCGGTTCGATCTCGAGAGGCCTGAGACCCGCTGAGGTAATAGCGGCTGCTTCTCGCGCTATTCCAAAAAGGCCCAGGCAATCGCCGCGATTGGGTGTGAGCTTGAGGGTAAGGAGTTTGTCATCGAGTTCATAATAATCGCGAAAATCGACGCCTGGAGGCGCATCCTCGGGAAGCGCGAGCAAGCCTTTTGCGGGGTCATCTAGACCTAGCTCAGCGGCGGAACATAACATGCCATGAGATTCAATTCCTCTTATGCTAGTCGGCTTTATAGCGGCTGCGGGAAGCTCGGCGCCGCTTAGCGCGCACGGAACCCTCATCCCGGCCTGAACATTGGGAGCGCCGCAAACTATCTGCAATTGCCCGCCACCGGGTATGGAACCGGCATTCACCTGGCAGACATGAAGGCGCTCTCGCCCCGGATGCTTTTCGACCGACAGCACTTCGGCCACCACCACACCGGTAAAAGCAGGAACAACCGGCTCGATCGATTCCACTTCCAGGCCTGCCATGGTCAGCGCATGGGCAAGCTCATCCGTAGATAATGGCAGATCGACGAAGGTCCGGAGCCAATTCTCGGAAAATTTCATATTTTGTTCTCGCCCCCTCTAACTGAATTGCCGGAGGAAACGAAGATCGTTTTCGAAAAACAGGCGCAAATCATTCACTCCGTATCGCAGCATCGCCAGTCTTTCCACACCCATGCCGAAGGCAAACCCGATGAACTTTTCACTGTCGATGTGTACGTGCTTGAAAACGTGGGGATGAACCATGCCGCAACCCAGCACTTCGAGCCAGCCTGTATGGCTGCATACGCGGCAGCCACTGCCCCCGCACATCACGCATCCTATATCCATTTCCGCCGAAGGTTCGGTAAAAGGGAAGAAAGAAGCGCGAAAGCGCACCGGCAAATCTTCACGTTCAAAAAAATGTCGCATGAAATCTGCCAGCAACCCTTTCAGTGCCGAGAAATGGGCGCTTTCATCAACCCATAAACCTTCCACTTGGTGAAACATGGGAGTGTGAGTCAAATCGGAATCGCAGCGGTAGACTCGTCCGGGTGCAATCACCTTCAGGGGCGGAGCATTTTCCTGCATGTAGCGGATTTGTACCGGTGACGTATGGGTACGCAACAAATAAGCACCGCTTCCCTCATCGATATAAAAGGTATCGTGCATTGCACGGGCAGGATGGTTCTCGGGAATGTTGAGGGCGGTAAAATTGTAGAAATCCGTTTCGATCTCCGGTCCTGTTGCGACGGCAAAACCAAGCGAATGAAACAAGGACTGGATACGATCGAGCGTCCGTGTGATGGGATGTATGCCACCCGTTCCCTGGCCGCGTCCCGGCAAAGTGACGTCCAATGCCTCAACGACGAGCTGGGCTTCGAGTTTCTTTTCCTGTATCGCGTCACGGCGGCTGCCAAGCGCAGCTTCGAGCGTTTCCTTGGCCTTGTTGATACGGCTTCCCATTTCCGGCCGCTCGTCCGGTGGGAGTTTGCCCAGCCCCCTCAGCAGTTCCGTCAACTTGCCGTTCCGGCCAAGATAGCGTGCCTTGGCCTGCTCCAGTTCGACAGCGTCATCTATGCCATTGAAAAGATCGACGGCTTCACTGATGAGATGATCCAGATCATTCATAGGGACTCAGGGATGAGGTGATATCATTCCATAAACAAGAAAAAAGGAGGCCAGGCGCAGTGCCTCCAGCCTCCTCGTCGTGCTTCGCTGCTTATCTGCTATATGGCCAGACTGGCCTTGGCCTGTTCGGCCAATTTCATGAAAGCAGGCTTATCAAAGACCGCAATATCGGATAACACCTTGCGATCCACCTCGATCGCCGCTTTTTTCAAGCCGTTCATGAATACGCTATAGGACAAACCGCATTCACGCGCGGCGGCATTGATGCGCGCAATCCACAGCGCCCTGAACTGGCGTTTCTTCTGGCGGCGATCGCGATAGGCATACTGCCCCGCTTTCATCACCGCTTCCTTCGCAATACGATAGACGTTCTTGCGGCGTCCGCGATAGCCTTTCGCCAGATCCAGTACTTTTTTATGACGGGCGTGAGCCGTTACCCCACGTTTAACTCTAGGCATGGCAGTCTCTCCTTACGCGTAGGGCATCATGGCGCGAACGGACGCCACGTCGCTCGCATGAACACCGACGGTTCCGCGCAACTGGCGTTTGCTCTTCGTCGTCTTTTTGGTAAGGATATGGCGCTTGAATGCTTGTGAACGCTTGACACTGCCGCCAGCTCTGACCTTGAAGCGCTTCGCTGCGCCACTCTTCGTTTTCATTTTCGGCATTACACTACTCCTGCTTTAACATGACGCCAGGTGTTTCCGTACCGGAACACTTTCAAACCTGGTCACCACTTGTTATAAATGGCTTTCTATCCGATCGCCCGCTACTACCGCTCGCACCGATACCCAGCCGGCCCGGCGCAAAAACACTTTCACGCTTTCCAACTCATACCGCCAATCGTACCCTTTAAGAATCCTAGGGTTGGACCGCACCCTTATTCGTTCCGGCAGCCGCGCCATTGGGAGTGGCTTTGGGTTTGGTTGATTTCACTTCCTTCTTGCGCGGAGATAGCACCATGACCATCTGCCGCCCTTCCATTCGAGGAAATTGCTCGACTATCGCATGCGCCTCCAGGTCGTCCCTGACTCGCTCCAGCAGGCGAACGCCAAATTCCTGATGAGCCATTTCACGTCCACGGAAGCGTAAAGTGATTTTCGCCTTATCCCCTTCCTCAAGAAAACTGATCAGATTGCGCAGCTTGATATTGTAATCGCCCTCATCGGTATTCGGGCGAAACTTGACCTCTTTGATCTGAATTTGCTTTTGCTTGAGTTTGGCCTCGTGTTTTTTCTTGCTTTCCTGATAGCGGAACTTGCCGTAATCCATCAGGCGGCAGACCGGCGGCCTGGCAGTAGGCGCGATCTCAACGAGATCCACCTCCGCGTCTTCTGCCAAAGAATTGGCCGTCGCCAGGGAAACAATGCCTATCTGCTCCCCTCCGACACCAATCAAGCGCACTTCCGGTGAATTTATCTCTTGGTTGATGCGTGCTGCTTTCTCTTGAGCTATAGTAATTCCCCAGGTATATGATTGAGTCAGTTCGCGCCGGCTCTTATGGATATCTCCGTTTTGAAAAGATCGACCAGCGCGGTCAAGGTAACCTGGCCGAGATCGGAACCCGTCCGGGTTCTCACGGAAACCGTTTGTGACGCTACTTCCTTATCGCCCACGATGATTTGGTATGGCAATTTTTGCAGACTATGTTCCCGTATTTTATAAGTTATTTTCTCATTTCTCAAGTCCGCAAACGCCCGGATGCCATTGTGCTTGAGCTCTGCAGCTATTTTTCTGGCATAATCCGCCTGTCCCGCGGAGATGTTCAGCACGACTGCCTGATCGGGAGCGAGCCATAGCGGAAGCGCACCTGCATGGTTCTCGATGAGAATGCCGATGAAACGCTCCAGAGAACCCAATATTGCCCTGTGGAGCATTACCGGCACCTTGCGGGTATTATCCTCCGCCACGTATTCCGCGCCCAACCGTTCGGGCATGGAAAAATCCAGCTGCAAGGTGCCGCATTGCCAGACCCGGCCGATGCTGTCCTTGAGCGAAAATTCAATTTTCGGACCATAGAAAGCGCCTTCCCCCGGTTGCAGTTCCCAGATGAGTTTTTTATGGGCCAAGGCTGATTGCAACGCCCGTTCCGCCTTATCCCACTGCTCTTCCGAGCCGACGCGCTTTGCCGGCCGTGTCGAGAGCTTTACCAGGATCTCCTTGAAGCCGAAATCCGCATACACTTGCTGCAACAAGTCGATAAAACGCACCGCCTCATCCTGAACCTGGGACTCCGCACAAAAAATATGAGCGTCATCCTGAGTAAAGGCGCGGACCCGCATAATGCCATGCAAGGCACCGGAAGGCTCGTTGCGATGACAGGATCCGAACTCAGCCAGCCGCAGCGGCAGATCGCGGTAACTCTTCAATCCCTGCCTGAATACCTGCACATGGCCGGGGCAGTTCATCGGCTTGACGGCAAACTCGCGTTCTTCCGATTGGGTAATGAACATATTTTCGCGGAAATTTTCCCAATGTCCCGACCGCTCCCATAATCCCTTATCCAGTACCGAAGGTGTGCGGATTTCCAGATAGCCATTGTCGCGGAGTACCTTCCGCATGTACTGCTCCACCTGCTGCCAGATAATCCAGCCTTTTGGATGCCAGAACACCATTCCCGGCGCTTCCTCCTGAATATGGAACAGGTCCATCTGCTTTCCGAGCTTGCGATGGTCGCGCTTCTCCGCTTCCTCGAGACGGCGTAGATAGGCTTCCTGGTCCTCTTTTTTTGTCCAGGCGGTGCCGTAAATCCGCTGCAGCATTTCATTATGTGAATCGCCGCGCCAATAGGCGCCCGCCAGCTTCATCAGCTTGAATACCTTCAGCCGCGAAGTGGTTGGAACATGAGGACCGCGGCACAGGTCGGTAAAGTTCCCCTGGGAATACAAGGAAACATCTTCGTCTCCCGGTATTGCTTCGATGATCTGCGCCTTGTAATGCTCACCCTGATTCTTGAAAAAATTGATCGCCTCCGATCGATCCCAGATCTTGCGCTCCACTTTCAGATCGCGCGAACTGATTTCAGCCATACGCTTTTCTATTGCCGCAAGGTCTTCCGGAGTGAAAGGTCTTTTGTATGAAAAGTCGTAATAAAAACCATCTTCGATAACCGGCCCGATAGTGACCTGCGCATCGGGAAAAAGCTCTTTTACCGCGTGCGCCAGCAGATGGGCGCTCGAGTGCCGGATGATTTCGAGTCCTTCGGGGTCTTTCTCAGTGATGATCGTCAAGTCGCCGCTGGTCTCGATCGGCCTCGACAGATCCACCAGCTTGCCGTTGATTTTTGCCGCCAGAGCGGCGCGGCCGAGGCGCGGACCGATGGATTCCGCGACCTCGCGGGCCGTTACCGGCTGCTCATAGCGCCGCTCAGAACCATCCGGGAGACGAATGACAGTCACAACCTGTTCCTTTACAAATTAAACCTTGCCCGCGCGAAGGCCGGCGAAATGAAGTGTTTGTTCCATGCCTGTTTACATAGCGGATGGCGAAAATTATCGGTTCCTGCTGATCAGCCAGAAAAAACTGGCCTGATGCAGGACCCAAACTATAGCAGCCAATTGAACGATAGGCTAGGGAACCGCTGAACAAGTCTCTGCCGCCCATCCCATCCGGGTTGCACTCAACGAAGACTGGTTCAGAGGTTTCCTGGGGATGGACTCGGCGACCGGGCTTTATACAACTTGCAACTGAACCGGCAAAACCAGATGAGCGGATTTCGCCAGAAAACGCCAGCCCCGAGACGATAGATCGGAAGGAGAGCCGACCGGGACGAGGAACGAAAGATGCAGTCCTTACCGCTGCCGTTGCTTCAATCCCCGGACCAGGATGCTTGGCGTGGAATTATTGGCTGGTCTCGCGCTTCAGTACCTCTTCGATCTTGAGACCGACCTCGGGCTGGCCATTGAAAACGGTTCCTGTTTTCTTCTGGCCGAGATGCTCGATATTTGTGACGTAAACCTGCGGGGGCAGCGAAAAAAACTTGACTTCTTTTACCAACGGAATCGCATTTTTCATATAAAACTCGACAAATTCCTTCACTTCCGGCTTGTCCGCCGATTTTATATTGACGTAAATGAAAATAGGACGAGACAAAGGTTGATAGCTCCCATCCTCCACAGTTTTGACGGAAGGGAGAACCGGTCCTTTGCCTCCGTCGACGCCGACAGCCCTGAGCTTCTTCTGGTTCTCTATGTAATACGCGAAACCGAAGAACCCCAGTCCATTCTTGTCGCTTGCAACTCCCTGGACCAATACGTTGTCATCCTCCGAGGCGGTAAAATCGCCGCGGCTCGATTTCGCCTTGCCGACAACAGCTTCGGTGAAATAATCGAACGTGCCTGAGTCGGAACCCGGTCCGTAAAGCTTGAACGTTTCATCCGGCCATGAGGTATTTACCTGGTTCCACTTGGTTATTTTCCCCTGGGCGGCCGGTTCCCACATTTTCTTCAGCTCTTCGACAGTGATATTTTTGCTCCAATCGTTCCTCGGATTGATTACCACGGTCAAGGCATCGAATGCAACGGGCATTTCTACATATTGCACTCCCGAAGCCTTGCATTCGTCCATTTCCTTTTTAAGAATGGGACGCGAGGCATTAACGATATCGATTTGCCCGCGACAGAATTTCTTGAAACCGCCTCCGGTGCCCGAAATGCCCACCGTAACGTTGACGGCACCGCGCTTTGCCTTTTGAAAATCTTCCGCAACCGCTTCGGTAATGGGAAAAACAGTACTTGAGCCATCGATTTTTACCAGTGCAGCAGCCTGGGCAACGCCGATGGCGCCGCCCGATATCCACAATATGGTTAAGATTCCAAGTGTACGGGCATTCGATAATTTCACCATTTCATCCTCAATATCTTGATATATCAATTCTTACTGCGTTAGCTCATGCTAGGTCATTCATATTACCGTATTGTGACAATGGCACCATCCTGGAAAAGCTCTGAACAAGTCCCGCCATTGCGGCGATTTGGCGGGATGGAATAGCCTTTGCCGCCCGACCTTTGAACTCTTCCCTCTTCCATTTACTGGTCCACGATGGATGCTCCATCCGCCTCATCGAACGGGGGATGCATTTTCATTCAGCGCGTCCGCCCGCACCGCGTCCGCTATGCGTTCGGCCCAGTGTGTGACTTTCTGCAGGGATTTACCCTCCACCATGACCCGTATCAGCGGTTCCGTCCCGGATGCTCGCAGCAATACCCGGCCGTCGCTGGCAAGATCCCGTTCGGCTTCTACCTGTACGGCTTTAACCAGGGTACTCGCGCTTACGTCGAAGCCTTTGCGAACCTTGACGTTGATAAGCTTCTGCGGATGAAGCGTTATGTCGCGTGCAAGCTCAGCCAGGGTACTGCCGCTATCACGCATGGCGTGCAGCACCTGCAGGGCCGAAACAATTCCGTCACCCGTCGTATGCTTGTCCAGGCAAATGATATGGCCCGAGCCTTCTCCTCCCAGCTGCCAGCTTTCCTTCTGCAGGAGTTCCAATACGTAGCGGTCGCCCACCTTTGCCCGGACAAATGGAATACCGAGTTCTTCCAGACCGTTTTCGACCGCAAGATTGGTCATCAGGGTTCCCGCCACCCCTCCTTTGAGCAAATCCCTTTGCTTGCGGTGCTTGGCGATAATGTATATCAGCTGGTCTCCATCATATAGTTCACCTTCGCTGCCAGCCATGATTACCCGGTCGCCGTCACCGTCGAGGGCAATGCCGAGATCAACCCTGTATCGCCTTACCGCCTCCTGAAGAGCGGTACCATGCGTAGCCCCGCATTCATGATTGATATTGAGGCCATCCGGTTGCACCCCCACGGCCACCACGTCGGCACCCAACTCATGCAGCACTGGTCCGGCGATTTGATAAGTCGCACCGTGAGCACAATCGACCAAAATGCGCAGCCCGCGCAAATCAAGATAATTCGGGAAAGTGCTTTTGCAGAATTCGATATAGCGGCCTCTGGCGTCGTTCACGCGCCGGGCCTTGCCCAGCTGTGCTGAATCCATCGATTTGATCGGGGCAGTCAGGCCCGCCTCTATCTCGTGTTCGGTTGCGTCTGGAAGTTTGCTGCCGGCAGAGGAAAAAAACTTGATGCCGTTGTCTTCGAATGGATTGTGGGAAGCGGAGATCACGATGCCCGCCTGCAGCCGCAGCGCCCGCGTGAGGTAGGCAACGGCTGGCGTCGGCATGGGACCCGACAGCAGCACGTCGACACCGGCCGCGGACAGTCCTGCCTGCAAGGCTGATTCCAGCATATAACCCGATATTCGGGTGTCCTTTCCGATAAGCACTGCCGGCCGTTCTCCCTTGGACAAATGCCAGTCCGACGACGCCAGGACCTTGCCCGCGGAATATCCGAGATGCATGACGAACTCGGGTGTGATGGGTGGTTCTCCGACGCGGCCACGAATGCCGTCAGTGCCGAAATATTTTTTTGTCATTAAAAGCCTCGGGGAAGAAAGGGGCGGGGCAACTGGATACCTCTGCCTGCGGCAGAGTGATTGCTTGAGACATTCCGCCTCGTAACTCACATGCGCAAACCTGAACGAAAGATCAGCCGGGCGATCAAGGGAAAACGCTCTGGATATCGGATGAGGAGCGCGGGGTTGCGCCGTAATTTTATCGCACTGGCTAACCGTTTACCGCATTATAAACAGCTATTGCATCGCTGGTTGCTTTTACATCATGTACCCTGATGATTTTCGCTCCTTTCATGAGCGCCAGTAAAGCAGCCGCGACGCTTGCGTGAACTCTGTCTCCCACTTCGCTGCCGGTAATTTTCCCCAGCATCGATTTGCGCGACAGGCCCACCATCAATGAAACCCCCATGTCCAGAAAGGAGTCAAGATGACGCAGCAGCGCGATGTTATGCTCCAGCGTCTTCCCGAAACCAAAACCGGGGTCTATCACCAAATGCTCCAGCGGAATACCGGCAGCACGAGCCGTATGCACCCGATCCCGCAAAAAATCCTTCACTTCCGTCACCACGTTCCCATAATGGGGATTGGCCTGCATGCTTCCCGGCTCTCCCTGCATATGCATGAGGCAGGCGGCCACGCCTCCTTCCGCGACTGCCTGGAGCGCACCGGGCGCCTGCAGCGCTTTTACGTCATTGATCATCGCGGCGCCCGCTTCTATTGACGCGCGCATCACCTCCGGCTTGGAAGTATCCACGGAAACGCTGATGTTCATATCCACCAGTGCCTCGATTACCGGCATGATACGGCGTATCTCTTCGTCTGCGCTGACCGGCTTGCTGCAGGGGCGTGTGGATTCCCCGCCGATATCCACTATATCCGCGCCTTGTTTCACCATGTTTTTGGCATGATGGATGGCATTCTCCGCCGAGACCCATAAGCCACCATCGGAAAAGGAATCGGGGGTGATATTGAGCACTCCCATAATCAGGGGACGGGAGGAAAAAGAGAGGATTGATTGCCCGCGTGAACGCAAGATAGACAGGGACGCAGCAAGGAAAGGGCTTTCAATAATAAATAAGGCGGAAATTCCGCCTTATTTATTACGCTTGGTTGGAGCAAATACCGCGGCTTACGCTTCCTGCGCCGGTGTGGCAGAGGCCGCAGGCGCCGGAGGAGGTGTATTATCCTTGGGCGGCGTCGCGGTAGTCTTGGAAGGTTTAGGCGGGCGCGGCGCGCGGCCTTCCATGATATCCCCGATCTGTTCCGAGTCTATGGTCTCCCATTCCAGCAAGGCCTTCGCCATGACTTCAATCTTGTCGCGATTCTCTTCTATCAATCTCCGGGATAGTCCATATTGAGCATCGATGATACGCCGGATCTCGATATCCACTTTTTGCATGGTGGCTTCGCTCACGTTTTTATGCGTGGTCACGGATCGACCGAGAAAAACCTCGCCCTCGTTTTCCCCGTAGACCATTGGCCCCAGCGAATCCGACATTCCCCATTGGGTCACCATGCGTCGCGCCATCTCGGTAGCACGCTCAAAGTCGTTGGAGGCGCCTGTAGTCATCTGTCCCATGAAAATCTCTTCGGCAATACGCCCGCCGAATAGCACCGCGATATTTTGCAGGATTTCCTCGCGATCCATGCTGAACCGGTCCTCGGTAGGCAACTGCATGGTTACGCCCAGCGCACGTCCGCGCGGGATTATCGAAACCTTGTGCACAGGATCGGTTTTCGGCAGCAACTGAGCCACCACGGCATGTCCGGATTCATGATAAGCCGTATTGCGCCGTTCGTGCTCGGGCATGAGAACGGATCTCCGCTCCGCGCCCATGAAGATCTTGTCCTTCGCACGCTCGAAGTCTTCCATGTCCACAAGCCGCTTGTTGCTGCGTGCCGCGAAGAGCGCCGCTTCGTTCACCAGGTTCGCCAGATCGGCACCCGACATTCCGGGTGTGCCGCGGGCGAGTATCTCGGCATGTACGTCGGGCGCAATGGGAACCTTGCGCATATGGACATGCAGGATCTGCTCGCGCCCCCGGATATCGGGCAGGGGAACCGTAACCTGCCTGTCAAAACGTCCAGGACGAAGCAGCGCCGGGTCGAGCACGTCCGGACGGTTCGTCGCCGCGATGACAATGACTCCCGCGGTTCCTTCGAAGCCATCCATTTCCACCAGCAACTGGTTCAGTGTTTGCTCGCGCTCGTCATTTCCGCCCCCCAGCCCCGCTCCGCGCTGGCGCCCCACGGCATCGATTTCATCGATGAAGATAATGCAGGGGGCGTGCTTTTTGGCTTGCTCGAACATATCGCGCACCCGGGCGGCACCTACACCGACGAACATTTCGACGAAATCGGAGCCCGATATGCTGAAAAAGGGAACCTTGGCCTCGCCCGCGATCGCACGCGCGAGCAGCGTCTTGCCGGTGCCAGGGTTGCCGACCATCAACACACCGCGCGGAATGCGCCCGCCCAGCTTCTGGAATTTGCTCGGGTCCCGCAGGAACTCGACCAGTTCTGAGACTTCCTCCTTGGCCTCCTCGCAACCGGCCACATCCGCAAAGGTTACCTGGTTGGTGGATTCATCCAGCATTCGCGCCTTGCTCTTGCCAAACGAGAACGCGCCGCCACCTCTGCCTCCTCCCTGCATCTGGCGCATGAAGAAAATCCACACGGCTATCAGAAGCAGCATCGGGAACCATGAAACGAAAATATTCATCAACAGGGAAGGTTCCTCTTCAGGCTTGGCGTCGATGACGACACCCGCTTTGAGAAGATCACTCACCATCCAGGGATCGGAAGGCGTATAAGTGGTAAAACGCCTGCCATCGGACTTGGTGCCTTTGATGGTGCGACCTTCTATGGTTACTTTCGCGATCCTGCCCTGCTTCACCTCATCGATGAATTGCGAATACTCCATCGGTGCCTGGGCCGATTGCCGCGTGCTGAACTGATTGAACACCGTCATCAGCACCAAAGCGATCACCAGCCAAATGGCCATGTTTTTAATGAGATTGTTCAAGATAACTCCTTGGCTCGCGCCTTCAATACCCTTGAGTATTTCATTCTAAACCCATTTTGCGATTTATAACAGCGTGGAATACCGCCGCCCCAGGCACTCGCCGCCGTGCGGAAAACCCTGCCTCATGCTCATCGAACAGCCTCTTTCACCGAATCTAATAGCGTTTTCCAGTCCCCAGCAGATAAAGTTCGCTGCTTCTATCCCGGGAGGCTTCCGGCTTGCGCGTCACCACCTTGTTGAAATCCATTCGCATAGACTGCAAGAACCCCTGGAAGCCCGCCCCCTGAAATACTTTGATGAGAAACACGCCGCCGGAGTTCAATCGCTCCCTGCAGAATTCCAGCGCCAGTTCTGCCAGGTACATGCTGCGGGCCTGATCACTTGCCGCTATACCCGTTATATTAGGGGACATGTCCGAAATTACAAGGTCAACGGGAGACTTTCCAAGCGTATTTTTGAGTTCCGCCAGGACCTCGGCCTCCGTGAAGTCTCCTCGTATGAAAGTCACTCCCGGCAAGGGTTCCATCTCGTTCATATCGAGCGCGACGATTCTGCCTTTGTCACCCAGCTCAAGTGCCGCCACCTGGGACCATCCACCGGGAGCCGCGCCGAGATCGACTATCGTCATGCCGGAGCGGAAGAGGCGATCACGTTTCGCAATTTCAATCAGCTTATAGGCTGCGCGGGAACGATAACCTTCTTTTTTTGCCTGCTTCACGAAAAAGTCATTCACATGCTCTTTCATCCAGGCCTTGCTGGTCTTGGCGCGCTTCATCACTTAAAATGAGGCTTTTCCTGAAAATTCATGTTGGCACTTACACCTGCGCACCGGCGGATGCTCGCGGCAACGGCCCATGGCATGCGGCCGGTAGTGATGATCGGTGAGGCGGGACTCTCCGAAAATGTCATGCATGAACTGGATCTCGGCCTCAAGAGCCATCAGTTGATCAAGGTCAGGGTTTCCATTGGAGAGAGGAAAATTCGAAATGGCTTGCTCGAAGAGATATGCCGGCGCCTTGCGGCCGCCCCCGTTCAGCATATCGGAAAAATCCTTGTAATCTATCGACCGGAACCAAAAGGTGCGGCGCCTGAATCAAAAGGCGCCGCTCAGCTCAAAAAGAAGAAATCGGGTCGAAGGAATATCAGGAAATCCTGCGCGAAGGTTTCCTAAGCGGCTTTTTAAACGTATTTGACGTCCAGGATTTCATACTCTCTTATACCACCGGGCGCCATGACTTCCGCCACGTCGCCGGGGTATTTGCCTATGAGCGCGCGTGAGATCGGTGAACTGATGGAAATCTTTCCCTCCTTGATATCGGCTTCATCGTCACCGACAATCTGGTAGGTTACCACGGTGGAACTGCTCATATCTTCGAGGTCGATCGTAGCGCCGAATACGCAGGCCCCGCCTGCGTCGAGCAACGCCGGATCGATGATCTGTGCGTTGGAAAGCTTGGTTTCCAGTTCTGCTATGCGACCCTCGATGAAGCCCTGCCGTTCCTTGGCAGCCTCATATTCGGCGTTTTCAGAAAGATCGCCATGGGAACGGGCTTCCGCCAGAGCCGCGATCACCGCGGGCCTCTGAACGGTTTTCATCTCATGCAATTCGGCGCGCAGCTTCCCCGCGCCCACCACTGTCAAGGGGATTGTGCTCATAATCTATACTACCTTCCTTTATACTGCCTTTCCGTTAAATCCGGTTTCCAGGTCTGCGCCCGACTCACGCTGCGGTTCGACATTTGAGCTTGTTACAGTGGAATCAGCGGAATCCGGCCCGGAGCACCCGGCGCTGGAGAGCCGCGATACGCTTTCCTGCCGCTCATGAAGCTCCTGCAAGCTATAAGCCCGCAATTCACCCATTCCCGCCATGCCGATGCAAGCAGCCCGCGCTCCGGCTAAAGTGGTGTAATACGTCGCCTTTGCCTGTAACGCGGCGTGACGAATGGAATAGGAATCCTGGATCGCGCTCCGCTTGTCCTCAACCGTGTTGATTATCAGGTCCATTTCCCCGTTCTTTATCATGTCGACGATGTGGGGGCGGCCTTCAGCAACTTTGTTTACCGGCGTTACCGCCAGATTCGCGGCAAGCAATACGGCAGCGGTACCGCGAGTAGCATAAAGGCTGAATCCCAGTTCCGCAAGATTTCGAGCAATTTCGACGATGCGCGGCTTGTCCGATTGCCGCACGCTGATAAACACCTTGCCTGCGGAAGGAAATCGGACTCCCGCCGCAAGCTGCGACTTGACGAATGCCTCCGCAAAAGTTTTCCCTACTCCCATCACTTCGCCGGTGGACTTCATTTCCGGTCCTAGTATCGTATCGACGCCCGGAAACTTGATGAAGGGAAATACGGCTTCTTTCACCGAACAGAAGGAGGGCGCCCGTTCTTCAACCATGCCCTGACGCGCGAGAGTTTGTCCCGTCATGCATCGCGCTGCAATCTTGGCAAGCGGCAATCCGGTCGCCTTGGACACGAACGGAACCGTGCGCGATGCGCGGGGGTTGACTTCCAGCACATACAGGATGTCGCGCTGGATGGCAAATTGCACGTTCATCAACCCTACGACTCCGAGTGCCCGCGCCATCGCCGTGGTCTGGCGCCGCAATTCGTCGCGCATGGTAACGGACAAGCTGAAAGGAGGCAGTGAACATGCCGAATCGCCGGAATGCACGCCAGCCTGTTCGATGTGTTCCATGATGCCGCCGACCAGCACCGCTTCGCCGTCGCAAATAGCATCGACATCCACTTCAACCGCATCATTGAGAAAGTGGTCCAGAAGCACGGGGGAATCGTGCGAAACCTTTATGGCTTCCCGCATGTAACGCTCGAGATGGGCCTGCTCGTGGACGATCTCCATGGCACGGCCTCCCAGCACATAGCTGGGCCGCACCACGAGCGGGTACCCGATTTCGGCAGCTGCGGCGAGCGCCGCTTCCGCAGTACGCGCGGTACGATTGGCAGGCTGCTTGAGATCCAGCCGCTCCAGCATTTTCTGGAATCGCTCCCGGTCTTCGGCGCAGTCGATCATATCGGGACTGGTGCCTATGATGGGCACGCCGTTGTCCTCCAGATCGCGTGCAAGTTTCAGCGGGGTCTGGCCGCCATACTGCACGACCACACCGGAAGGTTTTTCCACCGCTGCAATTTCAAGCACATCCTCGAGCGTCAACGGCTCGAAATAGAGCCGATCCGAAGTATCGTAGTCGGTAGAAACCGTTTCGGGATTACAGTTGACCATGATGGTTTCGAAACCATCCTCCCGAAGAGCCAGGGCGGCGTGCACGCAGCAGTAATCGAATTCGATGCCTTGGCCAATGCGGTTGGGTCCGCCGCCCAGAACCATGATTTTGTCCCTGGTGGTAGGCAACGCCTCGCATTCTTCCTCATAGGTGGAATACATGTAAGCCGTTCGCGTCGCAAACTCGGCGGCGCAGGTATCGACACGCTTGTAAACGGGCCGCAGGTTGAGCTGATGACGCCGTACACGAATCTCTTCCTGGGTCGAATTCAACAATTTAGCCAAACGCCGGTCGGAAAAACCGCTGCGCTTCAGTTTGCGCAACGCCGGCAGGTCGAGATCGTCGAGAGACTTCCCCGCAAGGGCTCGTTCCTGCTCGACCAGGTCTTCAATCTGTGCCAGAAACCAGTGGTCGATGCGCGTATGCTGATGAATTTCCTCACGCGGCATTCCACAGCGAAACGCATCAGCGACATACCAGATTCGCTCCGGGCCCGGATCGCCAAGCTCGACCTCGATGGCCTCGATATCCGATGTCTTTTCGTCGAGGCCATCGGCACCGATCTCAAGCCCGCGCAATGCCTTCTGGAACGACTCCTGGAAGGTGCGTCCAATCGCCATGGTTTCCCCGACCGACTTCATCTGGGTGGTGAGCCGATCGTTGGCCTGGGGAAACTTCTCAAAGGCGAAGCGTGGAATCTTGGTCACGACATAATCGATGGAAGGCTCGAACGAGGCAGGCATGGCGCCGCCGGTGATGTCATTTTGGAGTTCGTCCAGCGTATAACCCACCGCCAGTTTGGCAGCCACTTTGGCAATCGGAAAACCCGTCGCCTTGGAAGCGAGCGCAGAGGAACGGGAAACCCTGGGATTCATTTCAATGACCAGCATGCGGCCATCCTGCGGATTGATGGCAAACTGGACATTCGATCCCCCGGTTTCCACGCCGATTTCGCGCAATACGGCCACTGCCGCATCCCGCATGATCTGATATTCTTTGTCGGTAAGCGTCTGCGTGGGAGCAACGGTGATGGAATCTCCCGTATGGATGCCCATCGGATCGAGATTTTCAATGGCGCACACGACGATGCAGTTATCCTTCTTGTCGCGGATTACCTCCATCTCGAACTCTTTCCAGCCTATGACAGATTCTTCGATCAGCAATTCTTTCGTAGGAGATGCTTCGAGTCCCCGATCACAAATACTAAGGAACTCCTCCCGGTTGTATGCGATGCCACCACCGCTTCCGCCCATGGTAAATGACGGGCGGATGATAACGGGGTAACCCACCATTGCCTGGACCTGCAGGGCTTCTTCCAGGCTGTGCGCTATTGCCGAACGGGCCGATCCCAGGCCGATCTTCGTCATGGCCTGCTTGAATTTTTCACGGTCCTCGGCTTTATCGATCGCCTCGCGCGAAGCACCGATCAGTTCTACGCCGTACTTCGCCAATACACCGTTCTTCGCCAGATCGAGCGCGCAGTTAAGCGCTGTCTGGCCGCCCATCGTCGGCAATAACGCGTCCGGACGCTCGCGTGCAATGATTTTCTCGACCATCGGCCAGATGATGGGCTCGATATATGTCGCATCGGCCATTTCGGGATCCGTCATGATGGTGGCGGGATTGGAATTGACCAGCACGATGCGGTAGCCTTCCTCGCGCAACGCCTTGCACGCCTGCGCGCCGGAATAATCGAACTCGCATGCCTGGCCGATGACTATCGGACCGGCACCGATGATGAGAATGGTATGTATATCGTTTCGTCTGGGCATTGCTGCAATGACCGTAGGGAATTGCCTCTACGCTGTCATACTCGTGGTTTACGTCCTGCTTCCATCAGGTTCGTGAATTTCTCGAACAAATAATCCATATCATGCGGGCCAGGACTGACTTCAGGATGCCCCTGAAAGCAGAACGCGCGGCTGCCGGTCAGCTCGAATCCCTGGAGGCTGCCGTCAAACAATGACACGTGCGTAATACGTGCATGCTGTGGCAGGGTATCGATGTCGACCGCAAAGCCATGGTTCTGGCTGGTAATCATTACTCTTCCGCTATCGAGATCCTGCACCGGATGATTGGCCCCATGATGCCCAAATTTCATTTTCATGGTTCTAGCGCCGCTGGCCAGACCCAGCAATTGATGCCCCATGCATACTCCGAAAATGGGAACCTCCTTATCCAGCAGTTTTTTGGTGGCGGTGATAGCGTAATCGCAAGGCTCGGGATCTCCCGGACCGTTGGAAAGAAACACGCCATCGGGTTGCAATGCCAGAATCTCTTCAGCAGACGTGCTTGCGGGCAAAACGGTGACTTTGCAATTATGCTGAGCCAATTTCCGAAGCAGGTTGCGCTTGGTCCCGAAATCCAGTGCGGCAACGTGAAAGCGCGGCGTTTGTCGAAGAACGGGACTCCTTCCTCGTTCCCATTCTCCTTCGATCCATTCATAGGGCTTATCGCAGCTCACTTCCCTGGCAAGATCCATTCCCACCAACCCTGGAAAAGATCTCGCCCGTTCCAGCGCTTCCCCTTCATCGACGAGGCCAGCCATGAGGCATCCCGCTTGCGCACCTTTTTCACGCAGTATGCGCGTGAGCTTGCGAGTATCGATATCGGCGATCGCGACCACTTCCCGCTGCCTGAGATATTCGGGCAAGGTCTGCGATTGCCGCCAGCTGCTGGAAAGTATCGGCAAATCGCGGATAATGAGTCCCGCCGCAAATACCCGGTCATCGTTGCCGGATTCAATATCTTCGGAATTGGCTCCTGTATTGCCGATATGGGGATAAGTCAGCGTGATGATCTGCCGGCAATAGGAGGGATCGGTAAGAATCTCCTGATAACCCGTCATGGAGGTGTTGAACACCACCTCGCCGACACGGGTTCCAGCGGCTCCGATGGAGATGCCACGAAAAATTGTGCCGTCGGCAAGTGCGAGAACGGCAAACGGGCGTTGTAACAACGGAAAGCTCCTGGAATTAGGATAAGGCATGGAAACAGGGCAGGCAACGTCGACCCCGTCGATGAAGGCGAATTATACGTTGAAAAGGGTACTTGCTCAACGAAGCCGCTTCATGCCCCGATCGGAAAGAAAGGCAGTATACGCCCGGGCAGGCCAGCGCAAAGAATGGCCGGAGGATGTCCTAGGGCCTGTTAGCAATTGTTTCGCGCGCGCATTATTGCGCGAAAAAAACGTGAAGGCATGGCGCAAAGCACAGGCCCTAACGTAGCGCCAGCACGTCCTGCATATCGAACAGGCCGCTTTGCTTGCGGGCCAGAAAACGGGCTGCCCGCAGCGCCCCCGCGGCAAAGGTGGCGCGGCTCCCGGCTTTATGAGAAATTTCTATGCGCTCACCCGTCCCGGCAAACAAAACCGTGTGGTCGCCGATGATATCGCCTCCCCGTACGGTGGCAAAACCGATGGCTCCAGGGACCCGTTCGCCTGTAATGCCCTCCCGTCCGTACACCGCGACTTCGGAAAGATTTTTTCCGCGTGCTTCTGCCGCCACCTCGCCCATGCGCAAGGCAGTGCCGGAAGGCGCGTCGACCTTGTGGCGATGATGCGCTTCCATAATTTCGATATCGTAATCTTCTCTGAGCACCCTGGCAGCCAATTCCACCAGCTTGAGCGTAACGTTTACCCCAACGCTCATGTTGGGAGCCAACACAATCGGAATGTATTGCGATGCAACGCGGATTTCTTCTTTTTGGTTCATGGAGAAACCGGTGGTGCCGACAACCATTTTCACTCGTTCCGTTCGGCATATATCGAGATGCATGAGCGTGCCTTCGGGACGGGTAAAATCGATCAGCACATCGCAACCGGAGAGCGCAACAGGAGCATCGTCCGTAATATGAATGCCGCAAGCCGTACCGATCAGCTCACCCGCGTCCCTTCCCAGATACGGGCTTCCGCTCCGATCGAGGGCAGCGGATAATCGCATATCGTCGGCCTGCGCCACGGCTTCCAGCAATACGCGTCCCATTCGGCCTGAACTTCCGGCTATTGCGATATTCAATGTCGTCATTTCCACTCTCTCGCTGTTTTCAGCGGTTGGCTTCCTATCGATGCAACTGTTGCACTGTTGTCACTCTTTCGGTTGATCCGCGTCTTCCTCGCCGGTATCCAAAGCTTGAGAAGGTACTTGCCGGGCGGCGCGGGCGCTCGCATGGGCGGACTCTTTGATAACCGGCCGTGCAGCCTCTACCGGTTGAGGCAAAACTGCGGCCTGTATCGGCATTTGTCCGGAACCGGATGGGATCGGCGAACCCGCGCCCGGTACCTGGGGTAGAATCGCAGCTTGCGGCGGCGTCGGAACGAACCCGGAGCCAGATGCAGCGCGTTCCGGTTCGGACACAATCGGAGACGAAGCGCCACCTCCTTGCCTCGCTGCGCTGCGAAGTTCCTCGGCCGGGCTGGCTGCTTCAGCCGGAGGGGCCGGGGCGAAAGCAATCGACGGAGAAAATGTACCATCGATACGCACCAGTTTATCGCCCTCGAAAAATACGGTCAGTTTCCGCTGCTCCACCAGCCGTCCCTTTTGCTCAAGCCGGTAGACGTAATCCCAGCGGTTTTCATGGAAGGGGTCGCTGATCAAAGGTGAACCGAGCGCAAAGCGCACCTGTGAGCGGGACATGCCGGGCTTCAGCTTATCCACCATCTCCTGGGTAATGACATTACCCTGCTGAACCTCGATTTTGTATAGTACGGATGGAACAGACGAACATCCGGCAAGCGATAATAATACAAACAGCGGGAGTATTCTTGCGCGCATCGAGGCAGCGTATGTTTTCAAAACAAACCCAGGGGATTCCCGAACATGGTGTCGCGGAGTGCGCTGCCGGCGGAATCGGGATAACCATAAGGCGGCACGCAACGAGGACCGTGGCTCCGGGCTACGATGCCGGAGAGCACATAAATCCCCTGGAGCATCGCCCGAAGAGTCCCGCAAGGCGGGGACTGGGCAGCGGCAGGGATACCCGGCCGTCACACTATTGGGGCAGCCGCAATCCGCTACATGGTCCAATCGCGCCGCCGCCCTTCGGCATATCGTCCCACCCCGCAGCGCCGCCGTCGCGCCCCGCGAAAACTTGTTCAGCGATTCCCTAACGTTATATGATACAGCAAAACAACCCGACGGATGGACGCTATGAGTAAACCGAACGACCTCAAAACCATGGGCCTGAAGGCGACCCTGCCGAGGTTGCGTATCTTGAGCCTGTTTGAAAGCAGCCCGGTGCGTCATCTGTCCGCGGAAGACGTCTACAAGACGCTTATCAGCGAAGGAGAAGACATCGGTCTGGCAACCGTATACCGCGTACTTACCCAGTTCGAGCAGGCGGGCCTGCTGGAACGCCATCATTTCGAAGGCGGAAAAGCTGTTTTTGAACTTGCCAGCACCACCCACCACGACCATTTGGTATGCCTGCAATGCGGAAGGGTTGAAGAATTTTACGATGCCGAAATCGAAAAACGGCAAACCAAGATTGCCAAGGACCGTGGATTCATCATCCATGAGCACTCGCTATCGCTATATGCGGATTGCACCAAGCCTGCGTGCCCGTATCGAAAAACAGAAGACCGGGGAGCCACTGAAAGAAGCTGAGCCTGCTTTTCCCTTTTTGTTCCGGCTGGAAGCCTGATCGGCAGCCGCAAGATACTACCTGGCTTTCCTGTTGGCGATAACCTGGATGAAGCTTCGGACACCGCGCAATTCCACGTTCAGCGCTTCCTTGATGCTTCGGAAGCGATACCTCGAAAATCGTTGTTATCCTTGAGTCTCTTTTGCGCCTCCAGCCGTCGGGTAGGGGTTGACCAGCGGCTCGCTAACCGTTACTGTTCAGTGTTTTTCATTATCTCTGGCAGCACCTATTGAATTCAGGAAAGCATGGAAACGGAATTGACGGGCGCTGAGATTACAGTGCGTTGTTTGCAGAAGGAAGGGGTTGATTACATTTTTGGCTACCCCGGCGGCGCCGTGCTATTCATTTACGATGAGCTGTTCAAGCAGGACAAAGTCAGGCACGTCCTGGTACGGCATGAGCAGGCAGCCGTGCATGCCGCCGACGGCTACGCGCGCTCCAGCAACAAGGTAGGAGTAGCGCTCGTCACATCCGGACCCGGCGTGACCAATGCAGTCACAGGCATCGCCACCGCCTATATGGATTCGATTCCGCTGGTAATCATCAGCGGGCAGGTACCCACGCACGCCATAGGGCTGGATGCGTTTCAGGAAGTCGATACCGTGGGCATCACGCGTCCTTGCGTCAAACATAACTTTCTGGTCAAGGATATCGGGGAACTGGCGGCAACCATTAAAAAGGCCTTCTATATTGCATCCACCGGCCGCCCAGGTCCCGTGCTGGTTGACATTCCAAAGGATGTGAGCCAGCAAACGACAGTATTCAGATATCCCGAAAGTGTCGCCATGCGGTCCTATAACCCTGTCACGAAAGGGCATTCCGGACAGATAAAAAAGGCGGTCCAGCTGATACTCGGCGCCAAACGGCCCATGATTTATACGGGGGGAGGCGTCATCCTGAGCGATGCCGCTCCGCAGTTGACGGAGCTCGTGCAAATGCTGGGATTTCCGTGCACCAACACCTTGATGGGGCTGGGCGGTTATCCCGCGACTGATCCGCGGTTCGTGGGCATGCTGGGCATGCATGGAACATACGAAGCCAACATGGCAATGCAGCACTGTGACGTGCTGGTTGCAATAGGCGCGCGCTTCGATGATCGCGTCATCGGCAATCCCAAGCATTTCTTCAATGAAGAACGCAGGATCGTGCATATCGATATCGACCCCTCGTCCATTTCCAAACGCGTAAAAGTGGACGTCCCCATTGTTGGCAGCGTCTCCGACGTGCTGGTCGAATTGATAAAGCAGATCAAATCCCGCAAGGAGACGGTGGACCAGGCCGCGCTCGACGCATGGTGGGCGCAAATCGAATCTTGGCGCTCCCGCGACTGCCTAAAATATGACCGCGGGTCTCCGGTCATCAAGCCGCAGATGGTCATCGAGAAACTCTACAAGGTCACCGGTGGAAATGCTTTCATTACTTCAGACGTTGGCCAGCACCAGATGTGGGCAGCACAGTTTTACAAATTCGACAAGCCGCGCCGCTGGATCAATTCCGGCGGCCTGGGAACCATGGGCTTTGGCCTTCCCGCAGCGATGGGCGTGCAATTCGCCAATCCTGGGAGCCCCGTGGCGTGCGTTACCGGGGAAGCCAGCATCCAGATGTGCATCCAGGAATTATCCACCTGCAAGCAATACAACCTTCCGATCAAAATCATCAACCTGAACAATCGTTACATGGGCATGGTGCGGCAATGGCAGGAATTTTTTCACGGCAACCGTTATGCCGAATCATACATGGATGCACTTCCTGATTTCGTCAGGCTGGCCGAGAGCTACGGCCATGTCGGCATGAAAATCGAGCAGCCGGGCGATGTCGAGGATGCGTTGCGGGAGGCTTTCGGGCTCAAGGACAAGCTCGTATTCATGGATTTCGTCACCGACCAGACGGAAAACGTCTTCCCCATGGTGCCAGGGGGCAAAGGCCTTTCCGAAATGATTCTGGTATAGACATGCGCCACATCATCTCATTGCTCATGGAAAATGAAGCGGGCGCCCTGTCTCGCGTCGCCGGGCTGTTTTCCTCCCGGGCCTATAACATTGAATCGCTTACGGTAGCGCCAACGGAAGACCCAACCTTGTCACGCATGACCGTGGTTACCACGGGGTCAGACGATGTGGTCGAGCAGATCACGAAGCAATTGAACAAGCTGATCGAAGTAGTCAAAGTTGTGGATTTAAGCGAAGGCGATCATATCGAGCGTGAGATGATGCTGATAAAGCTGCGGGCGGTGGGCGAGGACCGCCAGGAAATAAAACGCATGGCCGATATCTTTCGCGGCCGCATCATTGATGTTACGGATAAGTCCTACACTATCGAGCTGACCGGTACCGGGTCGAAGCTCGATGCGTTTCTCGATGGGGTCAACCGCAGTACCATCCTGGAGACGGTACGCACCGGTGCTTCGGGCATTGGACGGGGCGAGCGGATATTGAAAGTTTAAGACCATCCTGCCGCAGCCTTGAGCGTGTCTCGATGCCATCTCCATCAACCCTTTTGGCATTTTTCCATTTTAAAGGTGAAACATGAATGTTTTTTACGATAAGGATGCCGATCTATCTCTCATAAAAGGGAAAAAGGTGACTATTGTGGGCTACGGCTCGCAAGGCCACGCCCATGCCAATAACCTGAGGGATTCCGGCGTGACGGTAACAGTGGGCTTGCGCAAGGATGGCCCATCCTGGGGCAAGGCGGAAAAGGCCGGCCTTACCGTAAAGGAGGTTGGAGAAGCAGTAAGAGAGGCAGACGTGGTCATGGTGCTGCTGCCGGATGAGCAAATTGCAGCGGTCTATACGGCTGAGATCGAACCCAATCTCAAGAAGGGCGCCGTCCTCGCTTTTGCCCACGGTTTCAACATACACTATGGCCAGGTATCGCCACGAGATGATCTCGATGTCATCATGATCGCACCCAAAGGTCCGGGCCACCTGGTCCGCTCGACTTATACGCAGGGAGGAGGCGTGCCTTCCCTCATCGCCGTGCACCAGGACAAATCCGGCAAGGCGCGCGATCTTGCGCTTTCCTATGCAGCGGCGAATGGGGGCACCCGCGGCGGGGTGATCGAGACCAACTTTCGCGAAGAAACCGAAACCGACCTTTTCGGCGAGCAGGTGGTGTTATGCGGCGGGCTCACCGCTTTGATCCAGGCGGGTTTCGAAACCCTGGTCGAAGCGGGTTATGCTCCCGAGATGGCTTATTTCGAATGCCTGCACGAAGTCAAGCTGATCGTCGACCTGATCTATGAAGGAGGCATAGCCAATATGCGTTACTCGATCTCGAATAACGCGGAATATGGTGATATTTCACGCGGCCCGCGCATCGTTACCGATGATACCCGCGCGGAAATGCGCAAGATCCTGCGCGAGATACAAACCGGAGAGTACGCGCGCGAGTTTATCCTGGAAAACCGTGCGGGAGCCCCCATGCTTAAAGCAAGCCGCCGTCTTGCCTCCGCTCATCAAATCGAAACCGTCGGTACGAAACTGCGCGAAATGATGCCATGGATCAGAAAGAACAAACTCGTTGATCAGGCGAAAAATTAACATCGCACAGGTGGATGGGAGGCAAAAAGGGCGGGCGACGCCATTTTTTATATCATGCGCAGTCTTCCAGATGCCATCCCATCCATTCCGTATTCTTTTTTGTGGCACAGGTACTATTCATCCGCCACCCATAAGCGGGTTATCGCCCGTTTTGCCACCCGCCGCTCTTCCAATGGCTCGCGTAAATGACGCATGAGCCGCAGTCGCGCCTCGTTCTGAGATCCAAGCTAAGGCGGCGCGGAATCTATCTCCTTCCGAACCTGTTCACCACCGCAGCATTATTCGCCGGATTTTATGCGATCGTGCAGGCAATGAACGGGCGATTCGAACACTCGGCGGTTTCCATTTTCATAGCCATGGTGCTGGATGGACTGGACGGCCGCGTAGCGCGCCTTACCCATACCCAGAGCGAATTCGGCGCAGAATACGACAGTTTGGCGGACATGGTTTCGTTTGGCGCTGCTCCGGCACTGGTCATATATGAGTGGGCGCTGAAAGGCATGGGTAAACTCGGGTGGATTGCAGCATTCATTTATTGCGTATCTGCGGCACTGCGCCTTGCACGGTTCAATACCAATGCAGAGGTGATCGACAAGCGTTTTTTTCAGGGATTGCCCACCCCCGCGGCGGCCGCGCTGATAGCGGGACTGGTCTGGGTGATGCTGGACTTCGATATCGCGGGACCCGATATCAGATGGCTTGCATGGTGCATCACATTGTTCGCTGGCCTGACCATGGTCAGCAATCTGCCTTATTACAGCGGAAAAGAAATCAACCTGCGCAAAAGCGTGCCATTCATCACCGTGCTGCTGCTGGCTCTGTTCTTTTTTGTGCTGATACCCAGCCATCCACCGGTCGTCCTCTTCTGTCTTTTCCTTCTCTACGCCTTGTCCGGCTATGGTCTTCGGCTTTGGCGGCTGATCAAGAGAAAAAGGACGAGTGTTCCGCAATAGATTGTCCATTATCCTGCCGGACAGCAACAGGAAGCGATATATCGCGGAAAGAACATCCATCGGAAGAATGGCTGAACACCGCCTTAACATTTTCTTGATGCCTGCTATGCTAGATTTCCGAAAGCAGGACTTGCTACACTTCATGAATTGGCCACTTTCGAAGGCACGCATAATACTCGGGGCACGCCTCTTTTGATACCATATCCTGAATTGCCGGCGTGAAGCAACGGCGGATGAAGCGATATGAAGCACTTGCTCCGCCGCATGTAACCTATCAAACGGGCTGCTGGGTTCCGGCAGGCCCTGCCGAATAGGAGCGATCATGAATACACAACACGTGAGGCTGACATGAGCGTCGAACCCCCGGCCTCGATTCCATCCAGTACCCCGACCCTGACCGAACTTCCCGCCTGGAAGGCGATCTCGTCTCATTTCAAGGCAATCCGAAACACGCACCTTCGCGAGCTTTTTGCGGATGACGCCTCGAGGGGCGAGCGCTTTACGGCTGAAGCCACAGGTCTTTACCTTGATTATTCGAAAAATCGCATTACCGCCGAAACGCTTCGGTTGCTGGTCCAGCTCGCGGAAGAACGCGGATTGCAAAAGCGCATTGCCGCCATGTTCGAAGGCGATCCGATCAACTCGACGGAGCGGCGCGCTGTCCTGCATGTCGCCTTGCGTGCACCCCGGGATGCGGAAATCATAGCGGATGGAATCAATGTGGTACCGGAAGTACACGCAGTGCTTGATCGGATGGCAGGCTTCGCCAATGAATTGCGCAGTGGCGGATGGAGGGGTCATACCGGCAAGCAGATCCGGAACATTGTCAACATCGGCATAGGTGGTTCCGACCTGGGTCCGGTGATGGCCTATGAGGCCTTGCGTGCATATAGCCAGCGAGACATGATCTTCCGCTTTGTCTCGAATGTGGATGGCACCGATTTCAAGGAAGCCGTCAGGGATATCAGTCCCGAGGAAACCTTATTCATCGTTTGCTCGAAAACGTTCACGACTACGGAAACGCTTGCCAACGCCCATGCGGCCCGTCAGTGGATGCTGGATGCGTTCGGTGACACGCGCGCCGTGCGCAAGCACTTCGTTGCCGTCTCCACCAATGCCGAAGAAGTCTCGGGTTTCGGAATCGACACGGCAAATATGTTCGGTTTCTGGGATTGGGTTGGAGGCCGCTATTCGATGGACTCGGCAATAGGTCTTTCAACCATGATTGCCATAGGTCCCCAGAATTTTCGTTCCATGCTGGCAGGCTTTCACGCGATGGACGAACACTTTCGCACCGCGCCATTCGACAGGAACCTGCCTGTCATCATGGGGCTGCTGGCAATCTGGTACAACAATTTTTTCGGCAGCGAGACGCTTGCCGTGCTGCCTTATGACCAGTATCTCAAACGTTTCCCGGCTTATCTGCAGCAATTGACAATGGAGAGTAATGGCAAGCGGACGAGGCTGGATGGCTTTCCTGTCGACTATCAAACATCCCAGGTAGTTTGGGGTGAACCGGGCACCAATGGACAACACTCGTTCTATCAGTTGATACACCAGGGAACTCGCCTGATCCCCTGCGACTTCATCGGATTTTGCCAGACGCTCAATCCCCTGGGGAATCATCACGATCTGCTCATGGCCAACTTTTTCGCCCAGGCGGAAGCCCTGGCTTTCGGTAAAACCGGCGAGGAGGTCAAGTCCGAGGGAACGCCCGATTGGCTTTGCCCACATCGGACCTTTCCAGGAAATCGCCCGACCAACATGATTCTAGCGGAACGCCTTACTCCTTATACGCTCGGAACACTGGTTGCCCTCTATGAGCACAACGTCTTTACGCAAGGGGCTATCTGGGACATCGATTCCTTCGACCAATGGGGTGTCGAGCTTGGCAAGGAACTCGCCAAGCGCATCGTCGCGGAGATGGGGTCCGCGGGCGACCCGGATCTGAAGCATGACAGTTCGACCAATGCGCTCATCAGGCGCTATATCGGATGCAGGGAAGGGGCAGGATAACAGGCTGATCAAATCTTGATATGACGGCGGCGCGATCCCTCTGCGCCTGTAGCGGTAGCCCGGATATCTTGAAACCCTGTCGGCGGACCCGTCGGTTCCCCGTATCAGTTCTATATATTGTGCTGCAGTTTCTACTGCAACTATTCGAAGCGAGACTATTATGGCCACCGAAAAGGCTACCGCAAAAATCAACCCCCTCGCCGGCAAGGCGGTCCCGGCGGATATGCTCACGAATGTTCCCAGGCTTGTTACCGCTTACTATGCAAAAATCCCTGATTGGTCCGTACCGGCCCAAAGAGTTGCCTTTGGAACCTCAGGACACCGCGGTTCCTCGCTGGAAACCAGCTTCAACGAATGGCACGTGCTCGCCATTACGCAAGCCATCTGCCAATACCGAAGGCAAAAGAATATAGATGGGCCGCTGTTTCTCGGCATCGACACCCATGCACTTTCCGAACCTGCCTTTACCAGCGCACTTGAAGTGCTCGCCGCCAATGGAGTCGACGTGATGCTGGCGCGCGGCGGGGAATATACCCCTACCCCCGCAGTTTCACACGCCATTCTGACATACAACCGGGGACGAAGCGCGAAATTGGCGGATGCCATTGTAATCACGCCATCGCACAACCCGCCGGACAGCGGCGGATTCAAATACAACCCCTATCATGGCGGGCCGGCAGGCGTCGAAATCACCGCGATAATCGAATCCCTTTCCAATGAGTTTCTGAAAAATGGCCTTTCGGGAGTTCGAAGGGTAGATTTCGAAAAGGCATTGGCTGCCCCTACCACGCATGCTCATAGTTTTATCGATAGCTACGTCGATGATCTTGGGGCTGTGATCGATATGTCCGCGATCCGTGGGTCGGGCATCCGCATGGGCGTGGATCCGCTGGGCGGTGCAGGAGTCCACTACTGGGGAGCCATTGCTGAGCGCTATGGCCTCAACCTTGAAGTCGTGAACGAAGCAGTGGATCCCACCTTTCGCTTTATGACCCTGGATTGGGATGGAAAGGTTCGCATGGATCCGTCTTCATCCTACGCCATGCGGGGATTGATAGGCTTGAAAGAGAGTTTTGATATTGCCTTCGCTTGCGACACCGACCACGACCGGCATGGAATCGTCACACGCAGCTCCGGCCTGCTGCCCGCCGATCATTACCTGTCGGCCGCTATTCATTATCTTTTTACCAACCGGCCAGAATGGACTGCCAACGTAGCCATCGGGAAAACGGTGGTAAGCAGCCATATGATTGATCGGGTTGCGGCCGGAGTCGGCAGGAAACTCTATGAAACGCCGGTTGGGTTCAAGTGGTTCGTGGATGGCCTTCTCGATAGTTCCCTGGGTTTCTGCGGGGAAGAAAGCGCAGGGGCTTCCTTTCTTCGCATCGACGGCACCACCTGGACGACGGATAAGGACGGGATCACGGCGGCATTGCTGTCGGCGGAAATAACAGGGAGAACGGGAAAGGATCCCGGAGAGCTATATCGCGGACTGGAGCGCGATTTCGGCAAATTCTTCTTCGAGCGCGTCGATGCACCGGCGACGCCAGATCAAAAGAAAATTCTGGGGGGACTCTCGCCGCAACAGGTGCAGTCCAAAAAACTTGCCGGAGAAAAAATAGAAAAGATTCTTACCCGTGCACCGGGCAATGACGCCTCCATAGGCGGCATCAAAGTCATGGCAAAAAATGGTTGGTTCGCCGCACGCCCGTCCGGTACCGAAAATATCTACAAGATCTATGCGGAAAGCTTTAGCGGAACGGATCACCTGGAGCACATTATCGAAGAGGCCCAGTCCATAGTCAGCGCCACCCTGGCTGGGGCCGAGCCAGCGGCATAGCCACTCGGACCGAAGCCTTCCGGTACCGTAGCGGATGCCCCATCCGGTACGAACAACCTCGCCGGAACCAGTCCTGATTCACGAGTTTCGCCGGCAACATGACGGACGGATACCTGATACCCTTGATCGACGGAGGTTTCAAAATGCAACTGGGAATGATCGGATTGGGACGGATGGGAATCAACATGGTAGGCCGCTTGCTCAAAGCAGGTAACGACTGCGTGGTCTACGATGCACGAGCGGAAGCCGTGAACGAGCTTCAACAGCAGGGCGCGACCGGAACGAGCTCATTGGAGGAATTCGTTGACCGGTTGGCTAGGCCCCGTGCAATGTGGCTAATGGTCCCGGCGGCCGTGGTCGACGGACTTCTTGCGAAGCTGGTGGCCCTCGCCGATCCTGGGGACATCATAATCGACGGCGGCAACTCCTATTATCACGACGATATCAGGCGCGGTGCGGATCTCTTGTCCAAGGGCATGCATTATGTCGATGTGGGAACAAGCGGCGGGGTAGCGGGACGGGAACGCGGGTACTGCCTGATGATAGGCGGAGAGGAGAAAATCGTTCAGCACCTGGATCCCATCTTTGCGGCGCTCGCGCCTGGCATCGGAGCAGCCCCGCGCACGCCGGGACGCAAGCAAAAGGGGACAGCCGAGCAGGGTTATCTCCACTGCGGTCCCCACGGAGCCGGCCATTTCGTGAAGATGGTGCATAACGGGATCGAATATGGCCTGATGGCCGCCTATGCAGAAGGGCTGAATATCCTGCACAGCGCGAACGCCGGTAAACGCGTGCTCGAAGCGGATGCTGAAACGACGCCGATGCGCAACCCCGAGTTTTACCAATACGAATTGGATCTGCCCGAGATCACCGAGGTCTGGAGGAGGGGCAGCATCGTGGCTTCCTGGCTGCTCGACCTGACTGCGGAAGCTTTGCTGGAGGATGCCAGTCTGGCCGGGTTTTCCGGCCGGGTATCCGACTCGGGCGAGGGAAGATGGACCACGCTGGCCGCAGTGGACGAGGGTGTACCCGTCCCGGTGATCAGCGCGGCGCTCTTCAGCCGCTTCGAATCACGCGGCAATGCCGAATTCGCCGACCGGCTGCTCTCGGCGATGAGAAAACGGTTCGGGGGCCATCACGAAAAGAAGGAGGAAGGCTGATGAACGGGACGACGGATACCTCCACAAATCCTGCCGCCTCAGGCGCGCTGGTGCTGTTCGGCGTCACCGGAGATCTCGCCTATAAAAAAGTTTTTCCGGCGCTTTATGTCATGGTCAAGCGGAAGACCCTCGATGTGCCTGTCATCGGCGTCGCCTCGAGCCGCTGGGATCTTGCCCAGCTCCATGAGCGCGTGATCGGATCGCTGAAAAAGTGGGGAAAGATCGATGACCAGGACGCGCTTGATCGCCTTCTCAAGCTGTTTCGATACGTACCGGGCGACTATAACAATCCGGATACCTTTCTCGCACTCAAACAGGCGCTGAAGGGTGTCGAGCGGCCCACTTATTACCTCGCCATTCCTCCCTCGCTTTTTGAAACCGTCATCACCGCGCTGGGAACCGCCGGATTGGCGAAAAACGCGAGCGTCATCGTCGAAAAACCCTTTGGACGGGATCTCGCCTCGGCCCGGGAACTCAATCAGGTTGCCCGCTCCGTGTTTCCGGATGAATCGATCTTCCGCATCGATCATTTTCTCGGAAAGGAAGCGATCATGAATATCCTCTATTTCCGCTTCGCCAATTCCTTCCTCGAGCCGATATGGAACCGCAACTATATAGCCAGCATCCAGATCACCCTTGCCGAGAACTTCGGCGTGGAGGGACGGGGGGCATTTTACGAATCGGCGGGCTGCCTCCGCGACGTGATTCAGAATCACCTGTTTCAGATCGTCGCCCTCCTCGCAATGGAGCCGCCCTCTTACAACGGTTTCCGAGCCGTACAGGAGGAAAAGGCCGGGGTCTTCAAGGCCATGCGGCCTATCAATCCGGACGAAGTCGTGCGCGGCCAGTATGCAGGCTACCGCGAGGAGAAGGGAGTGAGCCAGGATTCGGATGTGGAAACATTCTGCGCCTTGCGCCTCCATATCGATTCGTGGCGCTGGGAGGGGGTGCCCTGGTACTTGCGTTCCGGCAAGTTTCTTGCCGAGACCGCTACTGAAGTTCTCGTCCAGTTGAAATCGCCGCCGCAAAAGTTGTTTGCCGATTCCGCGCGCGCGGCGTGCGATGCCAACTATTTCCGCTTTCGCCTTTCCCCCGTTTCCACTATCGCACTGGCGGCGCGAGTGAAGCGCGACGGGAAGGAATTCATCGGCGACCAAAGGGAGCTCTGCCTGGTGGAAGAACACTTTGGCCAGGAATTACCGTACGAAAGGCTGCTGCATGATGCAATGGTCGGCGAGGGCGCATTGTTTGCCCGGGAAGAAGCGGTCGAAGCGGCCTGGGCGGCAGTAGATGACGTGCTAACCCGGCACCATTGCGCGCTTCCCTATGAGCGCGGAAGTTGGGGGCCGGGAGCCGCCGACGCCCTGATCGAACCTGATGGCTGCTGGCATAATCCGTGAACTTGATGTGAAGCGATAGCAACTAAGGGTATCCTGTTGGGGATGCCGGGCAGTCCCGGATGAAGCGGGGAGAGGGCGGAAAACCAGGGTAGTCCGGTGAAACTAATAACAAAAACAACTGGAAGAAGAGCAACAAGCTATTAACCCTAATCCTTCTGGCTTAACGAATTCTTTATGTTTAAGCGACTTTTTTTTCACATAAGCCATGCTAGATTTAGGCTGCATAATGCGATTTCCATCCTTCATATTTCCTCGTCATAAATTTTTATAAGGGACGTCACTATGAACAGATCACTGTTTCGACTGCTGCCTCTTGCAACGCTGGGATCCGCTCTTTTCTTGGCCTCGCTGCCAGCGGCGCAGGCGCGCACGTTGGCGGAAAGCTTGGCCGTAATGGAACAGCAAAGCCCGATAGACATCACTTCGCAGAACACGCGGTTTCAGGGGTTGCCGCCGCTGCAATTCAACCTGAGCTCGGACACCACGCTGAGCGTGATCAATAATGGTTCACCCGATGTAACCAAGACGGCTGCAAGGGCTAATGTCGAAGCTGGAGCAGGATCGGTGATGCTCAATGGCGACACGTATACCCTACAGCAGTTCCATTTCCATACTCCTGCCGAAAACCTGGAGAACGGACATACCTATCCGATGGAAATGCACCTGGTATTCAGCGATGCAAGCAATAACCTGCTGGTGGTGGGCCGATGGGTGGACGCATCCGACGCACATAACCCTCCGCAGACGTCACTGGACCCCATCTTCTCCGATTTGCCCAAAACCACGACGGAGACACACGTCTTCAACCACTTCGATTTGAACACCCTCCTGCCGAGCAACCTGCAATCCTTCCGCTACGACGGCTCGCTGACCACCCCGCCATTTTCGGAAGGGGTGAAGTGGGTTGACCTGGCGCAGCCGCTGTACATTTCCCAGGCCGACATCAATGCGTATAGTTCCCTCTTTCCGAATGGCGATGCGCGGGAAATCCAGCCTCTCAATGGGCGCGTCGTGCTGACGGATGTGCCGGGATTTGCTTCCGCGGTTCCGGAGCCTGAAACCTATGCCATGCTGCTCGCCGGATTGGCCCTGATAGGTTTTGTAGCCGCCCGGAGAAGCAAGTCCATAGGCTCGTTTGGATCAATGGGTTCCGTGGCCTAGCTCTTCAAGGAGGATTATCCATAGAAGCCGCTGTACGCCCTATATGCGAAGGCTTCCTTCTTCCTGCATTTGGCTATCTCGACTACACCGTTGAAAGCAGGAGGAAGCTTCCAGAAGTTGTTGCTGCGATCTTGACCTCAGCCGGTACCGCGCGCCCTGCCCCGCCGCGGTACCGGCTTTTTGTCATTGCTGCTCTTGTCGCCCGGAAAAGTCTTTCCAGGTGCTTCCTCATATATTCCCGCCACGCGAAACGAAAGGGTTTTTACAGGGTCTCTGTCGGAATAGATAAAAAATGGGGTAGTATCACTCCTTTCATTCATCTCTTCCCACAGGAAACGTACCGCGATGAAATTCACATTCAATGGCTTGACTGCAATTGGCGCATTTTTTATTACCCTGTTTTTCCTGGGGGGCGACATCGCGCATGCCCAATCAAACTCAGGACAGCACTCGGCCCCATGGGGAGATGCTGCAAAAAAACAGAGAGCCAGCCCGGAGGCCAATCAGCCAAATACACCGTCCAAGGCGGAAAGCCCGCCGCCGGCACAGACTGCCCGCGTCGAACCCAGCGCGACCTCCGAGAGAGATTCCGGGTCATGCGCCTACTCCACTCCGGATGATGAGACTTTTCTTTGCAAGATGATCCGGATTTTTTACGGCCCCGATACGCCACGCGGGCCCAACCCCGATGTGGAGCAAAATCTCTCCGCCGGAGGAGCCGGGGGCTGACATCACAGCTTTGATATGAAAAAACCGCGTGGAAGATTTGACCTCGGGCATATCCCTGCCAGCGCGACGAGATATGGCAGCGTGCTTGCCGTTTTGGGCTGCATGGGCCATGCAGGAATCGCGATGGCGGAAAAGGAGCCTGCCAAGCCGATGGCGGTGGAAACGACGTCTTCGGTCAAGGGGGAAAAGACGGGTAAACCAGGTCAAAATGAGTCACCGAACGCAAATTCGACCCCTTCCGAAGCGTACGACGTGCATCCGGGCAACTCCTGGTGGGAGCATGCCGAGGGAGATAGCCCACTCCGCAGGTTCATAAAGCTTTTTTACGGGCCAGACCGACCGCCCGGCCCCGATCCGGATGTGGATACCAACATATCTGCAGGGGGGGCCGGGGGCGGATAGGCTCCCGAGCGGCAACCGAAACCTGATGTGGTACCGATAGGTGGCTGAGGTCTGCCCGTCGTTGAACACTGAAGCTGTCGTCAATGTCCAGCCCGTTTTGGAATCCGATATGGAGGAGCGGACTTTGTCCGCTCCAATTTCACCCTCCAAAAAAATGGGCGACCCCCGTTCCCGCGGATTTGTACTGCCATAACGTCCCGCCGCCTTCACGCAACTCTCTTACCTGCGCGATAAATTAATTGTCATAATTGACCTACTGACCTTCGCCTCCGGGAAGTCAAAAACCATTCTTTTATCATGGTTTAGGATAAGTGCTGCAATCTCCAGGACACCACTCCCAGCTTAACCAAATCTTCACTTCCACTTGACATTTAGTTGACGTCTGTCGTGCTAACTTCGTTTACAATCTGAAAATTAAAAAATAACGGAAACAGCATTGGGCAAAGATTTCCGACATTCAAATAGAATAATCTTGACTTAAATTTCAATCTTCAACGTGGGGGGAATCACTTAATGAAACCTAGTCTTTCATTAATAGCTGCTGCTTGTTGCCTTGTTTCGACTTCCTTATATGCGCAGGACAAACAAAGCGCGGGGAGCGGGGATACTTCATCGTCAAAAGGCTACACCATAGACCTTTATGTCGATACCAAGACCAAGCAGATCTATGCGGAACCCGGCGAGGGACGGGTACGCATGGGATCTTTCGAAAAAGTATCGGATATGCCGAAAGCCCCCGCAAGCACCGCCGAAGGTGCACCGCCCGCTCCTACAGGCAGGGAAGGCGCCGTCGCCGCCACCGCCGCAGCAATTCCCGCAGGCACCTCGCCGGGCAAGCCGAAACCCGGGGGATTCGGATACTCGGATTGGGTGAAAACAGATCCGTTCAAGCTGAACCTGAACGGCGACGGCAGCCAGTACATCAAACTCGGCATGCTGAACCAGGTTCAATTGGCGTACGAGCAAAACAACCCGGGATCGCTGATCCAGAATCAGCCGGTAACGGACACCACCGAGGTCAGCCTGCGCCGGACGCGTCTCATATTGCAAGGGCAGCTTACCGACAGAGTGTACTTTTACACGCAGTACGGGATCAATAACTTCAACTTCATTGCGCAGCAGAACGACAACCGGCATATCGCTGCCATGCCCTACTTCCACGATGCCTTCACCGAGTTGCGCCTGACGCAGGGGCATCAGTTGATAGCCGGGGGTGGACTCTCGATGGCCAACGGACTGTCGCGCTTCACTTCTCCCAGCGTCAGCACCATCATGACCCTGGATGTTCCTGTCGGAGCCCAGTACGCCACGGAAAGGACTCAGCTGTTCAATAGAAACCTGGGAGTCTGGCTTCGCGGCCAGATCAGCAAGTTCCGTTACCGGATAGCCGCGCAGGACTCGTTCCCCGTCACAACCGACGGATTGTCGCAGCCCGCCATTTCGCCAACGGTTTCGGATTTTGCTCAGGTTGGCCACAGGAAACAATACGGTGGCATGTTCTACTGGAACTTCTGGGACACGGAACCCATAACCAACGACTACATGCAGGGAACCTACCTGGGCAAGAAGGACATACTGAATCTCGAAGCCGGTTTTCTCACGGAGAAAAACGCCATGTGGACCGGCACCAGTCCGTCAACGGCCCAATATCATGACATGACCCACTGGTCGGTTGCCATGTTCCTGGACGCGGCGGTGGACAAGGTGAAGGAAACGGCAGTCTCCGCCTATATCGGTTACTTCGTTTATGATTACGGCCCGAATTACCTCCGTATGAACGGAAATGGCGCGAACACGGCCAATGGCCTCGGCGCAGGGGGTAGCTTCAATGGGGCGGGCAATACGTTCCCGATGTTCGGCACGGGGGAAGTGTGGTACGCCCAGTTCGGCTATCTGCTGCCCAAGGACCTGATCCCTGGAAATAACGGCCAGCTGCAACTCTATACCTCTCTGTTGAGCGCGAACTACAAACGGCTTCACGATCAGATGAACGTCTTCAACGGCGGCATAAACTGGCTGTTGAAAGGCCACAACAGCAAGATCACCTTCGACTACCAGAACAGGCCCATCTTCAACTTCGACCCGATGGGCGACATCGTCAAAACCTCCAGCAGGGGACGATTCGTGCTTCAGTACCAGGTCGCTTTTTAAAAGTTAACCGGCAATCCCTTCCACTGACCCCGAGCATGGCCTAACCCGGCTATGCCGGGGTCAGGTTCTTTTTACTCCCCTTCCCGCTTAAATCCGCCAATCTTGCCAACATCGGGGCCTAGACGGCCCTGCGGTTACGGATTGCTCTTACACTCCTCCTTCTCTTGACGTCGCTTCATATCGCCATCCCCGCTTTTCACATGCGCTTGCGCAATCTTCCTATGCTGGCGTCCGGCTCGCTCCAACCATCCGTTGACAGGGTATTTCCCCTCTTGGGTGGGAAAGGATAATGAGTCTGCTTTAAGCGGCCTTCTTCCTACACAGCGGTCAGTGCAAACCGTCATACCCGGTCATTACTAATTACTATATGGCTAGTTATCCCAAAAACAGGGATTCCGCTTTACGTGAAAAAAATGTGAGTGTTCTTGCGAACAGAAACAGCTGAAGTAAGGCGTAGCATGGGTTGCAATGATTTCTTGCGCCGATGGCGGACAAAATGTGTCGAACAAAAGCTCCGCCGGTTGCTTCTGGAACAGGAGATTAGCCGATGAAACAGAATGTCAGCGATTTTTTATTGCGGTGCCTGATGGAATGGGGAGTCCGGCGGATATTCGGTTATCCGGGGGACGGCATCAACGGCATCATGGGCGCGCTCAACCGCAAATCGCAAGAACTGGATTTCATTCAGGTACGTCATGAGGAAATGGCGGCGTTCATGGCCTGCGCGCATGCCAAGTTCACCGGAGAGGTAGGCGTTTGCCTGGCGACCTCCGGGCCCGGCGCCATCCATTTGCTGAATGGTTTATACGACGCAAAACTCGATCATCAGCCGGTCGTTGCCATTGTAGGCCAGCAAAAGCGCGCGGCGCTCGGCGGCAATTATCAGCAGGAAATCGATCTCATTTCACTGTTCAAAGATGTAGCCCACGAGTATGTGCATATGGTGACGACACCCATGCAGGCACGGCATATCGTCGATCGCGCCATGCGCATTGCCCAGGCGGAGCGAAACGTATGCTGCATCATCGTCCCGAATGATATTCAGGAAATGGAGGCGGAAAAACCTGTCCACGAGCATGGCACGGTGCATTCCGGCGCCGGCTACGAAGCCCCCCGGATCGTGCCGAAGGCAGAGGATTTGCGCCATGCCGCCGATATACTGAATGCAGGCTCCAAGGTGGCAGTGCTAATTGGAGCAGGTGCGCTCAATGCCACCCCGCAAGTGCTCGAGGTTGCCGATCTCCTCGGCGCCGGCATTGCCAAGGCATTGCTGGGCAAAGCCGCCGTCCCCGACGAACTGCCTTATGTAACGGGTTCCATCGGTCTGCTGGGTACCGAGCCCAGCTATGACATGATGATGGAATGCGACACCCTTTTGATGATCGGTTCGAGCTTTCCGTATTCCGAGTTTCTGCCGGAAGAAGGGCAAGCGCGCGGAGTTCAGATCGACATCAATGGACGCATGATGAGCATCCGCTATCCGATGGAGGTCAATCTCATCGGAGATGCCGCGGAAACCCTGAACCAGCTGATCCCGCTGTTGAAAAGAAAAGAGAACCGCCGCTGGCGCGACGACATCGAAGAATATGTCCGCCGATGGTGGAAAACGATGGAAGCGCGCGCCATGGAGCCAGCCAATCCAATTAACCCGCAAAGGGTTTTCTGGGAACTGTCCCAGCGGTTGCCGGATAACTGCATCCTGACCTGCGACTCGGGCTCGTCAGCCAACTGGTATGCGCGCGATCTCAAGATTCGCCAGGGCATGATGGCATCGCTCTCGGGAGGACTTGCGACTATGGGACCCGGCGTCCCTTACGCCATCGCCGCGAAATTTGCCCATCCGGATCGCGTTGTGATCGGGATGGTCGGTGATGGCGCCATGCAGATGAACGGCATGAACGAGCTTATCACCATCGGCAAATACTGGCAGCGCTGGAGCAATCCCAATCTCGTCATTATGGTTCTCAACAATCGGGATTTGAATCAGGTGACGTGGGAACAACGGGCAATGGAAGGCGATCCGAAATTCTCGGCTTCGCAGGATGTGCCTAATTTCCCCTATGCTACGTATGCGGAATTGATCGGCCTTCGCGGGCTTCGTGTCGACGAGCCGGAAAAAATCGGCCCCGCCTGGGACTACGCGATCCATGCTGACCGTCCGGTGGTGCTCGAGGTCATTTCCGACCCCGACGTCCCACCGCTGCCGCCGCACATCACCTTCAAACAGGCGCGGGCCTATGCTTCAGCGATACTCCATGGCGATCCGGATTCCGCAAGCGTGATAAAACAATCAGTCAAACAGATTTTCGCGTGATCCGATGAACGACAGGCCGGACTCATCCTGTTACGACGAAGGTCCGAAGGTGTATCGAAGACATCCAGCTGCTCGGGAGACATGTCTTGGTTCCCGGCAACCGGCACTTGGACCGATGAGTGGGATGGCCCGTCCGACATCCGGTTGCTGACCGGCTGCCGGTCGGGAGAGGTCTGGGAGAGGGGAATGAGGGAACGTTATGGAACAGCAATTTCATCTCAGCGCAGTCCCGGAAAACACGTGGCAAAACCTTCATACCATCTTCCTGTCCGCCGCGGTGCTGGCCCTGTCAGGCTCGGCGAATGCGGCAAAAGTGGCTGAAGCTCCCCTCAATTATTTCATGCGCAGCCATGGACCGGCTGCCGAACCGACAAAGTACCTGGGCTGGATGCTTACAGGCCTGTCCTTGACCATCATCCTGATCATCTCGCTGCTCCTCATAGCGGCGTTGCTGCGCAATCGCCCTCTTATGGATATGCGGGCGATCGGGCCTGAAAGCGGAGGATTGAGATGGATTTATATTGGTACCGGTGTTTCAACTTTCATTCTCTTCGGGCTTGTCATCTATTCCTTGATCGTACTCGATGCGGTCGCGAAACCTCCTTCGACCCCGGCCATCATTGTGACGGTGACTGGATACGACTGGTGGTGGAGAATCGAATATGAGCACGATGATCCCGAACAGGCTGTTACGACAGCCAATGAGCTGCATATCCCCGTAGGCCAGCCTGTCCTCATCAAGCTCAAGAGCGCGGATGTCATCCACGCTTTTTGGGTACCGACTCTCGCTGGGAAAACACAGATGATTCCAGGACTGATAAATCAGCAATGGATTCAAGCCGACACTCCCGGCGTATATACCGGCCAATGCGCGCAGTTTTGCGGGGCCGGCCACGCCCACATGAGCCTCGAAGTCGTAGCAGAAAGCGCCGAGGATTTCGAAAAATGGCGAAATACCCAGCGTCACCCGGTTTCATTTCCTTTCAAGGCAGGTTCAACCGGCGAATTCGGACAGAAGCTGTTCATGGATCGCTGTGCCGGCTGTCATGCGATCCGCGGTACCGATGCCGCGGGCGGGCATGGGCCCGATCTGACCCACCTCAAGTCACGCCGGATACTGGCCGCGGGGCTGCTCCCCAATACTCCGGAAAACCTGATGAACTGGATCGCCAATGCGCAGCGATTCAAGCCGGGAGCGCGCATGCCCAGCATTAACCTGACTGAAGCCGAGAAACTGGCGCTTTCCACCTACTTATCGACTCTTGATTGAAACACAGCCATGTCCACCACAATGCAATCTCAGGATAGCCGGCTGCGGCGCTCGCCAGAGGTAGGAAAAGCGCCTGTGGGTTCAGACGCGGAAAAACAGCTTGCCGAAATATGGGAATCGCTCCCCGGATGGAAAGGCTGGTTTTCGACAGTGGACCATAAAGTCATCGGCCTGCGATATATCGTCACTGCTTTTCTTTTCCTGCTGATCGGCGGGATAGAAGCATTGATCATGCGTTTGCAACTCGCGGGACCCAACCTGACGCTGCTCACGCCGGAACAATACAACCAGCTCTTCACGATGCACGGCGTGACCATGATCTTTCTATACGCGTTGCCCATATTGTCCGGATTTTCGAATTATCTCTGGCCACTGATGCTGGGCTCGCGCGACATGACCTTTCCGCGCCTCAACGCGCTTTCCTACTGGATTTTTCTGTTTGCGGGCATTTTCATGTACGTGAGCTTTCCTCTGGGACAGGCCCCCAACGCGGGTTGGTTCAACTATGTGCCCTATTCGGGTCCGATTTATAACACCGGGCCGAATATCGATGTTTTTGCGCTCGGCATGGTCTTGCTGGGAATTTCGACCACTGTCGGTTCCGTGAACTTCGTGGTGACCTTGTTCAAGATGCGGGCACCCGGGATGACCATCAACCGGGTGCCGATCCTGGTCTGGGGTACGCTCACTGCATCGGTAGCCAACCTGCTGGTCATTCCCTCCGTCAGTCTTGCATTCTTCCTGCTGTGGCTGGATCGCCAGGTCGGGACTCACTTTTTTGACGTGGCGAATGGCGGTAAACCGCTGCTGTGGCAGCACCTGTTCTGGATTTTCGGCCACCCCTGGGTTTACGCCATCGTTCTCCCTGCGATGGGAATCGTGTCCGATGCATTGCCGACTTTCTGCCGCCGCCCGCTAGTCGGCTACGCATGGGTAGCGCTCGCCACAATGGCAACCATGCTGGTCGGTTTCGAAGTCTGGATCCACCACATGTTCGCTACCGGCTTGCCGGCCGTTGCCCTATCGATCTTCGGCGCCGCCAGTTTCGTTATCTCCATCCCGAGCGCAGTGGCAGTTTTCGCCTGGATCGCGACGATCTGGCTGGGAACGCCCGTCTTCAAGACACCTTTTCTGTTTTTCGCGGGATTTGTCATCCTGTTTGTCATCGGTGGTTTGTCGGGAGTGATGACCGCCGCCGTACCGCTCGACTGGCAGCTCAACGAAACCTATTTCATCGTTGCCCATCTGCATTACGTATTACTTGGCATCAATGTATTTCCGGTAGTGGGCGGCATCTATTACTGGTTCCCCAAATTTACCGGGCGCATGATGGATGAAAAAATGGGCAAGTGGAGTTTCTGGGTCATGTTCGTCGGCTTCAACGTGGGATTTTTTCCCATGCATCTGGCTGGCCTGCTAGGCATGCCGCGAAGGATCTACACCTATTCTTCGCGCATGGGGTGGGACACGGTAAACCTGATCACATCCATTGGCTCCTTTGTGTTCGCCGCCGGCGTACTGATCTTCCTGGTCAATGTCGCGATTAGCCTCAGGCGCGGAGCTCCTGCAGGAAGCAACCCCTGGGATGCGGCGACCTTGGAGTGGTCCGTACCCTCTCCGCCCCCGGCCTACAATTTTGCGGTGATTCCCCATGTCGCAAGCCGGCATCCTCTATGGGAGGACCGCATGGATGAAGGATCAAACCGGTCAAGCCTGGAAGAGGGGTACTTGCTTATGGAAGGACGAGAAACGATAGGCACCTCTCCCATAGACGCCGCTCCCGAGATCATCCTGAAAATGCCCGGCGATTCCGCCACTCCCTTCTTTGTCGGACTGTTTCTCTCACTCGCTTTCGCAGGCATGCTGCTCCACTGGTGGAGCTTTACCGGTCTGATGATACTTTCATGCGTGATTGCGCTGATGGTGTGGATGTGGCCGGAAAAGGCGCTGGCGCAACGAAGTCCTGCGAGCCCATCGCGGGAGGCCCATGTCTGAAGCAAGGCAATTACTGGAGCGGCCGCTGCCGGTGGGCAGCGAAGGCAAGCTTGCCGGCGGATGGTGGGGCATATTGGCGCTGATCGTGACGGAAGGATCGCTTTTCGGGTATCTCCTGTTCAGCTATTTTTATCTGTCATCGCAGGCCGAGCGGCATTGGCCACCGGAAGGCCTGCCCGGCTTGCTTCTACCGGGCATCAATACTGCGATTCTAGTGGCAAGCAGTATTTGTGTATGGGCGAGCGAGCGTTGCGTGTTACGCAGGAATAAACGGGGAAGCATGACGGGGATGCTGCTTGCTATCGTGCTCGGTGCGCTTTTCGTGGGAATTCAGCTTGTGGAATGGAACAGCAAGGCCTACGGTATGACTTCCGATCTCTACGGTTCGCTTTATTTCACGATTACGGGATTCCATATGCTCCATGTCGTAATCGGCCTCGTCATTCTTTTGCTCCTGCTCATCTGGATTTCGTTCAGGTACTTTAACGAGAAACGCCATGCAGCCATTACCATAGGCGGAATTTATTGGCACTTTGTCGACGTCGTCTGGTTGTTCGTCTTTACAACCTTGTATCTGTTCCCCTATCTGTAGATGGATTGACATGGTCACATGATTCATGGGACGAATCGCGAAACGTTCCCCTTATACCCGGGAAAATCATGCTTAGAACCATTGTAAGCCTGTTTGGCGCACCGGCGGCCTGGGTTGCCCAGATGTCCCTGAGCGAGCCTCTCGCGGCTTATGGATGCTATCCGCACGAAGCTCCGCTTCCAGCCCCGCTCTGGGCCGGTCTTCCGGTTATCCTGATTGCAATCAGCCTCGCCTGCCTGGCTGCCGGCCTGGTTTCGGGATATGTCGCGCGGAGTTTATGGAAACAGGCCGGTACCCGGCCTGCGGTCGCCACAGGCTCAGGCAGTTCCTTCGATGGCGGCCAGGGGCGATTCCTGGCGATGCTGGGGCAACTGTCAAGCTTCGTCTTCATCATTGCAATCCTGTTTACCAGCTGCGCGGTTATCCTGGTATCGCCGTGCAGCCCTTGGGTTTAGCTTATGGCACCCTGCAGCTCGCCGACGAATTCGCTTTACCGGGCTTTCGCCTGCCCGTTCTTCGCCATGCTGGCGCTCACCTCAACCATTGCATCCGCCCAGGCAACGAACCCGGAGACGATAGCGCGCGGCGCTTACCTGGCCAAGGCCGCGGACTGCGCGGGCTGCCATACAGCCGGACCAGGCTATCCGCCTTTTGCCGGCGGCTTGCCGATCAATTCTCCATTCGGTGTGATTTATTCGACCAATATCACGCCCGATCCGGCGACAGGCATCGGCCAGTATACCTATGCTGATTTCAGCCGCGCCATGCGGCAGGGTATTGCCAAGGATGGAAGGCGCCTCTACCCTGCCATGCCATTTGCATCGTTCGCGGCGGTGCTGGAAAGCGATATCGAGGCCTTGTACGCGTATTTCATGAACGACGTAAAACCTGTAAGGTATACGCCACCACAAACGAAGCTGGCATTTCCTTTCAACCAGCGCTGGACGCTCCGGTTCTGGACGGCGGCGTTTGCGACCCGGGGGCCGTTTAAAGCCCGCCCCGACCGCAACGATCAATGGAATCGCGGCGCTTACCTGGTGCAGACCCTGGGCCACTGCGGGGCCTGCCACACGCCGCGCGGTCTGGCATATCAGGAAATTGCCTACTCGGAAACATCTCCGGATTACCTGAGCGGCGCAGTCGTCGATAACTGGTTTGCCGGGAACCTCACCGGCAATCAGGCATCCGGTCTCGGAAGGTGGACCGAGAACGAAATCTCGGCTTTCCTTCGAACGGGCCACAACGGGCACGCGGTAGCATTTGGCAGCATGGTTTTAGTGATCGGAAACAGTACCCAGCATCTAAGCGACGAGGATCTGGATGCCATTGCGCATTATCTTAAATCGCTTCCGGCTAAAAAGGGACAAGCGTCGTACAAGCCCCAGGCTCGGCAAACCAAAATAGTCTTGGCGGGAACCGTGACGGGACCGTTTGAACCGCCGGGTTCGGGGCTTTACTCCGGCTTTTGCGCCAAATGCCATGAAAATAGCGGCTTGGGCAAGGCTCCGCGGATTCCAAGGCTGGCTGGAAGCCCGATGGTGTTATCCGAAAATGCCACCTCTCTCATCCGTCTGGTACTGGAAGGAGGAAAGGGACCGGCAACCAGACTAGGGCCGAAGCCCAAAAAAATGCCGGGTTATGCAACGGAACTTACCGATCGGGAGATTGCCGAGGTGCTGACGTTCATTCGCAACAACTGGGGTAACAGGGCGCCGGCAATCACGGTCCGCGATGTGTCCCTGCTCAGGGAAGAATTGCGGCAATAAACCGTTCAGCGGGGTTCGCTGCTATTCTGCAGCAAGCGATTCAGCCGGGCAATCGCGTTGCAAGCAGTTTTTCGGATACCAATTCCCTGCGCACTACAATCAGAATTCCCGCCATGCTCATCATCGCGCCATGAATCCAGAGAATTATTCCACCGATTTGCTGGTCTCCGATGGCGCTCAGCCCGCCTATTGCACGGCCGCAAATCGTATAGACGGTATAGAGTTCCCGCGAGGAGAAAAAGATGATAGCGCCCAGCACAATCTGCGGCGGAACAACTGCCAGCATCATTGCAATCCGGGCCCACGGCGACAAATTGATGGAAAAGAGGGAATGCCGATTCAGCACGAGACCCCAGAACAGCAGGCCGCTCGCTATTACGCTCCAATTCATGAAGCGATATAACCGCCAGTCGATCATCGCGATGAAATGAATCGGAGGCAGGAGCCAGAAAGCGATAAGACCGGCGAACAGCGCGACTGCGACAAACGGATTCCACAAAACCCTTGCAGCAAGAGCGGCTGGCCTCCACCTCCCCGCCGCCGCGAAAATCTCTCCCCACTTTTCAGGCATGCCGCTGGCAAGCAAAGGAAGGGGACGGCTCAACACGATTAAAAAAGGCCCCAGATGATGCAATACGACATGCTGAAGCCGATGAATGAAGAACTGATGCTCCGCGTAATAATCAAGCTGGGTATGAGATGCCAGATAGATCGATGCAAGCCCGATCCAGAAAGCGGCTTTCCGCCGAAATTCCGGTTTATTTCTGGCACAGCCTCTTGAATACAGGAACGCCACGGCGCTGATCAGCACCACAAGGGTGGGCGATTCTTCCCAGGGAATGAACCAGTGCAGCAAGTCCATCGCGAGTATGCCTTATAAGGATTTGCCCCTTCTGAAACTGCACGGGAAGTTCACAGCAATACTTCGGCTAAATCCCAGACTTCAGCAGGCGCCGGATGTCTTCGGCCACGTCCTCGTCGGGATGGGATGACGTCGCAAGCAGGCGTGCATGCCCTTGCGAATCGAAGATATAGACAGCGTCTCCGTGGTTGATGCGTGTATTGCCGACACCTGAGCGAGGGCGGTAGGCAGCCCGGTACCGCTTGGTAAGGCTCTGGATATCGCCGGCAGAACCTGTCAAGCCTACTGTTCGTTCCGGGTCGAATTGCGCTATGTAGCGATGCAATACCGGCGGAGCATCGTGTTCGGGATCAAGGGTAACAAACAGGATGCGAACGCGATCGGCACTGTCCCCCAGAAGCTGCATTACATGCGCAAGCCGCGCCATCGAAACCGGACATTCGGCCTTGCAACCCGTGAATCCGAAATACATGAGCAACACATAGCCGCCATAAGCCTTCGCTGTGGTGGCATTCCCGTCATCAGCGGTCAGGATGAACTCCAGATCCGGCAGATGCCCGGCGACCTCATCCACGTGCCAATCCCTATGCGAAGAGCATCCGCTTACCAGGAATGCCATTATCATTCCGCAGATGTAGCGGCGAATGCGGAAGGCTTGTACCCTGATCATCTGCTCGCACCTGGACGCGGTCCGTTCATAATCCGTCTGCAATCCGTTTTTAGACAATTCGATTGCGCCAGGGTTGCGAAGAATCGCGGCAAGAAGAAAAACGGGCCGGGCGACCGCCATGCGGGGCTATTGCACAAACGGGGGAAACGCATTATATTTCCTTCATGAAACAGACCAGCTACATTTTCCTCTTGCGAGTTTCACGCAATCCGATGCTTTCGGCACGTCCGCTGCTGCGCTTCGCGCGCTAACGATCTCACTTTTCCTTTCCCCGCTTGTTATCCCGCAGAATCTGCGTAGATTCCGTATTTCAGTCTCACAGTTCGAGTATCCTTTCTCAGAAGGAGAAACCAGTGAAAGATCATCTCATTATTTTCGATACCACTCTGCGCGATGGCGAGCAGAGTCCGGGCGCATCGATGACCAGGGAGGAAAAAATCCGTATCGCGCGACAACTGGAGCGCATGCGCGTCGATGTCATCGAGGCCGGTTTTCCCGCCGCTTCCAACGGCGATTTCGAAGCGGTAAAAGCTGTAGCCGACATAATCAAGGACAGCACGGTTTGCGGCCTTGCGCGGGCAACGGAAGCTGATATCAGGCGGGCGGGAGAAGCGCTGCAGGGCGCACCTTCATCCAGAATCCATACTTTTATTGCCACCTCTCCCATCCATATGGAGAAAAAGCTGCGCATGACGCCCAGCCAGGTAATGGAACAAGCGGTAAAAGCGGTAAGCTGGGCTCGCGAGTACACGGATGATGTGGAATTTTCGCCAGAGGATGCCGGCCGCTCGGACATTGCTTTTCTATGCCAGGTACTGGAAGCGGTCATCAATGCCGGCGCAACCACCCTGAATATTCCCGACACCGTCGGCTACACCATGCCGGAGCAATTCGGCAGGCTTATCCATACCTTGCGCGAACGCATCCCGAACGCCGATAAAGTGGTATTCTCGGTACATTGCCACAATGATCTGGGATTGGCGGTCGCCAATTCGCTGTCGGCGGTGATGAACGGCGCACGGCAGGTGGAGTGCACGATAAATGGCCTTGGAGAGCGGGCAGGCAATGCCGCGCTGGAGGAAATCGTGATGGCCGTTCGGACACGCCAGGATTACTTCCAGTGCGATACCAGGGTCGATGCCGTCCATATCGTCCCCGCCAGCAAACTCGTGTCCGGCATTACCGGGTTTCCCGTACAGCCGAACAAGGCCATCGTCGGCGCAAATGCCTTTGCCCACGAGTCCGGCATACACCAGGACGGCGTACTGAAGCATCGCGAAACCTATGAAATCATGCGTGCGGAAGATGTCGGCTGGGGAGCGAACAAGCTGCTGCTCGGAAAACATTCCGGGCGCAATGCATTTCGCACCCGTCTGGCGGAGCTTGGCGTCGAGCTGGAATCGGAAGAAATGCTGAACGCGACCTTCGCACGATTCAAGGAACTGGCCGACAAGAAGCATGATATTTTCGATGAGGATCTGCATGCCCTGGTTTCCGATGATGCGGTAACGCTGCATGAGCACTACAAGCTGGTTTCGCTGACGGCGCATAGCGAAACAGGCGAGACACCTCAGGCGATAATAGTCATTTCTGAAGAAGGCAGGGAGTCGCGGGCGGAATCCGAGGGAAGCGGCCCGGTGGATGCAGCGTTCCGCGCCATTGAAAAAATCGTGGTCAGTGGAGCTGAATTGCAATTGTTTTCGGTCAACGCCATCACGAGCGGTACCGACTCTCAAGGAGAAGTCACGGTGCGGTTGCAGAAATCCGGACGGATCGTGAATGGCAGCGGTGCAGACACCGATATCGTCGTGGCTTCCGCCAAAGCCTATATTAGCGCGCTCAATAAACTGCACAGCAAGCTGGAGCGCGCACATCCTCAGGTATAGGAAAGCTCTGAAGAAGTCCCGCTGGCGCGAGGGACTTTGAGGGATGGATGGACGAAAGGGATGATCCAAGGAGCAAAGTGTGTTTTCGGGGAAGTGCGACGCCTTAGCGGGCCGGGATGCCTCATGTACACTTTGACGCGGCCTGGCGTCCCCGACGCTGCCCGATCCTGCGCGAACTGACATGTAGCGACTCATGAAATTTTCCCGAATCCCAGATTTCCTCCGTTATCTTCTTGCCCGCTTCCTTCAACACAACTGCACGGAAGTCGCTGCCAGCCTTACCTTTACCACCCTGCTTTCGCTGGTGCCTTTGATCGCTATCGGGCTATCCTTCGTAGCCGCGTTTCCCGCGTTCGCGGATTATTCCACCCAGATCAAAATCTTCATTCTCGACACCATGGTACCCGAGGCGGCCAATAAGGTGATCGCAGTCTATATGCAACAGTTCGCGGATAACGCCGTTCGCCTTACCGCTATCGGGACTGCCTTTCTGGGAGTAACCGCCCTGGCCCTGATGCTGACCATCGACAAGTCGCTCAATGCCATCTGGAGGGTAACGCGGCTGCGTCCCTTGTTGCACCGCCTGCTCATTTACTGGGCCACGCTCACGATCGGACCGTTGCTGATCGGTGCAAGCCTGTCGCTCACTTCATGGGTGATGAGGATGTCCATGGGCCTGACCCAGGACATTCCGGGAATAAATGGCGTGCTTCTGCAATTGGCCCCTCTGGTCCTGACAAGCATCGCATTCTCCATTCCTTATCTCATCGTACCCAACAGGCGGGTTTCCTGGCGCCACGCGCTTGCCGGAGGGATTACCGCGGCAGTGGGATTCGAAGTAATGAAGCGCGGATTCGCATTTTACATTACCCATTTTCCCACCTACCAGGCGGTTTATGGGGCATTCGCCACCATCCCGATCTTCCTGTTATGGATCTATCTTTCCTGGCTCATGGTTCTGCTGGGAGCGGTAATCGCTGCCTCACTATCGAGCTGGCGATTTCGAAAATGGCAACTGGACCCGACAGGCCCGGGCAAGCAGTTTGTCGATGCCCTCCGGGTGCTGGAAGTCCTCGGCGAAGCCTTTCGCAACGGCACGGTGGAAACATACGGCAGTTTGTATAAGCGCCTCTCGCTGACCTTCGAAGAGTTGGAGCAGATACTCGACCTGATGAATCGCGCCAATCTGGTCGGGCAGGTGAAGGGCGGTGGGTGGGTCCTGATACTTGATCCCGCCAGGATCAAGGTGGCCGACGTATTCCATCTGTTCACGTTTCGGTCGGCTACGGCGCGTGCAGCAGCCGAGGATAATGCGAAGCTCGAATTGCTGCTCGATGATATCGCGGCGGGAATCGATGAGAAAATGAACGTGCCGCTGTCACGGCTTTTCAGCGAAAACGATACTCCCGTGTCGCCATTGCCGACCCCGCCGCACGATGAGATAGAATTGAATTCCCCCGTCGAAACTCCTGAAGTTGCCGACACCGCCGATAAATAAATGCCACGCCTATTCGCTGTATTAACTTTGCTGTTGCTGTCTTTCGGTGCACAGGCACAGGGATTCACTTTCACCGATTCCACCGGCAAGAAACTCACCCTTTCCGCTTACAAGGGAAAATGGGTGCTGATCAATTTCTGGGCAACCTGGTGCCCTCCCTGCCTCAAGGAAATCCCCGATCTGGTCTCGCTGTATGAAAGCCGGAAAGACGTGGTCGTTATTGGAATCGCGATGGATTATCGGGACCCGAAAACGGTCATGAAGTTTGTCAAGTCTCTCTCCATTTCCTACCCGATTGTATTGGGCGACAGGAGAATCGCTGCCCAGATCGGCCCGGTATCGATGCTCCCCACCACGTATCTGTTCGACCCGCACGGGCAACCCGCAGCCTATAAGGTGGGACTTGTTTCCCGTGCCGATCTGGAGGATTTCATGCGAGAGTATTCGCCTTCACCGCAGGGCGGCAAACCGGACAGCGCGCCGCAGGGAAAGGGAAAACAAAAATAAGATCGCAGATTACCCGGTTGGATGCGCTGCACTGACACGTAGAACCAGAAAAAGCTGGACGTGTTAGGGAAGCGCTGAATAAATCCTCGCTGGCGCGGCGGTGGCTTTGCGGGATGGGATGCGCGAAAGGCGACGACGCGAACGGTTGATCCCCTTCGCTAGGAGCCTGACAAGGCAGACCGCCTGCAAAGCCCCGTCCCATCCGGGTTGCGGTAAAATCGGGCTCTCATGGTGTTGCGCTCCTTGGCATCGTAGTCCCGGCTACGACCTGCGCCGCGCGCCTTATGATCATCCTCGATTTTACCAGCAACGCGCTCAGCGAGGATTTATTCAGCGCTTCCCTAGTCTTCCGCTATCCGGGACTTTATAAATCCGACGATCTCTTCAATCGCAACGGGTTGGGATTGGCCATCCCGCCGCGCCCGGTATTCGACGTTGCCTTCCTTGAGGCCACGCTCCCCGACCACGATGCGATGCGGAATACCGATCAGTTCCATGTCGGCAAACATGACGCCGGGACGGTCATCACGATCGTCCAGCAAAACCTCGATCCCTGCGTCGGCCATATCTGCGTACAGTTTTTCCACTTCGCTTCTCACCGATGTGTTTTTTTTCATTCCTATCGGGATAAGCGCAACCTGGAACGGCGCCATTGCGGCAGGAAAAATGATGCCGCGCTCGTCATGATTTTGTTCGATCGCCGCCGCCACGATGCGCGATACGCCAATCCCATAACAGCCCATTTCCATCGCCCGCGGCTGGCCCGATTCATCGAGGAAGGTTGCCTTCATCGTTTCCGAATATTTTCTGCGAAGCTGGAAGATGTGTCCCACCTCAATGCCGCGGCAGATTTCCAGCCTTCCTTTGCCGTCGGGCGAGAGATCTCCCGGGACCACGTTCCGGATGTCGAAAACATAGTCAGGTTCCTTTACATCCCGACCGAAATTCACGTTGATGAGGTGATAGCCTTCTTCATTCGCACCGCATACGAAATTATCCATCAACGCCACGCTGCGGTCCGCTATGAGAGGAAAGTGCAATCCTACGGGACCGATGTATCCCGGGACACAGCCGAAACTGGCGAGGATTTCCTGTTCGTTCGCCAACCGGAAATCGGAAAGGAACGAAATCTTGCGGGCTTTCGTTTCGTTCAGATGATGATCGCCCCGCAACAGCAACAGAATCATTTGTCCACCCGCAATCACGGCCAGGGTCTTGACGGTCTTCTCTACCGGAACCCGGAGGAAGTCCGCAACCTCTTCGCAAGTCCTGGCGTCCGGCGTCGCCACCTTTTCCATCATGCCGTCCGCCATACCTCTTGCCTCCGCAGGCGGTTGCGCCTCGGCCATCTCGATATTGGCAGCGTAGTCCGAACCGGGGCAGAAGGCGATCGCATCTTCCCCCGATTCCGCCAGCACGTGGAACTCGTGGGAACCGGTTCCGCCTATCGCTCCGGTATCGGCAGTGACCGCTCGAAACCTCAGTCCCAGGCGGGTAAATACCTGGCTATAGGCACGATGCATTTCCAGGTATGTTTCTTCCAGGCTGGAAATATCGGCATGGAACGAGTAAGCGTCCTTCATGATGAACTCGCGTGCGCGCATGACGCCGAAACGAGGCCGGATCTCATCGCGGAATTTGGTTTGTATCTGGTAAAAAGTCTGGGGCAACTGGCGGTAACTCTTTATTTCCCTGCGAGCGATATCCGTTATGACTTCTTCATGCGTGGGGCCGAAACAGAAATCGCGGTCATGCCTATCCTTGATCTTCAGCATCTGCGGGCCAAACATATCCCAGCGGCCGCTTTCCTGCCACAGTTCCGCGGGTTGGACGGCGGGCATCAGAAGCTCGGCGGCTCCGCTCCGGTCCATCTCCTCTCTGATGATGTTTTCCACCTTTCGCAGGATTTTCAAGCCCAGGGGCATCCAGGTATAGAGCCCGCTGCCGAGCCGTCTGATAAGTCCCGCACGCAGCATCAGCTTGTGGCTGACCAGTTCCGCTTCGGCAGGCGCTTCCTTGAGCGTGGAGATAAAGAACTTTGATACGAGCATGATACGGTCCTGTACTGGTGGGTGCTCCGCTGCTTCGGAATGCGGTAGCGGGTTTTCCTGAAAAGATGATCGCATAGGGCAGCGCGAAAACCGCCTTCTAAGGGGTTTGGCAGCGCCTTTGTATTTCCACCGTATTATCGCCTATAAATCCGTCGCGCCCCAGATCAAAACAATCCCGGAACCGTTCGGCGTTATTCGGACGGCGACGGCCGTACAGCTACGCAATGTACAACCGCTCGGGACCGGCAGTCTTGGGCAATAGCCCAGCCAGATGCAAGGCTCTCGCGCGCATCGCTAAAATCTCATGTCAGCTTTCAATCTGGGATAAAATATGGAAGAATTTATCCTATGCTTATTAAGATCGATTGAATGGGTGATTCGCATGATTGACCGTAGCGGGTATCGCTCAAATGTCGGCATCATCCTGCTGAACTCGAAGAACGAAGTGTTCTGGGGGAAGCGCATCAAACAGGATTCCTGGCAATTTCCCCAAGGCGGCATCAAGCCCGGCGAAAGTCCTGAACAGGCAATGTATCGGGAATTGACGGAGGAGATCGGCTTACACCCCTACCATGTAGAAATTATCGGGCGCACGCGCGACTGGTTGCGCTATGATGTCCCCGATCAATGGATCAGGCGCGACTGGCGAGGAAATTACAAAGGCCAGAAGCAGATATGGTATCTGTTGCGGTTGCTCGGGCGCGACTGCGACGTATCGCTACGGACCAGTGTCCGGCCGGAATTCGATGCATGGCGCTGGAATCAGTATTGGGTAGAGCTGGAGTCCGTGGTGGAGTTCAAGCGCCAGGTCTACAAGCAGGCCCTCACGGAATTGGCGCGCCTGCTCAACCGCCCGCCCTTCGGCAGGAATGGCTACGGCCAGACTGCCCATACTGACAAAGAACGGATTGCAGCAGCTCCTACCAAGCAGGGAGAATAACAGTGCCGGAATTCTTGTTGCCTATCGGCTGGCAAAAACTACTCCCATTGCTGGCAAGCTGCCATGAGCATGCCTAAATGCGGGATGGGGCGATTGGTTGGGTTCGTTCGCCGCATTCCGCCTGAAGTAGGCCCTATGATTCCAAACCAGATTCCTGCGGCAGGGAGCACCTCTGAACCGGATGATGCCTTTTCGTTGGTCTCGGCCAAAGGGGGGATATCTCGTTTACCTTCTTTCAGATCAGTGCTTCCTTATGCAGATGTTATCAGGCGTAATCGGCTGCGCCATTACAGCCGTGTTTTTGGGAGATAAACAATGATAATGCGAACATTGATCGTATCGCTGCTATCGATCGGAGCCGTTGCCATTCCAGCCGCAGCGTTTGCTGAAGAACCGATTCAACCCATCACGGCCGCCCAACCGAAGAATGCAAAGATGGTGGAACTCGGCAAGATGCTGTTTTTTGATCCACGTCTTTCCAAGTCTGGCTTTATATCGTGCAACTCATGCCACAATCTGAGCATGGGGGGAACCGACAACATACAAACCTCTGTTGGACACAACTGGCATCAGGGGCCGATCAATGCTCCCACGGTATTGAACTCAAGCATGAATCTCGCCCAGTTTTGGGACGGCCGCGCCAAGGATCTGAAGGAGCAGGCGGGCGGCCCCATCGCCAACCCGGGAGAAATGGGCTTTACACATGAACTCGCGGTGGGCGTCCTGCAGTCCATCCCGGAATATCGGACTCGCTTCAAGCAATTGTTCAATAATGATAAGATTAATATCGGCATGGTAACCGACGCTATTGCTGCTTTCGAGGAAACCCTCGTCACGCCGGACTCCCGCTTCGATAAGTGGCTGAAGGGCGATAAGCAAGCCATAAACCAGACCGAGCTCGAAGGCTACAAATTATTCAAGGAAAGCGGCTGCACAAGCTGCCATAATGGCCAAGCCGTCGGTGGGGGCTCCTATCAGAAATTCGGCATTCACGAACCATACAAGACGACAAACAAGGCAGAGGGCCGTTTTGCGGTCACCGGGAAAGACGCAGACCGGTTCATGTTCAAGGTGCCCACACTGAGAAACGTAGAGCTGACCTATCCGTATTTCCACGACGGCGCCGCGGCAACCTTGGAGGAAGCGGTGGACATCATGGGACGTCTCCAGCTGGGACGCAAGTTCACGAAGGAAGAGAATGCGAAAATCGTCGCGTTCCTAAAAACGCTGACAGGAAAACAACCTGAGATAACGCTGCCGATTCTTCCACCGTCCGTGAACGAGACACCCAGGCCCAAGCCATTCAGCTAATAGGTGAACAGGCCGCGCCCGCGGGTTTGACCCTGCCCGGATTGCATATTTTGCAATCCGGGCAGGTTTATTCCCGAGTGGTGCGATTCGCTCCATCAAGCATTGGGGAGGGAAAAAAGGTCGGATGGTTTCCCTCCTGCTCTTAAAAATACCCATCGCATTTTTTACTCCCCCTGAACTCTGCATCAGCTTGCGCCTTTCGCGCATTCATCCCGCAAGACTGCTGCCGCGCCAAGGGAAATTTGTTCAAAGTCTCCTAAGTCCGAGAATATGGATTTACTCTTGAAAATCAAGTAGAGTTATCTCTTGAATAATTACAATACGGAGCCATCTATGAGCGCAAAAGGGCAATTATTACAAGACCCGTTTTTGAATACTTTGAGGAAAGAGCATATTCCGGTATCGATTTATCTTGTCAACGGCATCAAGCTTCAGGGTCATATCGATTCCTTTGATCAGTATGTGGTGCTGCTGAAGAATACCGTCACGCAAATGGTATACAAGCACGCGATCTCTACCGTGGTTCCCGCGAGAGCCGTCTCAATCCCATTCGAGGTGCCTGGCACAACTGATGCTTGATCACCCCACTGGTAATCTGGCCAGCGCGAACTCCGCCGTACTGGTCAATCTCGATTTCAGCAATAGTGGGCATGCTGAAAGTCTCAACGAGTTGCGGCAACTGGCTTCCAGCGATGCGCTCGAAATTTCCGCCGTTGTCCACGGTAAGCGCATCCGGCCCGACCCGGCGCTATTTGCTGGAACCGGCAAGATCGATGAAATAGCCTCGACACTGGAGCATACCGGTGCGTCACTGGTTATTTTCAATCATGAGCTTTCTCCCGCGCAGCAGCGAAACCTGGAGCGTCGCCTCGGATGCCGGGTGATCGATCGCACCAGCCTGATCCTGGATATTTTTGCTCAACGCGCCAAAAGCCATGAAGGCAAGTTGCAGGTCGAACTGGCGCAACTCGAGCATCTCGCCACGCGCCTGGTGCGGGGATGGACTCACCTGGAACGGCAAAAAGGCGGTATCGGTCTAAGGGGACCGGGCGAGACGCAGCTGGAGACAGACCGCAGGCTGCTGGGGAAACGCGTCAAACTCCTCAAGGAGAAGCTTTCCAAGTTCGAGCGTCAGCGCGGACTGCAGCGCCGTTCCCGCCAGCGGGCGGATGTCATGGCGGTCTCCATCGTCGGCTATACCAACGCGGGAAAATCAACCCTCTTTAATAGCCTGACCCGTGCCCGGGCGTACGTAGCCGATCAGCTATTCGCAACACTGGATGCCACGAGCCGCAAGTTATTCATCCCCGCCCACGGCCCAATAGTCATATCCGATACGGTAGGCTTCATCCGTGATTTGCCCCATACGCTGGTTGCCGCCTTTCGCGCCACCCTTGAGGAGACCGTGCAGGCCGACGTGTTGCTGCATGTGGTCGATGCGGGAAATCCGGACCGCGAACAGCAGATTGAAGAAGTAAACAAGGTTTTAAAGGAAATCGGTGCTGATAACATCCCGCAAATACTGGTGTTTAACAAGATCGACCTCAGCAATTTATCGCCGGGAGGGGCGGGATATCGGCGGGATGAATATGGTAGAATCGCACAAATTCGGCTGAGCGCGAAAACCGGCGAAGGTCTGGAGCTTGTCAAGGTCGCACTGTCGGAAACCATGAAACAGCGCAAGGACCATTCAGCAGTAGTTGGCGAATATTCCTGACCTGGCCTTGAGCAGGCTCTCTACGATTCCTTATTCTGTCTTGATGATGATCTATGAGGTTTCCTTGCGCCACTTTCGTGATCCGCGCCGCTTGATGGCTGTGTCTATATAAACAGAAAATGGGATTATCATGGGCTTAAACGATCCCCAGTGGGGAAGAAAAAAAGGTAATTCCGGTCCACCTGATCTGGATCAATTGTGGCGCAACTTCAACAAGAAACTCAACAATCTTTTCAAACGCAAGATTGGCGGTAACCGCCCGAGTGGCCCGGATGGACCTGAAAGCGGGAGCCCTAGGCGTTACGGAAGCAGTATCGGGCTGCTTGCCGGCCTGCTTCTGCTGATGTGGATTTCGAGCGGATTTTACATCGTGAACGAAGGCCAGCGGGGGATCGTCCTCCGTTTCGGAAAATATGTGGAAACCACCCAGGCAGGGCTGCGCTGGCATCTGCCATATCCGGTGGAAGTAGTGGAAACCGTCAATGTCAGCCAAGTGCGCACGGTGGAAATAGGCTATCGCAATAATGTGAGAAGCAAGGTACTGAAGGAATCGCTGATGCTGACCGACGATGAAAACATCATCGATATCCAGTTTGCCGTGCAATATATCCTCAAGAACCCGGAAGAATTCCTGTTCACCAACCGGGAGCCGGAAAACGCCGTCCTTCAGGCAGCCGAGACAGCCATACGCGAAATCATAGGTAAAAGCAAAATGGATTTCGTGCTCTATGAAGGGCGCGAGCAGGTAGCGGCGAAGGCGACTCAACTCATGCAGGATATACTCGACCGCTACAAGATCGGCATCGCCATCAGCAAGGTAACCATGCAAAATGCCCAGCCCCCGGAGCAGGTTCAAGCGGCATTCGATGATGCAGTCAAAGCGGGGCAGGATAGGGAACGGCAGAAAAACGAGGGGCAAGCCTATGCCAACGACGTGATCCCCAAGGCCAAGGGTAACGCGGCTCGCCTGCTGGAAGAGGCGGAAGGTTACAAACAAAGGGTAGTAGCCAGCTCCGAGGGTGATGCCAGCCGCTTCAAGCAGGTTCTTGTCGAGTATAACAAGGCTCCCGGCGTAACGCGGGACCGGCTCTATCTCGACATGATGCAACAGATATTTTCGAATACCAGCAAGATCGTTGTGGACCAGAAAAGCGGAAGCAACTTACTCTACCTGCCGCTGGACAAGCTGATACAGATGAGCGGACCCTCATCCTCGTCCGCACAGACGCTCGATATGCCGACCGCGCCCCCACAGGAGTCCCCGCCCGACACTGCGGCTCGCACGCGAGAGGCATTCAGGGGCCGTGAACGGGAGACCAGATAAGTGAAAAACTATACCTCAGGGATACTCGTCGCTCTCGTCGCGATATTTCTCATCGCGACCTCATCCCTCTATATCGTAGATCAGCGGCAACAGGCTATCCTGTTTCAGCTCGGCGAGGTCGTCGATGTAAAAACCTCACCTGGCCTGTATTTCAAGATCCCCCTGGCGCAGAACGTGCGCTATTTTGATTCCCGCATCCTGACGATGGATACCGCCGAGCCGGAGCGATTCATCACTTCGGAAAAAAAGAATGTGCTGGTGGATCTTTTCGTGAAATGGCGCATTGTCGATGTGAAGCAATATTACATCAGCGTGCGCGGGGATGAGATGCTGGCGCAGACGCGCCTTTCCCAGACGGTGAATTCCAGCCTGAGGGATGAGTTTGGTAATCGCACGGTGCATGACGTCGTGTCTGGCGAGCGCGACAAGATAATGGAGATCATGCGCCAGAAAGCGGATGCGGATGCACGCAAGATCGGCGTGGAGGTGGTGGATGTACGGCTGAAACGGGTGGATCTGCCGCAGGAAGTAAGCGAGTCGGTTTACCGCCGCATGGAGGCCGAGCGCAAACGCGTGGCGAATGAGCTACGCTCCACGGGCGCGGCGGAGTCCGAAAAGATTCGAGCCGATGCGGACCGGCAACGTGAAGTTGTGCTGGCGGAAGCCTATAGGCAAGCACAGGAAATAAAGGGTGAAGGCGATGCCAAGGCTTCGGCGATCTATGCCAGCGCTTTTCAGCCTAATCCGGAATTCTATGCATTTTACCGCAGCATGGAAGCCTACAAGCAGAGTTTCAAGAACAAGAGCGACATGATGGTTCTCGAACCCAACTCGGAATTTTTCAAATATATGAAGAACCCGGGCCGGGGATCGAAATAGACCATAGGAGCGGAGGCCGGCTGGTTCGGCCTCTCGCTTCAACGCGGGAAGAACTTGCATAGAAAAATAACAAAGCTGGGTGCCTGCCGAGATTGAATCTGATGTGGGATATTTTTTTCATGGCATTTGCACTCATGCTCGTATTGGAAGGACTCCTTCCATTCCTGATGCCCGGCGTATGGCGTGAAACCTTCCAAAAACTGACTGAAATTGGCGACAATCACATACGCTTCATTGGCCTGACCTCCATGCTCGCAGGATTGTTGCTGCTTTACCTCGTCAAGTAGCCCATTCTCGCGCATTTCCCTCAGATTTAGTCAAAACACCCCGATATGCGTGAGTGGATCCTTCCCGAATACATAGAGGATATCCTCCCCGCCGAGGCGCTGCATATCGAGCACATGCGTCGCCGCGTCCTGGACTGCCTGTTGGTTCATGGTTACGAACTGGTGGGTCCGCCGCTTCTGGAATTTGTCGAATCGTTGCTCACCGGGAGCGGAGGCGACAGCGATTTGCAAATGTTCAAGGTCGTGGATCAATTGAGCGGCCGCATGATGGGGCTTCGCGCCGACATGACCCCCCAGGCGGCACGCATCGATGCACACCTGCTTAACCGTAAGGGTGTAACCCGTCTTTGCTACGCGGGAAGCGTACTCCACAGCATGCCTTCGGGATTGACTCGAACACGGGAGCCACTGCAAATCGGAGCGGAACTTTACGGTCATAGCGGCCTTGAGAGCGATATGGAAATCCAGCGGCTCATGCTGAAGTCTCTGGCTATTGCCGGCGTGGGTAAAATTCATCTCGATCTCGGCCATGTGGCGGTATTCCGGGGCTTGGTCAAGGGAGCGGGTATACCGGCCGAATCGGAGGCAGAGCTATTTCGCGCGTTGCAGGCAAAAGATCACCATACGCTAAGGAAGCTTTGTGCCCATTTGGATGATATCGACATGCAGGTGCGGCAAGGGCTGCTGCTTTTACCCGATCTCTACGGCGATGAGAAAATACTCGAACTCGCAAAGGAGACGCTTCCCCCCTACCCCGATATCATCAAGGCGCTCGACGAACTGCAATTGGTGGGTTCCGAATTGAGAGCGACCGTGGATACACTTGCTTTTGATCTTTCCGATTTGCGCGGCTACCACTATCACAGTGGTCTCGTTTTTGCCGCATATACTTGCAATTGCCCGAATGCCATCGCCCTGGGCGGGCGTTATGACGAGGTCGGTAAAGCGTTTGGAAGGGCGCGGCCGGCAACCGGCTTCAGCATGGATCTTCGGGAATTATCGGGGCTGGTTCAGCGTGATTTTTGTCATAAAGGTATTCTGGCACCTTATCCCGCCGGAAACACCGCGCTGGAAGGAAAAATCGAGCAGCTTCGGAATGAGGGAAACGTAGTGATAGTCGAGTTGCCGGGCCATGAGCAAACGCCAGAAATGTTCAACTGTGACAGAAGGCTGGTATTGCAAGATGGAGAATGGGTAACAAGCCGCATTTAATGACCGATGAAGATTGGCGGGAGAGTTGTTCCGCAAAAAGTCTTTTCCGGTATTGTTTTCCGGAGCAGCACTGATCTATTTTTGAACTGACAGATATGGCTAAAAATGTGGTGGTCGTCGGAACCCAATGGGGCGACGAAGGCAAGGGTAAGATCGTTGACTGGCTGACAGATCATGCCGGGGGGGTAGTACGTTTCCAAGGCGGCCATAACGCTGGGCACACTCTGGTTATCGGTGGCAAGCAGACGGTGCTGCATCTCATTCCTTCCGGGATTCTGCGTGCCGATGTCGCGTGTTATATCGGAAACGGCGTAGTTGTTTCTCCTCAGGCTTTGCTGGACGAGGTCGGCATGCTTGAGCAGGCAGGAGTCGATGTGCGCCGCCGGCTGAGCATAAGCGAAGCCTGTCCCCTTATTCTTCCTTGCCATGTAGCGCTCGACAATGCACGTGAAACAGCCAGGGGAACGGAAAAAATCGGCACGACCGGCCGGGGCATCGGTCCGGCATATGAGGATAAGGTAGCCCGGCGGGCCGTCCGGCTGCAGGATTTGTTTCATCGCGACCGGTTTGCGGCCAAGCTGGGAGAAATCCTGGATTACCATAACTTTGTGCTGAAAAATTACTTTCATGCACCCACGGTGGACTTCCAGGAGACCATGGACAGCACGTTGTCATTAGCCGAGCGTATCAAGCCTATGGTCACCGATGTACCGCGCCTGCTTTTCGAGGCAAACAGGAACGGTACCAACCTGCTATTCGAGGGCGCCCAAGGTACGCTGCTGGACATAGACCATGGAACCTATCCATTCGTTACCTCGAGCAACTGTATTGCCGGCGCGGCAACGACCGGCAGTGGCATAGGCCCCCAGATGCTGCATTACGTGCTTGGCATCACAAAAGCTTATACCACCCGCGTGGGGGCAGGTCCCTTCCCCACCGAGCTGGACAATGACGTGGGAAGGCATCTTGCAAAGAGAGGGAATGAATTTGGCTCCACCACCGGACGCCCGCGGCGCTGTGGATGGTTTGATGCGGCGGCTTTGAAACGATCCATCCAGATCAATGGTGTCTCCGGCCTTTGCATCACCAAGCTGGATGTGCTGGATGGAGTGGAAACATTGAGGCTAGGTATAGGTTATCGATCGATGGACCATAACCAGGAGGAGAAACGCAGCAGCATTCTCCCATTTGGCGCGGAAGAGCTGGCTGGCTGCGAACCTATTTACGAGGAAATACCTGGATGGACAGGCAGTACCGTGGGGGTAAAGGACCTCAAGCAGCTGCCTCAGGCCGCACAAAATTACCTGAGGCGTATGGAAGAGGTATGCGAGGTACCGGTAGATATGATATCCACCGGGCCTGACAGGGAAGAAACGATCGTACTCCGGCATCCTTTTGATTAAGGGAATCAGCACTTCCTTGATGTCTCAGTGGAAATTGCGAATTGCCAGGTGGCAAGAAGATGGTCCGGCATTACGAGCGGTACGTGAAACCGTATTTATCCATGAGCAACACGTACCTCCCGAGCTGGAGTGGGATAAATTGGACGAGCATTGCATTCATGTGCTCGCAACGGATGCGACTGAAAACGCTATCGGCACCGCAAGGTTGTTAGCGGACGGAACGATCGGCCGCATGGCGGTACTCAAGGCATGGCGCGGCAAGGGCGTAGGGAGAGCGCTTCTCCTGCGCCTGCTGGAAGAAGCGAAGAAACAGCATCTGCAGCAGGTTACCTTACACGCACAGCTGCAAGCCAGCGAGTTTTACCGCAAACTCGGCTTCGAAATCAGGGGAGAGGAATTCATGGAAGCTGGAATTCCTCATATCGGAATGGTGTTGAAGCTCTGCGGCAGAGTTGAATGATCTGTTGCGCAAAATTAAAGGCGCGGGTTAACTCAACCTAAAATGGCAACATGAAATCGAGCGACAACACAACCTGGTCCTTGTGTCCACCAAAAGGCCGATAGGTATCGCCATGCATTGCCTCGACGTTGTCGTACCGCACGTTGGGACGAACGTTAAACTGCCGTACGTGTTTCCAGTCCAGCTTGAGCGTCTTTGCCGCTTTCCAGTTCATGCCCACGGTGACCTCATAATAATCCGCAGGAACCGCAGTGCTATTGCCGAGCTGTCCTGATCCCAGCGCGTAACTGAATCCCCGGTTGTTGGTAGCTGCCGCAACGCGCCCGGGTGAAAAAACGCGGAAGCCATCTTGGTCCCGAAACCATTCGGCACGCATGCCTATAGATAATTCGGGCGTTAAGTCATAGTATAAATGCGTGTTGATGCCATACCATTGAGCATTTTTATTGATGCCATTCAGCAAGACTCCGCCAGCATAGCCATGGTCATGCTGGAATACAAAAAAAGTCTTCGGCGTAACCCGGTGCTTCATGACTAGGCTGTACATTCCCCAAGGCTCGGTGCTACGCGTGGAAGTTTCGCTATAGGTGCCACTGAGATTGATGGAACTTCCCATATCGTCGCTCGTCCAGGTTATACCGGCGATCCCCCCCCAGTTGCCCAGTTGCTTGTCGAAGCCGCCATCCCAGCCACCCGTCGCGCTACCCGTGGTAGTCGCTCCTACGAAAGACCAGTTCTTGTCGATCTTGTAATTACCCAATACACCGGTATGGGTAAAGGGCTCGCCATATTGCATGGTGTAGGCATGGGTATAGAAGAAATTGTCCGGCGCGGGGACCGACTCGTACCCGATAGGAGTGTAAAAATGGCCCACCTTGACATTCAGGCCATTACCAACAGGAACATAAGCCTCCGCGTAAGCCTGCGGAAACGCAATGCCATAATACCGGGTTGAAGCGCAGCACAGGTCGAGGTCCCAATTGCTTCTCGCCAAAGGCTGGCCGGAATTCACATCAAAGGAAGGGACACCGTAGGTCTGGGTAAAAATGGCATCCGAACCGAACATGAAATCGACTCGTCCCCCGATATCCCAGGCACTGCCTTCCGCCACTACTGCACGCTGCACAAATATATTGAACTGGTTTAGCTGTGCACGGTTAGCACGATCAGCGAATGTAACCGGCCCGTTAAAACCGCTGCTCTGGCTGGGATTGAAAGTTGCCCCGCCATTGATCCATCCCCCTATTCTTATTCCGCTATCCCTCAGCAGCTTCATTACACCGTTGTCATCGGTATCGGCGGATGCGTTGGTTGCCGCAACGATCAGGCTGCTTGCGAGGGCAAATGTCATAAGGCTCCTGCATTCTTGCATGCACCCCATATTACGATCCCCTTCCCCTCGGGCAAAGACACTACAATAGAAATGGTATTATGTTCGCGAACGTATCACGGTATATGTGAAGTTTACGTGAAAATATTGTGAATATTTTGTTAATTGTGAGAAATTTGT
>DASZUL010000066.1:0-10483 GCA_035547595.1 Nitrosospira sp.
CGAGAAAAAACTGACATTGGTAGGAGTGGGATATCGCGCCCAGGCGGCCGGCGATGTGCTGAATTTGACGCTGGGATTTTCCCATCCGGTCGCACATAAAATGCCCGAGGGAATAAGGGTTGAAACTCCGACACAGACGGAAGTCATCATAAAAGGCATAGACAAGCAGCGGGTTGGCCAGGTTGCCGCCGAGGTGCGTGCCTACCGTATTCCGGAACCGTACAAGGGCAAGGGTGTACGGTATGCCGACGAAGTAATAGTCATGAAAGAAACCAAGAAGAAATAATCAGGATACATATGCCGAATCCGACAGAATCCCGGTTGCGCCGGGCCCGCCAAACCCGCGCCAAGATCGCCGAATTGAAAATGATTCGTTTGGCCGTACACCGCAGCAACTGCAATATATATGCTCAGCTCATAGACGGCGCTGCCGGCAGGGTATTGGCCAGCGCATCCACTCTGGAGCCGGATGTAAGAAAGGAAATCCCGAATGGCGGCACGATAGGAGCCGCTGCGGCCGTGGGCAAACGTGTCGCCGAAAAAGCGAAAGGGCTAGGTATCGAAACCGTTGCATTCGACCGTTCAGGTTTCAAGTACCACGGGCGCGTGAAGGCCTTGGCCGATGCGGCGCGTGAATACGGCCTCAAATTCTGAGTGAGGACTAACTAATGGCTAAGATGCAGGGGCGGATGCAGGGAAAGATTCCAGCCGGAGACGATCGCGGCGATGGGCTCAAGGAAAAGATGGTGGCGATCAATCGAGTCACTAAAGTGGTGAAGGGTGGACGCATTCTGGGTTTCGCGGCATTGACCGTGGTTGGAAACGGGGACGGCAGCGTTGGAATGGGCAAGGGCAAGTCGCGTGAAGTGCCTGTGGCGGTGCAGAAGGCGATGGATGAGGCGCGTCGCAAGATGATCAAGGTGAGCCTCAAGAATGGAACGCTTCATCACCCGGTTATCGGCAGGCATGGGGCCGCCACCGTATATATGCAACCCGCTTCCGAAGGAACGGGCATCATAGCGGGTGGCCCGATGCGGGCAATATTCGAGGTCATGGGCATACATAACATCCTGGCTAAATGTATTGGCTCAACCAACCCCTACAATGTCGTGCGTGCTACGCTGCAAGGTCTGCAAGGAATGAATACGCCGGCGGAAATTGCCGCCAAACGGGGTAAGAGCGTGGAAGAGATCATGGGGTTGTCCAAATGACGGAGAGCCGGAAAAAAATAAAGATAACGCTGGTCAGGAGCCTGATTGGCACCAAGCGTTCTCATCGCGCCACTGTGCGCGGGTTGGGGTTGAATAGAATCAACAGCAGCGTCGAACTGGAAGATACACCGGCGGTACGCGGTATGATCAACAACGTTTATTACCTCGTCAAGAGTGAGGCATAGATGCGGCTAAATTCCATCAAACCGGCTACCGGAGCAAAGCATGCCCGCCGACGCGTGGGGCGTGGGATAGGCTCGGGCCTGGGTAAAACCGCGGGGCGTGGTCATAAGGGACAGAAATCGCGAGCAGGCGGGTTTCATAAAGTAGGATTCGAAGGCGGGCAGATGCCTATGCAGCGGCGTCTGCCGAAACGGGGTTTTATTTCGCGTGGTAGTAAAAATGTCGCGGAAATAAGATTATCTGCCCTGGGAAAAATGGATGGTAATGACATCGATATTCTCGTGCTGAAGCAGGCCGGAATTATTCCCGATTCCGTCCTGGCAGCCAAGGTGATACTTTCCGGGAATATCGAGCGGGCAGTAAGGCTCAAGGGCATCGCCGTTACCAAAGGTGCAAAGATGGCTATAGAAGCCGCGGGTGGAAGCGTTGAATAAATTAATTGGGATAGACATTGGCCGCTAGCGATTCCTTTCGGGGGCTCTCCGGAAAGCTCGGCGACTTGAAGCGCCGCCTCTGGTTTCTGCTCTTCGCGCTGATCGTTTACCGGATCGGCGCGCATGTTCCTGTTCCCGGCATTGATCCCGTCGTGCTGAAGGATTTGTTTGAGTCCCAGCAAGGGGGCATCCTGGGAATGTTCAACATGTTTTCAGGTGGCGCTCTCTCCCGTTTCTCAATTTTCGCGCTCGGTATCATGCCGTATATCTCGGCGTCGATCATCATGCAATTGGGAACGGTAGCCTTTCCTTATCTCGAAGCCTTGAAAAAGGAAGGGGAATCGGGTCGTAGAAAAATTACCCAATATACCCGGTATGGAACGTTGGGCCTGGCGCTTGTTCAGGGTTATGGCATATCCATTGCGCTGCAGTCCCAGGCTGGCCTGGTGATCGAGCCCGGCCCCATGTTCCTGTTGACCACGGTGATCACCCTGGTCACCGGCACGATATTCCTGATGTGGCTGGGAGAGCAGATAACGGAGCGCGGAATCGGCAATGGCATATCCCTGATCATTTTCGCCGGCATTGCAGCCGGGTTGCCAAGCGCCATTGGCGGAACGCTCGAACTGGTCAGGACAGGCGCGATGCATTTCCTTGTCGCCTTGGGAATTTTTATCGCTGCAACGCTGGTAACCGCTTTCGTGGTTTTCGTGGAACGCGGTCAGCGCAAGATACTCGTGAATTATGCGAAACGGCAGGTCGGGCGGAAGGTGTATGGGGGCCAGAGTTCTCATCTCCCATTGAAGCTCAATATGGCGGGAGTCATTCCGCCCATTTTTGCTTCCAGCATCATATTATTTCCAGCGACGTTAGCGGGATGGTTTGCCGGCGGCGAATCCATGAGCTGGCTTAAGGAAATAAGCGGTGCATTATCACCAGGGCAGCCGATCTATGTGATTTTGTATGCCGCCATGATTATATTTTTCTGTTTCTTTTATACGGCTCTGGTATTCAATCCGAAAGAAACGGCTGAAAACTTGAAGAAAAGCGGCGCTTTCATACCGGGCATACGGCCCGGCGACCAGACAGCCCGGTATATCGAGCGCATCATGTTGAGGTTGACCCTGGCTGGCGCGATTTATGTGACGCTTGTATGCTTGCTGCCCGAATTCCTGATTTTGAAATGGAATGTTCCATTTTATTTTGGCGGCACGTCTCTGCTGATCATCGTGGTGGTCACAATGGACTTCATGGCGCAGGTGCAGGCCTATATCATGTCCCACCAATATGAAAGCCTGTTGAAGAAGACGAATTTCAAAGGCGGCGGCGGATTACCCGCGCGATAGCCTATAGGGACGGGATGGCAAAGGAAGAAACAATACAGATGCAAGGAGAGATCCTGGAAACGTTGCCCAACGCTACGTTCCGGGTCAAACTGGAAAATGGACATGTAGTATTAGGGCATATTTCCGGCAAGATGCGCATGCATTACATCCGGATTTTGCCTGGCGACAAGGTTACGGTGGACTTGACGCCATATGACTTGAGCAGAGCGCGTATCACGTTTCGCGCCAAATAGGAAGAGAGGGTCTGAGCATGAAAGTACTGGCATCAGTAAAAAAAATATGCCGCCATTGTAAAATCATCCGGCGGAATCGCATCGTGCGCGTTATTTGCACGGATCCGCGGCATAAGCAGCGGCAGGGCTGAAAGCGCTGCGAAGATCGGAGAAGTCTTACTACAACATTCTGCAGGAATAACGTATGGCCCGTATCGCTGGAGTAAATATTCCCAATCATCAGCATGCCGAGATCGCATTGACTTCGATATATGGCATCGGTCGCACTAGAGCACGTGAAATATGCGCAGCTGCGGGCATAGGAACCGCGACCAAGATAAAAGATGTCACCGATGCACAGATGGACAAATTACGCGATCACGTGGCCAAGTTCGTGGTGGAAGGCGATTTGCGAAGAGAAGTGTCGATGAACATAAAACGCCTCATGGATCTCGGCTGCTATCGCGGCCTGCGCCATCGTCGCGGTTTGCCCGTGCGGGGGCAGCGTACGCGTACCAACGCCCGGACACGCAAGGGTCCCCGCAAGGCGGTTCGTTCTTCCAGCGCAAAGGCAACACGCTAATTTGACCATCAATCGAGCGCCAGAATAAGGGAATCATTACATGGTAAAAGCATCAACGCGGGTACGCAAGAAAGTCAAGAAGAACGTGGCGGAGGGAATTGCCCATGTCCATGCTTCGTTCAACAACACGATCGTCACCATTACGGATCGGCAGGGAAACGCATTGTCCTGGGCTACTTCGGGCGGAGCAGGCTTCAAGGGATCGCGCAAGAGCACGCCCTTTGCCGCTCAGGTTGCGGCGGAGCAGGCAAGCAGAGTTGCACAGGAGTGCGGGGTAAAAAACCTGGAGGTGCGCATCAAAGGTCCCGGACCCGGGCGAGAGTCGGCGGTGCGCGCATTGAATGCCGCCGGGTTCAAAATTACCAGTATTTCGGATGTGACTCCGGTTCCGCACAACGGTTGCCGGCCTCCGAAGAAACGTCGCATTTAAGGAGTTGCCGTGGCTAGAAATCTAGATCCCAAGTGCCGTCAGTGTCGCCGCGAAGGGGAAAAGTTGTTTCTGAAAGGCGAGAAATGCTTCACTGAAAAGTGCGCAATCGAGCGCAGGAGCTATGCCCCGGGCCAGCATGGCCAGAAAAGCGGGCGATTATCCGATTATGGCGTACAGTTGCGGGAAAAACAGAAGCTGCGCCGCATATATGGAATATTGGAGCGCCAGTTTCGCAACAACTATGAGCTGGCCGACCAGCAGCGGGGCATCACCGGTGAGAATTTGCTTCAGTTGCTGGAATGCCGTCTTGATTCCGTCTCCTATCGGATGGGTTTCGGGGCGTCCCGATCGGAGGCCCGGCAGATCGTGCGGCACAACGGAGTGCTGGTGAATGGGCGCAGGGTTAATATTCCCTCGTACCAGGTAAAGCCGGGTGACGTGATAGAGGTTGCGGAGAAGGCGAAAAATCACCTGCGGATCAAGGCTGCGGTGGAAGCTGCGGAACATCGCACTTTTCCTGAGTGGATAGAGATGGATGTCAAAGCGATGAAGGGAACTTTCAAGGCGAAACCCGAGCGTTCGGAATTGCCGGCAAGCATCAATGAATCGCTAGTAATAGAACTGTACTCGAAGTAATCAATCACCGAGCTTTCCGCAAAAGGATCAGGTTATGCCAAGTAACACTTTTCTTACGCCGCGCATTATTGACGTTCAGAATGTTTCCCCGTTGCATGCAAAAATTACGATGGAACCATTCGAGCGTGGTTATGGGCATACGTTGGGAAATGCATTGCGCCGTATTCTGCTTTCCTCAATGCCGGGATTTGCGCCAACCGAAGTTCAAATCGGCGGGGTGGTGCATGAGTACTCTGCCCTGGACGGCGTGCAGGAGGATGTGGTCGATATCCTGCTGAACTTGAAGGGTATCGTTTTAAAGTTGCATAACAGGAGCGAAGCCGTACTGGTCCTCAAGAAGAAGGGCGAGGGCACGGTTACAGCCGGCGATATCGAAGCCTCCCACGATGTGGAGATAATTAATCCCGATCACGTCATTGCGCATCTCACCGCGGGTGGAAAGCTTGATATGCAAATAAAGGTGGAACTGGGCCGGGGCTATGTACCGGGAACCGTCCGGCAGCCAGGGAATGAAGGCCGCACCATCGGTAGTATTCTGCTCGATGCGTCCTTTAGCCCGGTGCGGCGCGTAAGCTATGCGGTGGAAAGCGCACGGGTGGAGCAACGCACGGATCTGGATAAGCTTGTGATGGATATTGAAACCAACGGTGTCGTGGATCCGGAAGAGGCAATTCGGTACGCGGCAAAAGTCCTGGTGGAACAACTCTCCGTATTTGCCGATCTCAAGGGCACGCCATTGCCTGTGGAACAGCCTAAATTGCCTCAAGTGGATCCGGTTCTTCTTCGGCCCGTCGATGATCTCGAGCTTACCGTTCGTTCGGCCAATTGCCTCAAGGCTGAAAACATCTATTACATAGGCGACTTGATCCAGCGTACGGAAACCGAGCTGCTGAAGACTCCCAATCTGGGGAGAAAGTCGCTGAACGAGATCAAGGAGGTATTGGCCTCCCGCGGATTGACGCTCGGTATGAAACTCGAAAGTTGGCCTCCAGCCAACCTTGATAAAAGTAAAAAGGAAGCAAGCCATGCGTCATCATAATGGACTTCGGAAGCTGAATCGCACCGGCAGTCATCGCCTTGCCATGTTGCGAAATATGACCAACTCGCTTTTGAGGCATGAGGTTATTAAAACCACGCTGCCCAAGGCCAAGGAGTTGCGCCGCATCATTGAGCCAGTGATAACCCTGGGCAAGAAACCTTCCCTGGCCAACAGACGGCTCGCATTCGACCGTTTGCGGGATCGGGATATGGTTGGAAAGTTGTTTTCCGAATTTGGACCTCGCTACCAGGCTCGCCGCGGCGGATACGTGCGCATTCTTAAATATGGGTTTCGTAAGGGCGACAATGCGCCGATGGCGCTGGTGGAGTTGATGGATCGCCCCCAGCCAGTTGCAGAGGCGGCGCCAGCGAAAGCCGCTGATTGAGCGTTGCCATTGTACTTGCAATTGCATCTGTAAATGAAGCAGGAAAAAGCCGGGGATACCCGGCTTTTTTCATTGAGCTTCGCCATGCCGCTCATAAAATAATCAATACCGGGCATGGTGCGGGATGGCAAGTCAGCATATCAGTTCACACCTGTTTGTATCTGGTTCAGTCTTCTTCCTGGGCATAGACTTGGTTCCGAAGCATCGTTAGAATAAATAAACTTGATCGGGAGAACCTTTTTGATGGACTTGACGGACTGGACAAACGAAGAAATTATTTCAGTGCATGAAAAGCTTGATGACTGGCGCCGCCAGCGTCAGGCGCCCACATGGGGAAATAAATTCTTGAACTGGACAGGATTTACCGGGGCGTTTGCTTTTCTCACCGGATTAATGGATATGTTTTTTGGCGGCCTGAGTCCCGCAAGCGTCGTCCTGGTTTTGCTCGGTGTGCTTGCCTGTTTTTCCTGGTACAAGGGGGACAAGCAATTGAAGAAAAATATCAGTTTCCTTGGTGAGTTGGATCAGGAAATCATCCGCCGCGGCATAAAAATCAAATAGCACTTCAAATTCCCTATCGCGGATATTTGCACACATATCGTGATCGGATGTCTGTCTGATCTAACGCCTCACATAATCGCGTTCTAAATGCTCCTCGATAAAGAGACTGGCGTATATGTTGACGACAAAGACATATCGCTTTTTACGCCGCTCTGCCAGTTTATTTGGGTTCAGGGAGACCCTCTGCCCCTGATTTATGACCTGAAGCCTGAAGTGTACAGTGAGCAGGGTATCGACCTGCCGTTACTGAAGCATTTGGACGCGGCTGGTCTGATATCTCTCGCGGCTGCGGGATACGTAAAGAAAAAGCTGGGCAAGCATACCCGTTTATTTTATTTCGGGCAGCCAACTAAAATACAATTCTCCGGTGATTCAAACAATCAACTGGATCTTGGACATGTGCTCTTAACCGATAAGGGGAAGATGCTGGCCCGAATTTGCGAGACCAGGCGAAACCAGGCTTTTTACGAGTACGTCATCGAGAGGTGGGTGCGGAAGGGGATGGTCGTTTCATCCATCCTCAAGCGGAACTGAATGGCTAGCCGTGTAGCGACCGCATTATCCTTGAAGACATTTGAGGTCCGGCCACGCGGTTCTGATCATAGCAGGTAAGAATTGATTCCTTCCAGCAATAGATCGTATTGTGCCTCCACTACTTCTTTTATCACCAGCGCCGGCATGCCTGTAACGACGTTACCTTCGGATGCCAACCATCCCACCGCATCCTCCGGGCCCAAGCTGACGACATAACCCAGGTCACGGTGCAGATAGGGTTCAAGCAGTTTCAGCGTGCCCGAATGACGCAACATATTTCGAGCTGCAAGTATTCCCTTGCGCACGGCGGATTGGGCCGTGCAGGTATTCGAACCAAAAGCCTGGAAGTTCGAGCAATCTCCCGCCGCAAAGATATTTTGTAATGGTTTTTGTCCAAACAGGACTTGACCAAATGCATTCGTGCGAATCAAAGGAGAGGGAGCTTTACCGACGAAGAGAAATGAGAACGCGGAGGGTAGCGCATATTGCCGGCCACCTTCCATTTCTTCCAGGAGGATTTGATCCCTTTGCTGCTCACGATAGAGCGTGCCCGGGTAGAAATCGATATTCATTTCGGACATCCGGTCCTGGGCATAGGTTGAAAAACCTGTCGGAAATTGGCTGAGCGTTCGGGTATCGCCATGAATCAAGCGCAGGGTTCGCTGACTTTTCCGGCGCTTGAGAAAATGTGCAATCTCAAAGAGGAATTGAATACCTGTTGCCCCACCCCCAATCACGGAGATGGGCCCCTCTTCGATGCGATTATTATCATGATCAAGCCGCGTGTCCCATAGGCTGGATCCCGCGATATCCATGAAGTCGTGCAAGTCCGCCACGTTTGCAGATTTGGGGATTGGCGCAGCACTGAAACCGGACGCTACCAGCGCATAGTCGAACTTCAGGATTTCACCGTCAACAAAAATCGATTTGTCGTTCTGCCATTGCAGGAACGTATCCGTCCGCCACTCCAACTCGGCGCAAACATGGCGGCAACCATATCGATTTTCCAGCACGGAAAACGGTATCCGGAAATCTTCAAGCGGATACCTGAAGGTTTCGTGCAGGTGAGTGATCTTTAAATGATGCGGCCGGGGGTCGATGATGGTGACAAGCGCCCGAGGCATATACCGGAAAATTGTCACCAAGGCAGATATTCCTGCATATCCCGCACCGATAATAAGAATTCTAAGCTGCTTGTGCCTGGGGATGTAAAACGGCAGAAAAGCCACTATATCTCCTTCTAAAATACGGGAAAAGATTCGATTTCCAGCTTACTGCACTCTTCTGGAGCTCATCCTCGAATCGATCTTCATTGTCAACCGTACGGGCCTCGCGCAGGATGCGCAGCATTTCCATTTTTATCCGGGCTCAGGAACGCCCTTCAACCTCATGGCCGCTGCTCATCTGCAGGGTGATGGCTGCCGGTTTCCAGTTGTCTGTCGCCCATTCCCATAACGTTTTTACATTTGCCCTGATCAGTTCCGCCGGTGGCATTTGACCCAGGAAGCGCAATGCCATCATCAGTTGGGGTATCGGGCGAGAAGCATCAAGCGGCGGAGCACCGGTTTGCTTGCTGAGCTTTTCTCCCCGGGTATTGGTGACAACGGGAAGATGTAAATAAAGCGGCGTGGGATAGCCCAGTAATCTCTGGAGATAGATCTGACGGGGAGTGGAATTCAGCAAATCCTCTCCACGCACTACGTGCGTAACCCCCTGTGCGGCATCGTCCACCACGACCGCCAATTGGTATGCAAAGACCCCATCAGCACGACACAATACGAAGTCGCCAATATCGCTTTCGAGCCGTTGTTGCATGCCGCCGTGCAACGCATCGGTAAATTCGATCGGTCTGTCATCCGTTCTCAAGCGTCGGGCGCCGGTTTGTCCTTTACCAGAACCGGTACGGCAAGTGCCGGGATAGACCGGTCCCTCGATTCCCCTGATGCTGGAATCAGCAATTTCCTTGCGGCTGCAGGAACAAGAGTAGACCAGGCCGCGGTTTTCAAGCACATGGAGTGCGGCCCGATACTCCGAAACCCGCAGATTCTGATACATCGGCTTGCCATCCCATTCCATGCCCAGCGCTTCAATCACGCGCAATATTTCTTCCGCTACACCCGGAGCTTCACGGGCGGTGTCCAGATTTTCCATCCTGAGCAACCACTTGCCATGACGCGATCTTGCCTCCAGGTAGCTTCCTACTGCAGTGACGAGAGATCCAAAATGCATCGGTCCCGTAGGGGATGGGGCAAAACGACCAATATAGGCGGAATCAGAAGGGTTGGTGATACGCATGGATGGGGGCAAAAGAGATGCTTCTCAGGGTGATGCTCTTCAATCGCTTTCGAGGCTTTCGAGGTTAAGGAATTCTCTGAGCAGGTTCTCGGTATTGGCGATGGACGGCGCCTGTTTTTTTGCCTACCCGAGTAAACGACGGCGATATTTTGGCTCTACGGCGACCACGCAAAGACAACCATGCCTTTCATCTACCACATCACGCTAAACATTAAGGTGGCAGGTAGTATACCGAATAACACAATGGCAGGCATTCTTGCCGGCTTCTATGTGACACCCGTTTGTAAGGATAATTACAATCGTTGTCGCAGCTTTTCGGACCGGATGGTCTCATGCGGCAGTCTGCCGGCGAGGCATGCAATGTCATTGATGCTCTGCTGAAGCAGGATCTTTCCTGCACCGATTTCCTGTACCGTATCGCGGGGGTGAATGGTGGCGGAATAAGGAGAAAAAGATAGCCGAAGGTCCTCCGGCCAGGTAGGGTGGGGTATCGGGGCGACAAACTGCTTGACTTGGGCGATCTTCGCGGATAGTCTTTACGGGGTTGTGGGTATGTAAAGTACAGGTAGGTCCAAGTAGGATAAGGAAGATAGAGGAAGACAAGGCTGGACAGGCGGGCGAAGCGGGGCCTGAG
>DASZUL010000067.1:0-38008 GCA_035547595.1 Nitrosospira sp.
TGGAAGAAGCTGGGCATCTCCGATGTCAGGCTGGAAATCGGCACGCTGGGCAGCGCAGAATCCCGCGCACTGCATCGGAGCCGATTGATACGCTATCTGGAGCAGCATCTGGGTAAGCTGGACGAGGATGCCTCCCGGCGACTGCACAGTAATCCATTGCGAATACTCGACAGCAAGAACGTCGAGATGAAGGAGATCGTCGAGGGCGCTCCCCGGCTGCTGGACGATCTCGATGAGGATTCGCTCGCGCATTTCGAGTCGTTGCAGCGCATCCTGCGGGAACAGGGGGTGGATTTCGAGATCAATCCCCGCCTGGTGAGAGGACTGGATTATTACAATCGAACCGTGTTCGAGTGGATCACCGCCAAGCTCGGCGCCCAGGGTACCATTTGCGCCGGCGGGCGATATGACGGGCTGGTGGAGCAGATTGGAGGAAAGGCGGCTCCGGCATGCGGCTTTGCCATGGGAATAGAGCGAGCGCTTGCACTGATGCTTGAATCCGGCGCGAGGATTGCGAGCAGTGTGCCCGACGCCTACGTGATACACCGTGGTGAAGCGGCGGATGGGTTTGCCTGGAAAGTCGTCAGGCGTTTGCGGGATGGCGGACTGAAGGCGATCCTGCATTGCGGTGAGGGCAGCTTCAAGGCTCAAATGAAAAAAGCGGATGCGAGCGGCGCGCGGTTTGCGGTGATCATCGGCGATGACGAAGCGCAGGCCGGCGAGATCAGCATCAAGCCGCTGCGAGAGGCTGCGGAACAGGTAAGAGTAGGACTGGCGGAAGCCGCGGATTTGCTAAGAACAGTTTGAAACGGAAAATATTCAGGAAGCCAAATGGCCGTATACGATCTGGAAGAGCAGGAAAAAATAGATAGTCTGAAGTCCTGGTGGAAAACATACGGGACGCTGGTCATCGTAGCTGTCGCAGTTTTCATAGCAGGCATTGCCGGCATGCAGGCATGGAATTATTACCAGAGGCAAAAGGTCGAGCAGGCAGCCGAGCTGTATGCGTCGCTACTGGAAGTCAAGGGGAGCGGCGACACCAAGAAAATCGGTGATGCCGCCGGCCTGCTCATGCAGGGTTTTCCCGCCAGCGGCTACGCTTCACGCGCGGCTTTGATCTCTGCTCGCGCGAGTTTTGACGCGGGCGATATGCAAACTACAAAAAGCCGGCTGCAATGGGTATTGGATAACAGCAAGGAAGACGAACTGAAGGATCTCGTGCGGCTGCGGCTGGGCGGCATGTTGCTGGACGAGAGGAAATACAACGAGGCTTTGCAATTACTGGAGGTCAAGCACGGCGAGTCCTTCGATGGGCTTTATGCCGATCTCAAGGGGGATGTCCTCTCTGCCGCCGGGAAACCGGCCGAGGCGCGTATCGCCTATCAATCCGGTCTGGACAAGATGGCGAAGAACGGCACTTATCATAAGATCGTTCAAATGAAGCTCGATTCCCTGCAGCAGGCCAAGTAGGAAGCACGTGGTTATTATTCGAACATGCGGTAGAAACACGGCCACTTTTGTGAATCGACGTGCCACGATGTGGCAAGGCGTCACGCTTACCTTATTTGCTATTTGACAATGCCTGTGGGCAAACCCGCCTTCCGGAAATTCCTGCGCCAGTCCAGCGCGGGCTTCAATGAAGCATTGCTTTCGCACGAAAAAGCATTTCACGGCGCGCAAAGCCCGCTATCCGACGGTCCGGATTGGCCCAAAATAGGCTGGCGGGAAGCGCTGAATCGGCAACTGTGGCGCTTTCTGGCGCTGGCGGCAGTCACGAGTTTCTCCGGATGCTCCGGTATGACGGAAATGGCGCGCGATCTCGTGCGCGATCTGTCGGATATCGATCTGGAGGCCATGAGCGGAGGAATGTTCGGTGGAGAACCGCTTATGGTGAGTCAGGAACAGATGACCAGGCTGACCAAGCTTCCCCGCATTCCCTCTCTATGGCAGGTCACGCTGGAGGAAAGCAAGGTGACGGTATTTTCGCCGCTTTTCGAAAACGGTTCGGTCTATGCAGCCAGTACCAACGGGGAACTGCTGCGCATCGATCCCGTATCGGGAAAACAGTCCGGAAGCATACAGACCAAGAGTCAACTGTCCGGGGGAGTGGGCACCGGCGAAGGCATGATCCTGGTCGGGAGTTTCAAGGGGCAAGTCCTGGCCTATGATGAGCGAAACGGCAAGCTCTTGTGGAGCACTCATGTCTCGACCGAAGTGCTGAGCCCGCCGTATGCGAGGAATGGCATGGTAATCGTCCGCACGGGAGATGGAAGGATTTTTAGCCTGGAAGCCAGCAGCGGCAAACGCAAGTGGATCTATCAGGGTGCGACTCCTGCGCTGACCGTCAGGAGTTTCGCAGGGGTGGCGATGTCGAACGACATGGTTTTCGCCGGTTTCGCCGGAGGAAAGCTAATCGCGCTCAACCTGGCCAGCGGAAGCCTGGCGTGGGAAGCGGTAGTGGCGCGGCCAAAAGGCGCCACTGAACTGGAGAGAATCACGGATATCACCAGTTTGCCGGTTACGGATGGTCAGCAGGTATGCGCGGTTGCCTATCAGGGGCGGATTGCCTGCTTCGACGCCGCAAGCGGAAATCAGCTCTGGGCAAGGGATGTATCGAGCAACGCGGGCCTTGCCATGGATGAGTACTACGTCTATGTAAGCGAGAACAAGGGTGAACTGATCGCGTATGATAAAAGAGATGGCGCGAGCGTATGGAAACAGGACATGCTTAGTGGATTCCGGTTGTCTCCTCCACTTATCCAGGGTCCCTACATCGTCGTGGCTGACATGCTGGGAAATGTCAGCCTCATCAGAAGAGACAATGGCTCGATCGTGGCACGCTCCAGTACCGATGGAAGCCCGATACTTGCGCGCCCGGCGTCGCTACCCAACGGTTTTGTAGTGCAAACGAGGAGCGGCGGGCTTTATGCTTTCGGCGTGACCGGCTGATAACCATCATTTACCGGTAGCGGTCCTCCGCCGTTGCTCACCTTTCATCAGTATCCGATTTCCCCGATAGCAGAAGCCGTTAACGATGAAGCCCATCCTCGTACTGGTCGGCCGGCCCAATGTGGGCAAGTCGGCCTTGTTCAATCGCCTGACCCGCAGCCGTGACGCGATCGTCGCCGACATACCCGGATTGACGAGAGATCGGCATTATGGCCATGGCAGGCTGGGCCATAAACCCTATCTGGTAGTGGACACTGGCGGCCTTGAGCCGACGTCCGAGGAGGGTATCCTGAGCGAGATGGCCAGGCAGACACGGCAGGCAGTGGACGAGGCGGATAAGGTCCTCTTCCTGGTGGATGGAAGGCAGGGCGTCACCTCGCACGACCGCATCATTGCAGACCAGTTGCGGCGCACCGGCCGCAAGATCGTGCTGGCGGTAAATAAAACCGAAGGCATGTCAGCCGCCGTGGTCACTGCGGAGTTTCATGAGCTGGGTCTCGGCGAACCTTACGCTATTTCGGCAATTCACGGCGATAATGTGAATGAGCTGATGGAACTGGTCCTGCTGGATCTCCCGCAATCGGATGACAGCGAGAGCGAAGGCAGGCATCCCAAAGTCGCCATCGTGGGCCGGCCCAATGCCGGAAAATCCACCCTTGTGAATGCCTTGCTGGGCGAGGAGCGTGTTATCGCATTCGATCAACCTGGCACCACGCGGGACAGTATTTATATCGATTTCAGCCACAAGGGCAGGACGTATACACTGATCGATACAGCGGGCCTGCGCCGGCGAGGAAAGGTATTCGAAGCTGTGGAGAAGTTTTCGGTGGTAAGAACCCTGCAGGCGGTGGAGGATGCCAATGTGGTCATACTTATGCTGGATGCGCAAAACGAAATCTCCGATCAGGATGCGCATATCGCCGGGTTCATTCGGGAGGCGGGCCGGGCCCTGGTACTGGCCGTCAACAAATGGGACGGCCTGAGCGATTATGCGCGCCATACGATCAAGGCGGAGATCGCCCGAAAGCTTGCGTTTGTGCTCGATTTCGCGCAGGTACACTATATTTCGGCCCTGCATGGGAACGGGCTGAAAGGTCTGCTCCCCTCCGTTGATGCAGCTTATGCCGCCGCAATGGCGGATCTTTCCACCCCCAAGCTCACCCGTACTCTGATTGCCGCCGTAGAGAGGCAACCGCCACCCCGTACCGGGATATCACGGCCCAAGCTCCGTTATGCCCATCAGGGTGGGTCCAATCCCCCTCTCATCGTAATACATGGCAATGCGCTCGGCGAGATTTCGCAATCCTATCAGCGCTATCTGGAAAATACGTTTCGCGAGGCATTCCAGTTGACGGGTACGCCGTTGCGGGTGGAGTTCAGGACCGGCCGCAACCCCTATGCGAACAGGACGCCGGCTCCGCTCAGCGAGGCCGAAGCAAAACGCGCTCATCGGCGGCGTCGATACGGTCGAAAGCACTATGGCTGATTACTGTGGTTCGAAGGAGGGTCCGGATGAGGGACAACGCCGGGTGAAGGACCTGCTTAATGCAGTATCCTCGGGACGCTTAGAATGAACTCGGGTATGGGTGCATCGAAGCGCAGGCCGTCTTCAGCCACCATCTGATAGCTGCCTTTCATCGAGCCTACGGGCGTTGAGATGGCGGTGCCGCTGGTATATTCGAAACTGTCTCCCGGCTTCAGGAGCGGCTGCTCACCGACTACTCCCAGTCCGCGTACTTCCTGAACGCCTCCGCCTCCGTCGGCTATTATCCAGTGCCGGCTGATGAGCTGCGCGGCAACCGTTCCCGTATTCGCAAGCACGATGGTATAGGCGAATACGTAGCGGTCGAGCGTTTCGTCCGACTGTTCGGGAAGGTAGGCGGTATGAACCTTCACCGCAATTTCATACTTTTTGCTTTCTGACATGATTACATTGCACACTATTTTTTGACTGACGGCAAGAGCGGTGCGAGGCCAGGGTTTCCAGAATCCCCAACCCATGCGGAGAGGCGGAAGAAGACAAATTCCCGAGGGGGCAAAACACGGACCTTAGCCTGTTGGCATGCGAATGCCATTTATGGTTAAAATGGAGCCTTTCACCATAATAAAGGAAGCTGCCCATGGCTAATTATCGCATTGCTCCGAGTATTCTTTCCGCAAACTTTGCCAAGCTGGGCGATGAAATTACAGCCGTTATCGCTTCCGGAGCCGATTTCATCCATTTTGATGTGATGGATAACCATTACGTGCCTAATCTCACCATCGGCCCCCTGGTTTGCGAAGCGATCCGTCCCGTGACCGATGCAATTATCGATGTGCATCTGATGGTCGAGCCGGTGGATCGCATCGTTCCCGATTTTGCCAAGGCCGGCGCAAATATCATTTCCTTTCATCCCGAAGCGACAAAGCATATAGACCGTACCATCGGACTCATCAAGGAGCAGGGATGCAAGGCAGGACTGGTGTTCAATCCCGCAACTCCCCTGGATTATCTCGATCATGTGCTGGATAAGCTGGACCTGGTGCTGATAATGTCCGTCAATCCCGGTTTTGGAGGACAACAGTTCATTCCCGAAGCCTTGCGAAAACTGGCCATGGTGCGCGAGCGCATCGATGAATCGGGCAAGGACATTCTTTTGGAAATCGATGGCGGGGTCAAGGTGGATAATATTGCGAAAATCGCGCGGGCGGGCGCCGATACTTTTGTTGCGGGTTCCGCCATATACGGTGCAGGCAAGGATAGCGACCCGCACCGCTATGACTCGGTCCTTGCGGCTTTCCGGGCAGAGTTGGCAAAGGTTTGATTCAGCGAAGAAAGAAAAAGAATCTCATTTCCAGGATACATTCCCGCATTGGATAGAGTGGTGAAAATATTTCTATTTGGCTATCAGCATTTGACCTGAGGGTACACTAAAGTGAACAAGAGCTTTTCCGCAATCGCGGATACACCTGCGATTGCGGGGAAATTTTCATTGCCTGTCAAAGCGGTGATGATCGATCTGGACGGCACGCTGCTCGACACCGCAGCCGATCTGGCCGCGGCAGCGAACAGCATGCTGCGGGAATTGGGAGAAGGCGAACAACCGTTCGAGACCATCCAATCCTACATTGGCAAGGGCATACAGAAACTGGTGAAGCGCGCGCTCACAGGGAGCCTCGACGGGGAGCCCGACATAGAATTGTTCGAGCGGGCAATGCCGATATATGAGCGCGAATACGCAAAAACGCTATATGTGAATACCCGGCCTTATCCCGGTGTGCTGGATGGGTTGAATATCCTGCGCGAGGCCGGCTTTCGCCTCGCTTGTGTCACCAACAAGGCGGAAGCTTTTACCCTGCCACTGCTCCAGGCTGCAGGCCTCACCGAATATTTTGATATCATCCTTTCCGGCGATAGTTTGCCGAGAAAAAAACCGGATCCCCTGCCTTTATTGCACGCGTGTTCCCACTTTGGCATTCTTCCCTCCGAAATGCTGCTGATCGGAGACTCGCTGAACGATGCCGAGGCTGCACGCGCTGCTGGCTGCCATATCTTTTGCGTACCCTACGGATACAATGAAGGTCGCGACGTGCGTGAGCTGGATTGTGACGCTGTCGTCCCATCCGTCCTCGACGCTGTGAGATTGATCCGGAAACCATCGTAACCGCTGTCATGAATCCTGAAACCGGAATCGAAGCTAACAGAGTTGCCGCCATTTTCCGGCTGCGCCGCTTTTTGCATTGGCGCCGCTCTCCTATCTAATCCCGGCCCTGTCATCTTCTTTCCCCGTTTTCCGGAGTCGCCATGACTGAATCAGAATTCAACAGCCTTGCGGCGCAAGGCTATAATCGCATTCCACTCGTGCTCGAAACCTTTGCTGATCTCGACACGCCGCTGTCCGTTTATCTCAAATTAGCCAATAAGCCCTATTCCTATTTGCTCGAATCCGTGCATGGAGGAGAGCGCTTCGGACGTTATTCGTTTGTCGGGCTTCCCGCCTCCACACGTATTGAGGTGCGCGGAGGCCTGATCCGCATCATGGATTGCGAAAACGTAAAGGAAATCGAAGCTGTCGACCCGCTGGCGTTTATCGAGACCTATCTTTCGCGTTTCAAGGTTGCACCGCACGGCGCCCTGCCGCGCTTTTGCGGCGGCCTGGTCGGTTATTTCGGATATGACGCCGTGCGCTATATCGAGAAAAGACTCGCGGGCCAGGCCCGGCCAGATACCATCGATTCCCCAGACATACTGCTATTGCTGTCGGAAGAACTCGCAGTGGTAGACAATCTCGCAGGCAAGCTCTACCTCATCGTCTACGCGACCCCGCAGAAAGCGGGACCATCGGAAGCCTACCGGAGCGCAGCGGCCCGCCTCAAGCAATTGCTGGCTGATTTGCGCAAGCCCGTGGAGATCCCGGTCGAGGCGCCGTCCGAGCCGGGGGAGACAGCTTCGGAGTTCAGCGAAGGTGATTTCATCAAGGCGGTGGAACGCGCGAAGCGCTACATTTTCGACGGAGACATCATGCAAGTCGTGTTGTCGCAGCGCACGAGCAGGGCTTACAGCGCTTCGCCGCTCGCGATGTACCGTGCCTTGCGCAGCCTCAATCCCTCTCCCTACATGTTCTATTATGATTTCGGCGACTGCCAGGTCGTCGGCGCTTCCCCGGAAATCCTGGTGCGGCTCGAGGGGGACAGCATCACGGTTCGACCCATCGCCGGAACCCGGCCGCGCGGCAAGACTTTGCAAGAGGATGCGGCGCTATCCGAAGATTTACTGGCGGACCCCAAAGAGCGAGCCGAGCATGTGATGCTGATGGATCTCGGACGAAACGACATCGGGCGCGTTGCGCAAGTGGGTACGGTGAAGGTGACGGAGAACATGAAAATCGAGCATTACTCGCATGTGATGCACATCGTTTCCAATGTAGATGGAAAGCTGAAGCCGGGGCTTGGTGCGATGGACGTGCTGCGCGCCACCTTTCCCGCAGGCACGGTGAGCGGCGCGCCGAAGGTGCGCGCCATGCAGATCATCGATGAACTGGAAGTTTCCAAGCGGGGAATTTACGCGGGCGCGGTAGGCTATCTCGGATTCAACGGAGACATGGATCTCGCCATTGCGATTCGTACCGGCATAATCAAGGACGGAAAATTGCATGTACAGGCCGGGGCAGGTATCGTCGCCGATTCGGTGCCGATAAACGAGTGGGTCGAGACGCAAAATAAGGCCAAAGCCCTGCTTCGGGCCGCTGAAATTGCAGAGATGGGCCTTGATACGAAAATCGGTTGAGAGAGACCGTGCTTTCCAGCCTGGGACCGCCTTCGACCAATCGAAGGCCCAACCATGGCAACTGTGCCGGCTGACGTTCCGGCCTCTTATCTCGATCCTTCGTAAATCCATTGCAGCAACGCATCCATGGCGGGCTGGGCATCGCCGGATCTGGGATGGTTTACGAAGAACACGACCACAACCCGTTTCCCGGCCTTGTCCAGCATGTAGCCGGCCATGTTTCTTGCGCCTTCCAGCAGGCCGGTCTTGATGTGAGCCTGCCGGGCTGCGGCTGTTCCTTCCAGCCGTTTTTTCATGGTGCCATCGATCCCTGTGATAGGCAGGGATGAAATGAATTCCGGCATCACCGGGCTCTGGAACGCGCGGAGCAGGAGCTTGCCGATATGGCCTGCGCTGATGCGCTCGTTGCGCGATAACCCCGATCCGTTCTCTATTACCAGTTCTGGAAAATTCAAATCCTTCGATGCGAGCCATTGCCTGATTGCCGCATCCGACCGGGCCAAAGTGGCGGGCGTGTCGCCGGTCGGCCCGTTGCCCGTGCCGGGTGGGAGTTCCCCTCCCTCCTGGCGCCCGGATCCCAAAGCAAGATAGAGTTGCCGTGCTGCGATATTGTTGCTGAATTTATTGATGTCCCGGACGATTTCGGAAAGCGGCGGCGACTCGTGTGTCTCCAGCGGGAATTGGCCCTTTTGTGCCGTGCCGGGACGCACTTTTCCGCGAAACAGCCCCCCTTGTTCAATCCAGAATTGCCTAAAGAGACCGAGGATATATGAAAGGCTGTCGTGCAGGCTGAGATGCAGGTTTTTTTCGCCGCAGTCGGAAGAGTAGGTGCCGTTGAGCACCACCGAAGCACGGTTGCCGCTCGGGAGGCTCCCCTGGATTTCAGCGCCAAGCGCATCCCGCCACCCATCGCATTTACCACTGGTGAGCTTCAGGTTATTGGTTAGATCGAGCAGATCGGGAAGAGGATCGATCACGACCCGGACTGCCTTGCTTTCGGATTGAGGAACGAGACGCAGCGCAAGCGTTTTGTAATTCACCATTACCGCTTCCGGAAACACGTTGTAGACGCGATAAGGTTTCCCATCGAATGCTGCCGGGTCGCCGGGGGGAATATCGAAGTAGCTGTTATCGACCACGAGATCTCCTGTGATCTCCCTCAGTCCTGTTTGCCGCAGGCGCCGGGTGAGGAGCCAGAAATTTTCGAGATTGAGCTTGGGGTCGCCATACCCCTTGATAACCAGGTCGCCCTGCAGGGTGTCGCCATTCATGACGCCGTCCGCGTACAGCTCGGTTTTCCACGTATAAGCCGGCCCCAGCATTTCCAGTCCTGCGAAAGTCGTGAGCAGCTTCATTACGGAGGCGGGATTCATTGCCCTGGCGGCATTCAAGGCAAGCAGCGGCCTGGTTGCGCCGATTTCATGGATATACACGCCTGTCGCGGATTCGGGAATGCCCGCCCGCCGCAGCGCCTGGCTGACGGATGGCGGTAACTCGCCGGAAAAAGCGTCCAGGGGCGGGAGGGAAAGCGCTATAAGCAGTGAAAGCGCCAGTTTGAGCAATTTCAATATCCGCTCCATGCGTTCGCAACCCGACGGATGTGAGCGAGTGACCTCATCCGGGTGCAGGGCGACAGACCTCCAGCCGACCGCGGTCGTACAGGTATTTATTGCCCATCCACTTGAAATTCAGCATAAGAAACCCTATTATTAGCACTCGACAAGCCTGAGTGCTAATAACAGTCAAGCTACCGTCGGAGGTTCGCTAGAATATCAGCTTTCCCGGCGGCTTTTCATCGTTAATCCCATCTTAATAAACAGGAGAAAGAGATATGCAAATTCGTCCCTTGCATGACCGTGTTATTGTCAAGCGGCTCGAAGAAGAACGTAAAACCGCTTCTGGTATCGTCATACCCGATAGCGCCACGGAGAAACCTGATCAAGGCGAAATCGTCGCAGTGGGCAAAGGCAAGGTCGGTGACGATGGCAATATTCGTCCATTGGAAGTGAAGGTCGGCGATAGAGTGCTTTTTGGCAAATATTCGGGGCAGACGGTCAAGGTGTCGGGTGATGAACTCCTGGTAATGCGGGAAGAGGACATCATGGGCGTAATCGAAGGCTGATTAGCCGGCGACGACTGACTTACACAACATTTTCTGGAAATTAGGAGAAAGAGATTATGGCAGCGAAAGAAGTTAAATTTGGCGATTCGGCCCGCCACAAAATGGTCGCCGGGGTGAATATTCTTGCCGATGCGGTCAAAGTTACCCTGGGTCCTAAAGGCCGCAATGTGGTATTGGAGCGCTCATACGGCGCTCCCACGATCACCAAGGATGGCGTTTCCGTAGCCAAGGAAATCGAACTGAAAGACAAGTTCGAGAATATGGGTGCGCAAATGGTGAAGGAAGTCGCGAGCAAGACCTCTGACGTGGCCGGTGATGGCACGACTACGGCGACCGTGCTTGCGCAGTCGATCATCAAGGAAGGCATGAAGTACGTGGCCGCCGGCATGAATCCGATGGACCTGAAGCGCGGCATCGATAAAGCCGTTACCGCCACGGTGGATGAATTGAAGAAGCTATCCAAACCCTGCACCACCGGTAAGGAAATCGCACAGGTTGGAAGTATTTCCGCCAATTCCGATCTGGAGATCGGCAAGATTATCGCGGATGCGATGGATAAAGTGGGCAAGGAAGGCGTTATAACGGTGGAAGACGGTTCCGGATTGCAAAATGAACTGGAGGTCGTGGAGGGGATGCAGTTTGATCGCGGCTATCTTTCGCCTTATTTCATAAATAATGCGGAGAGGCAGATCGCTCTGCTCGAGAATCCGTTTGTTCTGCTGCATGACAAAAAGATTTCGAATATCCGGGAATTGCTGCCGGTGCTGGAACTGGTCGCCAAGGCTGGCAAGCCGCTTCTCATCATTGCCGAGGACGTGGATGGCGAAGCGCTGGCAACGCTGGTGGTGAACAACATCCGTGGCATTCTCAAGACCTGTGCGGTCAAGGCGCCGGGCTTCGGAGATCGGCGCAAAGCCATGCTGGAAGATATCGCCATCCTGACGGGAGGCACTGTTATTGCCGAGGAAGTGGGATTGTCCCTGGAAAAAGCGACCCTGAAGGAGCTGGGCCAAGCCAAGCGCATCGAAGTCGGCAAGGAAGAAACCACGGTTATCGACGGTGCAGGGGATGCTCAAAACATCCAGGGTCGAGTTAAACAGATCCGTGCCCAGATCGAAGAGGCAACCAGCGACTATGACAAGGAGAAGCTGCAGGAACGTGTCGCAAAACTCGCTGGAGGGGTGGCGCTGATCAAAGTAGGCGCTGCCACCGAAGTTGAAATGAAAGAGAAAAAAGCGCGCGTCGAAGATGCGCTGCATGCGACTCGCGCCGCAGTGGAAGAAGGCATTGTTCCGGGTGGCGGCGTGGCGCTATTGCGCACCCGCGCTACGGTGAACAACGTCAAGGGCGACAACCATGACCAGGAAGCCGGCATCAAGATCGTCCTCAGGGCGCTGGAGGAGCCGCTGCGCCAGATCGTCGCGAATTGCGGGGATGAGCCCTCAGTAGTCATCAACAAGGTGCTGGAAGGTTCGGGCAATTTCGGCTACAACGCTGCCACCAGTGAATACGGTGACATGGTGGAGATGGGCGTGCTCGATCCGACCAAGGTCACCCGTTATGCGTTGCAGCACGCTGCTTCCGTCGCAAGCCTCATGCTGACCACGGATGCCCTGGTCGCAGAACTGCCGAAGGAAGAGGCCGGGGGTGGCGGCATGGGCGGAGGCATGGGTGGCATGGGCGGCATGGGCGGCATGGGCGGGATGGACATGTAATTCCGCGCATTCAGCCTTACTCCGTATACAGGAAACCCCGCTGCGGCGGGGTTTTTTTTGAAATGAGCAAATCCAGCATGAGCATACGGATTCATCCAGCTGGAGCGGCGGAGAACTTACGAATATCCGTCTGCTCACTTATAATCCGAAATCATCAGAAATCCCGTCAAGAGTTCATGAGAACTGCTACAGGGAAATTTCTGGGTAAGTCGGCAACCTTCGCAAGAGATTTATTTAGCTAACGCGATTATTGCCGAACATCGCTCCTCTGCTACAGGTCGCCGGCAGCGGCCGAACATAAGCCACCGCGCACGGTAAGGGCTACTGGGCATCTCGCCTTCAGAATTATTTATATGACACCAGATCAGTATTGCCAGGAAAAGGCGATCCAGAGCGGTTCCAGTTTCTACTACAGTTTTCTTTATCTGCCCTCGGAAAAGCGTCGTGCCATTACTGCGCTCTACGCTTTTTGCCGAGAGGTGGACGATGTGGTGGATGAATGCACCGATGTGTCGGTAGCGCGGGCGAAGCTCGCCTGGTGGCGACAGGAAACTGCCGCTATATTTGATACCGCCGCGGGGAACAAGCCCAGCCACCCGGTAGCCAAGGCTTTGGCAGAAGTGGCGGGCTCGTTTAATCTGACAGCGGAACGGTTGAATCAGATCATCGATGGAATGGAAATGGATCTCGATTACAACCGTTACGCCGATTTCGAGACCCTGAGGCTTTACTGCTACCACGTGGCGAGCGTAGTCGGCTTATGCTCCGCCGAAATATTCGGATATAGCAATCCCGAGACTTTGAAGTATGCGCAGGACTTGGGTCTGGCTTTTCAGCTTACCAATATCATACGTGACGTCGGAGAAGATGCCCGCCGGGATCGCATTTACCTGCCGCAGGACGAACTGGCCCGCTTTGGCGTGACCGATGAGGACATACTTCGTTCGCAAGAGACCGACAACTTCCGGAGCATGATGGAATTCCAGATCGAGCGGGCAGAGAGCTATTACACCAGCGCTTTCAACGCGCTGCCTGCCGAAGACCGTAAAAACCAGCGGGCGGGAATCATCATGGCAGCCATTTACCGTACACTGCTGAAAGAGATCAAGGACGACGGCTATCATGTCATGCGGCAGCGTATAAGTCTTACGCCTATGCGCAAGCTCTGGATAGCATGGACGACCTGGCTCAAGGGATGATCGAGGATGAGATCCGGGATTCGTTCTCCGTACGGTGGTATTCCTTCCGGAAATACCATGGATGGGGCATCTGCTCATGAGTGAACCTCCATCCATTCCCGATTTGACCGATTACCGGCCGCCCAGGGATTTGCTCCGGGATCGCGTTATTCTCGTCACCGGGGCGGGGCAGGGGCTGGGCCGCACGGCCGCCCTCGCATTCGCAGCGTATGGGGCTACCGTCATCCTTCACGGACGCAATGTCGAGAAACTGGAGCAGGTGTATGACGACATCGAGCAGGCTGGCGGGATGCAGCCTGCGATTTTTCCGCTCGATCTGGAGAATGCCGGCGCGAAGGATTTTGAAGCGCTTGCCCAGGCGATCAGGCTCCAGCTGGGCAGGCTGGATGGTATTCTGCATAATGCCGCATCCTTGCCCGGCTTGAGTCCCTTGAGCAACCAGACGCTCGAACAATGGCAGGCATCGCTGCGCGTCAACCTGATCTCGCCGTTTGCGCTTACTCGAGCATGTTTACCGCTGTTAAAAGCGTCGGCGGATGCGAGCGTCGTCATGACCTCCGATACCCATGGGCATGCTCCAGCCGCATACTGGGGCGCTTTTGCCGTCGCCAAGGCCGGCGTGGAGGCGCTCGTGAAGATCCAGGCCCAGGAATGGGAAGTGATTCCGCATCTACGGATCAATACATTGATTCCCGGTCCCGTCCGCAGCCCGCAACGGGCACGAACCCATCCGGGGGAAATAAAGCAGACGATGCGAAATCCTCAGGATCTGATCTTGCCTTACCTGTATCTCATCGGGCCCGACAGTAGAATTATCAGTGGCAGAACAGTGTTTTGCTAGCGCCTTTCGGTGGCTGCGGTAGCCCGAAGAAAAAGGTATAATCGATCGAGGAGCCTTGGAACAGGCCGGGCAGTCAGCGATACGCCAGGGCGGATGCGCTAGCGGGCTCGCAAGGCAATCATCCGAAAACCCCTCCTGTGCAGTTCAGTTGCAATTCAGAGATTGCCGAGGCACCAGCAAAAAAGCAGCGAGCGAAAGTGGCGGAATTGGTAGACGCACCAGATTTAGGTTCTGGCGCCGAAAGGTGTGGGGGTTCGAGTCCCCCCTTTCGCACCAACGGAATTGCGGCGCCGGGGTATGTATTGCTGATGCTAGGGCTGGCGCGTCGAAGACAAGGCCCAGCGGGATCAAGCGCGGATGCGGTAATAACACTCAATCAATCAGGAAAATGCAATGCAATCGAATATCGAAGACCTTGGCGCGCTTGAGCGTCGCCTTAGCGTTTCGGTCCCCCAGGAGAAAATCGAGGCAGAAGTTGAAAACCGCCTGAAGAAACTGGCGCATACGGCAAGAATACACGGGTTTCGGCCAGGGAAAGTTCCGCTGAAAATTGTTACTCAACAGTATGGGCCCCAGGTGCGGCAGGAGGTGCTTGGCGATGTGCTGAAAAAGAATTTCAGCGAAGCAGTGCGCGAGCGGAATTTACGGGTGGCGGGTTATCCTCGCTTTGAGCCAAAGCAGGCTGAAGGCAAGACTTCGGATTTTGAATTCAGTGCAATATTTGAAGTCTATCCCGAGGTGGTGTTGGGTGATTTGGCTCATGTTCGGATAGAAAAACCCGTAGTAAAGGTCATGGAGAGCGATATCGACCAAACCGTAGAGACATTGCGCAAGCAGCGGGTTCAATACGAACCGGCGGACCGACCGGCGGTTGCGGGAGACCGTATCAATATCGACTACCACGGCCTTGTGGACGGAGCGGATTTTGCGGGCGGCAAGGCAGAGAATTTTACCCTCGTGCTGGGTGAGGGTAGGCTTCTCAAGGATTTTGAAACACCGCTGATCGGCATGAGCGCCGGTCAGAGCAAAACGTTTGAAGTTGCTTTTCCGGCAGACTATCATGGGAAGGAAGTCGCGGGAAAAGCTGTGACATTTGAAGTAAGGCTGAACGGCGTCGAATCATCCACGTTGCCGGACGTCGACGAGGAGTTCGCCCGCGCGCTGGGCGTGGCCGACGGGGATGTGCAAAAAATGCGCCGGGAGATCGAGGCGAACCTCGGGCGCGAGGTATCCCAGCGGGTAAAGATGAGGGCAAAGGAACAAGTCATGCAGGCGCTGCTCGATTCCACCGAAATTCTGGCACCCAAGGCCCTGGTGGAAATGGAGGCGGAGCGCCTGAGGCAGGACGCGCGCAAGGACCTTGCGTCCCGCGGGATGAGCGCAAAAAACATGGCGCTGCCTCCCGACTTGTTTCAGGAGCGAGCCCAGCGCAGGGTGAGCCTGGGATTGATCCTGGGAGAGCTGGTCAAGGCACATGGGCTGCATCCCAAAGCCGAGCAAGTGCGCGCAGTCGTCGAGGATCTGTCGCAGAGCTACGAGAATCCGGCTGAAGTGGTCAAGTGGCACTACGCCGAGCCCGACCGCCTGCACGATGTGGAGTCGGCTGTTCTGGAGGATAATGTGGTGGTATGGGTACTCGACCAAGTTACGGTGGAGGACAGGCCGATGACGGTGGATGAATTGATGGGAAGATCATGACATGACGCATCAACTTGATTGGAAACAGCGGGGAATCGATCCGGCGGGTTTGGGCCTTATCCCGATGGTGATAGAAACCAGCGGGAGGGGGGAGCGCGCCTACGATATTTATTCCCGACTGCTCAGGGAGAGGGTGATATTCCTGGTAGGGCCGGTGACGGAGGCGTCAGCGAACCTAGTAGTGGCGCAGTTGCTGTTTCTCGAATCCGAGAATTCGGATAAGGACATCTATTTCTACATCAACTCACCTGGAGGCCTCGTTTCGGCGGGAATGGCGGTTTACGACACAATGCAGTATATTAAGCCTGATGTCAGCACGCTTTGCATAGGACAGGCGGCAAGCATGGGATCGCTGCTGCTGACGGCGGGTGCGAAGGGGAAACGCTTTTGCCTCGCCAATTCCCGCGTCATGATACACCAGCCGTTGGGCGGTTTTCAGGGACAAGCCTCGGACATCGAAATACATGCCAAGGAAATCCTTTTTCTCAAAAGCCGCTTGAATGAACTTATGGCGAAGCATACCGGCCAAAGCATACAAACGATAGAAAGGGATACGGACAGAGATAATTTTCTCAGTGCGGAGGAAGCAGTAAAATACGGTTTGGTTGACGCAGTTCTCACTTCCAGGGATGAGGTTGCTGGTTGAGGTGATCAAAACCATGGCAGGCTTGCTTATTTCCTACGAGCGTGACGGCTCGAAGAACGCGGGATAATACTATGTCAGAAAAAACTACTGGCGAGAAACTCCTTTATTGTTCCTTTTGCGGCAAGAGCCAGCACGAAGTGAAGAAGCTTATCGCCGGCCCGTCAGTATTCATTTGCGACGAGTGCATCGAGCTTTGCAACGATATCATCCGGGAGGAAATACAAGGAGCGGAATCGGCCAAGCTGGCCAAATCGGATCTGCCCGTCCCGCACGAGATCCGTCAAATCCTGGATCAATACGTCATCGGGCAGGAACAGGCAAAAAAAATTCTTTCGGTAGCGGTTTATAATCACTACAAGCGCTTGCGGAACCTGGTAAAGGTCGGGGAAGCGGACGATATCGAGCTGAGCAAGAGCAATATCCTGCTCATAGGACCGACGGGTTCGGGCAAGACGCTGCTGGCGCAGACGCTTGCACGGCTTTTGGACGTGCCTTTCGTCATGGCGGATGCCACGACTCTTACCGAAGCGGGTTATGTGGGTGAGGATGTCGAAAACATCATCCAGAAATTGTTGCAGAAGTGCAATTACGATGCGGAAAAAGCCCAGCAAGGTATCGTTTACATCGATGAAATAGACAAGATTTCGCGCAAATCGGACAATCCTTCGATTACCCGTGACGTATCCGGCGAAGGGGTCCAGCAAGCGCTGCTGAAACTGATAGAGGGAACGATTGCATCGGTTCCGCCGCAAGGGGGCAGAAAGCATCCGAACCAGGAGTTTGTCCAGGTCGATACGACGAATATCCTTTTTATTTGCGGAGGCGCTTTCGATGGCCTGGATAAGGTGATACGCGCCCGGTCGGAAAAAGGCGGCATCGGTTTCAGTGCAAACGTGAGAAGCAGCGACAACCGGAAGGATTTTGGCAGCTTATTGCGCGGCGTGGAACCGGAAGACCTCGTCAAGTATGGGCTGATCCCGGAATTCGTCGGGCGGTTGCCGGTGGTTGCAACGTTGGAAGAACTGGATGAATCGGCCCTGATCCAGATTCTGACCGAGCCGAAAAACGCACTCATCAAGCAGTATCAGAAAATGTTCAATATGGAGGGCGGTGTCGATCTCGAATTTCGCGAACAGGCTCTCAAGGCAATTGCAAAAAAAGCGCTGGCCCGCAAAACGGGAGCGCGCGGCTTGCGCTCCATCCTGGAGAGCACGCTGCTGGATACGATGTTCGATCTTCCGTCACTTGAGAACGTCGCCAAGGTTGTGATTGATCACGGCTCTGTTGGCGGAGATATCAAGCCTATTCTGATCTATTCGGATAAGCCGAAAGTAGCGAAGAGCTTTTGACCGGCTCTGCATGCGATCGCCTCGCCTTGAATTTTCCTGCGGGATCCCCATTATCCTTGTTCGTCTTTTATAGGTGAACCGAAATGTCTTCAGTTACCGATTCCCAGCAAATGTCATTGCCGCTATTGCCCTTGCGCGATGTAGTGGTGTTTCCGCACATGGTGATTCCGCTTTTTGTCGGACGGCCCAAGTCCATCAAGGCTCTCGAGATTGCCATGGAGTCCGGCAAGAGCATCCTCCTTGTCGCGCAGAAATTTGCCGCCAAGGATGAGCCTGCGCCGGATGATCTCTACAGCGTTTGCAGCGTTGCAAACCTGTTGCAGATGCTCAAGTTGCCGGATGGCACGGTCAAGGTCCTAGTCGAAGGCAGCCGTCGTGCGCGCATCGCGAAGATCATCGATGACAGCACCTATTTTGCCGGCCAGGCTGTGCTATTGCCTCCCGACGCCGCGGACAACCATGAAGTCGAGGCAATGCGCCGCGCGATGCTTGCCCAGTTTGACCAGTACGTAAAACTCAACAAGAAAATTCCGCCGGAAATTCTTACCTCGCTGAGCGGCATCGACGAAGCAGGGCGCCTCGCGGATACCATCGCCGCGCATCTGCCTCTGAAGCTGGAGCAAAAGCAGGAAGTACTGGAAATTTTCGACGTGCCGAAGCGCTTGGAACACCTGCTGGGCCTGCTCGAGACCGAGCTCGATATCCTTCAGGTAGAAAAACGCATTCGCGGCAGAGTAAAGCGCCAGATGGAAAAAAGCCAGCGCGACTATTATCTCAACGAGCAGGTAAAAGCCATCCAGAAGGAACTGGGCGAAGGGGAGGACGGCGCCGATCTGGAAGAGATCGATAAAAAGATCAAAGCCGCCCAGATGTCGAAGGAAGGCAGGGCCAAGGCGGAAGCGGAGTTGAAGAAATTGCGCCTCATGTCCCCCATGTCGGCGGAAGCCACGGTGGTTCGGAACTATATCGACTCGCTGGTGGCGCTTCCATGGAAGAAAAAGAGCAAGATCAGCAAGAATCTGAGTGTTGCCGAAGAGATTCTGGAGCAGGATCACTATGGGCTTGACAAAGTCAAGGAACGGATAGTCGAATATCTCGCCGTACAGCAGCGGGTGGACAAACTGAAAGCCCCCATCCTATGTCTGGTGGGGCCACCCGGCGTAGGCAAGACGTCTCTCGGTCAATCCGTTGCCCGCGCTACCAACCGGAAGTTCGTCCGCATGTCGCTCGGCGGCGTCCGGGACGAGGCGGAGATACGGGGTCATCGGCGCACCTATATCGGGTCCATGCCTGGCAAAATCCTGCAGAACATGACAAAGGTGGGCGTCAAGAATCCTTTGTTCCTGCTCGACGAAGTAGACAAGATGGGCATGGATTTTCGCGGCGACCCGTCGTCGGCCCTCCTGGAAGTGCTTGATCCGGAGCAGAACAACTCCTTCGTGGATCATTACGTCGAGGTTGAATACGACTTGTCCGACGTGATGTTCGTGGCGACGGCGAATACCCTGAACATACCCCCCGCTTTGCTGGATCGGATGGAGGTGATCAGGTTGTCCGGCTATACCGAGGATGAGAAGCTCAATATCGCTACACGTTACCTCCTGCCCAAGCAGATGAAAAATCACGGGCTGAAGGAAGAGGAGCTTTCGGTATCCGAATCCGCCTTGCGCGATATCACCCGCTATTACACACGGGAGGCCGGGGTACGGGCAATGGAGAGGGAAATTTCCAAGATATGCCGGAAGGTGGTGAAGGCGCTGCTGCTCAAAGGCGATCAGAAAAAGATTACGATAAATGGCCGTAATCTGGACAAGTATCTCGGGGTGAGGCGTTATACCTACGGCGTTGCGGAAGAGAAAAACCAGGTTGGACAGGTTACCGGTCTTGCATGGACGGAGGTCGGCGGAGAATTGTTGACCATCGAAGCCGTCGTGCTGCCCGGGAAAGGGAAGACGATCACTACGGGCAAGCTGGGAGAGGTGATGCAGGAGTCGGTTCAGGCTGCGCTATCCGTGGTACGGAGCCGATCGAGAACGCTGGGTATAGCTGATGATTTTTATCAGAAGAATGACATACATATCCATCTTCCCGAGGGGGCTACGCCCAAGGACGGCCCCAGCGCCGGCATCGGTATCTGTATCGCCATGGTTTCAGCATTGACGGGCATTGCGGCCCGGGCCAACGTGGCAATGACCGGGGAAATTACATTGCGGGGCGAGGTCCTGCCCATAGGGGGACTGAAGGAGAAGCTTTTGGCGGCTAACCGGGGGGGAATAAAAATAGTCCTTATTCCCGAGGACAACGTCAAGGACCTGACGGAGATTCCCGAGAACATCAAGAACCGCCTGGATATTCATCCGGTTAAATGGATTGACCAGGTGCTCGATCTGGCGCTGGAACGGAAGCCGGAAGGGCTTCCCGCTCCCAAACCTCCTGTTCCGGCACCGGTCGCGGTCGAAGAGGATGGGGGGGCGAGCACGCTGATAAAGCATTAGTGCGCCCCAGGCAGTTCCGGGCGCAATGGCGGCGGCTGTGCGGGTTCGGCGCGCGATGCTTTCCCGAAACATGGGGCACGCGCGCTTTGCCGTGCCGCTGAATTTCTGCCCTTGCGATTATCGCCATGTTGCTGGTAATGTGCGTCGAAGGATTATTCAAAGTTTCCCGGAAAAGCGAAGCTGTCCGCGTTTAGGCATGTCAAAAAACTGCCTGGATATTCTTTGGGCACCGTTATCCAATCCTCGCGAAAATGCCATTCGTCAGGTGAATGGCAGCGTCCCTGTGGTAAATTCCGGCAAGACGGGTTTATCGAAATATTTCCACAATTGCTTGACCAAGCCTAAACGGCTTGATATAAAACGTGTTGCAGGGTTTTTTGTAACTCTTTTAACAATAATGAAAGGGGAATCACGTGAATAAATCTGAACTGATCGACGCCATCGCCAAGTCTTCCGATATTTCAAAAGCCTCTGCCGGTAGCGCGCTGGACGGGGCGCTCAATGCAATTAAAGCCGCCCTTAAAAAGGGCCAAAGCGTGACCCTTGTCGGATTCGGAACTTTTCGGGTGGGAAAGCGTGCCGCCCGCACTGGCCGCAATCCGCGTACCGGAGCTGCAATCAAGATTAAGGCCGCCAAAGTGCCGAAATTCACTGCTGGCAAGGCACTCAAGGATGCAGTAAACTAGCGCTTTCGATAGGGTGCTTAGCTCAGTTGGTAGAGCGTCGCCCTTACAAGGCGAATGTCGGCGGTTCGACCCCGTCAGCACCCACCAGCAGGGTATCGCAGAATATTGGGAGTGGTAGTTCAGTTGGTTAGAATACCGGCCTGTCACGCCGGGGGTCGCGGGTTCGAGTCCCGTCCACTCCGCCAGATTATTATGCCAAGCCAGGCGAACGCAAGTTCGCCTTTTTTATTCTTTGTGAATCATAATGTTTGATTTCGTCCACCAAAAAAGACGCATAGTCCAGATTATCCTGGCGCTTGCGGGATTGCCGTTCCTTTTCTGGGGTATCGAATCTTACCGCAGCAGCGGTGAAGGCGACGATTATCTAGCCTTGGCAGCCGGCGAAAAGATTCAGCGTCAGGAATTTGATCAAGCCATGCGCAATCAGCAGGAAAGCATGCGTGCCACCATGGGCGAAAACTTCAATGATGGCCTGCTCGAAAATCCTGAGGTAAAGGTTGCGGTCCTGGAAGGGTTGATTCAGCAGAGATTGCTGAAGCACGAAGCGGCGCGCGTGGGACTCGCAGTGTCAGACCTGCAACTCATCGAGATGATACAGAATATCTCCGCCTTCCAGGAAGGCGGACAGTTTTCCAAACAACGCTATGAAGAATTGCTGCGTGCTCAAGGCATGAGCCCGCGAACTTTCGAGGCACGCGTACGCCAGGAACTGATGCGCCAGGAACTGGTTGCGCCCTATGGCGAGCATGGATTTGTCCCGGCATCGGTGGCGATGGGCGTGATGCGCTTGAGTGACGAAAAGCGCGAAGTGAGCCTGGTCCGGATATTGCCCGAGCAATTTCTTTCCCAGGTCAAGCCCGATGATTCTGCCATCAAGGCGTATTATGACAGCCACCAGGCGGAGCTTCAGTTGCCGGAACAGGTTCGGGTGGAGTATGTGGTCTTGTCCCAGGATGAATTGGCAAAGCAGATTCGGGTAAGCGAGGATGAGGTTAGAAAATACTACGACGAGCATAAAAGCGAATTTGGAGGAACGGAGGAGCGCCGCGCAAGCCATATCCTGATCAGTGCGACCTCATCCGCTTCGAATGAGGAAAAATCGGCGGCGCGCGCCAAGGCGGAGCAGTTGCTTGCTCAAGCAAGGCAGGCGCCGCAGAAATTTGCGGAACTGGCAAAGCAGAATTCGCAGGACCCCGGGTCGGCGGTGCAGGGGGGCGACCTCGGCTTTTTTGCGCGTAACTCACTGGTCAAGCCTTTCGAGGATGTCGTTTTCCAGATGAAGATGGATGAGATCAGTAATGTGGTCGAGACGGATTATGGTTTCCATATCATCAAGCTCACCGGGATAAAAGATGCCAAGCCTACCGATTTCAGCGAGGTAAAGAATCGCGTCGAGGAAGAATTGAAGAACCAGAAATCGGCGAAGAGCTTCGTTGAAATGGCCGAAAATTTCAGCAACATGGTCTACGAGCAGAGTGATAGCCTGCAACCAGTGGCGGCAAAGTTTAATTTGCAGGTTCAACAGAGCGGCTGGCTGAACAGGAACGATACGACGTCTCCTTATTTTTCGAATGCCAGGCTAATGCAAGCGATTTTTTCTGAAGAAGCTACCAAAAACAAGCAGAACACCGAAGCGGTCGAGGTGTCGCCAAATACGCTCGTTTCAGCCAGGGTCGTTGAGTACCGCCCCGCGTCGGTGCCTTCCCTTGCGGCGGTAAGGGAAAAAATCAGTGGGATCATCGCGCGCAAAACGGCGGAAGAGGCAGCCTTGAAAGAAGGAAAGGAAAAGCTTTCGCAACTGCAAGCGGGCAATACCGGATCGGTCAAGTGGGAAGGAACTGAGCAGATATCGAGAATAGAGCCAAAGGGGCTCGACCATGAGACATTGCGTGCAATTTTCAGGGTGGAGAAGGACCACTTGCCTGCCTATGGCGGCACAGTCAATCCTGCGGGCGGATACACCTTGATCCGGGTGACGCGGGTGTTCGAGCCGGCTCTGCCCGGACCCGAGCAACAGAAGATTTTTGCCCGTCAGCTTCAGCAGGTGCTAAGCCAGGAGGAACTTTCCGCTTACCTTGGCGGAGTCAGGAAACGATACGACGTATCGGTGAAGAGCGGGGTTCTCGACAGGAAATAGCAGGCCGGATCAGGATTCCGCCATATCGAATGCCACAATATTGAATCCTGCGTCGACATGCGTGACTTCACCCGTGATGCCGCTAGCGAGATCGCTGCAAAGGAAGGCAGCGGTGTTGCCTACTTCCATAATGGAAACGTTGCGCCGCAAGGGCGCGACCTTCTCCGTGTAGCTCAACAGTTTTCCGAAGTTTCCTATTCCTGCCGCTGCGAGGGTTTTGATAGGCCCTGCGGAAATCGCGTTTACCCGGATACCCTTGGGGCCGAGGCTGGATGCCATGAAGCGCATGTTTGCTTCCAGGCTCGCCTTCGCGACGCCCATTACGTTGTAATTGGGCATTACCCGCATCGCCCCCAGGTAAGTCAGCGTCAAAAGCGATCCATTCCTGCCCTGCATCAGCCGCTCTCCGGCTTTTGCCAATGCTGCAAAACTATAGGAACTGACGTCATGGGCAATGCGAAAGGCTTCACGGTTCACGGTATCGAGATAGTCTCCGCTTAAGGATTCGCGTGGAGCAAAGGCGATGGAGTGGACGATGCCATCAAGGCTATCCCAGCGCTTTCCCAGGTCTTCAAAGCAATGGGTAATCTCTTCATCCTTCGATACATCGCAAGGAAACAACAAATCACTCTCGAATTCGGTGATAATTTTTTCCACGCGCGTCCTTACAGCTTCTCCTTGATACGTAAAGGCGAGCTTTGCGCCTTCCCGATGCATGGCCTTGGCAATGCCGTAGGCTATGGAGCGATTACTGAGCAACCCGGTGATGAGAATGCGTTTATTCGCGAGAAGAGCCATGTCAAATCCTTGCAGATTGGGGAAATCCCGGGAATTATAGCCGCAAGCGCGGGAGACTTGTAGAATCATGAGCACTCCCACCTTTCCGCATCTTTTCGCAGCCAAATTCATCCCCCGGTATTTCCGCCATACCATGGCTTTGAAAACGTTCAAATACCTGATGATGCCGCTCGTCATCTTCGTTTGCGCCTGCAGCGGCAACTCATGGAATAATCCCTATCCCGCGAAAGATGCGGGCAAGAATATCCTCTACAGCGCTTTCGCCGAAAGACCGAAGCATCTCGATCCGGTTCAATCGTACAGCTCGAATGAAATCCTGTTTACGGCCCAGATCTATGAGCCGCCATTGCAGTACCACTATCTGAAGCGTCCCTTTACGCTGATTCCGTTTGCGGCGGAACGGATGCCGGAGACGATATACCTCGACCGGAATGGGGCTCGCCTTCCGCAGCACGCCGACGCCGAGCAAATCGCCTACACGATTTACGAGATTTCCATCAAGCCGGGAATCCGGTATCAGCCGCATCCCGCTTTCGCCAAGAACGAGCAAGGAGAATTTCGCTATCATCATCTGTCCGAGGAAGAGTTAGGCAGGATTCATAAATTGAACGACTTCGAGCATACCGCTTCCCGGGAATTAGCCGCTGAAGATTATGTTTTCCAAATCAAGCGACTGGCCCATCCACGGCTTCATTCACCGATTCTGGGACTCATGTCCGATTACATCGTGGGCTTGAAGGAATACTCGATGATATTGCAGACGGCAGCCGCCGCACGACTGGATGAGCAGCGGGTAGATACCTATCTCGATTTGAAGAGCTTTCCGCTCGAAGGTGCGGAGGTCGTGGATGCTTATACCTACCGTGTCAAGATCAACGGGAAATATCCCCAGTTCATGTATTGGCTGGCCATGCCTTTCTTTGCTCCCATCCCCTGGGAGGCGGAGCGTTTTTACAGCCAGAAGGGATTGGCGGAAAAAAATATCACGCTGGATTGGTATCCGGTAGGCACCGGCCCCTATATGTTGAGCGAGAACGATCCAAACCGCGTAATGATTCTGGAAAAAAACCCCAATTATCACGGCGAAACCTATCCGTCGGAAGGCATGCCGGGCGACATGGAGGAAGGATTGCTTACGGATGCCGGAAAGCCTCTCCCTTTCATCGACAAGGTCATATACAGCCGCGAAAGAGAAAGCATCCCGCGATGGAACAAGTTCCTGCAAGGTTATTATGACGCATCCAATATCGGATCCGACAGTTTTGATCAAGCCGTGCAACTGACAGGACAGGGAGAAGCAACGGTAAGCGACGCGATGAAGGAGCAAGGCATACGCCTGGAGACAGCGGTAGCGACGTCCACCAATTACATGGGCTTCAACATGCTTGATCCGGTGGTGGGCGGAGTGGGAAAGCATGGCCGGGAGGCCGCTCGTAAGCTGCGCCAGGCGATTTCCATCGCGGTCGATTACGAAGAGTACGTATCGATATTCGCCAACGGCCGCGGTGTTCCGGCGCAAGGACCTATTGCTCCAGGCATTGCCGGCCATCGGGAGGGCAAGGAAGGGATCAATCCGGTGGTATACGATTGGGAAAACGGGCGGCCACAGCGCAAGCCGATCGAGGCTGCCCGCGCCCTGCTCGCAGAGGCAGGCTACCCTGGCGGCATGGATGCCAAAACAGGAGCGCCGCTGGTGCTGTATTTCGATGTTACTGCCCGTGGCGCGGAAGACAAGGCGAGCCTCGACTGGATGCGAAAGCAGTTTCAGAAACTCAACATACAACTGGTTGTCCGAAGTACCGACTATAACCGTTTCCAGGACAAGATCCGAAAGGGCAACGCGCAGATATTCGAATGGGGCTGGAATGCCGACTATCCCGACCCGGAGAATTTTTTATTCCTTTTGCATGGCCCGCAGCAAAAGGTCGGTGAAGAGGGGGAAAACGCTTCCAACTATTCAAACCCCGAATACGATCGGCTGTTCGAAAGGATGAAGAATATGGAAAACGGTCCCCAGCGCCAGAAAATCATCGATAGCATGGTAAGCATCCTGCGCCACGATGCGCCCTGGCTGTGGGGATACCATCCGAGGGATTATGGGCTGTACCATGTGTGGTACGAGAACGTCAAACCGAACAGGTTATCGAATAATAACGTCAAGTATTGGCGCATAGATGCCGGCTTGCGCGAGCAAAAGCGGGGCGAATGGAACAAACCGGTACTATGGCCCATCGGCCTGGCATTGATCGCGCTCATGGCAGGCCTTTTTCCTGCGCTGATGGTTTATCGCCGCAAGGAGCGGGGGACAGGGATTCAGGGCAGCGCTCCGGCGGGAACGAGTTCGGGAATTTGAATGCTTAACTATATTATCCGGCGTTTGTTCTACGCGATTCCCATCCTCATCGGCGTCAATCTGATTACCTTTACCTTGTTCTTCGTGGTCAACACGCCGGACGATATGGCGCGGATGCAATTGGGAATCAAGCGCGTCACGCCCGATGCCATTACCAAGTGGAAGCAGGAACGCGGCTATGACAAGCCACTCCTGTTCAATGGCGGGGAGCAGGGATTCGCCCAGTTTACACGCACCATTTTTTTCGAAAAATCTGTCGCAATGTTCGCTTTCCGCTTCGGGCGGGCAGACGATGGCCGTGATATTGCGTATGAAATCAAATCCCGCATGATGCCCAGCCTCGCGATTGCTTTGCCGGTTTTCGTGCTGGGGCTGGGCGTCTATATCGTTTTTGCGCTGACCATGGTGTTTTTTCGGGCAACTTATGTCGATTTCTGGGGAGTAGTGCTCTGCGTCGCGCTGATGTCCATTTCCAGCCTGTTCTACATCATCGCAGGGCAGTTTCTGATCAGCAAGTTATGGCACCTTGTGCCAATTTCGGGATATGGACATCACCTGGACGTGGCGAAATTTCTCATTTTGCCCGTAATCATCGGCGTGGCGAGCAGCGCAGGCGCCAATACACGCTGGTATCGCACCCTGTTTCTGGAAGAGATGGGAAAGGACTATGTACGCACCGCGCGGGCCAAGGGTTTGGCGGAAAGTGCCGTACTGTTCCGGCATGTGCTTAGAAACGCGTTGATACCCATACTTACCGGTGCGGTGGTGGTCATCCCGTTGCTGTTCCTGGGCAGTCTTATTGCGGAATCCTTTTTTGGTATTCCCGGTCTGGGCAGCTACACCATCGACGCGATCAATTCCCAGGATTTTGCGGTGGTTCGCGCCATGGTCTTTCTGGGATCGCTGCTTTATATCGTCGGACTGATATTGACCGATATTTCCTACACGCTGGTTGACCCCCGGATAAGGCTGGAATGACGCCTTCCGATTAGACGCATGCCCTTCAAGCCCGTAATCCTATGGACCGATGCGCTCGTCTACCTGCTTGTCGCAGGACTGCTCGTCTTTGCCTGGTACGTGTGGAGCAAGGAGCATCTGCTTGTGCCATGGAGGCGCGTGGCGCATAGCGCAAGCGGCATGTCGGCGCTTACCGTGCTGTTGTTCTTTATTTCTATCGGAATGCTCGACACCTTGCACTTTCGGCCCGCCATAGGGAACGGCAGCGGTGAAACGGGCGAAACTGCCTACAGCGTCGAAGTCTTGAGCCTGCTTGACCTGATGGCCGACTCTTTGAGGACCCGTGTGGAAAAAACCTATTCCGCTCCTTTTGCCGCGCATCTCTATGCCAAGGAAACGGTGGAACTCCCGGATGGCGGGCAGTTGCGCGAGTTTCCTCGACTTAAGTATGGCGGGGCCCATTTGCAGGACCCGGCGGCCGAACGCATGGCCGATGTGATAAAGAGAGCCGCGGCGGGAGGAGCGGCCGGGCTCGTTGTCTGGGGTCTTGCGATAATTTCGTTGGCAATATTATTGGGACGCGGCGATCGCGAGGGATGGCGCGGCGCGCTTTCCGCTATTTTTCGCGGCGGCACGGCGGTTCCCTGGAGGGCCATATGTATCACTCTGGCGCTGATGCTGCTGTTCTCCGGCGCTGCGCTGGCGCTGTGCGGCTACTACCATATATTTGGTACCGATAAGGTGGGACAGGATGTCTTTTATCAATCGTTGAAAGGTATCCGCACCGGATTGGTCATCGGGACGCTTACCACGCTGATGATGCTTCCATTTGCACTGCTGCTCGGGATTACCGCCGGTTACTTCCGCGGATGGGCGGACGATATCATCCAGTACCTGTATACCACGCTGAGTTCGATTCCAGCAGTTCTGCTCATTGCGGCGGCCGTGTTGATGATGCAAGTATATATGGAGACTCACCCCGAGCTGTTCGATACCATCGCGGCGCGCGCCGACCTGCGTCTGCTGTTTCTTTGCATCATACTTGGTGTTACCAGCTGGACTGGCTTGTGCCGCCTGCTGCGGGGAGAAACCCTGAAGCTTCGCGAGATGGAGTACATACAGGCAGCTCACGCATTCGGTATTTCCCATTGGCGGATCATCACCCGCCATATACTTCCTAACGTCATGCATATCGTATTGATCAGCACGGTGATGGATTTCAGCGGCCTGGTCCTGGCGGAGGCGGTTTTGTCCTACGTCGGCGTGGGGGTGGATCCTTCGATGATCAGTTTCGGCACCATGATCAATGCGGCGAGGCTCGAAATGGCGCGCGAGCCTATGGTGTGGTGGGCATTGCTTGCAGCATTCACTTTCATGTTTGCCCTGGTTTTGAGCGCCAATCTTTTTGCCGACGCGGTACAGAGCGCATTTGACCCAAGGGTAAGAACCTTAGCGATGAAAGCTGGAGCATTGCGCCGGAAGAAATCGGAAGGCAAGCCGGCAAGGACTTATTCAGAAACTCCGTAGAACCTTTTTCCCGATGAGCGCCATACTTCAGATCAATAATCTTGAAACCGTGCTGCATACGCCGGCCGGCCCGGTATGGGCTGTGGATGGCGTCACGCTGGAAATCTCGAAGGGTGAAACCTTTGTGTTGCTCGGGGAGTCCGGCTGTGGAAAGTCCATGACGGCCCTTTCGGTCATGCGCCTGTTGCCGGAGGTCGGGGAAATTGTGGGGGGATCGGTCCGACTGGGTGGCGTCGATCTGCTTCTCCAGCCGGAAATCGCCATGCGCACCATTCGCGGCAAGCGTATCAGCATGATATTTCAGGAGCCCATGCTGAGCCTGAACCCGGTAATGACGGTGGCGGCGCAGATAGGCGAAGTATTGCAGCGCCACTTCAACCTTGGGGATGCAACGGGGCAAAAACGCATACTGGAAATATTGAAACAGGTAGGCATCCCTGATGCCGCGCGGCGCATGGAGGAATATCCGTTCCAGTTCTCCGGCGGCATGAAGCAGCGGATGATGATAGCCATGGCCTTGGCTGGGGAGCCGGAGCTTCTCATCGCTGATGAGCCTACGACCGCCCTGGATGTCACCATCCAGGCTCAGGTACTCGATCTGTTGCGCGGATTGCAGCAGAGGGACGGCATGGCGATCCTGCTCATTACCCACGATCTGGGCGTGGCGGCGGAGATGGCGCACAAGGTGGCGGTGATGTACGCCGGCGAGATCGTGGAAACGGCGAGCCGCCCGCAGTTCTTCCAGAATCCGGCGCATCCGTATTCGCGGAAACTGTTCGCTTCGCTGCCGGGGAGGGCGCGCCGCCGGCAGGGCCTGCCGTTAGCGGTCATCAGGGGAAACGTGCCGCCGCTATCAAGCGAATTCACCGGCTGTCGTTTTGCGGAACGCTGCGACCAGGCATGGGGATTGTGCCATGACGTCGCGCCCGGCTGGGTCGAAGTTTCCGCCGGCCATAAGGTAAGATGCCATCTTTTCAGCGATGATGCCAAACTTGAGGCTCAGGCCTGGCGGCCGAAAAAGGAACCTGCGGATGCGCAGCAGGAATCCGGTTTGGAGAGCAGTCTCCTAAGCCCGAACCACCTGATCCACGAGGCATGCCTGTTATCCGTCAATGCCTTGAAAGTTTACTTTCCCATACGCAAGGGTTTAATGAAGCGCGTAGCGGGATACGTAAAAGCGGTGGATGGCGTATCATTGGCGATTTACCGGGGCAAGACCCTGGCACTGGTAGGAGAGTCGGGTTGCGGCAAAACGACCGTTGGGAAAGGCATCCTGCAACTGATTCCCCCATCGGCCGGCAGCGTGCAGTACAAGGGTGTCGAGCTTGTCCGGCTGGAGCGCGACCGCTTGCGTAAAATGCGCGCGGAATTCCAGCTCATATTTCAGGATCCCTACTCATCGCTTAATCCCAGGATGCGTATCGTTGATATCATCGAAGAGGGCATGAATGCGCTGGCAGCCGGGCAAAAAGAGGAGGAAGGAACCGCTCGCGATGGGCTTCCCATGGCGGGAATGGCAAAAGCGGCGAGAGTGGATGCGCTTCTGGAAAGCGTCGGGTTGCCACCGGAAGCGAAGTGGCGCTATCCTCACGAATTTTCGGGAGGACAGCGCCAGCGTATCGCCATCGCCCGTGCGCTGGCCGTCAACCCCAAGCTGATCATTTGCGATGAACCGACGAGTGCGCTGGATGTATCGGTCCAGGCCCAGATTCTGAACCTGTTGAAGAATCTGCAAAATCGGCTGGGATTGGCGTATCTTTTCATCACGCATAACATATCCGTCGTCGAGTATGTTGCGGATGAAGTCGCGGTGATGTACCTGGGGCGGATCGTGGAGCGCGGCAGCGTGGACGATATCCTGGAGAATGCCAGGCATCCTTATACCCAGGCGTTGCTATCCGCCGTTCCCGTGGTCGAACTTGAACCCAAGCGTCATATCATGCCGCTCCATGGAGATCTTCCTTCGCCTGCCAACCCTCCCCAGGGCTGCCATTTTCACCCACGCTGCCCCCACGTGATGCAGGTATGCCGCGAAACCTATCCCGGTATCAGTATTTTCAGCTCAACACACACGACACGTTGCTATCTGTATCCTCAGGATGCCTCGGTACCAGGGGAAGCACAATCACAATCAGAAACACAAGCACAAGCATAGAAAGACATAGGAATATCATGACAGTTGCCCAGGAAGTCGCGCGACGCCGCACGTTCGCCATTATTTCTCACCCCGACGCGGGAAAAACGACACTTACGGAAAAGCTGCTGCTCTTTGCGGGAGCGATCCATATTGCCGGCAGCGTCAAGGCACGCAAGGCGACCCGCCACGCCACGTCGGACTGGATGGAAATCGAAAAGCAGCGGGGTATTTCAGTAGCCAGCTCCGTTATGCAGATGGAGTATAGAGGCTGCGTGATCAACTTGTTGGATACACCGGGGCACCAGGATTTTTCCGAAGATACCTACCGGGTATTGACAGCGGTGGATGCTGCGCTGATGGTGATCGACGCGGCAAACGGAGTAGAGGCGCAAACATTGCGGCTGCTCGAGGTTTGCCGCACCCGCAATACGCCCATCCTCACGTTCGTGAATAAAATGGACAGGGAAGTGCGCGAGCCCCTTGATCTCATCGATGAAATCGAACGCACACTCAGGATGGCTGCCATACCCTTTACCTGGCCGATGGGCATGGGCCGCGGTTTCGGCGGGGTGTTCGACTTGCGGCGTAATCGGATGCGTGTTTTTCATCCGGGAGCCGATAGGCTGGATGACGCGGATGAAATTATCGAGAGCCTGGATAACCCCAAGATGGACATGCGTTTCGGCGATAAGGCTGACATCCTGCGCCAGGAGATCGAATTGATACAGGGTGCCTCCCAGGAATTCAATCATGGCACTTTCCTCGCCGGACGCCAGACTCCGATATTCTTCGGTTCTGCGATCAACAATTTCGGCGTGCGCGAGGTACTGGATGCGCTGGTTGATCTTGCGCCCTCTCCGGCCTCCCACAGGGCGTTACAACGCGAGGTGCAGCCGGATGAACCCAGATTGACCGGCGTCGTCTTCAAGATCCAGGCCAACATGAATCCCGCCCACAGGGATCGCATAGCCTTCGTGCGAATCTGTTCCGGCCGCTTCGACCGTGGAATGAACCTGAGGATCGTGCGTAACGAAAAGGATATTCGCACCAATGGCGTCGTATCCTTCCTATCGCAGCGGCGCGAGTTGCTTGAAACTGCCTATCCCGGCGATATCGTGGGCATTCCCAATCACGGGACGATCCAGTTGGGGGATACGCTGACGGAAGGCGAGCGTCTGCAATACACCGGCTTGCCATTTTTCGCGCCGGAAATATTCCAGTCTGTGGAACTGGCCGACCCCATGCGCAGCAAGCAGCTCAAGCTGGGCCTGGCCCAATTAGGCGAGGAAGGCGCCATCCAGGTTTTCCGTCCGCATGGCGGCGGCTCCCTGTTGCTTGGTGCGGTAGGCACGCTGCAGTTCGAGGTCGTGGCTCACAGGCTCAAGCACGAATATGGTGTGGATGCACGCCTCATTCCCGCCAAATATCAGTTGGCGCGATGGGTTACCGCGGAGGATCCCAGGGAACTGAAGCGTTTCGTCGACGCGAATGCCCACCGCATTGCCTACGATGCCGTCGACGCGCCCACCTTTCTGGCTTCCTTTGCGGCGGAGTTGAGCGTTGCCGAAGAGAGCTGGAAATCCATCCGGTTTTACCGGATGCGGGAGCACGCGGGCCTGGTATTCCAGGAGCATGCGGAAGTCTAGAAGCGCTGAATAATCCTCACTGAACGCGTTGCTGGTATTTTGTTTTATACTCGTCCCAAGGGTTATTTCATCGTAATTATTTCATTGGGTAGCGCAGTGGAACGCGAGGCGAAAACCCAAGCGAGCGCCTTTCATCATTCGCGGAACTGCACGCCCCATATCTATGGCAATTGAAAAAAGCAATAACGCAACGGATAGGCAAATAGAAAATAACGCCAAAACCTGGTCAGGGCGATTTGAGGAGCCGGTATCCGCGCTGGTGCAACGTTATACGGCGTCGGTCGGATTCGACCGGAGGCTGGCGCGCCATGATATCGAAGGGTCGCTTGCACACGCGCGAATGCTTGCGGCGACAGGCATCATCGGGGCGGACGACCTGGCTGCGATCGAGTCGGGGCTGCGCCAGATACGCGAAGAAATCGATCGCGGCGAGTTCGCCTGGTCACTGGAACTGGAAGACGTGCATCTCAATATCGAAAAGCGCCTCACCAGTCTGGTGGGAGATGCCGGTAAACGCCTGCATACTGCGCGGTCGCGCAATGATCAGGTGGCTACCGACATTCGGCTCTATCTCCGCGCCTCGATAGACGACATCATCAGCCTCGTCCAGGCCATGCAGGAAGCACTGCTCGATCTGGCGGAGAAGCATGTGGATACCGTGATGCCGGGCTTCACGCATCTGCAGGTGGCGCAGCCGGTCGTTTTTGGCCACCATCTCATGGCGTATTTCGAAATGCTGAAGCGCGATGTCGAACGGCTGGCCGATTGCCGCAAGCGGGTAAATATCCTTCCGCTGGGAGCAGCGGCACTTGCGGGGACCGGCTATCCCATCGATCGCGAAATGGTGGCGAAGCTGCTGGGGTTTGAGGGAATTTGCGGCAATTCCATGGATGCCGTTTCCGATCGGGATTTTGCCATCGAATTTTGCGCGTCCGGTGCGCTCATCATGACCCATTTGTCCCGATTGTCGGAAGAGCTGATTTTATGGATGAATCCTTCATTCGGCTTTATCGATCTAGCCGATCGCTTTTGTACCGGGTCGTCCATCATGCCGCAAAAAAAGAACCCGGATGTGCCGGAACTGGTGCGCGGCAAGACCGGACGGATCAATGGGCATCTTGTTGCCCTGCTCACGCTGATGAAAAGCCAGCCACTTGCTTATAACAAGGATAACCAGGAAGACAAGGAACCACTGTTTGATACCGTGGATACGCTTACCGATACCCTGCGCATTTATGCTGATATGCTGGCGGGGGTTCGCGTCAGGAAGGAGGCCATGCACGATGCCGCGATGCGCGGTTATGCGACGGCCACCGATCTGGCCGATTACCTGGTAAAGAAGGGGTTGCCGTTTCGCGAAGCCCATGAAGTCGTGGCCCGGGCGGTACGCTTCGCCGATAATAGACAACGAGACCTGAGTGCGCTCGAGTTATCCGAATTGAAACATTTCTCGGATCTGATCGACAGCGATATTTTTCAGATCCTGACCCTGGAAGGTTCCGTAAGCAGCCGGGACCACATCGGCGGCACGGCCCCCTTACAGGTAACCCGTGCCATTCGGCAGGCGCGGGAGTGGCTGTCCCGAAGTGCCTCCATCGCCAGCTAATCCGCCAAGTGATGCAAGACCAGAACCGGGCGCATCCTTGGGCGGATATCGGTGCGCAAATTTCCACCGCGACAAAAATTCCGTTTACGGTAAACAGAGCATCCCCCATTGGGGGCGGCTGCATCAATCAGGCGCATCTGATCGAAGGAAATGGCCCGCGGTTTTTTGTAAAGCTGAACGATACCGGAAGTTTAACGATGTTCGAGGCAGAAGCCGCCAGCTTAAGGGAAATCCAGAACTCTGGCACACTGCGGGTTCCCTCCCCGTTATGTTGGGGAAGAAATGATTCCCGATCCTGGCTTGTGCTGGAATACATAGAGATGGTTCCCGGTTCGGAACGGGGTGCGGCGGCTCTGGGATCGGGGCTTGCCGCCATGCATAAGGCTGTGTCGCGGACATTCGGCTGGAAACGCGAAAATACCATCGGCGCCACACCGCAGATCAACACGCTTTCTTCGGACTGGCTTCAATTCTGGCGCGAGCATCGCCTGGGTTATCAGCTGGGATTGGCCAGGGCCAATGGGCACACCGGGAAACTGCAGACGTTGGGGGAGCATCTCATGGTGCATCTGGATGCTTTTTTTCCGGGGCAACAGCCAACCGCCTCGCTACTGCATGGTGACCTATGGAGCGGGAATTACAGTTTTGATGCGTCCGGACAGCCGGTGGTGTTTGATCCCGCCACCTATTACGGCGACCGGGAGACGGATATCGCCATGACCGAGCTTTTTGGCGGATTCTCCACAGCCTTTTATGCCGCTTACCGGGAAGCCTACCCCCTCGATGCGGGCTATGGCGTTCGCAAAACGCTTTATAACCTCTATCATATACTGAATCACCTCAATTTGTTCGGCGGAGGCTACCGCCATCAGGCGGAACAAATGATGAGCAGACTGCTGGCGGAAATACGCTGACCGTGAGGCTGGATCAAAGTCTTTGATCGGCTTCATGGGTGGCCGCGCAAAAAAGAATTGTTTGGAATTTCCTAAAATGTCCCCGCGATTCCTGTAGCGGCGCCACAAACCGACCTTCTCTTTTCAGAACTCCACCGGATCGACATCCAGGCTCCAGCGCACCTTCCGTCCGGGAAGCTCTGCCAGCTTTACTCGCCATGCAGCAAGGAATTCCTGCAATTTCCCGCGTGAGCTGGACTGTATCAGCAGATAGGCGCGCTCCATTCCCCTGAGGCGCGTCATTTGCGCGGGAACGGGATCGAATACGTTGACCTGCCGGGAAGGATTCAGGATTGCCGCCGCTCTAGCAAGGTAATCGAGGGCGATGTCTATCCGCTGCGCTTCCGCTCGCAGCAATGCCTGATGGACGAACGGCGGAAATCCGGCGTTTTTTCTTTCAGCCAGCAGTACCTGCGCGAGCGAGTCGTAATCCTGCTTCTTCAGTGCTTCATACAACGGATGAGCGGGAAATTCGGTTTGGACCAGCACTTCTCCGGGAATGTTCGCTCGCCCGGCGCGGCCGCCTACCTGCATCAATTGCGCGAATGCCCGCTCGGATGCGCGGAAATCGGTGCTGAAAAGCGATGCGTCGGAATTCAGTATGGCGACAAGGGAAAGATTCGGAAAATCGTGTCCCTTCGCAAGAATCTGTGTTCCCACGAGAATATCGATGCGCTGCTCCTGGATGTCTTTCAGCATGTGCTGCCAGGCATTCTTCCGGCGAATGCTGTCTCGATCGATGCGCATGATTCTTGCGTTCGGAAGACGTCGCTCCAGCGCCGTTTCGATCCGCTGCGTGCCATGGCCGTACGGCGCGAGATCCTGGTTGCCGCATTCCGGGCAGGCATTGGGAAAGCGCTCTTCGTGGCCACAGTGATGACAGCATAATTTTCCTTCTCGCAGATGGACTACAAGACGGCTGCTGCATCGGTGGCATGGCGCTATCCATCCGCATGCTCCGCACCATAGCACTGGTGCATAGCCACGCCGGTTCAGGAAAACCAGGCTTTGTTCGCCCACAGCGAGACGCTTTTCCAAGGCGGCGATCAGCGGCTCGGAAAGGCCTTCGACGATTTTCACGGTGCGTGCGTCGATGCAGCGCACGACCGGCGGCACAGCGTTGCTCACTGCGCGGGATGTCAACCGCAACCTGGAATAGCGGCCGGTAAGGGAATTGTAGTAGCTTTCAAGCGAAGGCGTCGCGGAGCCCAGTATTATCGGGATACCCGCCTGCTTAGCGCGAAAGATTGCTACGTCTCGTGCCGAATAGCGCAAGCCCTCCTGCTGCTTGAATGAAGTATCCTGCTCCTCGTCCACGATAACCATGCCCAGCCCTGGCATAGGCGTGAATACCGCAAGCCGGGTGCCCAGTACTATTTCCGCATTTCCCTGCTGGGCTTGTACCCAGCCCGCTGCCCGGGCGGAAGCATTGAGTCCGCTATGAAGGCTTATCAGCCGCGCCGCCGGAAAGCGGGAGCGGAAGATCGCTTCCAGCTGCGGCGTCAGGTTGATTTCGGGAACGAGTACCAACGTCTGGCGTCCCTGCCGCAGCAGTAACGAAATCAGCCTCAGATATACTTCTGTCTTGCCGCTGCCGGTTATGCCATGCAGCAACCAGGGCTTGAACCTGTCTGTTTGTGCCGCAATTGCATCGAAGGCGCATTGCTGTTCTCCGGTAAGAGCTGGAATAGCGGCGTCAGCGACTGCTGCTGTGCGCTTCGCCCCATTCGGGCCATGGAGGTCATTTGTTGGATATATCGGGAGGATAGGCGGTGAGATAATTTCCTCCTCGACCCAGCCCAGTGCCAGGAACTCATTTAGTGCGGGGAGGGCACGCACCGAGGATTGTTTTATCTCTTCCCGGCACAGCGGCGCTCCCTCTCCCAGCCTTGCCAGCAGCCGGCGTTTGACAATGCGACGAACTGGAATGGAAGATACGTCCGCTTTGCGGCCCGCATCGGTCAGCCGATACTGAAGGCCGGCGGGAGAATTTTTTACAAATGGCTTGCCTTCGCGCAGCCTGCCGGGCAATCCATTCATCACCACCTGTCCTATTGGATGATGGTAGTACGTGTTGCAGAAGCGGAATAGATTGAGCAGCGGTTCGGGCAGCGGAGCTATATCCCGGAATAGCTCGATAGCGGGCTTGAGTTTGATGGACGGGATACGGGAACCGGAAGAATAGGGAATGATTTCCATGACCACTCCGGTAACTGCTTTTTTGCCAAATGGCACCCGTACGCGAACTCCGATATCCTGCAGCCCGATTTCCGGCACAAGATAGTCGAATAATGTATCCACGGGCACATCGATTGCAACGCGTATGATGAACATTAAGGCGGGATACTGCTCAAATTCAGACGCATTATCTCCCGAAGACCAGCGATATCCCAATTTTTAGCGCAATATCGTTTTGGGTCGCTGATTCTATTGACGTTCTATCTGCTGGCGCTGTTATCGTTTCTTTTTCGTCATTGCGGGCCATGGAAATACGGCGAGAGAATGCAGGCATCTAAGGTGCAAGGTGGGTTTTAACGAGGCGAGGCGGTTTTAGCCTTGCTTGCGGCCCATCCTGCAAGTCTGGGTTCGGGCGTTAATCCCCACTAGGTCGATTTTTCTTACATTCCTTCCCCCTACACTCCGGTTTATACTCCGGCTTGGGTCTCAAGCTATTGATTCAGATCTATATCATATTCTGGCATGACATATGCTTTCTCTCACGGGAGGCACATTCCCATGGTAGAAGGGAAACCGGGAGCGCTCCCGGGTCAGTTGGGTCGAGGTGGTGGGCGACAAACTGCTTGACTTGGGCGATCTTCGCGGATAGTCTTTACGGGGTTGTGGGTATGTAAAGTACAGGTAGGTCCAAGTAGGATAAGGAAGATAGAGGAAGACAAGGCTGGACAGGCGGGCGAAGCGGGGCCTGAG
>DASZUL010000068.1:0-17404 GCA_035547595.1 Nitrosospira sp.
TTTCGTTCACTGCCGCATAGGCAGCTCAGAAAGATCGCATTGGCCTCCTCAATCAGTGCTTCCCGTTCACTGCCGCATAGGCAGCTCAGAAACCACCCCAAGGCCCACGCCTGCCACGCGTACCGTTCACTGCCGCATAGGCAGCTCAGAAAAGCAAGGAGCTGGTATCGGGGACGAGCTTAAGGTTCACTGCCGCATAGGCAGCTCAGAAATGACGATGGGGCGGTTCCGGTCCCGACCGTTCGTTCACTGCCGCATAGGCAGCTCAGAAATATACCGCCCCATGTATACAACGCCGTAGACTGTTCACTGCCGCATAGGCAGCTCAGAAATATCAGGCAGCTGTACGGGCCGAGCATACCTGGTTCACTGCCGCATAGGCAGCTCAGAAAGGAATTCGTATCCATTCCGGTTGCTGCTTTGCAGTTCACTGCCGCATAGGCAGCTCAGAAATCAGCGCGGGATTTGTTTTCTCACCTTTCTCGGTTCACTGCCGCATAGGCAGCTCAGAAATACAATTTATTGCCTGTCCTGGAAGAACCCATGTTCACTGCCGCATAGGCAGCTCAGAAAACCAACGTCATCAATGAGGCCATCGGGAGAGCGTTCACTGCCGCATAGGCAGCTCAGAAATTACCCGATGGCGGCAAAGGTTGGCAGTGGGGGTTCACTGCCGCATAGGCAGCTCAGAAATTGCCAACGAGCAACCGGATCCGGCGATCAGCGTTCACTGCCGCATAGGCAGCTCAGAAACGTTCTTATCCTCCGTTACCCGCATGCCGTCCGTTCACTGCCGCATAGGCAGCTCAGAAAAAACGTCGCGCCGCCACGCGTGATCGGGTAAGGTTCACTGCCGCATAGGCAGCTCAGAAAGAGAGAAACCAATCCGTTCCCGAGAATCCCCAGTTCACTGCCGCATAGGCAGCTCAGAAAAATGCAAAGCGGATTCAATCCGGGAATTTTGCGTTCACTGCCGCATAGGCAGCTCAGAAAATCGGCAATGCAAAAATTATCCCCGACCCCGCGTTCACTGCCGCATAGGCAGCTCAGAAACAGTGGAAAGATCCAGCGCCCCGAGCCATACCGTTCACTGCCGCATAGGCAGCTCAGAAATGCTCTCCCGGCACGTCCCGGTGACGGTAAATGTTCACTGCCGCATAGGCAGCTCAGAAAGGACACGTGATGGCTGTGGATCTGCGCTACCTGTTCACTGCCGCATAGGCAGCTCAGAAAAATTGATTTCAGCCATATCAGTTTCACTGCCGGTTCACTGCCGCATAGGCAGCTCAGAAAATCCGAAGACAAGCTGCGGAAGGCGGCGGAGGGTTCACTGCCGCATAGGCAGCTCAGAAATGGGAGAGATCGGGCAAGTGCTTAATCATGATGTTCACTGCCGCATAGGCAGCTCAGAAATTGATGATCGATCTGCTGGTGCATCTGCAATTGTTCACTGCCGCATAGGCAGCTCAGAAAAATCCATCCGAGCCGACCGCTGCCTTTCCGGTGTTCACTGCCGCATAGGCAGCTCAGAAACGGTGGTAGAGGCAGCATTGACGGGCGGGGGGGTTCACTGCCGCATAGGCAGCTCAGAAAAAAACGGACGATTGAAGAAGCGCTGGTTAAATGTTCACTGCCGCATAGGCAGCTCAGAAAAGATACGCGCGTCGGCCTGCATGTGGCTCTACGTTCACTGCCGCATAGGCAGCTCAGAAATGATAGCGTCACGTAGGCTGTGAGGATTTCTCGTTCACTGCCGCATAGGCAGCTCAGAAAGATCCGTTACTCCTTGGTGGTTGTTGAAAAATGTTCACTGCCGCATAGGCAGCTCAGAAATTACGAACTGCAAAAAATGCAGATGCAGATGTGTTCACTGCCGCATAGGCAGCTCAGAAATATTCTCTCAGCCCACAGCTTATAGGCTTCAGGTTCACTGCCGCATAGGCAGCTCAGAAAAACTCTCTCCTATTTATCACAAAGGCGGAGGAGTTCACTGCCGCATAGGCAGCTCAGAGAGAGTTCGTGTTCGCCGGATTGCGAAACGTGTTCGGTGCTGTAGGAAGTGAATGAAGGCTGAATGAACTAAGCGATTGAGAAGTCCTGCCGCCATCGGCCGCGTTATCGCGCTTTATTGACGTGCAAGGCGATACTGGATTCCGGTCCAAGCCCGGAATGACGCGATTCAAGAGCTCCTTTGGGATAAATAACGCAAGGAAATAATAAAAAATGCTTCTTTGAGTGCTTTGAGCACATTCGTGTCGAATCCGGCTTCTCCTAAACGACTAAGCAGTATCCACTATTTTTTAAAACTGAAGCGGAGGTTCGACATGAAATACCTTTGCCTGATCTGCGCCGAAAAGGTGATGGAACAGATGAGCGAGGCTGCCGCGGAGCAGCATTACGAGGAATATGCGGAATTTACGAAAGACATCAGGGAAAGTGGACATTTTCTTGGATGCAATAGGTTGCAGCCTCCTGCCACGGCGGTCACCGTGCGGGTGCGCAACGGCAAAATCGGCACTACGGATGGGCCTTTCGCGGAAACCAAGGAGCAATTCGGCGGATATTACCTCATCGAGGCCAGGGATTTGAACGAGGCGATACAGGTGGCTTCGCGCATTCCCGGCGCGCGGATGGGTTGCGTGGAAGTGCGTCCCGTGGCGGAGGATGAACGCACCATCCGGACGCTCGGTTTTGACCGATGAGGCGCTTTCACTTGCGCATGTACGAATGATTCTCCGTGCGCAGGTCGTATACCGGGTGGTGTATTGCTATCGGCTAGCGCAATTTTCCATTTTCAGCAAAAAAATTTGCCCGGTTTGTCGATTTGGACGCTATCCATTCGATTATCGATCAGCAATTACCGATTGCTTGGCTGTATAGCTGTCGAGTTTGGAGAGGAAGAGGCTTCTCTTTCCTCCAGTCTCATCGGCTTTATCGGCTTGGGCAGCTTGACTCGATCTTTACCTTTGACAGGAGAATGCCATGAATACCAAAACCAAGCCTATACCGGATGGATATCACACGCTTACCGCATACCTGATAGTTCGCGGCGCGGCGGAAGCTATCGATTTTTACAAAAAGGCCTTTGGCGCGACTGAGCTGTTTCGCCTCGCCATGCCGGACGGGAAAATAGCCCATGGCGAATTCAGGATCGGCGACTCGATTTTCATGATTTCGGATGAGAATCCCGAATGGGACTCGGCCTCTCCCCAAAAACTGGGCGGCTCTCCGGTGACCCTGCATCTTTACGTCGAGGATGCCGATCGCACCTTTGCCGATGCGATCAAGGCGGGAGCCAGTGAAGCGATGCCGGTGGGAAAGCAGTTCTGGGGCGACCGCATGGGCAAGGTGATCGACCCGTTCGGGCATCGTTGGCTCATCGCGACGCATGTGGAGGATGTTCCCTCTTCGGAGCTTCAAAGCAGGATGGAGGCTTTTTGCAGCGGGAGCAAGCCGTGACCAGCCGTGGCGAATCAGGCCGGGAAATTCATAATGACCACGATGGGAGGGGACGATGAAATACATGCTGCTGATTTACGGTGATGAAACCGCGCTGAGCGAGACCGAGCGGGAAGCTTGTTATGTGGAATCGACCCAGCTTGCGTACGCGCTTCGGTCGAAAGGGCAATATCTCGCGGCCAATCCGCTGTACCCGACGGCGATGGCGACCAGCGTGCGGGTGCGGGAAGGCAAGCGGCTGGTGACGGATGGTCCGTTCGCGGAAACCCGCGAACAGCTGGGCGGCTATTTCCTGGTCGATGCACCCAATCTCGACGAGGCTATCGGTGTCGCCGCCCGCATCCCCATGGCGCGCAAGGGTGTGGTCGAGATTCGGCCGGTGATAGAAATCGCGGGCCTGCCGGGCGATGAGGCTCGTGACAGCAGGCAGGAGGCGTTGCAAAACGATGTTATATGACTAAAAGATTTCAACTCGAGGAGGCGACATGAAGACTGAACCGCAGAAAGAACATGCCTGGCTGCAGCAACTGGTAGGCGAGTGGGTTTATGAAACCGAATGTTCGATGGAGCCGGGCAAAGCCCCGGAAAAGTTTTCCGGCGTGGAGACCGTGCGCCCCCTTGGGGATCTCTGGATATTGTGCGAGGGGCGGGGCCAGATGCCCGGGGGAGGTGAAGCCACCACATTGATGACCCTGGGGTATGATCCCGCCGGGAAGCAATATGTAGGTACCTGGGTAGGATCAATGATGGCCCATCTCTGGATATACGAAGGATCCCTGGATGCGCAAGAAAAAATACTGACACTGAGCGCTGAAGGCCCGAACTGCATGGAAGAGGGGAAGATGGGGAAATATCGGGATGTGATCGAGATAAAAGACCGCGATCACCGGTTGCTGACACCCCATATGCTGGGCGACGATGGGGAATGGCGCCCCATGATGACAGTGACCTATCGGCGGAAAACCTCCTAGAACGGAATGCAAGAGCCAGACCGGCTGCCGCTCGCAGCCGGTCTGTTCGTTCGATAGCTCCGACGCGAAAAGAAGAAATGATGGCTACCAAAATTTTTGTAAACCTGCCCGTAGCCGATCTCGATAGATCGGTGAGTTTTTTTGGCAGGCTCGGTTTTACTTTCAACGCACAGTTTACCGATGAAACCGCTACTTGCATGATCGTGAGCGAAGATATCTTCGTCATGCTGCTGACGCGGGAAAAATTTGCCGGCTTTACTCCCAAGGAAATTTGCGATGCAACGAAAGCCACGGAAGTCCTTGTATGCTTGTCCTGCGAAAGCCGAAAAAGTGTGGATGACATGGTTGCAGCTGCGGTTGCTGCCGGTGCGGCCACTCCAATACCTCCCAAGGACTATGGGTTCATGTACCAGCATGGTTTTGAGGACCTTGATGGGCACTTATGGGAGCTCGTCCACATGGTGCAGGATCAGATAGACCCAGACCAAACGCAATAGCGCTGCATTAATTTTTCTTGGTTTCCCTGAGCCGCCTGCCAAGCGGCTGGGTTCCGGCCATCTTATTCTTTTCGCGCTCCTTGATTCGGCGCCGCCCGCTTTTTCCTGCTTTTCCTCTTTAAGAGAAGCCTCTTCCGGCTGGACCAACTTTGCATTTACCTGGTCTGTACCGGGCATTCTGTAACAGCTTTTTAACACGCTGTTTATTCCATTGCTCCGACTCGAGTCTTTGACCGAGGCAAGCATCTGTTTTCGGTCTGTCGCATGAAAGCGGTAGAAATTTTGTAGTTTTTACGCACCAGGAAGGCAGAGCGCCGCTTCCCGGGAAAGTAAAAAATAAAGTGTCTTGCCCATACCGGTGCGACACCGACGCTGGTGCTTATTGATCATCCCGGCAGAACTACTGGACAGTGCGGCAAGGCAGGGTATGGTCGATGCGGCGCTCTTCCTGAACAACCGGAGCGCCTGCCGGTCAGCCAGCGACCACGTCGTTTCTCGATGGAAACCGCACCCTCAAGGTTGGGCCTGTTTTGACCGAAATGGACATTTACTAACCGTGTGGAGATTTGAAGTCTGTTTCGCGTCCCTATCAGTTGTCCATTCAGCAAGCATGAGGGCCTGAAAGCGGACATTCTTTGCTGCAAGTTGGCCGAACAATCCGAACAGTCCGATCCCGCGTAAAATAAATTCGAAATACGCATCAAATACTGTAAAAACCACTTTGAATCATATAATATTTATATACAATATTTGCTTATCATATATTCTTTATAGGTTGATTATTTATTTTGGACCCTCAAGAAGCCGAAACCAGTCTTTGACAGTTAATTTGAGACGATCAATCTCGTCTTCAGCCAACAAGCCGCAATGCGCTATAGGGCCACGAAGGTTGTTCAACGAGAACATCACCCTCCCCATCGCTTTTTGATTGCTCAGAATGCCACCGAATAAAGCATAATTTGCACGAATAATATCTCCGAGTTGGCCAAATGTAACGTAGTCGAGCGGATTGTCAGATCGCGGAGTAAATCCTGCTTCCTGCTCCCTTTGTAGATTTCCTTTATATTCGAGCTTGGCGCTGTCGGGAGCATATTTATCCCACCAGTCCGACCCTTTGTTATCTTCCGTAAGAGTGTCGTCGATTAGCCGTCGAATGTCATTTTCTAACATATAGAACAGCTTGTAATGCTCAGCCATCATCAGCGCATTTTCGCGAACTTCAGCGGAAAACTGAGACACCGAGGTCTTTACGACGATGTCCTCCTCCGCAATAGAACGCTTCACATTAGAATTTGGATAAGCATCATCGATTGCTAATTTTATTGAAGCACATTTCAACAGAAATAATTCGACTTTTTCGGATTCATCATTCACAGTAAGTTCTCTTTTACGCTGCGAAAGATCGCGTTTAGTACTTTTAGATCAGAGGTTTCTGGTAGGACAATATTTATATTATAAACTAGACCAACCGAGTTTTTGCTCCGCCCTATGTTGCGTGCAACTTCGGATTGTCCGGACTGACTAGCCGAACCATTTCCGGTATCATCTTGAAAGGATATATCATCATCGCTGACCGATAGGTCAGCTCCAGCGGGAATAAATGACTTCACTACATTGAATGTGGACTTGATCGCTTGTGCAACCGGATCACTCGCTTTCAAGCCGGTGATTTCGAGAATTATGTCGCGGACTTTGTTGTCGTCGACATTGTGAGCGTATTCGCTGCGTTTAAATATCTCAGGGAAGCCATTGCGAAGACCAGCCAAAGCAGCAGCAGGACGGCCACCTTCAGTGCGGAATTTGGCGTAAAGGTCCGTCGGTACTCCGTCACTCGTTAGGAAGCCCATTTTCTTCATGATTGGGATCGTAGCTCGTGCGCCACCGCCGCTGAGCTTAAGGACGTTTTCCAAGAAGTCCGCATTGAACTTGTCAGGGCGAGAGGCGTCTATCAGCCTTTCCAACGCCCGTTTGAGGGTGCCCGACGCTGTCAAATAAGGCAAATTTCCTGGGATTTTTCGCTGAGCAGTTGCCTTGGCGGCAGCCGGCTTTTCAGTTCCACCTACATTCTCTTCGGTTTGTTTTATTTCTGCCATCGGTTCCCCAAGAATCCTTATATCTTACCGTGCTGATGGATGAGCGCAAAGCTTTCGACCTATAGTTTATTCCAAATAGCCTATTAAGCGTCTACGGCTGCTGCGGCTCCTATACCCGGCGCGGGCAGGACCGCTATGCCTGCACCAACCATGTGCTTGGAAACAGCTGCGGCAACGCCCACACGGTGGATCGCAAAGCGCTGGAAGCCCGCGTGCTAACCGGCCTGCGCGAGCGCATGATGACTCCAAAAATGGCGGAAGCAGCCATGCGCGCCTATGCGGAGGAAACCAACCGGCTCAACCGCGAGCGCCGCCAGACGGAAGACGCGATCCGTCGCGATCTGGCCGAGACAATGAAGGCCATTGCCGAAATCGTGCACGTTATCGAGCAAGGCGGCTGGCATCGTATACTGTCCGACCGGCTCACCGAGTTAGAGACGAAACAGGATAGCCTCACCGCCCGTCTCTCTGACGTGTTGCAGGACGTTCCCGACATTCATCCCGGCATTGCCGAAACCTTCCGGCGCAGGATCAAACGCCTGACCGCCGCGCTCAACCTCCCGACACGCCGTTGAAGCGGCCGATGCCATCCGCGAGATCAGTTTTTTTTCATGGGCAAGCTTCACCGCCTCCGTGAGAATCTCGTTCTCCAGGGTGTTCTTGCCCAGCACCCGCTCCAAATCGCGAATGCGCTTCTTCAACTCTCGTACCTCGGCTGCAGACACCACCGCATCGTCGCTGCGCACCGCCTCACAAGCTGGGAGCAATACCATATTTTCGCGCCACGTACGAGACACTCATGCCAGATGAGCGCGTTTCCTCAACGGCTTTTAATTTCTCACCCAGGCTCCAGCGCCTGCGGCGCTCGATCCCGGTGACGACTTCGATACGATCAAAACCAGAAGCACTATGCATAGCATCAAGCATACGCCTATCTCCTATCATCAGCGCATCCGTGTCCGGTTCAATTGGGGGCTACTACAATCATCATCCCCGGCGCAACACGCCGTGACCTCTCAATCGCCCTGCAAGGCGAGCTTGGCACAATCCTCGACTGGATCAAGCCACCGGAAAACCCGGCTACGGACTTAATCCCGACGGGGTTCAACCCGTTTGTCAGTCTCGGTCAAAGCTCGGGGGAGATTGATGGGGTTGAGGGATGAGGCGATTAAGGCTCTGAAGTTTCATTCCCGGGTCTCGTTTGAGGAATAAAACATTTAAGCATAGCGTTAATGAAAGGGCTGGAAATGGTACTAGAGGTGGGGAGTATAGCCCTTAGGTGTCATGTCTCCATATTGAGACTAACTGAAATTTTAATAATCAAGCGATTGAAAATATTAGGGAAAAAAGCGTCGTTCCATAACTACGCCGCACCAGCCTTTGACCGCGCTCTTTCCCATGTTTTCACGGAAAACGGCGTCGTTTTTCAACAACAAAATGATTAAAGAAGAGGCTCAGATAAGTAACTGTTTTAACTTATTATTTTTTTCTGGCATGGGAGGTGCTAGTACTAAAGTGAGCCCAGGGGAATGGAGAAATTTAAAGGGTTCGATTAATTAAGTCCGTTTTAAATTATATTTCATATAACTGCAAGCTTTGTCCAGGAGAAAAAAATGAAGACATTATCCAAGGCTGTCATCGCCGCTTTCATTTTTGGTGGTTCCGTTTCTGCCGCTAATGCCGGAGGCGTTATAACTGATATTACAGCCACCGACTTGTCCGGAGGGACCTTCAACTCCGGTGTTATCAATGGTCATGACATCGATCTTAGCAAGACTTTCAGCAGCATCAACCCCATCTCGCTGACTTTCACGGTTGCCCATGAGGATGGTACGGGAGGAAATCCATACTCGTTCGCGGAGAGCGTGCTTAACAGTACTGGACAAACCTGGACAGACTTTCACTATAGCATCACTGAGCCGGACCGGGGGCAAGGCGCCGTATTTACGCAATTCAACTCGGGTTCAACTTTTGGGAATTTCACGCTCGACGATCCCAACGCAAGCGGTCCACGGAATCTCAACTTTACCGGGAGTCTCGCATCGGGCAACTCGGCCGACGCCGCTTTCAGCATAAGTCCCTTCGATCCTGGCGCTGGCAACACCACTACCTTTGTCCTGACCCAGGTACCCACCATCCCTGAGCCGGGAACCTATGCAATGCTGATCGCGGGCCTGCTGTTGATGGGCGGCATCGTGAAACGCAAAGGCATGTTCAGTTAAATCCTCCAGCAGTATCCTGCCCGTTCAAACCCCGCCTTCCGGCGGGGTTTTTTATGGAGCTGCCGCAGCGATTCACGGAGACTATACAGCATGATCCAACAGTCTCAGTGCCGAAGAGTAACGTAGGCCGGCAGGGATAAAAAAAGCCGCGATAAACTCGCGGCTTTTGAGGTCCAACAGCTGATATTTTTTATTTTTCCACCCTGCTTACCCTGCGCGCCTGCGAGATCTGCCGAAGAAGCCCATGAAGGAAAGTCCCAGGCCCATCAGCGCCAGCGATGCGGGTTCCGCGACCGTAAAAGCCTGATTTCCGTCAGCTTGCATGATGAAGTTGGGGCCGCTGGTGCCATTCACCGCGCCAAGCGTGCCCAGCACGTTGATGCCGCCGCCCGCGCCGCAATCGCTTCCTTCGGTATTGACGCATTGCGAAGGATCCACTTGCCTGAACGGATCGACCTGGGAGCTGTTGAAAAACGAGATCGTGACCGCGTCCGCCGGGTGCAGCGAAGGGAAGTATGCCGAGTTCACCGAGTCAATTACCAGCGTGATATCCGATACTCCGCCGCCGGTAACCGTTTGCTGGCCGCCCCACTGGTCTCCGTTAGGAGAATGGTCCAGGGTGGTGGGGGTAGTGTCGGTAACCTGGAAGTTGCTCGTCGGTATGGCGACGATATGCGCTGTCAGGATTGGGGTACCATTCATGAAGCCGGCGCCGGTCAGGTTGTTTCCGATTGCATTGGACGCATACATGTTGAAGAAGTTGACCGGATTGCTGGCATCGAATGCAAAGGTGGCTGTGCCCGGATAGGGTTGCGCACCCACGACCCTTTCACCAAAACCGGCTACGAACGTGAAGAAATTTCCGCCGGACCCGTTGGCAAATGCAATCGAGGTATCCTCGAACTGCATGGAGGAAAGGTTCGCCTGGTAGTGCAGGGTGAAGCTGGTGCTGCCCGACCCGGCCAGGAAATTATTGATCGCGGTCACGCCGCCCTGTGCCAGGGCACTGCCGGGAGCCTGGTCGATAAGCGCGACGTTGGCGGTTCCCGCGCCGCTGCCGGTGGGATCAAACGTAAAAAGTTCCGCCTGGGCTACCAGCGGCATAGCCAGCGCTGCGGAAAGCGTCCCTATTGTTAAATGCTTAATTTGTTTTGGGTTCATTTGCCTCTTCCTAAAGTAGATGTGAATAAGGTGTCTCTCGTTCCGACATCCTTCTTAAAGCATGATCCATGCCAGGTAATATAACTATTTTGTAAACAGTAAGTTATACATGATGACAGCGGCAACGCAGAGATATCATTCCGGAATATGTAACTCTTTTCGACAATACGCACCGCTGGAATAAATCTTTGCGACGGCCGGGTTCGGGGGCCGAGAGAAGGGACCGGTACAAGGTGGTGGGTTGGATAGATGCAGAGCCGTTTCGCGGCAAGGCACGATCAGTGGATCTCAGGATGGGCGTCCCGCTGACCCCCAGGGTAAAAGGCAAGCCGAACGCAGGCGCCATTCGGCACCCGAGCAGGAATTGCCGGGTCTCGGGAGTGCTGAAATACGCTCCGCGAGGGCTTATTCAGCGTTTCCCAAGGATGTTTTCCATATTGTAGCGTTATAGCTTGCCAGGTTTGATATCATAGCGCGTCGTTAAAATATGGAATGGATCGGCTGATGAAATTGAATCAGAAAAAGACAGATTTTTCCTGGGCGCCGGCATTGTCCTGGGCGCCTCTGGTATGCGTGCTTGGCCTTGCCGCCTGCGGCGATGGCGGCGATAAACCTGCGGCAAACAACCCGAGCAGCGGTAGCGGCGGAAAAACCCAGACAGGTCCCGCGACGGGGAGGTTCCTGGATGCCGCGGTAAGCGGGCTGGCTTACGCTGCGGGGTCCGGATCGGGTGTCACGGATGAAAAGGGCGTTTTCAAATATAACCACGGCGATACGGTGGAATTCAAGCTCGGCGGTCTCAGCCTGGGGAAGGCAAAAGGCGCCGCCATCCTCACGCCGATCGAGCTGGCGGGGGCCGATAACGAAAACAGGCTGCAAAACCTGCTCATCCTGCTGCAATCCCTGGATGCGGATGGCAACCCGGCGAATGGCATTTCCATTCCCGCCAGCGCGGCATCCGCCGTCGCGGCTTCGATCAATCTCGACAGCGATCCAGCGGCGTTTGCCGCTTCTCCCGAACTGCAGAAGGCGAGAGAGGCTGGCGGCGTCTCCGGGCCGGTAAAGACTGCCGAACAGGCAAAGGCCAATTTTCTCGCGCAGGGTATCGGCATGCTCGGTACCCATATATGGATAAAGCAGCACGACGGCACGGCATCCGTCATACGCATGGCTCAGGATGGTTCCGGCGAATATCTGGAAGGCGAGGCGACACCGGATGATTCATGCGACACCAACCGTGTCTGCGGCGGCAGCGTGGTCAGCAAGGCCGGCGTGGAATATGGCGTGGCGCGCCTGTCGGAGGTGGGAGGCAGGGGGTTCAAGGTTGCGGTGCAACCCGCGATCGATACCAATCTCCATGCAGGATTGTCTCATCCCAGACCCAACTGGCGAGTGCGCACGGATGGCTCGGACCTGATTACTTCGGACATCTTCACGGTCCAGAGAAAGCGCGAGCAAAAGAGCCTCTTCGGCGAGCTCTTCCATATCGCGGGCACGTTGGAGATCAGCTCATCGAAGGAGCCTATCAAGACCGAGGTCCGGGAAAGCCGCTTCCTGCCATTGGAGAACGATCCCAAGGGTCTGGTGGGGGCATGGGCAGCCGATCCCGCCGCGATCAAGACCCCGACCTACTTTTTCCTTCCAGACGGGAAGTTCATGCTGGTCGATCCCATCGGTGACCCCGCGCGCGAAGGCCATGAAAGTTGCGGCGGACCCGGGGTCGAATTCGCTTCGTACAACTACGATGCCGGCAGCAAGGCGTTTGCCATCAAGTCGTTTACCTACGATACCAACGGCTGCGCCGGGTTTTCCGAAAGCGAACCGGTTTCGCTCAACATGAGCGCCGACGGCAATACTGCGACCGTGGAGACCAAAAACAAGAGCGGGAAAGGCACGATCACGCTTTACCGGGTATCGAAATAGCGCTGCAAGGAATCCGTTCCAGCCCAGCGCCTCGATGGCTGTCTGCCGGGCTGCCGGCCGACTCAGACCGATCTGGCGTGCCGTGCGGAATCGCGCAGCTGGCGCACGCGATCATGGTTTCTTTTTGCGCCGTCGCACTGCTGTTCGAGCAGTGCGCGCAACTCCCCCGGCAGTTCCTCACGCAGGGTGTTTTCATAGGCTACCACGGCTGCGGCTTCACCGCGTTCGCATTCTTCCAGCACGGCCTGGTTGTCGCGGCTGGTAACCGCGGCTTTCAGGTCGATCCAGGCGCGGTGCATCGAGCCGGTCACCGTACCGCTGTTGTCGGGGTTGCCGCCGTGCCGCCTTACCTCGGCACTCAATTCCCTTACCGCCTTCCTGCAGCTTTCGGCGCGATTGCGGAAATAAAGCTTCAGCGCTTCGTCATCGATGTCGTTCGCGCAGGTTTCGAATCCATCGGCGCCATCACGGGAAATCTCGATCAATCCGTTCAGTTTGCTGACAATTTCATCGTCCGTCATTTTTCAGTTCCTGGAAAAGGCCGAGCCTGCATGCTAGGCCGTGAAGAGCGGCATGATCTGTGCGTTGAGGCACATTTGCCGGAGTCGTGTAGCGGATAGGCATCGAGCGCACTTATGGTGCGCCGGAAAAATGCGCCCGCCTGATTCGCATCCCTGCCGGAAGAGGCATTATCCGCGATTCTTTTTATCGGGGTTCCTATTCGGCGCCAGACGCCAGGTAACCCGTCCCACTTCCTCATCCTCGTAGAGCTGCCGGGCATAAAGCTCGAATTCGTGGTGGCGCATGGCCTCGGGTATTCTTACCAGCAGTCGCAGCGGTATGCGTGCCTTCACCGGAAACACCACTTCGGGAAACTGCACCGAGCCGCAATAATTGATCGGGATGTGGACCACCCGGCATCCATCGCTCTTGGTTTTGAACTCCAACGGCATGGGACGGGGACGCGCCCGCAGGAGTTCCGCGAATTCGGGAGTCAGTTCGAGCACGATCTCTGCTCCGGCCGGGAGACGGGGCACGATTTCCAGGCGCATGCGCCGCGCCCTGTCGGGCGCGCCTGCCGCCATGAAGGGCAGTGCCACATAGCCCGGCGGCTCGGCTCGCGGCGGCGGCGCGTTATCGACTACGTTGAAGTTGCGCCAGGTGACGTTATTGTTGTTACGGATGTAGTTGGTGAAATTATCCCAATCCATCAGGTCGCCCGGCGCCGGGCCGGGGTCGCGCGGCGTATTGAGTATGCCGATGAAGCAATAATGTCCGGGAGAGGGTATGGCTGCGGCTCCCCAGGTTATGCCGTCCGAGACGGTCAGCAGGTTGCCGTTCGGCACGCTGGGCAGGTTGGTCGACCCTGCCAGGGTCCAGAGATCGGGTGTAACCAGGGTCGAAGGAGGCGCCCAGTATACGGTGGCAGCCACATTGGCAGCGGCGGAACCGCCCCGGTTGAGCACCCGCACATAGATGAAATTATCCTGTCCCGCTTCCGCCTCGTAACCGAGGGCCATATCGTTTTCGGTCCCGCTACCTGCGCCGAAAGCGCCTTGCGGGTTCGCCACTGCGGCCTGCCGCAGGATGATGTCCGGGCTCGACGAGATCGCGCCGGAATGCGGATCGCCGCTGTCGCCGACGAAATCCCTGAGGTAGACGTCGGGGGACAGGTTGAGCACCGTGCTGTCGATGATCAGGCGCAGGTTGGGCATGACTCCGATGAGATCCGTGGCCGGGTCCTGGGATGAAGTTCCATAGGCGGGATCGGCCAGGATCATCCGCATTTGCCAGGGAGCAAGGCGGTTGCCGGTCGCGGCCTCCATGAGACCCTGGACGGCGAGGGCGGCCCCGGTGACGATCGGCGTGGCGCTCGAGGTGCCGTTGAAACCGGTCGTATAGAGATTGGTCGTGGTATTGGTGGAGTCGGCGGAAAGGGTGTCGACATTTTCGCCCCAGCCATAGCAGTCGATGCGGCTGCCGTGGCATGAGAAGCCCATCCGTGCATGCGGCGCCGTGGAGCTGGCCGCGCCCACGATAATGGCGCCCGAGTCCAGGAAATCGGGGCTGGCACGGTTGAATATCTGCTGGCCGGCGGGGTTGACGACCGTGTCCAGATCGACGCCGCCGTTGCCCGCCGCTTCCACCACCACGATGCCCAGCGACGTTGCCAGGCGGATCGCATCGTAAACCGCGGGCTCGATCTCAACTGGAACCAGGCTGTAGCCGAACAGGGTGGTTTGCGCTTCCAGCAGCAGCACATCCCCGAAATTCATTACGGTGATGGCGTCGAGAATGGGTTGCGCGGTGCTGTAGCCGCCACCGGGCTGGTGCTGGCCGACGCAGCGGACGGAGGCCAGCGCAGGCGTAATGCCGACGCAGCCGACATTGTTGTCCACCGCCGCAATTTCTCCCAGGACGCCGCTGCCGTGGAAGAAATAGGAATGGTTCAGGCCGGAAATAAGGGTGATGCCGTGCGCCGCGAGATCTTCATGATTGAAGGTCCATCCCCATTCCATGTCCACGAGCGCCTGTCCGGCGCCATCGCCTCCGGGAAAATTCCAGGCATATTCGGCATCGATGCCATCGGGGGCGGGATCCAGGTAGCCCTGGTTGCCGCTGCGCGGGTCATCTGCGGCATTGACGAGCGGCGGCTCGACCGGCGGTGGCTCGACATAGGCGGTGGCAACCGAGTCCCATCGGGAAAGGATCGCCGCAAGCGCCTCGACATCCGTTCCCCTGGGGGGCTCGACGACGAAATAAACATTCAGGTTGGGGGCACGCGCGGCTGCATCGAATGTCTGCGCGCGCTCTGCGAGGATACGAAGCTGGTCGGGCCGCTTTACGGAGAAGAGGGGCGCCAGCGTAATGCCCGGAAATTGAGCCGCCAGTTCGCTCCATGGGCCAGCACCCATGCTTTCCGCCACGCGCGCGGCATTCTCCCGCGGCAACTGGACATGATCCTTGAATTTGACGATAACGCGGCGGCGGTAGCCCGTAGCAGGGTGCCGGCGTGCATCGGAAGGATTGCCGCTTTCATTCTCTGCCATGACGATCTCCCTGATGATTCTTCGATTGCGTGTAAATGGCCCGGGTAATCAAAAAATAGCAGGTATGTCCTGAAATTCAAGGATAGAGCCAGCGCCTTGTCAGGAGATTCATTAAAGTTTCACTTGATTTTCAAAAAAGCTCGGCTACACTGGACCAAAGGCGGATGGGCTTGACTCTGCGGAGACAGCCGCCTGAAGTTCGGGGAGAATCAAGGATGGCGGTGCAGATTATCGCGAACGACGATCAATATATCCTGAATCACTGTACCCGGTTCCTGACCCGCCGGAATACGGATGCGCGCCACAATTTCGGCCAGTACGATCCCGCCGATCCCCGCGCACGCATTTGCGAGGCGTGGCGATTTCCCATCATCGATACCTATGCCGGTACGAAGGACGAGGACAATTACGCATTCAACAGGGTCACGTTCGTGTATCGCGCGGACGGCCCCGGTTCTCCCGGTGCCTCCGAGGCGGGCGGGCCGCCAGGCCAGGTCGGCGTCATCGGTACTTTCGCGACTCTGTATGAGCCCATTCCACTGGCGCCGGTCCGCTTTCTCGACGCGCCGACCGGCTACTTCGCGGTATCCCTCAGGGTTCCCAAGGGTCAGGCTTACCGCTACAAATTCTTGGTGGACGGCAAGGCCATGCTCGATCCGGTCAATCCCCAGCAGGTCCGCGAGCCCAACGGCCATGCATGGTCGCGGTTCTTCACCCATCTTTGCACCCAGCCGCTTTCGTTCGAGAGCTGGGAACTGTCGATACTGGAGCGGTTGGTCGACCACATCATGCCCTTCCGCACCAAGGATGGCCAGGATTTTCTCCAGTTTTTCTACAACCAGCTCGACGCGCAGCAAAAGAAACGGCAGTATGCGTTTTCGTACCGGCTCGACCAACCGGTCGGGATCGTCAACTTCATAGACAATCTCGTGGCGCGCGAGGAGCGGCACCATCTCATCGACTACAAGATCTGCCTGGACCTGATCGCGGACATCGTTCGACAGCGGGCTACGGATGTCGAGCCCGCGAAGGCTCCCAAGGAGATATTCATCGGCCTGTACGGGGAAATGGCGTCCGGACGGGTGATGGGATGGGATACTTCCAGGTACAACGATCCCACCTATTTCCTGCAGATGCTGCGGCGCCACGCGTTTACCGGGGCCTTTTCCCATCCGAAATACGGGGGCAATGCCAATGCGCTCGGATGGCGCTACCTTGGCGATCGCTTCAGAAATGCCGATGGGGAGACGCTGTTCGACTGGCAGCGTGCAATCGAGAGTCCCCTGGGGGCCAACACCGACTATCACGGATAACCCATGGCTGCACAGACCGACTTCGACGTGGTGATTATCGGCAGCGGTGCCGGCGGCGCCCCGATAGCGCATGAGGTCGCCAGGCAGCAGAAGTCGGTGCTCATCCTGGAGAAGGGACCTCTTTTCCTTTCCCAGGCGCAAGCCGCGAACGGATTGAGCGATTTCAAGCGCGACGAGCTTTATGCCTATGGGGCGGAGAAGCGGCTTACTCATGCGGCAGTGCAAAACAACCAGGCGGCTTTTTTCTCCAGCCACGTGGAGCCGGATATCAATGACGAGCCGCATATCTACCGCGACGGGAACGGCGGGGACCGTGCCACCATCGAGGGCTATACCGCGCAGGTGATCGGCGGGGGGACCCAGATCTACGGCGGCGTTTCGCTGCGCTTCACTCAGCGCGATCTCACGCTCCAGACCTTCAATGCCGGGCGAACGGATCTGGCTGGCACCGATCCGGCAGGGGATATCGAGCGTGAGGCGCGCGACTGGCCGATTTCCTATGCCGAGCTGGAGAAATACTATTGCAAGGCGGAGAAGCTGGTGGGAATCAACGGCGAGCAGGGCAACCAGCTCAAGCCCTTCACGGAGAAGGATACCTACCAGAAGCCGCTGGCGCCCAATGCGATCAGCCGCTATGCCTACGAAGGCATGCTGTACCTGGGCAGGGGAAAAGGGCCTGGCGGGGCGGATGTCCTGCCTTACCGCACGCCGCTCG
>DASZUL010000069.1:0-31994 GCA_035547595.1 Nitrosospira sp.
ATTCCGCCAGGATCCGCTCCGCAAGGCCTGTGAGTGTGCTGCCTATGGAATGCGGCTCGATGTCCACGATACGGCAGGCAAGATGGGAATATTCCTGCGGAATGACTTTGCAGGGACCCAGCAGCATCGCTTTTTCGGGGCGCAGGGATTCATTGCCGGTCACATCCTCCAGCTGATCGGTTACTACCGTGATTTCCACCGTTTTTCCCGGGGGAATGAGTCCAGGTGCGCTTTCCAGTGCTTGCGCCAGATAAAACAGGCTGAAAAAATTTCTCGCCTGGCTCTCGGCGAGCGATGGCTCTTCCCCGCCCCCTGTCATGCTCCAGAAATGGAAGATATGACCGATTTCTTCGCCGTCATCGCGGATAGCGCGCAGCAGCAGATCGTAATCGTGCCGTTCGCCGGGCCGCACCAGGTAATGGTCCCTCGCCGGACGCCGGAATGTGGCGCCCATGGAAACCATGATGGGTTCGATTCCGGCATTCAGCAAACGAGCGCGAAACGCTGCGCCAAAGAGGGAATCGTCATAGAAAACGATCAGGCGCCCTATCAGCCTGGAAAGGAGTTCATCCGGTGCGGGCACGACACTTTCGGAACGATGCCAGGACGGCACGTAAAACCAGTCATCCAGCGAAGGCTTGGCCGATTCCTCTCCCTTCTCCACTGGTATATTCCGGGAAGCAACGATCGAATCGCTGCCAGTGGTGGCGCCGGGCTTGACCCAGTAGGACTGCCGCTCGAACGGATATGTTGGCAAAGGGACCCGCCGGCGGCGCTCCCTGCCATGGAAATTTTCCCAGTTGACCGGTACGCCGCCCAACCACAATTTGCCAAGCGCAAGATAAAAATGCCGCTGCGCCAGATCGGCCCTTCCCGGATGAGGCAGGGACGAAATAATGAGATGCTGCGGACTCGCATCGGGATGCCGTTGCGCCAGCGTGGCAAGCGTTTCTCCCGGCCCAACCTCCAGCAGGATGCGGTCCGGATTACTCAACAGTTCCCGCAAACCCTCGCCGAAACGGACCGTTTTGCGCACATGCTTTCCCCAGTAGCCGGGATCGGTCGCCTCCTGCGGAGTGATCCAGTCGCCGCTTAGATTTGAAAGAAATGGAAGTTTTGGCGGACGGGGTCCCGCCTTTTCAACCGCCGCAATAAAAGTGGGTAGCATCGGCTCCACCAGCGCGGAGTGGAATGCATGGGAAACATGCAGTCTTCGGGTGGCGATTCCCTTGCGTCCGAGCTCGCTTTCCACCATTCCGATAGGCTCCGCCGGGCCGGACAGGACACATAGTTCCGGTCCATTGACCGCTGCGAGGTCGCAATGCGCATTCAGATAAGGCGCTATATGCGCCTCCGGCAACATGACCGCGAGCATCGCACCCGTTTCCATTTGCTGCAGCAGCCAGCCTCGCATTGCCACCAACCGCAGCGCATCCTCCAGGGAAAACACGCCAGCCAGGCAGGCTGCGACATACTCGCCCACGCTATGGCCTATCATGGCAGCCGGCGAGACTCCCCAGGACATCCACAGGCGCGCCAGGGCATATTCGATAACGAAAAGCGCCGGCTGGGTAACATTCGTTTGCGCAAGCCGTACCGAGGATTCAGCCTGATCCGCTTCATCCATGCCGGGATAAAGCAGCGTTTGCAGGTCGAAGCCGAGAAGGGGTTTCAACAAATCGAGACAGCGGTCGAATTCCTCGCGGAATACCGCTTCGTTCTGATAAAGGTCGCGCGCCATATTCACATGCTGGGCGCCCTGTCCCGGAAAAAGAAACACGACAGGGGGGTTCTCGACCGACACCTGCCGGGTAAGAAAGCGTCCGGGATCCCGGTTTTTCAAAATGCCGATCGCATCCTCACGGTCGCTGCAAAGGGCGATCGCCCGCTCGGCGAAGCCCTTCCTTCCGACATGCAGCGTATATGCCACGTCTGCCAGGGACACATCCGGTTGCGAATCCCGTTGTTGCTTGTCCAGATGCTCGGCAAGGCGGGTAGTCATGGCCTCGAGCGCGCTGCCGCTGCGTGCCGAGAGCGTGAGTATCTGCCAGTCGCGGGAAGATGCGGAAGGTGCGGATGGCGGCGCCTCTTCGATGATCGCATGCACATTCGTGCCGCCTATGCCGAAGGAACTGACCCCGGCGCGGCGGGGTGTCATTCCGCCCGGCCAGCGCTTCCCGACGGTATTAACGTAAAAAGGACTGCCGGCAAAATCGATCTGGGGGTTAGGCTTTTCAAAATTCAGGGTGGGCGGAAGTGTCTGATGTTCCAGCGCCAGCACCGTCTTGAGCAGGCCGGCGACGCCTGCCGCGGCATCGAGATGTCCGACGTTGGTCTTGACCGAACCGATGCCGCAAAACCCATGGCGCTGCGTACCTTCGCGGAATGCCTGGGTCAGCGCCGCGACTTCGATGGGATCGCCCATGGTCGTGCCGGTGCCATGCGCTTCAATGTAACTGATCGTGTCGGGGGATATGCCCGATATCGCCTGCGCGGCGAGAACGACTTCCGCTTGTCCCTCCACGCTGGGCGCGGTATAGCCCACCTTGGCGGAACCATCATTATTCATTGCCGAACCTTTTATCACGGCGTGGATGGTATCGCCGTCGGCCAGCGCCTCATCCAGCCGCTTGAGCACGACGACCCCCACGCCACTGCCAATCACGGTCCCCGCTGCGTCGGCATCGAATGCCCGGCAATGGCCGTCGGGCGAAAGAATGGCGCCAGGCTGGTAGCGATAACCCTCCTGGTGCACCAGATTGACCCAGACGCCTCCCGCTATCGCCATGTCGGCTTCATGATTGAGCAAGCCGCGGCAGGCGACGTGAACCGCCGCAAGAGACGTGGAGCAGGCGGTCTGCACCGTGACCGCAGGGCCGCGCAGGTTGAGCTTGTAAGAGACGGTGGTGGTCATCGAATCCTTGTTGTTGCCGTTCATCAAGCCCTGCAGGGAGGATATGTCCTGCATGTCGGAAAAATGTCCGCTGGAAAGCAGATTGAGCAGCAAATAGGTATTTACCCCGCAGCCCCCGTATACGCCGATCGGATCTCGGTAAGTCGACGTATCGTAGCCGGCATGTTCCAATGCCTGCCATGCGGTTTCCAGGAAGAGGCGATGCTGCGGATCCATTTCGGCCGCCTCGCGCGGGTTATAGCCAAAAAAGGAAGCATCGAAAAGATCGACCCCGTCGAGCCGTGCGACGGCTTTCACGTAAAATGGATCGTCGAGCTGGCTGGATGAGACACCGCGGGCCAGCAAGTCGCCATCGCTGAATGCAGTGATTGATTCCACCCCATCCCGCAGGTTGCGCCAGAAGGCATCGATATCGTTGGCGCCAGGAAAACGTCCTGCCATGCCGATGACGGCGATCTCGATGCCAGAGCTTTCCGACAACTCGTCTTCATGTTGCATCAGTGAACTCTCCCCGCTTTCCGGTTGGATTGAATAAAAGATCCACGTTGACGCTGTGCCCGCTCCCGCTGACGTCGCGGGGACGAATGTTCCGGCCGCTCCTGCCCCAGGAATTTCGCCAGGCTGGCGACAGTGGTGTATTTGAAGAGGTCGACAATGGCGATACGGACATTCATCCGTTCCTCCAGCCTGCATTGCACCTTGATCAATAGCAGCGAATGGCCGCCCAGATCGAAGAAATTGTTGTGCAGCCCGACGCGGGAAATCCCCAGAATTTCAGCCCAGACCTCGGAAACCAGCGTCTCCGCGCTGCTGGCGGGGGGCTCGTAGTCCTGGTCGTTCAACTGATCGGGAAGAGGCAGCCGCTGCCGGTCGATCTTGCCGTTGGGACTGAGCGGCAAGGTATCCAGGAAAACGAACAGGCCCGGCAGCATGTAATCCGGAAGGACCGTGCCAAGCGCCGTCTTGAGCAGCGCGGAATTGAGCAGCACCCCCCCATGCGGTGCCACGTACGCTACCAGCCGAGGGCCGTTAGGGCTTTCCTGTGCAATCACGGCTGCCTCGCAGACACCGGGCTGAGCCAGCAGCTGCGCTTCGATCTCCCCCAGTTCGACGCGGAAACCGCGTATCTTGACCTGGTGATCGAGGCGGCCGAGGTACTCAAGCTGCCCATCCATCCGCCATCGCACCAGATCGCCCGTCCGATAGAGACGGCCGCCGTTCTGGCTGAATGGATCGGCGACGAACCGGTGCCCGGTCAGCGCCGGACGGGCAAGATAACCCCGCGCCAAACCCAGCCCGCCGATATAGAGCTCCCCCGCAACGCCCGGAGGTACCAAATTGAGTTCAGTATCGAGCACATACGCATTTCTTTCGCCTACAGGCTGGCCGATGGGCACATAGTCTCCATCCACGCCTGCAGCAGAAATACCCACCCAGGTTGCCGGCGTGATGATCGTTTCGGTCGGACCATAGGCATTCACCAGCCGGGCGTGCGGAAATGCGGCCGCGGTAGCCGCGAGATCACCGGTGAACCAGGCTTCCCCTCCCGCGATGCATACACGAACCGCACTGGCTCGGTCAGGCCTGGACGGCAGAATCAACCGCAAATACGCGGGAGGCAAATGCAGCGTCGTTATCTCGTGCCTTTTGATCAGGCTGCTGAAATTGTCTGCTGCCAGTTCCTCTGCGGATGACAATACTATCGTTCCGCCTTCGCATAAAGGCGCTATCCATTGCTCCGCGGCCGCATCGAAATTCATCGAAAAAAACGAAAGCTCGCGGTCCCCCGGCCGCACATCATAAATTTCCACGATAGCTGACATATGCATGGCCAATGGGCCGTGCGCAACCATGACGCCTTTGGGCCTCCCGGTCGATCCGGAGGTATAGATCACATAAGCAAGATTGTCGCCGTGCAAGGCGATGGACGGATCGGTATCGGGTCCATTGTCCAGGTTCAGTCTGTCGAGTTCGAGAATCTCCAGTTCGGAGGAACCGGATGAATGCGGAATACGCGCCTTCACATGGCTTTGCGATAACAGCAGGCTGATGCGGCTGTCTTCGACCATGTAGCTCAGGCGCTCCCGCGGATACGCAGGGTCGAGCGGGACGTAGGCACCGCCCGCCTTCAGGATGGCAAGGAGGCCCACTACCATTTCGACGGAACGTTCCACCGCAATGCCCACCCTGGTTTCGGGCTTTACTCCCAGCCCGATGAGCCGGTGCGCCAGCCGGTTCGCCCATCGATTCAGGTCCGCGTAGCTCAATTCGATGCCGTCGAAAATCACGGCCGTGGCTTGGGGATTTTTTTTCGCCTGCCTCTCCATCCTGCAGTGCACCAGCTCTGGCATGGCAAAACCGGACCCGTGGACGCCCCAATCCCGGAGACGCCTTTTGTCAGCTTCGCCAAGCAGATCGATATCGGCAACCGGTTGCCTGGAACATCCGGACAACATTTGCAGGATAGCGACGTAATAGTGCCCAAACCGCTCCATCGTGGCTGGATCGAAGAGGTCGACAGCGTAAATCAGGCTGGCGCGCACGCTTCCGTTCGACGATTCCACCGTTTCCAGCGTCAGTTCGAACTGGGCCGCCTGCTCGTCGAGCCCGTAGTCGGATACCGTCAAGCCGGGAAGCTGCTGAAGCGCCCGGCCATCCCGCAATAGATGATTGATCGTCACCTGGAACAGGGGACTGTGGCTCAGGCTCCGCTCGGGTTGCAGCGCTTCGACCAGTTGCTCGAACGGCAGATCCTGATGGGCCTGGGCTTCTATGGCCGCTTCCCGCACCTGATCCAGAACGTCGGCCAGCGTCATGCGACCTCGAATCTCGCCGCGCAATACTTGCGTATTCACGAAAAAACCGATCAAACCCGCCGTTTCCGGCCGGTTGCGATTAGCGATGGGAACGCCCACGCGAATCTCCCGCTGCCCCGTGTAGCGGTACAGCAAAACCTGGAAAGCCGCCAGCAGCGCCATGAAAAGGGTCGCCCCGCGCTTCTGCGCCACGTGGCGCAATGAATTCACCAGGTCCGGGGAGAGGTCGAAGGAATGCCGCGACGCCTGATAGTTCGCGAGAGGTTTCCTGGGATGGTCGGCAGGCAGCAACAGCACCGGGTGCGAAATCCCGAGGCATGCTTGCCAATAGGCAAGCTGCCTGTCTTTCTCGCCGGCATCGAGCCAGCGGCGCTGCCAGTCGACAAAATCGGAATAGTGGACGGATAGCGCCTTGAAATCCGGGATTCTTCCCTGTACAAGGGCAAGGTAGCGCGCAGAAAGCTCATCGATCAAAATCTGCATGGATGCGCCATCCGAAATGATATGGTGCATGGCCATCACGAGGATATTCTCGTCTTCCGCGACTTGAAGCAAGGCAACCCTCAGCAGTTGATCCTGCATGAGATTGAAAGGGGCCGAACAAATTCGCCGCGCTTCTTCAGCAGCTCGCGCTTCGCGCTCCGGCACGGCTATCTCGCGTAAATCCACCGTGGTTATATCGAACTGGATCGGCTGAACCACCTGTTCTGGAGATCCGTCCGCTCCCGGCCGGAAGCTGGTGCGCAACGGGGCATGACGGTTGACGAGGCCCTTGAAGCTTGCGCGCAGCGCCTCGACATCCAGTATTCCCCGCAGGCGCAGCGCGTGCTGGACATGATATGCGGTACTCAATGGGTCGAGCTGCCAGAGGAACCATAGGCGCTGCTGGCCAAAAGACAGCGGAGCGGAATGTTTTTCGCGTATTCCCCCTGCCGCAGGCTGGATGCGAATGACGGCCCGGTGCCGGAACCTGCCTTCCGCCAGAATGCGCTTGATCTCCATCGCGCATTCCCGCAACCGCAAATTCTCGAACAGGCCCCGGACCGTAAAATCGATCTCCCAATGGTCCCCGATGCGCACCGCGGCCTGTACCGCGGCAAGGGAATTACCACCAAGCGCAAAGAAGTGGTCATCGGCCCCCGTTATGGGGCGATGGAGCACGGCTTTCCAGATAGCTGCCAGTGCAATTTCCGTTTCATCGGTCAGTTCCACAGCCGAAGCTGCGGGTAAGGCCGCTTCCGTTCGCGTTCCGGTTCCTGACAGGTAAAGGCCATATTCATAAATCGCGTAAGCATCCAGCGTGCGCTCGCGCCACCCCTGGCGGCATGCCGCGCGCTGCAGCTTTCCGCTGGAAGTCTTGGGCAAAGCGCCGGGGTTCAGCAATACCACTACAGACAATGGTTCATGGCAACTCGCGCTTACCGCTTCGTTCAGCGCCCCAACCAGGGTCTCCACGGTTGCTCGTTTCTGCATTCCGCGGGACACCTCCACCGCGATGCCGATGCCTTCGCCCTCGGAAGTATCCACTGAAAACGCCGCGATCCGGCCCTTTCTGGCTGCTTCCACCTCCGTCTCCACCACCTGCTCGATATCCTGCGGATAAATGTTTTGCCCCCGGACAATGATGAGATCCTTGCGCCGCCCCGCAATGTACAACTGCCCGGCATGGACGAAGCCAAGATCCCCCGTGCGCAGCCAGCGGCTCCCCCCGCGGTCGATGAATGCCTCGGCGGTTTCCTGAGGTTTCCGCCAATAGCCGGAGGCAAGGCTCGGCCCGCTTGTCCAGATTTCGCCGACCTTGCCATCCGTCATGAAATTCAGCGTTGCGGGGTCGACGACTCTTACCTGGTGATGCGATACTGCAGTGCCGCAAGCTACCAGCGGCGTCCCCTGCTCCGCTACCTCGGCATCGCCTTGGGCCAGCATTTCCGTGGAGAAGTGGTGTGCCTCCATACCGTCCCCTCGCGCTCCGCCGGTGACAAAAAGCGTCGCTTCCGCCAGGCCGTAGCACGGATAAACCGCGCCAGGCGCAAATCCCGCCGCCGCAAATCTTTCTGTGAATGCCTTCGTCGTATCGTAGCGCACCGGCTCCGCGCCCGAAAAAGCGATGCGCCAGCTCGACAAATCGATTCCCCGCAACTGGACATCCCGGACACGCTCCACACACAGGCGGTAAGCAAAATCCGGCGCGCCGCTGACGGTAGCGCGATGGCGCGTGACAGCCTCCAGCCAGCGAACCGGCCGTTCTATAAAGAATCCTGGAGTCATCAGCACAGCCGGTATGCCGCGATGAACCGGCTGCAGCAAGCCTCCTATCAAACCCATGTCGTGGTACAGAGGCAGCCAGCTCAGGTATATATCCCCGGCGCTCATCGACATGCCCTCTTCCAGCGCTCTCGCGTTCGCCATGAGGTTGCCGTGGCTCACCATCACTCCCTTGGGCACGGAGGTCGATCCCGACGTATATTGCAGAAACGCGATATCCTCGCTTCGCGGCGCATGGAAATGCCATTCCGCAGCTTCCTCCGGATTCATGGCATCCACTGCAAGTACCGATGCCGAAGCAAATTGTTCCGTGATCAAAGGGCGAATCCCGCTGGTGGTGAGAACACAGCAAGCCCTGGCATCCGATGCTATGGCGAGCAGTCGCGCCAAATGGCGCTCCCGTACGCCTTCGGGCGGAAAAGCCGGTACAGCGACCAGGCCTGCGTACAGGCAGGCGAAAAAACTGATGACGTAGTGCTCGTCGTTATCGAGCAGCAACAGCGCCCGCTCTCCCGCGCGGAAGCGTTCCTGAAGGATTCCGGCCAGCGCGCGGACATGCCGTTCCAGGGTGGAGTAGTCGAATCTCGTGTCGATGGCCTCGTTCCCGGGGCCATCGGCAGTCACCACGATCAGGGCGGTATCGCCCGGACGCTCGGTTGCCAACGTGCTCAGGTGCGCAACCATATTTGCCGGATAATCGCGTTGCGGAATCAATCTTGGCTTCATCGTAATCTGCTATTCCTGCCTTACTTTTAGGTCATTCTCAATGGAACAAATCGCAATTCATGGCGCAGCAAACCGAAAGCAACGAGCATGGATTCACTCCCGCCTTGGGATGGCATACTGAAAAAGAATCAGGTATCAGCGAAACCAGTGCTGGTTGCAGGGCTTGGATACAAGACGAAACGGCTCAGGCAGATGCAGCCGCGGCACGCCTTGCATGCGGCGGCGGGCAAGGGAATTCACCGGCACCACCGGCAAGGCGTTTCGCCAGAACGGAAAGAAAAGCGTCTTCATTCTGCCGTATAAAAAAGTGGCCGCCATCGAACCAGTCCAGGGAAAAGCAGCCGGTACCCTCCCTTTTCCATGCCTCGAGCGCGGCAGCCTGGATTTCGTCCGCTCGTCCGCCGAAAACATGTATAGGCAAGGTTAGCGGCGGTGCGTCCTGATGGCGAAAACTCGCACAAGCCCGGTAATCCGCCCCGAGCAAACCCAGCGTCATGGACAGGAGCTCAGCATTGCCGAAGACTTCTTCCGGTGTGCCGTTCTGCCTGCGCAGCTCGGCGATGAGCGACGCCTCGGTCTTCCTGCCGGCATAACGCCTCCAGTCCTGCCGCGAGGGCGCCGCGCAGGCCGATACCAGGAGGGCTGCAGGCAATTGCCGGCCTGCCGCACGCAGGCCGTGAGCAACCCGATAGGCAAGCAAGCCGCCCATGCTGTGCCCGAAGAGAGCGTATCGTTCCGGACGCTCCCGAGGCTCCGTAAGATACCTTTCCAGCTCACCGCACAGGTCGGCGGCCAGGGCGTCGAAATTTTCCTTGGGTATTTCGTGCAGGCGGCTGGCGCGGCCCGGCAACTCGACCGGTTCCACCCGCACCCAGGACGGCAATCTGCGCCTCCAGCGCAGGTACATGGCAGCGCTCGCCCCCGCGCAAGGCAAGCTGAATAGCGTCAGCGGTGCAGGCATTACCAGGCGGTATCCGCTGCTTGTTCATCCATGAAGCGCCGCAGGCTCAAGGGGCGCATGTCCGTCCAGACTTTCTCGATATATTCCAGGCAAGCCTTCTTGTCTCCGCTCATGCCGGTATCGCGCCACCCGCCCGGGATGGCTTTCCACTCCGGCCAGATGGAATACTGCTCTTCGTGATTGACCAGAACACGAAAAACCTCACCTTCGCGATCAAAACAGCTTGTCATAACTGATTCCCGAACGAATGAATTGACTGACTCCCGGTCCTCCGACCGGAAAGTTTCTCCTTCCAACTAGACGAACCAGAATAGGGAAAATACAGCTAAAAACTTGCTTATCCTATTAAATAAATAGGAATGCCAATCGTTATCATTATGAGTTAGATACTCATTCATTTTAGATGTCGACATTGACAACTTAACAATTCGATCAGGAGGATGATAAATGGATTCAAAGCTCGATCACGGCTATTTTAGGATAGCGGCAGCCGCGTCCTTATTGACCGCGGCTCTTCTCGTGACTCTTCTTGCTGGGCCGGCGCATGCCGTCAACTGGACGGAGGTCGGCGATGCGGGCGATCTGCTGGGCACGGCGCAGGAACCGATGGGTGATGGCTCGTTGAGGAATATCTATGGGACGATCTCGACCAATGCGGACGTGGACCTGTACCGGATCTTCATTTCCGACCCCACTTCCTTCTCGGCATCGGTCACCTCCACCAGCGGCAACTTTGATTCCGTGCTTGCGCTATTCAACGGCGGAGGGTATGGGGTTTACGCGAATGACGATGCCCGCCTGGGCGACCGCAATGCAGGACTGCCTGCCGGCAGCTTCCTCGGTCCGCAAGCCCCGGGCTGGTATTACCTGGCGGTATTTGGCCTCGACACCACCCCGACCAGTGGCAATGGGTTTACCCCCGACCACTATATCGGCCCCGAAGTCAGCGCTCCCTTCACCCAGATCATAGGCGCGTCCGGGCCTGGGGGAGCCTCGCCCTTGACGGGATGGGCGCCAGTGGATTCCGATGATGTGGCTTCGATCAATGAGGGGTATCGCCTTCGGCTTTCAGGAACCATGGTGTCCGCGGTTCCCGAACCGGAAACCTATGCCATGCTGCTGGCCGGCCTGGGCTTGATTGGCACAATGGTCCGCCGGAGAAGCAGTTCTATCGGGTAAGTCGCCACAGGCCTTCAAAAAGGGGCTTTGCCCCTTTTTTGCCCAGAGCAGTCATTCGTCGGATTCAGGTTCATCCGTGCGCGGAACCAGACCGGTCAACAGCCATACATTTGATGCTTCCTCGTACGCCGCCCGGTTGGCAGGATCTTCTTCCAGCCAGGCAAGCAATTCATTCTCGGAAGCAGTGTCCAGTGGTGATGCTTGCTTGCGTATGATCCACTCTACCGCAGTTTGCCACGCTTTATCGCCACCATGCGAATCCGACATAAAACTGACCTCGCAGCCGGTTCGATCCGCCAGAAAACCCCCGCACAGATGTCCGGCATCTTTTTTTGATCTGAAAGACCAGGAAACCACCAGGTTCCTGGACATGATGCAGGGGGATTGTAGCCGATGTAGGCGTTCCAGCGACGGAAAAATGCGCTCATATGGAGCGAAGGGCGGCCCGGCAATGATCCATCGCATCATGGATCAGGATATTCACCAGGGAAGTGGAAATACTCAGCTGGGAGGCGATGGCGCAATGAGTGTGGCCATCGAGCCGATGGAGTTCGAAAACACGCCTGGTTCGTTCCGGAAGTTCGGATAATGCGCGCGCCACCAGAGCGAGGTGCTGCCGGCTGATCGCCGTCGCCTCCGGCGTACCGGCCTGCCCCGGAACCTCCAGTCCTTCTTCTTCCCGCTCGAAAAGTCCGCCTTCGAATGCGGCACGGCGATGGCGATCGATAGCAAGGTTACGCACGACCTGATACAGATACGCCAGCGGCTGCTTGACGTTCAATACGCCTTGGGTTTCCGTTACCTTCAGATAGGCATCCTGCACGACATCCTCCGCACGCTCGGAATCACCCAGGATTTTCAGCGCGGCCCGGCGCAGCTGCGCCCGGTGAGCAACAAATACCGCGCTTAGGTCAACAGACTGCTCGTCCGGAAACATTTTGCCCTCCCTCCAGATTAATCGTTTATAGATAATAACGAGAATTGTTCTTATTATCATATAACAAATTATGTTGTACAATAGCAATCGTCATCATGAGATCTGTATTAAAGTGCTCTATCGTAACAACCCTCTGTTTTTGAATATCTATTCAATACATGAAGGACCTGCCGCAGCCGGAATCATATTTTCTTGCTTGTTCAGAGAAAGGTTCATTTGCCCTCACCCATGCCGTCCGGCACCATTCTGCCGAGGGAAATGAGCCATACGATCTGCTGCAAACCATTACCTGAATCGTCTATATACGGTTGATCTCCCTGGGGAATGAAGATGAAATGGAGAAATTCTGATGCTCGTGTTTCAGCCCATCGGGCCGAATAAGGAAATACCAGGCATCCTCCATTTACAAAATCATGGAGTAAATACCTGGAGGAAGTATGGATGACTTGAAGCTCATTTCGACCAGCTTCCTCGTCCGGCTGGACCCGGTTTCCTGATCTGGGGAGAGGCATGCGGGGAATATCTGGAATAATTATCCTTTCATTGCTGCTTGCGGGAATGGGCGGCTGCAGAACGCCGCCCCAGCGGCATATGGAGGATGCCGGAGCAAAAATACCCTCTTACTGGAGCGGCGCCGATGAATCCAGCCAGCCGGTGCCGCAACACTGGGTGCAAACGTTCGGCGATCCTGACCTGAGCGCACTGGTGCAAAGTGCGCTCGCCGAAAACTATGACCTGAAGGCGGCGGCGGCACGGCTGGATGCTGCCGTAGCCCAGGCCAGGATTGACGGCTCTGGCTTATGGCCCCAGATATCCTTTAATGCTGACCATCAGCAGGTGCAAATCCGGGACGCGGGATTCGGTTCGGCAAGATTCGGCGTATTCGAAGCCCTGTTCAGCCTCAGCTGGGAGTTGGATGTGTGGGGCAGAATCCGGGATGCCCGGCAAGCCGCCCTGCTGGATGCGGGGGCGGTCGCGTCCGATCTCAACAGCGCGCGGTTGTCCCTGGCAGCCCGGATAGCGCAAAGCTACTTCGATCTTGCTGAGGCAAGGCTGCAATCGGAGGTGGCCGAGCAATCGGTCAAAGACCGGCGTACCATCGTCCAGCTGGTGCGGGGACGTTTTGCCCGCGGCATAACGAACGCTCTCGACCTGCGTCTCGCGCTCACCGACCTCTCCACCGCGGAAGCGCAACTGACCGAGGCCCGCAATCAGATCCAGCAGGTGAGCCGCCGGCTCGAGGTGCTGCTTGGGCGCTATCCCGCCGGCCGCCTGACGGAAGCATTGGCGTTGCCGGAACCGCCGCCGGACCTCCCCGCCGGAATACCTTCCGAACTGCTCGAGCGGCGGCCCGACCTTATTGCCGCTTTTGATCGGCTGCTGGCGACGGATTCCCGGGTGGAAAGCGCGAGAAAGCTATTGCTGCCGCGAATTGTCCTGACGGCGGCAGGAGGAATGCGCAGCACCGCTTTGACGGACCTCGTCGATCCTCGCGCGCTGGCGTGGAACGTCGTAATAGGCATGATGCAGCCGCTATTCACGGGCGGCCGCATCCGCGGCGAAATCAATCTGAATGAGGCCCGTGCCGAGGAAGCCCTCAACCTTTATAAAAACACCGCACTGAATGCGTTTCGCGAAGTGGAACAGGTGCTGGCCGCGGACGAGTGGTTGCGTGAGCAGGAAAAAGCATTGAGGCACGCCGTCGAACAGACCGAGGCCAGCAGGAAACTGGCTGTCTACTCCTATCAGCTCGGCATTATCGAAATTCTCACGTTGCTGGACAGCTATCGCAGCACGCTAAGTGCGCAAAGCGCGCACATTTCCGTCAAACGCCAACTGCTCACCAACCGGATCAACCTTTATCTCGCGTTGGGGGGCGGCGTTTGAATTTGCCGAAAGCATGCGGAAAAATTTGAAAAGCAACGCCGCGCTGAAAATCATTGCACCCATTATCGTGGTGCTCGCCGGTATCAGCATTTCCTGGGCAATCGTCGCTCACAAACCGCAGCCCCGATCACAGGCATTGAATGACGAAGCGCCGCTGGTGCAGGTGATTCGGGTTGAACCGCAAACGGTCAAGGTGAACATCCACTCCCAGGGGGTAGCCGTGCCTCGTACCGAAATCGACCTGGTGCCTGAGGTGGCAGGCCAGATAGTACGGCTGCATCCGAGCCTGGTCGCGGGAGGATTTTTCAAGCAGGGCGAAGTACTGGCCGCGATCGATACACGCAGTTACGACTATGCGATTGCCGAGGCGGGAGCCCGCATTGCCGAGGCCGAGCGCCAGGTGATGATGGAAGAAGCGCAGGCGGAGCAGGCGCGCAACGAATGGCATTCCCTGGGGGAAGGAGAGCCCTCGGCTCTGACCTTGCGCGAACCGCAACTGGCGGAAGCGCGCGCCAAATTGAAAGCTGCCCAGGCCGATCTGGCGCATGCGCGCCTGCAGCGCAGCCGGTGCGAATGGCGCGCACCCTTCTCAGGCAGAGTCAGGGACAAGCATATCGGCCTTGGGCAATATGTCCAGCCGGGCGAGAAGCTTGCGCGCATTTACGCGATCGACGTCATTCAGGTGCGCTTGCCGCTGGCCACCGACCAGTTTACCTATCTTGACCTGCTGCTGGACCATCGGAATAGCGATCCTGAAAGTGGCCCCAAAGTCATTTTGAGTACCGAGTTTGCAGGCGCGCTGCGCCGCTGGGAAGGCCGTATCGTCCGTGCCGAAGGCGCCCTGGACGAGGAAACCGGCCTGCTGCACGCCGTGGCCGAGGTAGAAGATCCCTATGCGGTCGAAACCGGCCAGCCGCCACTGATGCCCGGTCTGTTCGTCAAGGCGGAAATCGTCGGCAGGGATCAGCCCGGCGTGATCGTGCTGCCGCCCGGCGCAGTGAACGCCTCCCATGAAGCGCTAGGGGTTGACGAGGAAGATCGCCTGCATATCCGCCGCCTGAGCATCCTGCGCAACGATCCCGACCGGGTCCTGGTAAAGGGCGAGCTGAAGGCTGGAGACCGGGTGGTCGTTTCCGGGATCCAGGTCCCCATCGAGGGCATGAAAGTCAGGACCGAAATCGTATCCCTCGAACCCCCGGCCGAAAAGATCATGCCGGATAAATCGATGTCCGGGCAGGCGCCATGACGCATCTTCCTTCTCATCCGCTCCACGGCTTCCCGGCGAAAACAAGGAAAACACCGACGTGAGGCCGATACTCCCCGTCGCGCCGCCTTCCGGCTTGATCGCCTGGTTCGCCTCCAATCCCATCGCCGCCAACCTGCTGATGATGCTGATCCTCATCGGCGGATGCGGAAGCCTGCTCGTCATGGACAAGGACGTGTTTCCCAGGTTCCTGCCGCACCAGATCGATGTCAAAGCCACTTACCCCGGAGCCGGTCCGCTGGAAATCGAGGAGTCGGTCTGCATCCGCATCGAAGAGGCCATCTACAATCTTGCGGGCGTAAAGCGGCTCAAAACAGAAATCATCGAGGGCGAATGCAATGTCAGGGTCGCCGTCCTGCCCAATTACGATAAAAACCAGGTGATGAATACGATCCAGGGGCGTGTTCATGCCATCCCCCGCCTGCCGAAGGGCCTGGAAAAAATCGAAGTTCTTCCGGCCAACCGCATCGGCGATGACGGTGTCATCTGGGTCGCATTGCACGGACCTACAGATCCGGTTACGGTCAAGCGCCTGGGTGACCGCATCCAGGGCGATCTGTCGCAGATACCGGGAGTCACGCGCGCGCACAATTATTACGATCTGCCCTATGAAATCGCCATTGAGGTCTCTTCCGAACGGCTGCGCCAGTTTCGCGTATCACTCAACGAGGTCACGGAAGCCATAAGACGCACCTCGATGGATTTACCGGGGGGGATCATAAAGAACCCGATGGGCGAGCTCCTGCTTCGTGTCCGGGGCAAGGCGCAGGATCATGTTTCGGTTGGGAACCTGGTAGTGAGAAGCAATGCGGATGGCAGCCGCGTGCTGCTCCGCGATGTTGCGGCGGTCAAGGACGGCCTGGAAGAACGCCTGTCCGAATGGCACCACAACGGAGAAACCGCCCAGGGCTGGGAGATCCATGCCGAGAAAGACAGCGTCGAAGTGGCGCGACGGATCAAGGCCTACGTAGCGGAAATGAATACCCAGCTGCCGCCTGGCATGGGACTCATCACCTGGTGGGACGATTCCCAAGCTTATGAGGAACGCATCGGCACGCTGATCGAGGATGGCTTGACCGGTTTTGTGCTCGTTTGCCTGATATTGACTTTATTTCTCCATCTCAGGGTTGCCGTTTGGGCGGGAATCGGGATCCTGACCTCGATTTTCGGCGCGTTCTGGCTGATGCCGGCGCTGGACATATCGCTCAACATGTTATCCCTGTTCGGCTTTCTTCTGGCCATGGGCGTGCTGGTGGACGATGCGATCATCATTGGCGAATCCATCTACGCGAAGCAGGAGGCGATAAACTTCCCTGGCTCATCGCGCGCCGCCATGGAAGAGCCGTTTGCGGCCAAGGGCAGGAGAAACCTGGTGTATCTGCAAGCTGCGATTTCCGGGGCGCGTGAAGTTTCCTTGCCGGTCATGGTCGCCGTCATGATCGTGCTGGTCGCCTTCCTGCCCGGCCTGTTCCTGCCCGGCTGGGCGGGACAGATGATGAAGCCGATATGCCTCGTGATGATTCTCACCCTGGTATTTTCACTCGTTGAAGCCCTGCTGATCTTACCTTCTCACCTCGCAACGCCGCCCAAGCCAACCGTATCGTCCATTACCCTGGTGCGGATAAGAGCGGCCCTCAACGAGGGCTTGCAGAAATTCATCCGTGGAGTCTACCGGCCGTTACTCGAAAAAGCCCTTGCCTGGCGATATCTCACCGTTGCGCTATTCGCGGTGCTCCTGATGCTGGCCGCCTCATTGGTAGCGGGTGGCTACGTGCGCCTGTCCCTGCAGGCGGACGTAACAAAGGACAGCTTCTGGGTGGCGCTGAAATTGCCCAAAGACCTTCCTTATAGCGAAACCCGCCGGATTGCCGGGAAAGTGGAGCGCGCACTGCTCGAAATCCGGGAGGAGCTGGACAGGGAAGCCAGGATTCGCAACCCTGATGTCCGGCAAAGCGTTATCGTCGGGGTGGAGACGATCATTGCGGAACACGAAGCCGGTTTCTGGACGGAATTGTCGCCATTAGGACGAAAGCATATCGTAGTGGAAGATTTCGTCCGCGAATGGCGCAGGCGAATCGGAGATATAGGCCTTGCCAGGATCGAGTTTCTCTATAAGGAAGGCGATCTCCCCTTCGATATGGAGTTCGACATAGGACATCCCGACCCAGCCGTCCTGGCCTCGGCGGTTGCCCGGTTCAAGCAAAAGCTGGCGGGCTACCCCGGCGTTTACGACGTAACGGACTCCGCCGAACCGGGCAAGCCGGAGGTTCGCCTGCGCGTGAAACCCGAAGCCGAACAGCTGGGAATCCGGCTGGAGGATCTCGCGGAACAAGTACGGCACGCATACTACGGGGATGAGGTGCACCGCCTCCAGAGGGGACGCAACGAGGTGAAAGTCATGGTGCGGCTGCCCCGCAACGAGCGGGAATCCCTGCACGGCCTCTCCAGTCTCCCCATAAGGCTGCCCGGCGGAGCCCAGGCGCCGCTGGGTACGCTTGCCGAAATCGATCTGGTGCCCGGCCAGTCCATGCTGATCCGGCAGGACCGCCAGCGCATCCTCAAAGTCCAGGCACAGATCGATTCCAGGACGACCGACGCCAACGCAATTTACGCCGGTCTGGCGGCCGAGGAAATTCCGGAGTTGAAACGGCAGTTTCCCGGATTGGACATCAATATAGGAGAAGAACGCCAGGAACAGGAAGATACCGCCCGTACCCTCGTATTTTTGACCGCAATTGCCTTGACGCTGATCTATGCGCTGATCGCGGTTCCGTTTCAGTCCTACGTAAAACCGCTGATCTTTCTGATGGGTGCTCCGGTTGCCTGGAGCGGCGCGGTGTGGGCGCATTGGCTGCTGAACATGCCGCTGTCGATGGAATCGCTGGTCGGCATGATTGCAGCAAGCGGCGTGGTGATCAATGACAGCCTGGTTCTGCTGGACTACGCGCAAAAACGCGAGGCTGCGGACGAGCCCGTGTCGAGCCTTATTCTCGAGGCCTGCACCGCTCGCTTCCGCCCCATCCTGCTGGCCTTTCTCACCAACTTCGTAGGGTTCCTCCCTATCCTGCTCGAAACCAGCGAGCAGGCCCGGTTCCTGGTTCCGATGACGCTTTCCCTGACCGTCGGCCTGCTGATCGGCATGACTGCCAGCCTCATCCTGACCCCGGTCTGCTATGCCATCGTGGGAGAATCCTCGCAAAAGTCGCGCGCACCCGATACCGCACGCCAGCCGTCGTAAAACCATTTGAGCTGGCGGGAAGCCTGTTCCTCGCCCGGCGCGACAGTTTTTCCGTAACGCTCTCTTTCCTCGTGTTTCAAGGCGGCTCATTCCGCCGGCAGATCTTCCGTGCGTCGCCCGAATACTGCCACAATTCCCAGTTATTATTGCAATAATATCGAGGCGGCAGTCAACCATATGCGACTTCAAACGTTTTTCGCTGTTTTGAATCCGGTAAAACCCCATCCAGCCTCGCCTGCCCTTCGCCTGTCACATGGAAATCGCCTTCAAAAAACGGAAGGAACGCATGAAACGGTGCCTGCTGGCCTGCACAGCCATGTTACTGGCTTCGACCGCCACGCCGCCGACCTCCGCGTTCGCCGATAATGCGGTCAGACTGAAAATATTGGTCATCACCACGGGCAGCTTGGCTGAAGACCTGGAATTCGCCTATATCAAGCCCGTTCTCGACCAGATCGGCGTGCCATATGATGTATTGAATGCCGCAACCCAGGATTTAAAGGCTGCGACACTTGCCTCTTCCTCGACCGGAAACGCTTGCAAGGCGGAGGATCCGGGCTGTACGGGCAACTATAATGGCATCATCCTGACGGATGCCGACCTTGTCCCGGGCTTCACGCCCTTCGAATGGGACATCCTGCACGCTTACCAGAAAAACTTCGGCGTCCGCCTGGCAGTACTGTCAGGATGGCCCGCTACGTATTCCGATTCCAATGGACTCTACCTCGACTACGGCCTTGCCTACTCCTCCAGCGGAAGCGACTACGAAGCCCGATGGACAGTGCCGGACACATACAGCAAGCAGGTCTTCGAGTATGTAAACCGGGCCAATCCCGTTCCCATTACGGACTTCGCCTTCGCGGCCATCCCCAGAAATGATGCGAGCACCCTGCGCGACGGCTCGATGCCCCGCGTCGAACCCCTGCTGAGAACCCAGGATGGAGAAGCGCTGGTATCGATCGTGCGCTACATGAAACCTTCCCAGGCAAAGCCGGTACGCGAGGTCATGATCTCCACGATCACGAATGCCTCGTCGCTCATCCATTCCAGCGTCCTCGCCTACGAATTCATCAACTGGGTCACGCAAGGCGTATTCGTCGGCGCACGCTTTGTTCATATGGCTGCTCATCTCGACGACCTGTTTCGCCGCAGTCCACTGTGGGACCCGCTTCTCAAGAAAGAGAACTTAACGGCCGCCTATCGCCTGACCGGCATCGATGTCAGCAATGCCGTGAGCAAACAGCTCGCCTTTCGCACGGCGCATCCGGCAGCTGCCGATTTCAAGCTGGATTTCGCGTTCAATGGTTCCGGAGCGGTGGTCGATCCGGATAGCATGCAACTGGCGGCAAACCTGAAGGAAGACCTGGTATCGGCTGTAGTGGCGAATAAAACCAGTTTCCGCTTCATCAACCATACCTTTGCCCATTCGGACATGGACAGGGCGCCCGGATCGATAGACTCCGTGTGCGACTATGCCACCTTTAGCAGCATCGCTGCCATCCAGGCGGAAATCACGAAAAACCGGACGGTCTGGGAACTGCTGGATCTTCCGGAGAGGAATCAAAACGACCGGGTGCTCATCACTGGCGCCCACTCCGGCCTGAAGGACCGCAAATGCACCACTGATGCGACCCTCCATTCCCATATGCTCAACGTCCAGGCCGACGATATAGGATTCAGCGCAGGCGGGGCCAATCCGCTATTTCTTCAAGCCGCCGCTGCCGCCGGGGTGAGCTACCTTGCCGCCGACTCATCCCAGCAGGATCAGAACATCGAGCAATATATTGCCCAATACGAGGATGGCAGCCCGATGAACCGGCTGATGCTGCCGCGCTGGCCAACCAATATTTTTTATAATGTGACGCATCCGGCCCAGCTGGAGGATGAATATAATTATCTCTACTATGGAAGGTTCGTGAGTGCGGGACTCAATCCCTGCGAGATAGCAGGCGCCATTTGTGCGCCCCGCAATTACCGTGAGATTCTCATGATGGAAGCCGACCTGGGGTTGCGGCACATGCTGACCTTCAGCAAGTGGCCTCATTTTTTTCATCAGGCCAACCTTGCCAGATACGATGAGAACGGCAATACGCTCCAGTTCGACTGGCTCAATGCGGTTTTTGCCCAGTACGAGCAACTGTTCACCCTGCCTGTCAAGAACTTACCCTACTATCTGATAGGCGACCATACCGCGGAAAGCCTCGAGGCGAAATCAGCGGCTATTCATGCGACCTGGGATCGTACCACCGATCAGGTCGTTTTATCCGCAAACAAGGCCATACCCCACCTTCTGGTCACCGGCCTGGCTGGCGGAGAACTGTATGGCGGCCAGTACATCCGGGATATCGCCGTGGATACGCGCCCTACTGCTTACCCGGTAGACAGGGCCCTGGCCCAATAGCTCTCGTGTTTAAGATAGTGTAAAACCGAATCGAAATGGAACCGAAGGAACTGGAAATCGTGTATCGCACTCATCCGACTGGGCCGCTTCCCATCCTGCTGCTTATCGCCTTTTCCGCCTTCTGCGTTTTTGGGACTACCGAGGTTCCGGCGCAAACCGAAGCGCTGCCGACCTTCGGAAAAGCGAGCGAGGCTATCCAACGAGACGATGGAGAGAGCGAAAAAAAGATACGGAAGATTACCGACCTCACCCTGAAGTCGCGGGAAGCATCGTTCCGAGAACAGGCAAGATCTCTCGCCAGAGGCTACAGGGAAACAGCGGAAATGATTGTCAGGCAAGGCGGTGATCCCAAGCCGATCCTGGATGCCGCAGCCTATTTCGAGAGGCAGGCTGAAGTGACGTCGAGGGTCAGCATGGGAAACTGAGCAGGATAAGTGGCGGTATCCATGACTACCGATGCTGGGACGGAGCCGCGTTGTCATGATCCAGATTCAATGTAACGCCAACAACTGCAAGCCTCTTCCCTTCAATGCCCTTTCCTTCAGGGCACATGCCCGGCAGGTTCGAGCTGCCGGGTGTTTTTGTTGCCTATCCATCCGCTTGCAGCGTTCCATGCATGCCATCTCGCATGAGGCGAAAACGGCCGCGGCCAGCCTTAGGCGAAAGTTTTCAATAGAGCGTGGTTTCCTGCTCGTTGTAACCCGTGTGGCTGGCCAGATCGCCAACATTGCCCCGTATGCTGCAGCTGATGACGTCGATGCAACTTTTCCAGAATCCCGCCGAAAGCAGCTGCAGGCCCCGAAAATACCTGTTCGACATCTTTGCCGGTGCTGTGTACCGGCAGGTAATCCCCAGGCCTTCTTCATGCAGGTTGATCGTCTTGTGCCACATCCACGCCGGAAAAAACAGAACGTCGCCGGGATGCAGATCGAATTCATAGCGCGGCGCATATTCCGCCAGGGGATAAGCGTCTCGGTCGCTTGGTTCGCCCTGCTCATCGGCCTGGAACTCGGCGAATCGCCGCATGCCGTCGCCTCGCGGCGCGGGATACAGCAGCCAGGAATATTCTGATTCGATCAAGGTCCAGCGCTTCGATCCCGATACCGCCAGATACCAGTTGGGGCCTTCCTCGCAGTGGTAATTGGCATTCAATCCCGCCCCCAGGCCAAGGATGAGGAAACTCAGGACTGGCTTCGTCGGCCGCCCCATGACGGGAAAATACGTGTTGGACCGCGGGATGCCGAAATACTCGTTGAAAGTGGGATTCTGGTCGAGCAGCAATTGCTGCGGGATGAAATTGCGGCGGCGATCCTCGGCGATGGTCCCCAATGTCGTATTGATCATCTGCTTGGTGCGCTTGTCGAGAGCTTGCACCACCGTATGCGGAAACCGTTCCGCAAGTTTCGCCAGCGTCCAATCCGTGGGTGCGTTTTCCACGAAACCGCGCAGCACGCATGGAACACCCCGCTTGACATGCTCGCTGTAAAACCGGTCGGGCCCGATCTCGCCAGGCCGATACTCCTGGATTGCCAGGACCTGCCTGCGGGGCACGTCATGATTCTGCAACCGCCGCAGTATCCGCTGCTCCGTGCGCCTGCGCGCAGCGCGCAAGGCGTCGGGCCTGGAAGCCAGATGCTGGCACAGCATGATGCTCTTCAGCGCCAGGACGTTCCAGTAACCCAGCGGCAATTTTGCCACGCCGCCTTTACCCATCCGCTCCACAAGAAAAGTACGCAGGAAAAGCTGCTGCTCCGTCACCAGTTGCCACAGGACATACAGCACCGTTGCCACTCCGGCCAACGGCACAGCTGTCGCGTTTCTCACACGCGCCAACACCGTTTTTTGTGTCCTGCCCGCGCCCGCCATTGGCTATCTCCGTTGGTTTTCTATTATTTAATTTAGCCTTGAGGATCGATTCATGCAACCTTTGTGATCTGCTCAGCCTGGCTCCCCCGCCTGCCCCATTGCAGAAACGATTGATAGCGGCAAATCAGCGTTGTATCGCCGAATCGGGTTCAATCCATCCCGAAGTTGCCCTTGCCATCTTTATTTGACCGGCCATGGTCAATGAGTGCCGCAGATGAACCATGTGTAGACGCTTTCATCGTTAGCCATTGTAGTTTTCTTGTGTGGGCGCGTTTCGAAGATGAGGTGCTGAACTAGCTCGGCTTCCCTGAATATTAGACAAAGTTGACGCGCGCGTGTCAACTGCCCAGAAATCCGAGATGCAAAACGAAAGGTCGTACATGAGCTTTGAATCCATGGGAGCCAGCTCGATGAGTCTTGATTTTTCAGATACATTCCCATATCGCCACTCCTGGGAAGCACTCGACAACCCTTTCCCAGATGAGTGCTTGTCCAGGCTTTTCTCAGGTGGCCGATCCGCGGCATGCTATAAAAACAAGGAGGAGCCGAAGCCCGCCCATTGATGTCGTGGCAATGCCGCAAACTCAGCGGAGCGCTTTCATCATCAAAAGCTGACCTCCCTCTACGAGCTCTGCATCCAGGGGGATGCCATTGACTTTGGTATAGTGCGCCTGCACGTCAAGCAAAAAATAACGGAAGTTGTCCGTTTCGTAGCCCTCGACGCCATTGAACAGGTTGGTGACTTCGATAATACCGGATGACTCTTCGTCGGACTGGCTCACGTCAGCACCATCGATGTCATGGGAAGCGCCAGCGATAAAACGGGAAGGATCATGCTGAGCGACAGCGGTCAGCTTGCCCGTCATAGCTTCGTACTTCCATATCTTGCCAAGATGGACATTGTTGCCCACATCTTCCTGCATCCAGACATCCCCCGCGGCATCGACCGTAATGTTGTCCAGCATCTTCTGTCCGGTAACAGCGCCATTGACCAAAACCTCAACGACGCCGCCAGCTTCAGGGTGAGTGATGTCGGAGAATGTCAGGCGCCACAGGCGGGAGTTTCCGTTAAAATTATCGGTGGTAACGAAATAGAAGCGGTTGGGATTCTGGGTATCCCAGCTGCCATCTTCAACTCGATTCAAACCAGTGCCGGTACCATCGGACACCAGTGAAAAGAAAGCACCCAGGTTGTCGGGAATCGGCGCCGATCCATTTACGCTGCTTTCCGTGGCATAATCTGCGATCTTGACCTGATAGGAGATGCCATTGGTGAGGCCGGCCAGTTCCACAGGATTGCCGTTCTCCTGTTTTTGTCCCACGTAGATGTAGACCTTGCTGGCGTTGAGGTTGCCGTCATCCAGGCCGGCAACAATCGTGCTGTCCTGCTCGTATGGGCTGGCAACCAGGTTTTCCCACGAGGCCGTACCCAGGGCGGGCAGTTGGTAGCTGGTTCCGTGCTGGCGAGCGGTGGCCAGATGCGCGAAGGCGCGGCCGGTAGGGCCGGCTTCCTCGCCATTCAGGAAAATCAGGCCCTCGCTGAGCCCCTTGCCGGTATGACTGTTGTAATAGGCGGTCGGAGCGGCCAGGTCGGCGGAGCATAAACGGTTGAGCGTGGTCGTGCCGCTGGAGATCACTATCTTATTGATCAGATCTTCGCCATTGAGCACTTTGAGATCCTTCTTGCGGATCTGCCACTTGGAAACAAAGGCTCCCATTGCGCCGTGGGTGCGGATGGCACCCAGGACATCGCGCAACTCGTGGTTCATCAGTACGGTAATCGTGCCATCACCATTATCGTAGGCACCCAGTCCGTCGAGAATACCCACCATGCGGTATTTTTCGTTACCCTTGTGCTTCTTCTTGACTTCGTCTCCCACGGTCAGAATGGAAGTGAACTCGATGCCCGCCGCCTGCGGAACGAGATAGGGCGACTGCGAGCTGCTGGGGCCGGTAGCGGCGCCAGCCGAAACGCTGATGCCGGTGAGTGCGGCGGCAACGAGCGCCGCCATAAATTTGAGTTGCATACGATCTCCAGAAAGGTTGCGGCCGAACAGCGCCGCACTTGTGTTTTATATTTGACCGGATTTGCCGATACGGGCGTCCGGGGCTCGATCGGCAGGGGAGGAAATTAGCAAAGCGCTATTGCACGAATGTGTCCCTGTCCCACGATAAAATGATGCGAAAGGCGTGAACCGGAGTTCGAAATGAATCATGACGTATGGCTAGCTGCAGCAATCATGGTGAGATTTGTCGCTCGCTTCTCGAAAACAGGTAACTGTATGATGTCCTTTCAGATTGATCTCAAGCAGGTATGATCCGGAAAATCGTATCGGGGGGTCAAACCGGAGTCGATCGCGCTGCCCTGGACTGGGCAATCGAACATGATATTCCTCATGGAGGCTGGTGCCCCGCGGGGCGACGCGCCGAGGATGGGTTAATTCCGGCGCGCTACTGCCTGCAGGAAACACCCGGCCATAATTACGAACAGCGCACGCGATGGAATGTACGCGACAGCGACGCTACCCTGATCGTCAGCCTCTCGCCGGAACTAACTGGCGGATCGCGGGCAACCCGGCAGTGGGCAAAAAAAATGGAACGTCCATGTCTGCATGTTTATCCAGGAGATGGATGGCGGGAGCAATTGGCCCTTTTTTTCGAAGAGACTTCCGTCCGGATATTGAATGTCGCCGGGCCTCGCGGCTCGGGCGCCCCAGGCGTCGAGCGATTTGTCCATGAAGTTTTGAATGCGCTCGACATTTTGGAAAAAGCCGGGGAAACCGCCAAGCCGGCAGGAACTTTGCCGCGATCCGCTCAACGCTTATCTCGCCCATCCCAATGAAGGGCTGGATACGTTGGGCGCGCGATATGGTTATCGTTTTTGAAGCACTCTCGGCTCACGCCCTAGGCAATGGCGTCCGCTTGCCTGGATATCAATTCTCCGAGGCGATCCAGCATTTCTATCCAGCCTGGATAAGCGCCTGTTTGTTTCGCCAGGGATTCGAGAACGTTCTGCCGCAGGGTCAGCCTGGTTTTGCCGTTATAGTCGTCAAACGTGACGATCACCCTGGTTTCCCAAGGCCATCGGGGATCATGGCCGACCTGGGCAGGATCCACCTTGCGCCCCTGCTCATCCGCAATCGCAAGTGTCTGGACGATGCGTTCCGGCCGGACGATTTCCTCGTAAACTGCGATACACCAGCAGTCCCCAAACGACGGATGGCGGATGCAGGAATGAAAGCCGCCCTCTGGGCGTAAATCGATCCTGGCGAAATGGATCGTGCATTCCCGCGGAGCAAACCAGAGCAGCAGGTACTCGGGTCTGGTCCATGCCTCGAACACGAGATCGCGAGACGCATCGAAGATACGCTCGATGACAATGGTTTTTGAATCGTCCTCGATGGGCTGATTGGACTGATTACTGCTTTCCTCCGCCATTCCTGTTCTCCTTCCGTTTTTACTGTTTCAGGTCTTCCAGAAGCACGTCCAGTCTGTCGAATGCTTCCTCCCAGAATTCACGATATCCTTCCATCCAGTCGCAGGCTTCCTTCAGGGAAACCGGATTCAATGAACAGAAGTGCTGGCGGCCCTCCTTTCGTTTCTCTATCAGCTTCGCCCGCTCCAGATACGCGAGGTGCTTTGAAATCGCCTGCTGCGAGACACCGAAGGGCCCGGCCAATTGATTGACCGTTGCAGGTCCTTCCCGAAGAAGATCCAGAATGCGCCTTCTCGTCGGATCGGACAGGGCTACGAAAGTCAGGTTTAATGAATTCACAACCATATGGTTGTACATATTCGCATGGATGTCAATACCGGCAAGCATCCGGATGCTATTATTTGCGAGTTCGCTCACACGAAACGAAAAACCCTCTTCCGATTAACTCGATAGCAACCCTTCACCTATCGGCTTAACAAGCATGACGATGGAATCGAATATAGCCAAAACCGAAACGGATGCCTCGCCCATCCGTCTGGTGATTCACGGCGGTGCCGGTACGATCACGCGCGCCAGGCTGAAAAAGGAACGCGAGCAGGCTTATACGCAGGTACTCGAGCAATCGCTCGCCGCCGGCTATTCGGTGCTTGCAGCAGGCGGCAGCAGCGTCGATGCCGTTATAGCGGCGATCGTGGTGATGGAAGACTCGCCGCTGTTCAACGCCGGCAAGGGCGCGGTATTCAGTAATGCCGGCCGCATCGAGCTGGATGCATCCATCATGGGCGGATCCACGCTTATGGCCGGGTCCGTCGCTGGCGTGACCACCATACGCAACCCCATCCGCGCCGCCCATGCGGTGATGACGCAAAGCGAGCATGTCATGCTGATCGGTTCCGGCGCCGAAGCCTTTGCCGCGGAGAAGGGCCTGGAAATCGTCGATCCCTCCTATTTCCGCATCCAATTCCGCTGGGATCAGCTGCAAAAAGCCATCTCCCAGCACCGCCTGCTGGGCGACCACGATGCCCTGCCCGGCAAGCCCGATACGACTGGGGACATGGATGAAAAGCACGGAACGGTGGGCGCCGTGGCCCTGGATCGCCACGGAAATCTCGCAGCCGGCACCTCCACCGGCGGGCTGACGAACAAGCGCTTCGGGCGTGTGGGAGACTCGCCCATCATCGGGGCAGGAACCTATGCCGATAACCGTTCGGTTGCGGTATCCGCCACCGGCAGCGGAGAAATGTTCATCCGTACCTGCGCCGCGTTCAACACGGCGGCACAGGTAAGATTGTTGCATCGCTCAATTACCGAGGCGGCCGATAACACGCTGCGGGAAGTCGCGGCCATCGGCGGTGATGGCGGCTTGATCGTGCTGGACGCAAAAGGCAATCATGCCATGCGATTCAACACCAGCGGGATGTTCCGCGGAACGATTGGCAGCGATGGCGCGGCTTGGGTAGGGGTGTTCGAGTGACGGCTATATTGAAAATCACTAAGGTCAGACTCTAGTACCCTGGACGGATGCACCACTGCACCGTGTGGAATTCAACTCATACGTATGCAGATCAACAAATATGCTTCGGTATCAATCAAAGCCACTCTACAGCGTCGCCATTCCATAATGGTGTCGATAATAACTAATTGTAGTGCTGCATGCTCAATCGGTCGAGTCTGCCCCTCTGATCCGAAACCTATGTCGTGGCGGCTGTCGAATCCGCCAGGGCTTCTCTAAGATTTTTCTCCTGCTCGGGGGAGAGAGATGTTCGCAGAACCTTGCCTTTAATACTGGAGAACTCGGCCAGGATCTTTTCCGGTTCCGCCTTGCACACGAGAATGAAAAGTGCCGAAGAGTTGACGGGGATGGTCTCGCCTAGCGACTTGATGAAATCATCTTCGATGCCGTAGTCGGAGAGAGAACCAGATAGCGCGCGTGCCCCGGCACCCAGCGCGCCGCCCAGGAGAAATCCGGCGACCGGTTCGAGGAACAGCAGTCCGACCAAGGCTCCCCATAAGCTGCCGGACATAAAGGCAAAACCCTCGGCGGCAGTGAGATTAATACTCTGCTTGATGTGAACCCTGCCGGTCTCGTCGCGAATGACGACAACGGCGTCCTCGAGATCTATCAGATGTTTCTTTTTCAGTTTGACAAGCCTAAACAAAACACGATCGGCTTCCTCAGCATCTTTAAAGCCCACCACAACCAGTTCAGACATATTTCCTCCTGTCATCAGTTTTTGCTGGCCGGAACGATGAATCTATCCAGCTGCAGCCAAAAAGCGGTTCATCGTCGTCTCTCGTGCATTTTTCTACTGGTTGCAACGAATTACAAGATGTAAATAACTTTCTGGCAAATTAGGAATTCAGAGGGATTCAGATTTGCGTAGTCCTCGCGAAGGAAGGCAATAAATATAGATCCACTTGCGCCTCCATTCCGTTCGGTGCCCTACAAAAAACCAGCAAAACGTAACGGGAAGCAATGCAGGAATACCCCTTTCCGTGCGCGGCAATCGCAAATAGAATCTCCACCAGCGTGGTTCTGTCCAGGAACGCTGCGTATTTCCTATCTCATAAAATTTTTAGAAACGAAGAGCAAGAAATTGCGCAAAAGTTATTTGATCAAGGAACTTTCAAATAATTGGTGCACAAAAAAGAAAGGAACTACATTGCAAACCGCGGTTGTTGCTCCAGAGTAGAGAAAGCCGGATCAATTTTCCGGGAGAATGTCGTATCTAACGCTGGATATTGTTGAAGTGTAAGTTTTCAGGTAGGGCTTCATTAAAAACTGTCTATTGATGGGCTTGATTTCTGTCTAAGGCTACCTCCCCCCTCTGTGCTGTGAGTTTGAATCCCTGAAGGATAGTCCCTACAGAGACAGAGTCTCAGCTAAAAAATTTTCTCATGACTGCTTCATCTTCGCTGTCCGTGACAAGAAAAACATATCCGTTCTTCGAATGGCCGGGTTGAGTAACGAGTACTACTTCGGTTATCTCACCGTGAGAAACATACACGTCTTGTTTTGGATCAAGCTTGGCTAATTCTTCTATCAGTTCTTTTACCGTCATTTATTTTTCCCCTGATTTGCTAGAAACGTATTATAGATTTTATTTTGCAAGTTACTTTTCTTGGTATCAATTCTGTATCAAAAGATCATTTACAACTTCTGAAAACAAGGCGTAGTCGGTAACTGTGGTGGCATTGAGCTAGCTGATGCAAAGAGATATGCCTCGTTACCTTCTAAATGAGCTTTGATGGGTATCGTGTGGCTCGGTCCGATACCTAATTCTTTTTGGGTGTCTAAACTCATCCAAATCAATCACAAAAGTTCGGCCGTTAGAAATTTCTTTGGAAATTTTCTTTTTCTTCGGCATAGAAGAAGTCTGTCGAATCTTGTTAAAGAGTCTTTTAAATGCAAGTGAAAGCGTTTGCACGGCATATAACGTATCCCACACGCTGGCTGTCTGAAGGCTACGATATATTTCCTTAGTGGAAAACTCTGATTGGAGATCAGAGGGTATTGTAATTCGGAAATGCAAGATGCCGGAACAGCTTCTGTGTAAGTGAGAGGGCAATTTGATTGCCATTTTTCGATCTGTTGGGGTGCTTGGTTGGAGTTCCAAGCCAGATCTAAGGCAAGAAAAAACGCTAAGCCATGAGTTATCAAAAGCTTAGCGTTTCGTTGGTGGAGGCGGCGGGAATTGAACCCGCGTCCGCAAGTCCTCTACAGACAGTTCTACATACTTAGCCATGTTATTTAGTTTAACCCGGCATCCGCCAACCGGCGGGCTGATGACAGGCGAGCCACCTATTGTTTAACGCTCTGTAAAGTAACCCTACCGAGCGCGATCCTCGTTAATGGCTCCGCTGTCTGTTGCCAGACCCGGCGTTGAGGCCCACCGGTGCGGAGTCCAGCCGGATTTAAGCGGCTAGAGCGTAACGTTCGTCGTTTGCGACTATGGTTTTCCAGATGTATTTACGAGGTAACTGGTCCTCGGTATGCCCTGCACTGCTTTGCAACCCACGTCGAAGCCAGGTCGCCCCCAGCATTCTATACTACGGCTAGTTAGAGGGTTTCGAACCGCAAGAGTTCAATCCCCTTCTGTCCAGGTTTGTTACAGGTGCACTATAGCAGAAACGGGCGTCCGGCTCCATTTATGTCAAACCACCAGGCTGAAACGATATTTTTTCATCAGCAGAGTTTGTTCAGTGCTTCCCTAGAGATAGCCAAGCAGTTCCTGTGGCTCATCGATGAGATATCGTGCCCCCCATGTCTCCGGCGGACTTGCGCTGCCGAGATAACCATACCGGGCAATCACCGGCTCCATTCCCGCTGCGAGGCTTGCCTGCACGTCGCGTATATCGTCTCCGAGATAGATGCAATCCGCCGGCCGGACAGTCATGGCCTCGCTGGCGGCAAGCAGCGGTTGCGGGTGAGGTTTGGAGTGAACGGTATCCCCGCCGCTGACAATGCACGCCGTGCGGCTGCTCAACCCCAGCTCGCCTAGCAGCGGCAGGGTGAAGCGCGCTGGCTTGTTGGTCACGATTCCCCATGGGACTCGCCGTCCATCGAGTTCGTCGAGCAGTTCCGCGATACCCGGAAACAGTGTCGTCTCGTGACACAGCCGCTCGGCGTAAAAATCCAGGAATTCCGCTCGCATGGCATCATAGCCAGCATCGCCCGGCTTGATGTTGAATCCCAAGCCCAGCAATCCGCGCGCTCCGGCCGAAGCCTCGGTGCGGATAAGCTCTATCGGCAGCGGGGGCAAACCACGCGCTGTGCGCTGCCGGTTGAGCGCCTGTCCAAGGTCAGGCGCGGTATTGGCGAGCGTGCCATCCAGATCGAAAAGTATGGCTTTAATCATGGCGGGAATCATCGGATAAAACGACCGCCAGGCTGATCGGAACGAACGAGCCAGATGAGTTGAACAAGGAGGATGTATCCCGGCAGGTGGGGGTAATAACGATGGCGATACGCGTAAACCCCGCAATATTCCCGGATTTCACGCTCTTGCTGCGTGTCTTCAACCGCGGTAAGCCATGATGTAGTTCACATCGGAGTCTGGTCCCAGCGCGTAGACCTTGGTGAGAGGGTTGTACGTCATCCCTATGAGATCCGCCACATCCAGCCCTGCCCTGCGGGCCATGCGCGCCAGCTCGGAAGGCTTGATGAATTTGGCGTAGTCGTGCGTGCCGCGCGGCAGCAGGTTCAAGACGTATTCCGCACCGATGATCGCGAACAGATAGGATTTCGGATTGCGATTGATGGTCGAAAAGAAGACCCAGCCGCCCGGTTTCACAAGCTGGGCGCATGCATTCACGGTGCTGGCGGGATTGGGAACGTGCTCCAGCATTTCCATGCATGTGACGACGTCGTAATGATGAGGCTCGTCCCTGGCGATGTCCTCCACGGCAGTCTTCCGGTAGCTGACTTTCGTGCCGCTTTCCAGCAGGTGCAGCTTGGCCACTTTGAGAGCCTTGTCCCCCAGGTCGATGCCCGTGACGATCGCGCCTCTCCGCGCCATGCTTTCCGAAAGGATGCCGCCCCCGCACCCGACGTCCAGCACGGTTTTGCCGGCCAGTTGGGCCAGCTTGTCGATATAGTCCAGCCTCAGGGGATTGATTTCGTGCAGCGGCTTGAATTCGCTGTTCGGATCCCACCAGCGGTGAGCCAGCTGGCTGAATTTCTCCAGTTCCAGCAGATCGACATTCACGCCTTCCTTTTCCATTTCCTTCATCACTGGTTCTTTGTCTCGCAATGCATCTGCTTTCGCCAGAATTGAACCCTGGGCAATAACTCCTGTTCGTCCAGGGTAGTCAATTTTCCCTCGTCCAGTAGCATTTTACCATTTACCCAGACATGGCTCACATGTTCACGCCCCGCGGCATAAACCAGGTGCGAGACAGGATCGTAGCAGGGCTCCAGCTCCAGGCTGGAAAAATCGACGGCGGTGATATCCGCAGCCTTCCCCTCCACCAGCGAACCCGTGACCTTGCCCAGCCCCAGCGCCTTTGCACCGTTAAAAGTGGCCATTTGCAAAACCTGCCAGGCCGGCAGCATGTCCGCCCTGCCGCTATGGCCCTTGGCGAGCAATGCCGAAAAACGCATT
>DASZUL010000070.1:0-79269 GCA_035547595.1 Nitrosospira sp.
GTGGCGCCTGACCGGAGAACTTGAAACCGAAGCGCGGAACGTGCTGGTCGGGACAGCAATATTGATATTCGTATTTCGGGCAGTGCCGGGGCCGGGAGCAGGCTCGACTTGGTGGATGATCGACGAACTGGGCTTCGACCAGCAGTTTCTTGCAACCCTGTCACTCATCGGCGCAACGTTGACCCTCGCAGGAATGTTCATTTTCCGCCGCTTCATGGCCGAGCGGTCCATCGCCTATATCATCGGTTCCCTCACCATCCTGGGGAGTCTGCTGTCGCTCCCCATCATTGGAATGTATTTCGGCCTGCATGAATGGACGGCCTCGGTAACGGGCGGCGTGGTGGATGCCCGCTTCATTGCTGTGATTGATACCGCCCTGGAATCGCCTCTGGGCCAGATCGCCATGATACCCATGCTGGCCTGGATCGCGAATTCGGCGCCGGAAAGGCTCAAGGCAACCTTCTTCGCAGTGATGGCCTCCTTCACCAACCTGGCCCTGTCCGCTTCCCAGCTTACCACTAAGCACATGAACCAGATCTTTACGGTTACACGGGAAGTAAAGGATCCGGCGACGGAGCAAATCACGGTTCCGGCTGATTATAGCGAGCTCGGCACGCTTCTGATTACGGTCACCCTAATCGGATTTGTACTGCCCCTGCTGTCCATTGCCATAATCCAGCGCACACGCTTTCGCAATGCCTGATGCGTGCTCGAGGTACCCCGGCCGGACACAACTCAGCGGTTACCTGGGGAAGCTGACCCCGTAGCTGGCTATATGCGCCCCGACTATATCCTGGACGCGATTTCCCGCATCCCCGCGCTACCCGATCCCACTTCGCAGAGCCCCTCGGGCTACGCTTCGGGGCGCACCACGACGGGTAAAGCAGTCTCCTCCGCGCCGATGGATCACCGTCCATGCGATTCATAATTCAACATACTCCGGCGCGTTATGTGTGAGCATCAAGATGCTGATTTTCGATATCGATTTTTACCTCTCAGCAAGAGCAGATCATGCGAGAAATTTTTACTCCGTTGAAGCCTTCAGGCGCACATCCTCGGAACCTTCTGGAAATAAAGTATATAAAGTAAGGGGGAATGGCTGCTGTACGTCCAAGAGAAAGTAGGTAGCTTTGACTTCCGATATCTCTCCTTGGGCGTTGCGTTTGGATATTTCATACCGCCCGCAGTACTCCTTTCCGAATTGAGAGCGAAGTTGATCAGCCATTTTAGAACTAAATTCACTTTGTGCTTTTTCGTTAAACGCCTGGTCGTCGGACGTGATCCGGGCAAAGTCATTCGCTGTAACAAAAGCGGTCAAGGCATTGGCATAAGCTTCATCAATAGTGACGCATAATCCTGATTTATTGAATTTGGCAGGACTGGAGGTCTTCAGTTTTATCAACAAGTTCGGATTGCTGAGAAGCATGTACTCGGAAACGGGAATCGAATCACCTGCAATCGAACCATAATGCATGACCGAACTACACGTTCCATCCGTGCCAAGATCCCGGCACCATATGGGCTTCTCCTTCAGCAGCTGTTTAAGATCGCCATTTGAAATATAGTCCGCCATAGCAGAGCAAGAAACAAAGGCTGCAATAGCGGCTAGCGAATAATGGATTTTCATTCTATACCTGAAGAAAGCCAGCAAAAGGTCGATTAATTCCACTTGTCAAGATCAAGCGTCAATCCCAGCGTCATCCGGAACCTGTACATTTTTTCCGTTCAATTCTGAGCTAGCACATGCAAATATAAATATAGAAACAGAAACATTCCCCCTGCTACCATTAACTCCCTTATCCAGTAATTGCGTTTCAGGTTGCGGATAGGATCATCCTTCGCTGCCTTGAAGTCAGGCTTACGCTCATCGATGAATTCCATGTTCAGGTATTTATTCAAGATGGTTCGCAGCAGCAATGCTTCCCTGAAATCAGGGTAAGTTGGCGATACGTCAAATTGAAATCGTTTACTTTCTGGCGCCTCCAGGGTACAGATCTTTTGCGATGCTTTTCCGCCAACATACCCCATGCCTTTGAATATGATTCTTGCTACGATACTTGCGCGGGTTATCTCATTCCATGCATAGTGATGCTTGATTCTGGATTGAGTGATAGTGATTCCCTCTTCGGAGACTTCGATCTCCTCAACTGGCATCGACGTCGTGACATAGCTGGTGAGACTCCCACGTTGCTGGTCCGACAACCTTACAAACCGCAACGGTCCCGCCGCCAGATCGAATACCGGCACATCGTCCACTATCAAGTTGGCTTGCTCCAACTGAACAATTTCCTCGTAAGTAAGATCAAAAGCTAATTTTTGTCCTGTTCGCTCCCGATAGTGCTCAACAGCTCGTCTAGCGCTGCTGTATAGCTCTGCATATATGAGCCAACTCACCGCGCGATACAGGATATCGTCATCCGTTGGCCCCAGTGCGATTGCCTGTTCGATCAGATCTTTGGCCTTTGCAATCTCCTCGTTCTCTATGCAAGCTTCGGCCTGATTAAAAAAATCACGCGACGACGACATGCTCTATTGGCGTCCTCCGGCTGCACTGCTGCCAGTTCCGATCATCCCGCCTCGTGATCCTCCGGTCACTCCTCCCCTAGCCCAGCAGCACTTCCCCCCATATTGGAGCTTAAGCTGGATGCGAAATTACTGACTACCTGGGCGCCGCCGCCAACCGCACTGGTAGCAACTGTCTGATCGAGCAAGCGAGTCGCGTTATTGGTGACAGTTTGCCTGAAGTCCGCCGCTGTTTTGTAAACGAAATCTTTTCTTTTTGGAGCTGTTAAAGGTACTGCTGCCCCTGTCGCTTTTCCTATTGCCGCTCCAACAGCAGCCGATTCTGCAACCTCCACCAGATCTACCTTACCATTATTCAGAAATAAACTGACCGCATTTTCCACAGCCCCACCAATTGCTCCGCCGACCGCTGGGCTCCTGGAAATAATCCCAGCGGCGGAGTGCAACATTGATTATCCCACCACTCCCAAAAGCGCAAAGAACAAGGGAATATCCCCGAGGAACTCCTGCACCAGGTTGCGGGCATAGGTCCAGTATTGTCCTGCGCCGTGCCCGCAAGGTTATGGGTTAGGCTGGAGAGTGCCGACTGGTTATCATACCCATAGCTGGCGGTAGTGCGGTTGCCCAGCGTCACCCTGGCGCCCTGCGATAAATCGTCATAGGCATGGGTGGCAAGATCAGTCGTGCCCGGTTCCTTGACGTCGGTGCGGCGGTTGAGCGCATCATAGGACATCGTGACGTAGAACGGCGTGGCTTCCGGTCAGGTGATGCGAGTGCGGTTGCCAGGAAGACACGACCCCGTAGCGGGCTGCAAGCGCCCGACTATATCCTGGGCACGGTCTCCTGCATCCCGCCGCTGCCCTATCCCCGCTTCGCAGGGCCTCTCGGGTTAAGCTCCGGGAAACCATGGTATTGCGGCTTCTCGGCATCATAGTCCACGCTGCGATCCGCGTCGCGCATCTTATGATCATCCTGGTTTTACCAGCAACGCGCTCAGCGAGAGCTTGTTCAGGGCCTCCCTTGACAAGTTCGAGCCCGAAGTACATCATTCAGGCGGGGGCGAGGAGTCGTTGGCCGAGCTGGTCTGCCTTGCTGCAATCGCCGCTTCGCCTGGATTCCTGCTCCCGACCGCGATGCGATTCCCGCCTTTTGACCATCCTTCTCCCGCCACTCCAAGTCATGCATCCGATATCACGGCAAAAAGGCGCAATAACGCTTTTTACGCTGCTGCTCACTATTTTCGCGGTAGCGATGGCCTACTGGCTGTGGCGGGCGCATGTTCAGGTTTCCCTGGAAATCGAGCTTGCATGCCGCGTTCCGGCGGCGGAAGCCTGTGTTTCGGCCAAGGCCCGTTATATGAACAGCTTTTATGCCGCCTGGCTTAGCCAGCTGTTTCCGTGGATCCTCCCGTTCGTTCCGGCATTCATCTATGTATTCTTTTTCCGCTGGCTGCGGAGAAACAGACAGCCGCCGGCAACCTAGCGGGAAAACGGCAGTTCCTTCTGTAGGGAAACTGCCGGGGTATCAGGCAAACTGCCGGGAGATAACCCACTCGCGCGCACGCCCAGCAGCCGCAGCTTCCGGTCGAGCGACACCCGCCGCAGGCATTTTTCCGCAATCCGGCGGATAACCGTGGCATCGGCAGTAGGAGCAATCAGGGTGCAGGCACGCGTTACCGTCCGGAAATCCCCGAATCGCAACTTGATGCCGATTGTGCGAGCGACATAACCCTTGCGCTGCAGGTCTTTTGCCAGGTCGATGCATAATCCCGTGAAGATCCCGGAAAGGAAGGAACGGTCATGGCGGGGATGGAGATCGCGCTCGAATGTCGTCTCCCGGCTAAGGGATCTCGGCTCGGGATTGAGAACCACCGGCCTGTCGTCCATGCCATGGGAAACCTCGTATAGCCAGCGGCCGTAGCTGGAACCAAAGTTCAGCTGGAGAAATTCCGGGGTAGCGGATGCCAGCTGGCCGATGGTGGCAATACCTAAAGCCTCGAGTTTTCCCGCAGCGATAGGGCCAATTCCATTTATTTTTTTGACCGCCAATGGCCAGATACGGGTTGAGATCTCTGCCGGATCGAGAATGGTGAGACCATCCGGCTTTTCAAGATCCGAGCAGATTTTCGACAGCAGCTTGTTGGGAGCAATGCCAATTGAACAGGAAAGACCGGTCGCTCCCCGCACCGCTTGCTTGATGCGCAGGGCGATGGCTGCGGTGTCGATGGCGAGATCGGTCAGGTCGATATAAATTTCATCGATGCCATGATCCTCGATCTGCGGCGCCACTGCTGCCACTGCGGCTTTAAACAATTGGGAATAATGACGATAGCGCTGGAAGTCGGCAGGCAACAAAATAGCATCCGGCGCCAGCCGGGCTGCCTTCATCAAACCCATGCCGGAGGATATGCCGAAAATTCTCGCCTCGTAAGTCGCCGTGGTGACGACACCGCGCCCCGCATAGCTTTTCAGTCTCCCGAAAGCCGCGTGCCGTCCTCGCGAAGTGCGGGCTCTTCTTCTCCGCTGCCGCCGATCACGACCGGCTGGCCTCGCAGTTCCGGGTAGCGCAGCAACTCGACCGATGCGTAGAAAGCATCCATGTCGAGATGGGCGATGCGGCGAAGCATGCCAGCCCCATCACCTATGGGTGGCCAAATTCTGCGCCCGCATCAAACCTTCCGCAACGTCATCAGCGGCGGCGTCGAAAGCGCCGAACGGGTACCGATCAATCCCGCCAGGGTCACGCCCACGCTTCCAGTCATCAGGCCGGTCAACCATATCCATGGGTTGAAAGTATAAGGAAGGTTCAATGCGTACTCGCCGATGACATATCCCATTGCGGTGGCGCCCGCAGCGGCAAATAGTCCGGCAAGCCCGCCGAGAATTGCAAACTCGGAGGCCCAGGCCCGCGCCAGCTGTCCGCGCCTTGCTCCCAGGGTTCGGAAAATTGCAGCTTCTCGAATGCGCTCATCCTGGGTGGAAACGATCGCGGCGTACAACACCGACAGTCCCGCCAGGAGCGTAAACAGAAAAACGAATTCCACCGCTTTCGTTACCTGCTCAATCATTTTTTGGACCTGGCTGATAATCTCCGCCACATCGATCAAAAGCAGGTTGGGAAAGGCTTTTATCAGCTTGTTCGTCAATTCTGCATCCTGCTCGGGAAGGTGAAAACTCGTGATGTAGCTGGCCGGATAATTCTCCAGGACACCGGGGGGCGTAAGCACGAAAAAATTCACGCGGAACGTGTCCCAGTCCACTTTGCGCAGACTGGTGACCGTGCCCGAAAAGACGCTTCCCGCTATGTCGTAAGTCAGCCTGTCGCCGAGACCGACGCCTATGGTTTTTGCAATATCATCCTCCAGTGAAAGCTCGGCTCCCCCATCCTCCCCGCGCTTCCACCACTTGCCCTGGGTTATCTGGTTGTCGCTCGGCAGTTCCTTGGCCCATGAAAGATTGAATTCGCGCTCCACCAGCCGCCTGGCCCGCACGTCCGCATAATCCCTGGAGACGATAGGCTTGTCGTTGATCGCTGTCAGGCGCGCCCGAATCATGGGAAATATCGGTGGCTGCGCCACATGATGCTCCTGAAAAAATGCCGCAAGTGGCTGTATCTGATCCTCCTGGATGTTGACGAGGAAATGGTTGGGCGCATCTGGCGGCAGGCTGGTGCGCCAGTTATGCAGCAAGTCATCCCGTATCAGGGTCAGCGCAAGCAGAGCCATGAGGCCGAGCCCCAAGGCAACGGCCTGCACCACGCTGGCAGTGGCGCGCCGCCGGATGCTCGCCAGGCCATAGCGCCATGCACCGCCCGTCTGCCCGCGCACGCGCGACAGTGTCCTGACAAGGCCCAGGCCGAGCGAGCCAAAGACGATTATGGCCGCGATGAACCCTCCCATCACGGACAGTCCCAGGCGCGCATCGCCCGCTTTCCATAGAAAAAGCAGCGACAGCGCACCCAATCCCGAGAGATAGCCCGTCACGCTATGGGGATTAGGCGCGCCGATGTCGCGCCGCAGCACGCGCAATGCCGGAACACTGCGCAAATTGAGCAAGGGCGGCAACGCAAACCCTAGCAACAGCACCATTCCGGTAAGCAATCCATGTATCGCGGGCCACGCGCTGGGCCAAGGCAGCTCTGCCTTCACCACCCCCGACAACCAGTAAGTCAGCACCTCCTGGGCGATGATGCCGAGAATGCACCCAGCGCTGCTGGCAATCATTCCCAGCGTGATGAAGTGGTATACGTACAGGCGCAGCATGGACGACTGGCTCGCTCCCAGGCAGCGCATCACGGCACACCCATCGAGATGGCGCTGGGTAAAGCGCCGTACGGCGAGTGCCGCCGCCGCCGCCGCCAGAACGACGCTTGCAAGGGCCGCCAGGCTCAGGAACTTTTCCGCGCGTTCCAGCGCAGCTTTTATCTCCGGGCGCGCATCCCGTATGCCCTCGATTCTTTCCCCCAGCATCAGCCGCGATTCAGCCCAGCCGCGAAACTTTTCGACTTCGCCATCCTCGCCGGAAACCAGCAGCCGATAGCTGATCCGGCTCCCCTGCTGCACCAATCCGGTCGCCGCGAGGTCGTCCGCATTGATGAGAACCCGCGGCCTCAAGTTTATGAATCCGATCGAGTAATCGGGTTCCTGCGTTATCAGCGCCGCAACGGTAAAATGCTTCGCGCCCAGCTCGATTGTGTCGCCGCGCTGGAGATCGAGGTGAACCATGAGTTTTTCATCCACCCAGGCCGAACCTCGGGATGGAATTGCATCCGCGACATGGGCGATCCGCGGTGATGAGGCCGCTCCGAAATGTTCGCTGATGCGCAGTTCCCCACGAAGGGGATACCCTGCCGTTACCGCCTTGATCTCGCTCAGGATGCTGCTGTCCCCCTTCCCCGCCATGCTCGGAAATTTGATCGCCGTGGACACGGCCAACCCACGCCGCGTTGCCTCCTTGACAAAGCGGGGCGGCAGCGCGTGGTCTGAAACAATGACCAGATCCGCGCCAAGCAACTGGTTTCCCTGGCGGGAAAGCGCGAGCTGCACCCGATCGGCGAAAAATCCCACGGTGGTCATCCCGCCGACGGCGATCACCAGTGCGAATGCGAGCACCCTCAGCTCGCCCGCACGCCAGTCACGGCGCAGCATCCGCAGGGAAAGTCTAACGAGGTTCATGACGCATCGATCGTATATCCTGTATTGGGTTATCAGCGGTGATGATGGGAGCCGCCATCATCGCTTCGCCAAAATGCGCTGTATATACTTTCCACATTCTCGCGTCCCCATCGCCGGCTATATCTGCTGCTGCAGCTTGGGAGCCAGGTCCGTTTCCAGCTTGAGCGGCCCTTTTCCGGAAAAACGATCCAGGTAAAGATAGATCACCGGTGTAATAAAAAGCGTGATCACTTGCGAGAACAGGAGGCCGCCGACGACCGCAAGGCCCAGGGGCTGGCGCAGCTCGGCGCCCGCACCCAATCCAAGAGCGATGGGAATCGCACCCATCAGCGCAGCCAGGGTAGTCATCATGATGGGACGAAAACGCAGCAGGCAGGCAGTCCGGATGGCTTCGCGCTGCGGAAGGGCGTCGTTGCGCTGGGCATCGAGCGCGAAATCGATCATCATGATGGCATTTTTCTTCACGATGCCGATCAGCATCAGGATACCGATCATGGCAATGATGGATAGTTCCATCTTGAATAGCCAGAGCATGGCCAGCGCGCCGACCGCGGCGGAAGGCAGTCCGGAAAGAATCGTGAGCGGATGGATGTAACTCTCGTAGAGTACGCCAAGCAGTACATAGATCACCAGCAACGCGGCGACGATGAGCACCACCTGGCTCGCCTGGGACGACTGGAAAGCCGCTGCGTCGCCCGCGTAGTTCGTCAGGATGCTGGGCGGCATATTCAGCTCGCGCTTGAATTGCTCGATGCTCTCGGATGCATCCCCGAGCGCCGCGCCGGGTGCCAGGTTGAACGAGATCGTCAATGCCTCCAGCTGTCCCGCATGATTGATCGCCACCGGTCCGGCCTCGCGTTTCACCGATGCGACGCTGGACAACGGAACCAGCGCACCGCTGCTGGACCGCAGATAGATTTTTCCAAAAGCGGTTTCATCCGCGCGGTCTTGCGCGCCTACCTGCAAGATTACCTGGTAGCTATCGGTGGAAGTATATATCGTGGAAACCTGGCGCTCGCCGAACGCGCTATACAAGGCGGAACGTATGTCGGACATTTGCACGCCCAGCAGGTTGACCCTGTCGCGGTCGATATCCAGCCTGGCCTGCAATCCTTTCAGTTGCGAATCGCTGGTTACGTCGCGGAATATCGGTTCCTCCCGCATGCGTCCCATGAGAGCCTCGGCCGACGTACGCAGTTCTTCGGCATTTACGCTGCGCAAGACATACTGGTAGCGGCTCTTGCTGGTGCGGCCGCCGAGCCTGAGGTTCTGGATGGGATTGATGAATACATTTACTCCCGGTATGGCGCTCACTTCCCGGCGCAGGCTTTCGATGACCTGATCGAGCGGCGGCCGCTCACTGCGGGGCTTGAGAACCATGAAAAGCCGCGCGCTGTTGCTGTCGGTGGCATTGGCATTCAACGTCGCCACCGCCGGGTTCGAACGAATCACTTTGTCTGCGCGCAGCACCAGTTCGGCCATGGCAGGAAATGAAATATCCTCGACCGCTTCCACCGTGACCAGGGCCTGCCCGATATCCTCGTTGGGAAAAAAACCCTTGGGTAGAATTGCGAACAGTACGCCAGTAGCAATAAAGGTGGCGATGGCGATGCCGAGCACGAAACGATGATGCAACAAGGCGAGGTCGAGCACTCTTTCGTAAAGTGCAAGCATCCGCGCAAAACCCCGCTCGAACCACTCGGTCAACTTCAGGCTGCCTCCTTCCTGCCCATGCCCGCGGATGTAGCGGCTGGTCATGACCGGGACCAGCGTGAGCGACACCACAGCCGACATCAGCACGGCTATGCCGACGACAGCGGCAAACTCATGAAAAAGAAGCCCTATCACCCCCGGCATGAAAAAAATCGGTATGAATACCGCAACCAGCGAAAGCGAAATCGAAATGATGGTAAAGCTGACTTCTTTTGAGCCCAGCAAAGCCGCCTGCAACGGCGTCATTCCCTTCTCAATGTGGCGCACGATATTCTCCAGCATCACGATGGCATCATCCACCACCAGCCCGACCGCAAGCGTAATGGCGAGCAGGGAGATATTGTCCAGGCTGTAGCCGAAAACGCGCATCATTGCAACCGTACCCAGCAATGAGATCGGCAGGGAAAGCGCGGGTATCAGCGTAGCCGAAGGTTTTCGCAGAAACAGGAAAATCACCAGCAGCACCAGGATGATGGTGATCCCGAGGGTCACCTGCACGTCATGAATGGCTTCTCGGATAGAAACCGAACGGTCGCTGGTAAACCGGAGATGGATGGATGACGGCATCTGCGCGACCAGCGGAGGAATGGCTGCCTTGATCGCATCGACCGTGGCCACGGTATTCGCCCCCGGTTGTCGCTGTATCGAAAGTGTAACCGCCGGCTCGCCATTGAGCCAGCTCGCCATCTTGATGGATTCCACGCTGTCCTTCACCTCGGCGACTTCCGAAAGCTGCACCGGGTTTCCGCTGGGAGATGTCGCCACGATGAGTTTCGCAAACTCGGCTGCGCTGCTGAGCTGGCGGTTGGCCTGTATGGTCAGGGCCTGGCGCGGCCCTTCAAGCGTACCTACTGGCGTATTGGCATTGGCGGTGCGCAGCGCATTTGCAATGTCATCCAGGGTCAGGTTGCGTACGGCAAGCGCTTCCGAATCTACAAGTACGCGTACCGCGTATTTTTTTTGCCCGTTGATCTGCACCTGCGCCACACCGGTAATCGTGGAGAGCGTAGGCGCGATAAGATCCTCCACATAGCTGTTCAAGTCGGACAGCGACATGGATGGCGATGTCAACGCGAGGAACAGGATGGGAGACTCCGCAGGATTGATCTTGCGGTAGGAAGGGGGTGTCGTCATTTCGGTCGGCAATGCGCGCTGCGCCCGCAGCAGCGCCGCCTGGACATCGATGGACGCGTCGTCGATGTTGCGATCCTGCTCGAACTCCAGCGTGATCTGCGTATTGCCGAGCGTACTCGTCGAACTGATCACCGAAAGGCCAGAAATGGTGGAAAATTGGCGTTCGAGCGGGGTCGCCACGGAGGAGGCCATCGTCTCGGGCCCGGCGCCGGGAAGCACCGCCGTCACGGTGATAGTGGGCGAGTCGTAGCTCGGCAGGGCCGCGATCGGCAGGCCGCTGTAGGCAATGATTCCCGCAACCACGGCCGAAGCAGACAGTAATACCGTCATGACCGGGCGGCGAATGCATAATTCGGAGAGATTCATTTTTCCGGTGCCGCTATGCGGGTAGAGTCAAGCATACCGGGAAAGCCTGGCGCCTATCCATCGCCCGACCTGCCCGGCTTGCCACTGTTTCGCGTCCCCTCCACCACCACGCTGCCGGGCCTGATGTTTTGCGCACCCTCCATGACAACCCGCATTCCTGGCGCGAGGGAAACCCCCTCTATGACCGCAAGCCCATCCTGGATCAGGCGCACGCTCACGGAAAGCGTATCGGCCTTGTTTTGACCGTCTACCACGTAGAGAAATTTTCTATCGGGACCATTCTGGACGGATTGCACGGGAACCGTAAGTGCCTCCGTCAGGGTGCTCGGCGACAACGCGACCCTGACGAACATGCCCGGCCAGAGGTGGCTGTCCGCATTGGGAAATTCAGCCTTGAGGGCAATCGTTCCGCTGGCGGTATCGACGGCATTATCGATGAATATCAGGCGTCCCTTCCGGGACAGCTTGCCCGAATCATCGAGCTCCACGTAGACGGGCACCTCGCCTTTTTCGAGCGCATCCTGCAATGGCACGAATTCACGCTCCGGCAGGTTGAAGCTGACGTTGATCGGATCGATCTGCGTGATGGTCACCAATGCGTCATTCGGCAGCACCAGGCTGCCCTGATACACCGCGATGGCGCCAGTCCGGCCGGATATCGGCGCCAGGATTTCGCTGAAACCGCGCGCGACGCGCATCGCGCGCACGCTCGCCTCGTCCACCGCAAGCTGGCCGCGCAAGCTCTCCACCTGGTTCTGCGCCACTTCCAGCGCAGCCTCCGAAATAAAGTGCTGCTCAAACAACTCACGCTGGCGCTTGAGATTGCGCTCGGCATTCCTCAGGTCTGCCCGTGACCTGGCAAGCTGGCCTTCGGTCCGGCTGACATTGGCGTCTTCGGTACGCGCATCCAGCGTAAAGAGCTTTTCCCCCTGGCGCACGAACTGGCCTTCCCTGATATGCACCGACCTGATCATCGCGCTGAGTTGAGGCCGCACCGCAACGGTTTGCTGCGGGGTTACCGTTCCGTTCGCGCTGAGCCTGATGGGCACGTCCTCACGCTTTATCGTGGCGGTCACGACCTGGACGGGCTTTTCAGCCTTGCTCTTGGTGTCTTTCGCGCTGCCCTGGCTGCGCCAGAACCATGTGCTTGCCGCCAGCACCATCAGCACGAGGACAGTCACGGTAACCCGAAGGCGGTGGGACGGTACCGCGCGTTCTGCCGGGGAAGGAGCAACCATCAACTGGGTTCCGGAAAACCTGCCTGGACAAGAGGAAAACAGGCGCGCGGATATGCCCCGGATGGCAGCCGCCCGGCCTGCCCGTTCCGGTTTCCCCTCATATGCCCCGTCCGTGTCATGTTACGATTTTTCCTCCAGCCAGCCGTATCCGCGAAGCGCATCTGGTGGAAATCGCATCGTCATGCGTAACCAGAACCAGTGTGGTACCCCGCTCCCGATTCAGCTCGAACATCAATTCTATAATTTGTGCGCCGGTAGCGGAATCGAGGTTTCCCGTAGGCTCATCCGCCAGCACCAACTGCGGCTGGGTAACGAACGCCCGCGCGATCGCAACCCGCTGCTGCTCGCCACCCGATAGCTGCTTGGGATAATGCTTCAGCCGGTGCCGAAGGCCTACCCGCTCGAGCATCTGCAAGGCGGCTGCCTCCGCCGTGTCCACCCCTGCCAGTTCCAGTGGCAGCATGACATTCTCCATGGCGGTCAAGGCAGGCAATAACTGGAATGACTGAAAAACGAAACCCAGCATGCGAGCCCGCACCGCCGCGCGTGCGTCCTCGTCCAGCAGGAATATATCTTCCCCGCCAAGTTGAACCTTGCCGGCCGACGGAATATCTAATCCTGCGAGCAGGCCCAGCAATGTCGACTTTCCCGAACCCGACGCACCGACTACGGCCACTGAATCGCCCGCATTTACCTCGAGGCTGACATCCTCCAGAATTGTAAGCTGTGCGTCGCCGGTGCTGACTTGCTTGGTCAAGGCAATTGCCTGCACAATAGGCCGTACAACAACATTATCCGTCATGAAAAAATTCCTGATTATACTTTCTGTCCTTGCAAGCATTCCGCTCGCCAGCCCGAGCACAGCAGCCGTGCCCGATGCCTCGGCCAATTCCACTACTGTTATGGTATTTGGCGACAGTTTGTCTGCCGGCTATGGCCTGCCGCAAGACACGGGATGGGTCAGTTTGCTGAAAAGACGGCTGCAAGCTCAATCGCAGGTACGCCTGGTCAATGCGAGCCTCAGTGGCGAAACTGCTTCCGGGGGGCGTGCCCGAATCGAGCAGGCGCTTAAAACGCATCGTCCGGATATCGTCATTCTCGAGCTTGGCGGCAATGACGGATTGCGTGGAGCGTCGATTGACTCCATACGTAACAACCTTGAAGCGATTATTGAAGCATGCCAGCGAAGCAAAGCGACCGTCCTGCTGACCGGAATGCAACTGCCTCCCAATTATGGCATAGCCTACACTCAAAAGTTTCAGGATATTTACCCGCAACTGGCCAAGCGGCATGGGCTCAAGCTGGTTCCTTTCCTGCTGGATGGCTTCGGCAACAAACGGGAATTTTTCCAGTCGGATGGGATACACCCGACAGCATCCGCCCAGGAGCGGATTGTGGAAAATGTATGGAAGATCCTGGGCACCATGCTCAAGCTGCAGCAATCGGTGGCCTACGAAAATAACTGATCGTGCAGTTGCCTGCGAACCCTATGCCATGAGTGACTACCAGCATATTTTACTTGCCGTGGATTTTGCCGAAACCGATGAATATGTCATCCGGAAGGCCAGGCGCCTGGCGGAAACACTCGGGGCAAGACTGAGCATCATCCATGTGCTGGACAACATTCCGATGCCCGATACGGCATACGGAACGATGATTTCCATGACCGGCGATTCTTCATATGAGTTGCTGGAAGCGGAAAAATCCAGGCTGAATGAAATAGGCGCCCGCTTGAACATCGAACCGGCCCGCCGCTGGATGGTATGGGGGGTGCCCGGGCAGGAAATCGTCCGGCTTGCCGGGGAGGAACAAGTCGATTTGATCATCGTCGGCTCGCATGGGCGCCACGGCCTCGCCCTGTTGCTGGGTTCGACGGCAAGCAACGTGCTGCACCATGCCAATTGCGATGTGCTGGCGATACGGTTGCAGAACGAGTCCAGCGTCACGGAAGCGGCAAGGTTATCCGGAAATCTCGCGCGAGCGGGAGCATCCTGAACCAGCAGTATCGCGAACCCCCGGCAGGGTTTTCCGGCTGCGCCGGAATTACCAGAAGCTCCACCAGGGTTCGCCGGTGGGACCGGTCGAATCTGAGTAAAAACGGCTGTTGGGAAAGTTCTTCCTCATCACGCGCTCGGCATCGTCGCGCAGATCGGTCATCCCCAGCGCATCGTATGCTTTCGTCATTATAAACAAGGCCTCTTCGGTAGCCGGCGTCTGCGGATATTCCTTTAACGCAAATTGCGCACGATTGGCTGCGGCAACGTAGCCCCCGCGCTTCATGTAGTAACGCGCGACCTGCACCTCGTTCAATGCCACGACGTTCACGAGATGCTTCATCCGCTGCACGGCATCCGGCGCATACTTGCTCTTTGGAAAACGGGTGACCAGTTCCCTGAAATTCTCGAACGATTCCCGGGATGCCTTCGGGTCCCGTTCGCTCATGTCCTGCTTCAGGATTCTTTCCGTTACGATGCCCATCAGGCCCAGGTCATCATTGAAATTGGCCAACCCCTTTAGGTAATAAGCGTAGTCCACATTGACATGGTTGGGATGCAGCTTGATGAACCGGTCGGCGGAGGCAATGGTCGCCGCCTGCTCCCCATCCTTGTAATGCGCATAGGCGACTTCCAGCTGCGCCTGCTGGGCATAGCGGCCATACGGATATCGTGCTTCCAGCTGCTCGAACAGCTTGATGGCCGCACTGTAATTCCCTTCGTTCAGCTCATTTTTCGCTTCGGAATAATATTTTTGTGCCGACCAGTTCTTGGAATCATCCGCATTCTGCTTGGGCAGCAGACCGCATCCGGATAGCAGCAACGCCACGAATAACGCTACACTACGGAACATGGTAACTTCACGGGAAAATAGGGAAACGGATGCACAGTATAGCGCAAAGCCGCCGCTGCCTGAACTCGCACAAGCAGTCTCGGTGCTGATCATTCCCGCCGAATTGGCGGGAATGCGTCTCGACCTGGCCCTGGCGCGTCTTTTGCCGGACTGGTCCCGTACACGGCTGCAAACATGGATACTGGAAAACCAGATCAGTGTCGATGGAAAAAAAGCGCTGGTGAAACAGAAAGTATGGGGTGGAGAACAGATCGAGGTCAACCCCTTCGGGAATCCGGCGCAAGCTGCCCATGCACCCGAAGCTTTGCCGCTGGACATCGTTCACGAGGATAATGCCATCCTGGTCATCAACAAACCCGCCGGAATGGTCGTGCATCCCGGCAGCGGCAACTGGCAAGGGACCATGCTGAATGCTCTGCTGCATCATGCGCCCGGATTGAATACCGTGCCGCGTGCGGGTATCGTCCATCGGTTGGATAAGGATACCAGCGGACTGCTGGTCGTGGCAAAGACGCTGCAAGCTCAAACCAGCCTGGTGCGCCAGCTGCAGGAACGGTCGGTCAAGCGCGAATATCTTGCGCTGGTACTCGGCCAGGTTTCCGCCGGTGGATGGGTGGATGCGCCCGTGGGGCGGCATCCGGTCCAGCGCACCAGGATGGCCGTCACCGCTAGTGGCAAGCAGGCCCGGACGGCCTATCATCCCGAGGAAATGCTCGATGGCTGCACCTTGCTGCGGTGCCGCCTCGAAACGGGGCGCACGCACCAGATTCGCGTGCATATGCAATCGATCGGGCATCCGCTCCTGGGCGACAGGACATACGGAGGCAGGCAAAAAAATATCTCCCCCCACCTTGCGCAATGCCTTTCCGGTTTTTCGAGACAGGCCCTGCATGCGCAAAAGCTGGAACTCACCCATCCGCAGCATGGTGAGCGAATAGCGTGGGAAACCGCATTGCCCGGGGACATGCACAGCCTGCTATCGGCATTGCGGCAACGCGGAACAGCTCCACGGACTCCTTGCCATGCGTGACCGGATCACGCCGGAGTGGCCCGCTCCAGACAATGTCCAGGCGTTGTTCACCACACGCAACGGCGGCGTTGGCAAGGATCCTTATGCTACTTTCAACTTGGGCGATCACGTCGGGGATGATCCGCAAACCGTCAGCCGGAATCGCATGCTGCTGCGGGCGATATTGCCATCCGAGCCTATGTGGCTGAAACAAATGCATGGCAACCATGTGTTGAATGCCGATCATGACGACTGCTCGATTCCCTGCTGTGCGGATGCCTCGTTCAGCTCCCGTCCTGGCAACGTCTGTGCGGTACTGGCGGCTGATTGCCTGCCGATACTGATATGCGACCGCGCAGGCTCGCTGGTCGGCGCCATCCATGCTGGCTGGCGCGGCCTGGCAACGGGAGTGATCGAGCAGGCGATATCGGAAATGCGCGGATCCAGCCATGCGAATCTCTGTCTCATGGCCTGGCTGGGTCCCGCAATCGGACCCGATCATTTCGAAGTCGGCGACGAAGTGCGTGAGGTGTTCATCGAACGGGACCCGCTATCCGCCCGGGCTTTTCGCCGCCACGGCGCAGTGCAGACGCCCAAATGGCTTGCCGATCTTTACCTGTTGGCGCGGCTGTCCCTCAACAGGGCCGGCATTACCGAGATCTATGGCGGAAACGAGTGCACGTTCAGTAATCCCGAAAGATTTTTCTCCTATCGCCGCGATGGCCAAACCGGACGGATGGCAGGCCTGATCTGGCTCGCCTAAGTCACCTAGAAAAGCGCTGAACGATCCCCGTATTCCAATGATTACAGCCTGCCATTCCCATGTATTACTGGATTGCACTCGCATCCAGTGGCGCCTGCTAATGGCCTGAAAAATGGCCTGAAGCCGAGCCGTCCTGCGTACGCGGGTAGCGGTGGCGCAGCCGATAGCCCATTTTCCATGCCGCAACGCGTATAATCCCGCATTTTTCGCGAACGATTCATGTCCATTCTTGCCTGGATCATAGGCACCAGCCTGGTTGGCGGCTTGCTGAGCGTCCTGTTTGCGGCTGCGCTGACGCTCAATACGCGCGCCGTATGGGTGCAGATGCTGGTTTCCTACGCCATAGGCGCGCTGCTGGGAGCGGCTTTCCTCAATGCCATGCCCGAGGCGCTCGAACTCTCGCAAGAGCCGGGACGTATGACTGCCACGGTCCTGTTCGGGATACTGTTATTTTTCATCCTCGAAAAACTGGTGTTATGGCGCCACTGCCACAGCGAGGAATGCGAGGTGCATGAGCACCTGCCCTCCGTCACCATGGCCGCCATTGCGGCCGCGCCAGGCCATGAACATGACAACGGCCGCAGCGGCATGCTGATCATGCTCGGCGATACGTTCCATAATTTTGTCGACGGCATGCTGATCGCAGCTGCCTTCATGGCGGACATACAATTGGGAATCGTGACCTCGATCGCCATCATCGCCCATGAAATTCCCCAGGAAGCCGGGGATTTCCTGATACTGCTCAATTCGGGCTATACTCGGCGGCAGGCCCTGTTATTCAACCTGCTATCCAGTTTTGCTACACTCCTGGGAGGAATTTCGACCTATTTCATGCTGCAGGATGTGAACCATCTCATCCCTTCGCTGCTGGGATTGGCCGCCGCCAGCATGATTTACGTCGCGATGTCGGACCTGATTCCCGGCCTGCACAAGCGGCCGGAGATTGGCGCAACCATCCAGCAGGTTGCGCTGATAACACTGGGCATCAGCTCGATCTGGCTTGCCAACCAGCTTTTCTCTCATCATGCCTGAATCCTCCGCTTCATCACAAACGCCGATACGGCCCGATACGATCTCCATTCAACCTTACACGATGCAACCCTGATCGACCATGCCTCGACCTGAAGAATCACCTCCGACAATCGGCTTCGTCTCGCTTGGCTGCCCCAAGGCGCTGGTGGATTCCGAGCAGATTCTGACGCAGCTGCGCGCCGAAGGTTATGCCACTTCCTCCACCTACGAAGATGCCGACATCGTGGTCGTCAATACCTGCGGCTTCATCGACAGCGCCGTGGAAGAATCTCTGGATGCGATCGGAGAGGCGCTTGCCGAAAATGGCAAGGTCATCGTTACCGGCTGCCTCGGCGCAAAGGAAGGGGGCGAGGTGATAAGGCGCGCCCATCCCCAGGTACTGGCTGTCACCGGTCCGCAGGCATTGCCCGAAGTCATGGCGGCGGTGCACCAGCATCTCCCGCAACCCCATGATCCATTCACTAGCCTGATTCCGCCCCAGGGAATAAAGCTCACCCCGCGGCATTATGCATATATCAAGATCTCCGAAGGCTGCAATCACCGCTGCACCTTCTGCATCATTCCATCCATGCGGGGCGATCTCGTCAGCCGTCCCATCAACCAGGTCATGCAGGAAGCGGAAAACCTGGTAGCGGCGGGCGTAAAGGAACTGCTCGTCATTTCCCAGGACACCAGCGCGTACGGTGTCGATATCAAATACCGCACCGGCTTCTGGCGGGGCCGGCCGCTCAAGACCCGCATGACGGAACTCGCCAGCGCCCTGGGAAGCCTGGGTGCGTGGATACGGCTGCACTATGTCTATCCCTATCCCCATGTCGATGAAGTGATTCCGCTGATGGCCGAAGGAAAAATTCTTCCTTACCTCGACGTGCCGTTCCAGCATGCCAATCCTCGCGTTCTCAAGGCGATGAGGCGTCCCGCAGGCGCCGAGAATAACCTGGCGCGCATTCGGCAATGGCGGGAGATCTGCCCGGAAATCACGCTTCGCAGCACGTTCATCGTGGGCTTCCCCGGAGAAACCGAAGCAGAATTTGAACAGCTTCTGGAATTCCTCGAAGAAGCGCAACTGGACCGCGTGGGATGTTTCGCCTACTCGCCGGTCGAGGGTGCAGCGGCAAATGCCTTGCCCGATCCCGTTCCGGAGGAAGTAAAAGAAGAACGGCGCGCCCGCTTCATGGCAGTGCAGGAAAAAATCAGCACCGCGCGCCTGAGGGGAAAAATCGGCCGGCGCATGCTCGTCCTGGTGGATGAAGTGCAGAAAAATCGCGCCATCGCCCGCAGCGCGGCGGACGCGCCCGAAATCGATGGCGTGGTCTATGTCGGCAATGCGAAGAATCGAAACCCCGGGGATTTGATCGAAGTCGAAATCGTTGGCTCGGACGCGCATGATTTGAAAGCAAGAGAGGTACGGCCGTGACCCGTTTCTCCAGGCTTTCTTCTCGCTGTTTCCTGCCGCCCGCTGGGCTGCGGCACCTCTCTCCATGCCGGCCGGCGGTTCGGGAGATCCTACCCACCCCGGGACTTTAAGGAACCTCTGAATAAGTCTTCCCCGGCGCAACGGCGGCTTTGCGGGACGGAATGCGCAAAAGGCGACGACGCGAATGATGCGACCCCGTAGCGGGATGCCGGCACCCCAACACCACTGTGGCGCGATCGAAGCATCCCCTCCGCTGCCCGATCCTCGCTTTGCGGGTCCCTCGGGCCACGCTCCGGGGCGCTCCCTCGCTAGAAGCCTGACAAGACAGATCGCCCACAAAGCCCCATCCCCATCCGGGTTGCGGTAGAATCGGGCGAGACCGCATAGGGCGGAGCAGTTTCTTCCGAGGGGAGATGCGACCCCGTAGCGGGCTGTTGGCGCCCCCTTGTATACTTTGGCGCGGTCTGGCATCCTCGACGCTGCCCGATCCCCGCTTCGTGGACCCCTCGGGCCACGCTTTGGGGAGCCATGGCGTTGCGCTCCTTTGCATCGTAGTCTCGGCTACGACCTTCGTCGCGTGCCTTATGTCATCCCGACTTTACCTGCAACGCACCGGGCGAGGGCTTGTTCAGAGATTCGTTAACCCAGCCGAAATTTCAACCCAATCTTACAGGAGGCTCGTTTGAAAAAAATTTCAGCCGTTCTGCTTGGTCTTTTCATCGGGACTACAACTTTTGCATCGAGCGACATAGACAAACGCAAGGTGCTTCCGCTCGCGGAGCATCAGCGAAACCACATTCTTACCGAAATGCGCGCCCTGCTATCGGGAACGAGAAATATCCTGGACGCACTGTCCAGGGAAGATATGACGGCGGTGGCAAGCCATGCGCGTTCTCTGGGCATGGGAATGGTACATAAAGGCGAGGATCACCTCCTCGCAGTGCTTCCGAAGGAATTCATGCAGATGGGCATGGCGATCCATAAGGATTTCGACCAGATAGCGGCAGACGCGGAGTCATTGAAAGACCCGAAGCATACCTTGCGCCAGTTGAGCGAATCGATGAAAAAATGCAGCGCATGCCATGAGAGCTACCAGATTCGCGTGGAAAACCTGGCGGGAGTGGCAGCCAGGGAAACGCACTCGTCACACCATCACCAGTAGGATGATATCGACAATGGGGGATCCCGCCTTTGCGCGATAATCGTTGCCTCGCCATCCGATGCGGCTGTCGAAGCATCCAAAAAAACTTCTCCAGTACACCGCCGGCTGCTCGCTGGTGGCCTGGAACATCCGGAAAAAATAATCAGGATCAGTGCCATATTGTCGTGTATCGACAAATCGCCCCGATCCTGATCTGGGATTATTATTATTTTTGCTGCTGCTTTATTATTGTTATATCTTTCAATTCCCTATTTAACCGAATAACTGAAATCCTTCACCGCCGTCCATTTTCGCAAAAACGGCAATAATGGTTATTACGGTTTTTTTTTGCTGATCTTGAAATGATCCTGTTTTTCATCAGCGCCTAAGCGGAAATACGCCCGATCACTATCATCCCCGCCCAAACGCTTGCTTATCCATTCCCTGCTTTAGAGGCGCCTCTTCCTGCAAGCCCCTCATTCTTCTTATAAGCAAGCTTTATGCCATGTGACTTGAGTCTTTAAAAAACCGACCCTTATATCGAAGAACCGGTTCCCTCGAAACAGGGATTGTAAAAATTTCCGGCAACCTTGAGTCATATGTTTCCGGGATGGACTCATCCCGATCTTGGGAATGGAAAGAGCCGGGATGGATTCCGCCAGGGAAAAACGCGGAAGTGCACCGGGTACTGGACAGGAACAGTATCCGCACCCATGCCTTCACCGATATCGCCCGCAGCTTGACCTGAAAACCTCGAATAGGTTCTACTAGCGAAAACTTGCTTGATGCAACTCATGCAGCATTTCGCCTTGCTGGGGACAGCAAAAGGTGGCCGGCAACAGCTGCGAAAATCCTCCGCTTCTGGTCTTCCTGCCGCCCCTGCTGTACAGGACAACGCCAATGCCGGAAAATCCATTTCGAGAAATGTCGCCATCTGCCCACCGTATAACGGACGCCGACGGCACGCCGCGGCTGATGCTCACGGGCAGATTCACCCTGGCCGCGCTTGGGCGGCGCATGCACGCCATGTCTTCCGAACTCGCGGCGCACGCAGCCGATCCCGAACTACAGTGGGACCTTACCGGCATAGAACAAATGGATGATGCGGGTGCCGTATTGCTATGGCGCGCCTGGGGCTCACGCCGCCCTCCCCGCCTGCAACTACGGTCCGAGCAGGAAAGGCTGTTCACGCGCATGAAGGAAGCGCCGCATTCGCCCGCGCCCCCCAAGCCGGATCTGCTCTGGCCCATTACCAACGTGGGAAAGGCAGCCTTCCTGCTGTGGGAACATGTGAACGGCCTGGCTGTGCTGGTCGGCCAGATGATGCTGGACATAGCGTACCTGATCAGCCATCCCGCCCGTATTCCGTGGCGGGAAATTTCCGCAAACCTGTACCGTACCGGTGCGCAGGCACTTGGCATTACGGCGCTGGTCGGATTTCTCGTCGGCATAGTGCTCAGTTTTCTTTCGTCCCGGCAATTGCAGATGTTTGGTGCCGACGTATTCATTATCAATATCCTCGGTGTCAGTGTCATTCGCGAACTGGGTCCCATGCTGGCAGCCATTCTGGCGGCTGGCCGTTCTGGCTCCTCCATGACGGCGCAACTGGGCGTGATGCGAGTGACAGAGGAACTGGACGCCCTGACCGTAATGGGCATACCCCACAGTCTGCGCCTGGTGCTGCCGAAAGTGATCGCATTGGGGATCGCGATGCCCCTCGTGGTGCTGTGGACCAGCGCGGTGGCCCTCGTGGGGGGAATGGTCGTCGCGGAATTTCAGCTCGGGCTGAGCTACCAGTTTTTCGTGAGCAAGCTGCCGGACGTGGTGCCGATCGCCAATCTCTGGCTAGGATTGGGCAAAGGCGTGGTGTACGGCATGGCGATCGCCTTGATATCGTGCCATTTTGGCTTGAGAATCAGATCCAATACCGAGAGCCTGGGAGAAGGCACGACGAACTCGGTAGTGACCTCGATTACCGTCGTCATTATCATCGATGCGATTTTTGCCATCATGTTCGCCAACGTCGGGCTACGGTTGGGCAACAGCTGATGGCGAGTAGAAGCTGCGTTATCGAGGTTGAAGGGCTGTATACGCGTTTCGGCGGCCACCTCGTGCACGAAAATATCAATCTGTGCGTGCAGCGGGGAGAGGTCCTGGCGCTCGTGGGGGGGTCGGGCGCGGGAAAGACAACCTTGATGCGGCAAATGCTCGGTCTCGAGATGCCGGCACAAGGTACTGTCCGGGTCTTTGGCGATCCCCTGCATGGGCATGACCATGAAAAATTGCAATCGATGCGCAACCGCTGCGGGGTGCTGTTTCAAAAAGGCGCGCTATTCAGCGCGCTGTCGGTATATGACAACATCGCCTTGCCGATGCGCGAGCTGCATACCCTGGACGAAGACATGATCCGGGACCTGGTCATGCTCAAGCTGAAAATGGTCGATATCGCTGTCCAGCATGCCAGCAAGAGGCCTGCGGAACTCTCGGGCGGCATGATCAAGCGCGTCGCGTTGGCGCGGGCGATGGCGCTCGATCCGGAACTGCTGTTCCTGGATGAACCGACCGCCGGACTGGATCCGGAACTAAGCGAAGGATTCGTAAACCTCATACAGACGATGCGCGCCGAATTGACACTCACCATTGTCATGGCGACGCATGACCTGGATACCCTTGCCGCCCTTGCCGACCGCGTGGCCGTCATAGCGGACCGGCATCTCGTCGCCCTGGGCAGCCTGACGGAAATCGTGAACTCGGACCATTCTTTTATCGAGAACTTTTTCCATGGGGTACGGGGCAGGAAGGCGCTAGGGTGACATTTATAGGGAGCCGTTATGGAAAACCGTGCCCATGCCCTTGCGGCGGGTTTATTCGTAATTTTTCTGGCCGTGGCGGTCGCAGCCGTAGCGATATGGTTCGGAGGAGGAGCCGCCACGCGCGACAAATATCTGGTAGTTTCGGAATTGCCGGTCAATGGGCTTAACCCCCAGGCCGTGGTACGCTACCGTGGAGTAACGGTGGGAAAGGTGGAAAATGTCCGCCTGGACCCCGAGAACCCGCATTTCATCCATATCCGCATCGCGGTGGATCGGGATCTGCCGCTCACTCGGAACACTTACGCGCAGCTTGGCTTCCAGGGCTTGACGGGCCTCGCTTTCGTGCAATTGAACGATGACGGCAAGCAGGCGGAACGCCTTGTAACCAGCGCGGATAATCCCGCGCAGATTCCGTTTCGTCCCTCGACGCTGGATAGCCTGGCCGAATCCGGGCAACGCCTGCTCGGCAGCGCGAACGGGCTGATGGAACGGTTGAACCTGCTCCTCAATGACCAGAACCAGGCGCGATTCGCGGCCATCCTGGAAAATGCGCAGGACGCGACGAACCGCATGCAGAACGTCCTGGGCCAGCTTGAGCCAGGCATCCAGTCGCTGCCCGCCCTGACTGCCGATACCCGTACCGTGCTGAAACGTACCGATCAATTGGTTGCCGATCTTGACCAGATTGCCGTAAAGGCAAACCAGCAAGGAGGAGTTGTGGACAGTCTGTCACACACGGCCGGGGAGCTTGTCGATACCATGCATAAGCTGCGCGAGGCGACCGAAGGGATCACGCGCAATACGCGCGGCATCGATCGCGTGCTCTTGCAGCTGGAAGAGCAGCCGCGGAGCTTGCTGTTCGGCCGGTCTCCGCCTCCGCCAGGGCCGGGAGAAGAAGGCTTTGTATCGCCTCCGATATCTCCCTCCATACCTTGAGGAATCTTGAGATGAGGAAATTTCTCATTATCGCGGCAGTATTCGCTGCAGGGTGTGCCGCCACGCGCGCCCACACCCCCGCTTCGATATATGATTTTGGCCTTGACCAGTCGCCCGCCCGGGCAACTGGCGCCTCATCCCGCCTGGCGGAGATTTCCACAAAACTTTTGGTGACTGCCACTTCTCCCGCCTGGCTCGATAACCCGGCCATTCGATATCGCCTTGCCTATCATAATCCTGGGCAGACCCACGTCTACGCGAATAGCCGGTGGATATCGCCCCCTGCGGCCTTGCTTGCCCAGCGGATCAAAAGGCAAATCGCATCCGCGGGCGGCAGCGCGGTGGTGAGCAGTGGGGATGGCGTGCGGACGGAGTATGCGGTGCGCCTTGACCTGGAAGAATTTACCCAGGTATTCGAAACGCCGGCAGAAAGCCGCGTCATCGTGGCGTTGCGCGCCAGCCTGATCGAATCGGGAACGCGCACGCTGCTGGCTCAGCACAGCTTCCGCATGGAGCGACCGGCTCCGGAGGCAAATGCCGCAGGGGCCGCGCTCGCGCTGACGAATGCGAGCGACGCGATGATTGCCGATCTCATCGACTGGCTTGCACAGGAGCTGCATGGAGCAAGGGAAAAAGCCCCTCATCCATGAAGGAACTGCCAGCCGGTTGCTTTTCAGGGCTTCCCTAAGTTATCCACATGGTGCCTGTATAGCGCCGCCATCCATTTGACATAAGCCTGGAGCACGGTTTCTTCACCGCATCCGGAGATCGCGCGCGCCGCGAGATCGGCGGCAAGCATGCCGCTCATCAAGGCGCGCAAAACGCCATTGGATGAAGCTGGATCGAGCAGCGCCGCGGCGTCTCCCAGCAGGAAATAGCCGGGCCCGGCGCAAGACGGGTGGAAACGCCATGTCATATCGAGGCCGGTTGCAGTCTTTCCGCTGTGACGTACGCCTATCGAACGCTCCACCCCGGGTTCCGCAGCCCGATCCAGCGTCACCCACGCCGTCCTGCCGTCGCCAAGGGGAGCAAGCCATTCCCAGCCGCCTTTGCACTGGCGAAACAAAGGCTGCCCCGCCAGGCTGCAATCACTTCCCTCCTTCCAGCCGAAGCGCGCGCGCAGGGATGGCCCCGAACGATCCGCCCGAAGATTCAGCTTACGCGCGAGCCAGGCACGTCGGCCGGTTGCATCGAAAACCCAGCGTGCCCGGATCTCCAATCCGTTGCAAGCTACGCCTTCGACGCGGCCATACTGCAGGATGGCGTCATGCGCCGCGGTGGCTTCCTTGAACACGGCACCCACTTTGCTTGCGGCGCGCCGCAGGATGCCATGCAAAGTCCGCCGGTCGGCCTGAAGGCCGAGCCATCTCCCATTGCTGTCTGAACCGTAGGGCATGAACATGCGTGGGCCACCGCTCTCTCGCCAGATGCCCATATGCCGATGGAAACCGGCCGCAGCAATGTCATCCCAAACTCCCAGCTTCCTCAATATCGGCTCGACGCCGGGATGTAGCGTTTCGCCCGGGACATGATGAGCGGAAGCGCGCGCTTCGATCAGCATCGTTTCCAGGCCGGCCTGGCGAGCGGAGATTGCCGCTGCGCAACCCGCCGGGCCCGCGCCGATAATGAGGATATCCGTGCGCTTCCCGGGCATGCGGTTACCCCCACGCATTACCCGCGGATCAGCCATGACGCGGACAATCTCTTCTTCTCCAGCTCATCTTTCACTGGAGGCGCTCGCCCACCTGAGGTCATGCTCGCGCTTGGTCAGCACCGCCTTTGAATCGGGGCTGGCGAAGAAAAAGCGCAAATCCTGCAATGGGAAACGGTACAGGTAAGGGCTTATTTTCTCGCGCGCGGCTACCGGCGGGCTTTTGCATAACTCCAGCCGGTAAATCTGGCCGCGCAGAATCGTATGGGCCTCGCCTTGAGCCTGCTGCAACTCGACGTCCGCGGAAGTAATCACCCGGAATGAAAGCACCAGCCATTCCTGGCGGGTTTCCCTTATATCGCTCAGATTCCCTGCGACACTGTAGGCGCGGCTCACCGCCAGTATGCGATCCTGGTAATCTTCGACGCTGATCTGCGCGGTGAGCCGGATACTGAACCGGTTCTGCATGACCTGTCTTACATAGTCGGCATTCAGGAACGATGCGATCTCCACGTGCCGCTCCCCATTGTGGCTGACCACACGCGGTCCGGGAATGCCATCCCAGGGCAGGGAGCCGGCTTGCCCTATCTCCTCGTCGGTGAGGGGAGCAACGGTCCCGCCCGTATTGCCGATCGGGGTTGCAAAGGTGCGAAAAACATCCGGGGCGACTGCCGGCCAGAAGGTGCTGAGCGCAGCGCACAATTTGGCATCTTCTGGAAACGGACTGCCCAAAGCGTAGCTCGCGAGATGTCCCACCCCATCCGCCCCGGGTTGCTGGTCCCTTCCCACATCCCATCCCGGTGCGAAAACGCCGGCAGCGTCATCCGGCAGGGAAGATGCACGCAAAATATCGGGCTGTTGCGGCCATACCGCCGGCAACCCCCCGGGTGCGCCCATCCCGACAACGGCCGTGATGGTCGTGTCATCGGCCGCGAACGGATTACCCCGAAGCTGGAGATTGGCAGGAAGCCTTGTTTCGCTGAGCGGGGTCGGATCGATCAGCCAGAGGCTTCCACGGAACTGGGCAGGAATATCCTTGCTCCTGCTCCATTCGGAGACTTCGAATTGCCCGCAGGCGGGAAAGAAATCCGGGGCGCATACCAATGCATAAGCGGCGATGGACCGGACATTCTGCTGGGCTAACGCCGGAATAGCCGCGTCCACCCAGCCTTCGCCGGAGAAATCGACGTAATGCAATGCGTCATAAGGCTCCTTCTTCATTGTGCCGATGACGTCCGCGTTATCGTTGAGATCGATGAACCGTCCGTTTTTTACCTGGGTTCGCGCATGGACATATTCCGGTGCCGCCCCGCGCCCGATTCCCGCGGCTGACGGCTCAAAAGCGGCAAAACCATCCACGAAATCGGGAGTCACCCTGAACGTAAGAGGCTTCCCGTCCACCACGGCCGCTTCCACCAGGCTGGGGCGCGCTGCAGGAACCAGCCAACCGGGGCCCAGATCCGGATCCGTGGACCAGTCCGCTATTTCCCTGTCCCGGATGACATAAGGAAAGCTTTCCGGAAGCGGATCTGTTCCGAGCGCCTTATGAATCCGCTGGATTTTGAGGTTGAACAGGTGGGCGCCGAATGACAGGTCGAGATCCATCCCTTCGATGCAGTCGCCGCCGGGAAAAAGCTTATGGACAGGAACCAGGAAATCCCTGTCCGCTTCATCGCCGGACCCTCCCACGCTGCTTTCGAGAATGGGCGAAACCCGCGTGTCGCGGCCTTTTTTTCTTACCGCCAGCCAGGCGGTAAAACGCGCCGGCAGTACCCGTATACCATTCGGGTTATCTTCGTCCTCGGGCCAGAAACCGCGCAGATCGGGATGATAGCGGGGCCGGGCCGTCCCCACGCGCGCGATCCCGGTGCGTGAAAAAACCAAGTCTGCATGACGGCCATCGACCGTATCCGAAGCCGGGCGGTACTCGCAGGAAAAAACCGCCACCGCCACTTGAGACGTACCGCCATTGTCCCGGATGAATTCAGGCAGCGGCAGCGGGGCGAGGCTGAAGATGAAATTTTCGAGCAGGTCGAGCTCGGCCGGCGTCGCAAAACCCTGCAGCGGCCGTCCCTCATGATCGCGGGTGACCAAAGGATGTGCCAGCGCATGGTACAGCAGGCTCAGGGAGGGCTGCGCCGGCGTCACCGCTTTGTTTCCCTTTGCCGCAAAATCTTCGAAACCGGTCAGGCTGCGGTCGATTTCTCCCAGATTCCTCGTCAGTTCCCGCTGCAACGCTGCGGGGGTGGGTTGAGCAATATCGAGTTTGTTTCGGGTCACGTCCCGCAGCAGGGTGCGCCACCCCAGAGGCGCAAGCCGGTCGCAAAGCGATTTGATGTCATCGATTCGTGCCATGGCCCCCTCCCTTTTTACAATATGAATCTGCTCTTATTCTTTATAGCTGCAAAACATGGAAGAGCAAATACTTCACTCTTTCGCATTCCACCTTGGGCCACGCGCGGGAGACCGGTCAGAATTCTTCCAAGGGCACAGATGAGCGCACAGGGTAAGCAGTTGCCAGCCGAACGCCCATGTACGCCCTTGGCATGGCGTTTATCCCCTCATGCACGCTGTATATCAGGGTATCCTGCGGCGATTTAGGCAACCGATAGTAATGATTATCATTTATACTACATCCCTGCTATGGCCATACCAGCCCGCTGGATCAGCCCGATTGAATCGCGGCGGAGTTATCCGGAAAATGTACTCCTATTTATCCGGCTTTCTCGCCGCCCGCTGTTCCCGGTAGTCTGGTAATTCAGCCGCATTGCATGGAGATATTGATGAAACGTTCATTCCTGATCGTCACATGTTTGCTCGCGCTCCCGTTCCTTACCGCATGCGCAGGGAAATCCCTGCTGGCCAAACCCGCTTCATCCGGGCATGCCAGCCATGCGGGCTATCTAACGGAGGAACGTCCAGTCGCGGGCTGTGCCGCAGGAGAAAACGCCTTCGACTGCGATCGCCGGGCTATCCTGGCCATGCTGGGCAACTATCAGGTTAGATTCAATTTCGACGAAACTGTCGTGCTGCAACCGGGTTACGAGCGGAGGGAGCCCAAGCGCAGCGCAGCATTTGAGCATGTGTTGCTGGTCGAGGATACGGGCAAGCGCATCTCCCTGCAGCATATCCTCGTGATGGGCGGCGGATCGGTGACCAAGCACTGGCGCCAGGACTGGATCTATGAATCGCCCAAGCATTGGGTCTTCGTTGGCAAGGAGCGCTTCGAGCCGCGCGAACGCGAGGCGGCCGCGATTCCTGGCACGTGGACGCAACTGGTGTATGAGGTCAATGATGCGCCCCGCTACGCCGGCGATGGCAAATGGAATCACAAGTACGGCGTATCAACCTGGACTTCCGGCCGTAGCTGGCGTCCATTGCCCAGGCGGGAATACACCAAGCGGGACGATTATCAGCTGATCAACGGCGAAAATCGCCACACCATCACTCCCCAGGGCTGGGCGCACGAGCAGGACAATACCAAGGTAGTGCGCACGGAAAGCGACAAGGACATCTCCTTGGTGCGGGAGTTTGGTTTCAACGAGTACCGCCGCATCCAGGGCTACGACTTCGAGCCTGCCTCCACCTATTGGCGGTCGACTTCCCGCTTCTGGGAAGCGGTGCGCAACCGCTGGGATAGCGAGCTTGCCAAACATGGCAGCGTTACCATCAACATCCGCCCGGGCGATGAAACCTTCAACAAGGCGATGCTTGAACTTGCGGATGCTTACGCGAAAGATCCGCGGCTGAACGAATTCTTGTCCAGGGTGGATGAACTGTTCCGCAAGTTCGTCAATGCGGGCAATTCCAGCGTGGCCAGCGTCTCCGGGACTTCCAGGTAACCGATATCCATCCACAAGCCGAAGAAGCTGGCCGCATAATCCCCTATTTCACGGAACCGAACACCTTCCGCAACAGTTCGCTGGCCTGGTTGCCAGGATCGCTTCGAATGGCGCGTTCCTCCTCGGCCATGATCAGGAAGAGCCCATCCAGGGCCTTCTGGGTAACATAGTTTTCTATCTGGGCATCCTTTTCCGCCACCAGGCCGAGTTTCGCTGCCTTCCCGGCAAAATCGTTGTATTTTTTCATGAGCCCCACCTGGCTCGTCGCCTCTTTCACGACAGGAAGGAATTTCTGCGCCAGTTCCTCCGAGGTGGCGTTCCGGAAATACCGGGTAGCGGCATCGTCGCCGTCTGCAAGAATCTTCCCGGCGTCTTCCACCGGCATGTTATCCACTGCTTCCACCAATAACGGCGTGGCTTCCGCTGTCGCTTTTTCCGCTACGCGGTTCATGGCCGCTATCAGGTTATCGGGATGTTTGCTCATGCCCAGCGTACGCATTACGCCCTCGACCTTCTGCAATGCCCCCGGTAACGGAATTTTGACTTTCGGGTTCCCAAGAAACCCATCCGTCACGCCCAGCCTGTCGGCAGCCGCCTTGGCGCTTTGGGTGAGCGCCTGCTTCAATCCCGCAACGATATCTTTTTGAGAGGGGGTCTCCGCCTCGGCAGAAAAAGCGGGCGCGCAAAAAAGAAGCCATGCAAAAGCGGCCACAGTGCACGTCCGGCAGTTCCTTTCAAGCGCTCCCATCAATCGCGAGACCATCATCCAATCCCTTGTCATGCGAAACCAGCCTCCTGCGCCTGCTCATCGGCATGATAGCTGGAGCGCACCATGGGTCCGCATGCCGCATGGCTGAAGCCCATTGCCTTCGCAATCCGTTCGAATTCGCGGAAACCCGCCGGCGGCACATAGCGCTGCACGGGCAAATGTCCGATGCTCGGTTGCAGGTATTGTCCGATGGTGAGCATTTCGACGCCATGGTCACGCAAATCCCGCAGCACTTCAACAATTTCCTCGTCAGTTTCTCCCAGGCCCAGCATCAAACCGGATTTGGTTGGAATATCCGGGAACCGTGCCTTGAAGTCCTTGAGTAGTTTGAGCGAATGCGCATAATCCGCTCCGGGGCGGCATTGCCTGTAAAGACGCGGCACCGTTTCCAGATTATGGTTCAGCACATCCGGCGGGCAGGCAAACAACTTCTCCAGCGCAACATCCAGTCTCCCCCGGAAATCCGGCACGAGAACTTCTATTCGGGTGCGGGGCGAGTGAGCACGCACCTCGCGGATGCAGCCCACGAAATGCTGTGCGCCCCCGTCGCGCAGGTCATCGCGATCCACGCTGGTAATGACGACATACTTCAGCTTCATGGCTGCGATGGATGCCGCCAGATGCACGGGTTCCTGCGGATCCGGCGGCTTGGGCTTGCCATGAGCCACATCGCAGAAAGGGCACCGGCGGGTGCACAGGTCGCCCAGGATCATGAAGGTGGCCGTGCCCTTGCCGAAGCACTCCCCGATATTGGGACACGACGCTTCCTCGCACACGGTGTGCAGCTTCTGTTCCCGCAGGATGCGCTTGACCTCGTAAAACTCCTGGCTGTTGGAAGAGCGCACCCGGATCCACGAGGGCTTCCGCAATAATTCGGCGGGGGACTGGGGCTGGATCTTTATCGGGTTGCGAGCCGTCTTGGCTGCGCCTTTCTGGCGGATTTCTGCTGTCATGAAAAGAAATGCTTTCCTATTTCTATAGAATGATAAAAGGCAGGATTACCAAAGAGAGACGTATCAGGCGGGCAAAAGCCTCAGCCGTAATCTTCGGGCAAGCCTGCTGCTCAATATTTCCAGTCCATCGGTCACGCCGAGGTCTCTTATCTGAGTCATCCGCAACCCGGCATAGCCGCAGGGATTGATGGCGGAAAACGGCTGCAGATCCATGTCCGCGTTGAGGGCCAGTCCATGATAGCAACAGCCTTTTTTTATTTTCAGTCCCAGAGAGGCAATTTTTGCCCCCTCCACATATACGCCGGGAGCCTTCCTGGAACTCTCCGCGTCGATGCGGTAATCGTTCAGCAAGTCTATCACTGCGCCCTCCATCCTGCTGACGAGTTCGCGCACGCCCAACCCCAGCCGGCGCATGTCCAGCATGAGGTAGGCGACGATCTGGCCCGGGCCATGATAGGTGATCTGTCCTCCCCGATCCGTTCGAACCACGGGAATGCCATTCTCATGCAGCAGGTGTTCCGGCCTGCCTGCGACGCCCTGCGTGTAAACCGGCGGATGTTGCAATAGCCAGATCTCGTCAGGCGTATCGCCGGCCCGCAAGTCCGTGAATTCCCTCATTGCCTGCCAGGCTTGGCGATAATCCACGAGGACCGGATTGTATCTGACTTTGATATGGGAAGCATCGACTGGCGAGCGGTTCCCCGGTCCGTCCGCCCCCGGGGGAAAAATACTCCAGACTCCGGAATCCTGGCCTGCGCCAAAATCAATAGTCAAAGCACCATGACCACGTTGGGCTGATCGAACAGTTCCTGGTATAGCCGATCCAGCTGCTCACGTGAAGTGGCCAGAATGGTGCAGGTCAGGCTCAGGTAGGTGTTCTTCCTGCTGATTCTCACTTCCAGATTTGCCGGATCGAAATCCGGCGCATGGCGCTGTACGATCGCGAGCACGGATTGCATGAATTCCTGCCTGCGCTGCTCCAGGAGCGCAGCCGCAGCTACCTGGCTGGCGGGAGAAGGAGACGAATTGCCGCTCTCCCCATCCGCAGGCCCATCGGGGGGAAAATCGGCCAGCATGTCCGACGACGCTGGCAGCGCAGCCGGTGTGTCCGATGCGCTCGCGCTACCTGCACCCACCCGCCCGACGATCTTGATGGGAAAATTGCAGGGATATTCTATCAGGGAGGGTTGATCGGACGAAGTCATGAGGTTTCGATAAGCGTGTCGCCGCCTCGCATCACGGTAACCTTGTATTCCTGGTAGAGCTGGTACAGCATGGCAAATAGCGCTCCTGGCCTGCCATTTCCGACCGGCTTGCCATCGAGCCGGGTGATCGGCAGGATTTCCTTGGTGGATGATGTGAGCAGCAGTTCCTCGGCACTGCGGACTTCCTGCTCGGAAATCTCCCGCACTTCATGAGGAATTTTCCGCGCCGCCGCCAGTTCAAGTATCACATCATAGGTGATTCCCGGCAACATCAGATGGTTTTTTGGCGGCGCCAGCAGAACTTCATCTTTCACCACAAAAATATTGCTCGCGGCACCCTCCGTCATGTAGCCATCCCTCAGCAATACGGTTTCCATCGCATCGGCATCGATCGCCATCTGGCGGAGCAACACATTGGGCAGGAGCGAAATCGCTTTGACGTCGCAACGCAGCCACCGGTTGTCGGTTGAAGTGATGGCAGCCACGCCGGTTTCGAGCCACTCCCCTGACGGGGTAAACAACGGGTTGCTCATGATGAAAACGGTGGGTGGGACACCTTTGGGAAAAGCATGGTCACGCTTGGCCACGCCGCGCGTAACGTGCAGGTAGAGAGATTGATCATTGCTGTCGTTGCCTGCAATGATCTGCTCGAGAAGATGCGTCCATTCCTCGATGGTATGAGGATTCCGCAACCTTATCCCATCCAGGCTGTGCTGCAGCCGGCGCAAATGCTCGGCCAGCCGGAAGGGCTTGCGGGAATAGACTGGAATGACTTCGTACACGCCGTCGCCGAAGATGAATCCCCTATCCAGTACCGGGATGCGTGCTTCTTCGATGGGCATGAAATCCCCATTGAGATAAATCATGGCGGTCCTTGAAATAATCGGTGGCGGTGGCGGAAAATCCTGCTCTAATTCAACAAAAGTCGTATGCTATCCCAGGCGCGCCCGAAAATGCTCGCGCCGCTTACTGTTTCGAGTGCAATCAACGGGTGCTCTGCGACCTGTTTGCCATCCAGTATGAACTTGACGGTTCCTACCCTTTGTCCGGCGGTTATGGGGGCCACGAGCGGCTGCTTGTACTCCAGCTTGGCCTTCAGCTTATCCGCCTCGTTTTTCGGCAGGGAAAAGTAGATGTCATAGCCAAAACCCGTCTTGAGCATGTCCTGCGTGCCCTTCCATAATGGAATAGCGGTTACTTCCCGTTCCTTCCCATAGAGGCGAACCGTGTCGTAGAACTGGAAGCCATGGTTCAGCAAGCGCTGGCTTTCCATTGTGCGCGCATTGTCGGAAGCGGTTCCCATCACCACGGAAATCATGCGCCGCTCTCCTCTCTTGGCCGAGGCAATAAGGCAATAACCAGCCGACTCCGTATGTCCCGTCTTGATTCCATCCACATTGGGATCAAGCCATAGCAGGCGATTGCGGTTCGGTTGCGTAATCTTGTTGTAGGTATACTCCTTCAGGGAATAGAGCGGATAATATTCCGGAAAATCGCGAATCATGGCAGCAGCCAGCAGTGAAAGATCGTAAGCGGTGGAGTAATGCTCGGGTTGTGGCAGTCCGGTTGCATTCGCGAAACGGGTATTTTTCATGTGCAGCCGTCCGGCCTCCTTGTTCATCAGGGGAACGAAGGCACTTTCGGAACCCGCGATGGCTTCCGCCAGGGCTATGCTTGCATCGTTTCCGGACTGCACGATCATGCCCCGCATCAGCTCGTCCACCGTCACCGGCCTGTTGGGTTCGATGAACATGCGCGACCCCTGGGCACGCTTGGCGCGCTCCGACACAAGCGCGGCCTGGGTCAGGGTTATCCGTTTTTGCTGAAGCGATGAAAAAACAATATATGCGGTCATCAGCTTGGTCAGCGATGCCGGCTCTACACGCTCATGGGCATTCTCGCCGACCAGGACTTGTCCGCTCTGAAAATCGGAAAGAACATAGGACTTCGCCGCAATGGACAAAGCGGAAGCAGGCGACGTGGAATATTGCGGCTGCTGGGCAACAACGGGGGATGCGAGAAACAACAACAGCAGGAATAAGCGTTTCATGGCACGGGTATAAAACGCCATTATATCCCAATAGAGGACCCGATCCTAAAAGCGATGTGAACCAAGGTGAGGAGCCCCCGAATAAGCCTCCGCCGCTGAGCGCCGCGTAAAATCGGATATACCCGGAAACGTTGCCCAAATGGTTGCCCTGAGAAGCAGAGGCCGGACAGCGGCAGGAATGCAGGAGGCCATTCCAGGCTATCGCTGGATAGCCTGCAGCTCGTCACAGGGCGGCATCTTCCTTGGGAAGACGCAGCCACAGCCTGTGTTTCGATCCATGGCCCCTACCGTTTGCCGCGGCAAACGCTGTATCCATCGTTCCAACCCATCTTGTATTGCGCATCACCCGAAAAACGCCGTTCATCCTTTGCTGCATAACGCGTCTTCTTCGAGGTTTCGCAACCATCGATGTACCCGTCCTTGAAGGCAGGCGAATATCCGGTGAGATTATAAACGGGGCGCGTGCTTGCCGGAGGAGGCCCGGCCGGACGCTTAACCTCGGCCGTAGTTGCACAGCCCGCAATCAGAATCACCAAAAAGATTGGCGCAGTCGAACGCACTACACTTTCTCCCGCTTTGCTGAATCCGCTTTGTCCCCCATGATAACCCAACATAAGCCAGCATAGGCAGACATCGGACGTCATGAGGGAATATGGCCGAGGGCTGGGCATCAGGCAAGGCCGGCGCGAATTGATCGCGCTGTCATTGTCCCATGATTCGCAAGGCGGACCCCCGCCGGGTTCAAGCCGTCAACGGCGGCGCCCGCTCCCGAAAATGCCTCCTAGAACCCCGCGAAAGATCTCACGGCCGACCTGCGAGCCGATCGAACGCGCCGCGCTTCTGGCTGCCGCATCGAGGATGCCGGGATGCCGGCCGCCACGCGGCCCGGTTTTGCCCAGAAGCAGGCCTCCCAGCATATCCATCATGCCGCCTTCATCGCTGGCCGGCGCTGCGTGATTTTCCTGCCGCTCCGTTGCCCTCGCGGTGTTTTCGCCGGCATCCTGCCGGGTGGCGGTGCGGCTTCGGATTATTTCATAAGCGGATTCTCGATCCACCATCTGTTCATAATGCCCAAAGATGACGGCGGATCGAATGATATCCATTCGTTCCGCATCGTCGAGCGGGCCCATACGCGAGGCCGGCGGGGTGATGAACGCCTGTTCGACCATCCCCGGCCTGCCCCTCTCGTCCAGCAGGGAGACCAGCGCTTCACCCACTGAAAGCTCGGTGATGGCTTTCTCGGTATCGAAACCGGGGCTCGCCCGCATGGTCTGCGCCGCCGCCCTGACCGCTTTCTGGTCGCGTGCCGTAAATGCGCGCAACGCGTGCTGTACTCGGTTGCCAAGCTGCCCCAGGATATTCTCGGGAACATCGAGCGGATTCTGCGTCACAAAATATACCCCGACCCCCTTGGAACGTATCAACCGCACCACCTGCTCTATTTTCTCCAGCAGCGGGCGCGGGGCCTCGTTGAACAGCAAATGGGCCTCATCGAAAAAGAACACCAGTTTCGGTTTCTCGGGATCGCCGACTTCCGGAAGGCGCTCGAACAGTTCGGACAACATCCATAGCAGGAACGTCGAATACAGCTTGGGAGAATTCATGAGCTTGTCGGCTGCGAGGATATTGATCATTCCCCGGCCCTGGCTGTCGGTCTGCATCAAATCGCTGATGTCGAGCATCGGCTCGCCGAAGAACTGGCTGCCTCCCTGCTGCTCGATTTCGAGCAGCGAGCGTTGAATTGCGCCGATGGAGGCAGCGGAAATGTTGCCATATTCAACGGTGAAATCCCGCGCATTCTCCCCCACGAACCGCAACATGGCGCGCAAGTCCTTCATGTCGAGCAGCAGGAGGCCATTGTCATCCGCGATCTTGAACACCAGCGCCAGCACCCCCTGCTGCGTGTCGTTCAGATTGAATAACCGCCCAAGCAGCAACGGCCCCATGTCGGATATGGTGGCGCGGACCGGGTGTCCGGATTTGCCGTATATATCCCAGAAGGTGACCGGGCAACCCATCCATCTCGGCTCGTCCAGCTTGAGTTGTGCCAGCCGCTCCGCCATTTTCGGGGAGTCCTTGCCTGGAGCGGCCAGCCCTGACAGATCCCCCTTGATGTCGGCCATGAATACCGGTACGCCGATCGAGGAGAACCGCTCGGCCAACACCTGCAGCGTGACCGTCTTGCCGGTTCCGGTCGCGCCGCTGATAAGGCCATGCCGGTTGGCAAAGGCAGGCAGCAAAACGATCGGCTTGCCGGACTCGCCGGAAATCGCGATTACTAACGGGTCTGGCATGGGATTCATGGCTCCTGACTCAATAAAGCTTCATGATGCATCACGACCGGCGTTTCTCATGAAGCTGGCAGTCACTGGTTAAAAGGGTAAAAATCATCGTCTCTCATGGAGGACCCCTTAATGTCGGGGGCCGCCTTTATCCTCATCCCGCCCAACTGGCGATTTCCAGCAGCAGAAGCAGCAGAAGCCACAGCACCAGCGTACGCCAGACTAGGCCGATGGTATTCTGCAGAAAATCCATGTCGGCTTCCTCTCCCACCCCCAGCTCGGGACGATAGAACTCGCCGCGGGGTTGGCGCAAGGGATCTCCAAGGCGCACACCCAATGCGCCCGCACCGCTGGCGAGGATTATTCCCTGGTTCTGGTTCATCCATGATGCGGCCTGGGCACGCCAGCAATAAACCGCATCCTCGAAATTGCCGGCGATGGCGAAGCTCATGGCAGTGCATCTCGCCGGCAGCCAGTCTATTATCTCGAACGCTTTTTCCGCAAATGCGCCCGGCGCGTCCGGCCGCCCTCCCCAGCGCTCATTCAGCAGTTCTGCCGTGCGATAGAGCAATGGACCCATGGGACCCGGCAATATGACAAAACAGACGATGATGGCAAACAGATACCGGTGCGCATAAAGCAATCCCATTTCAATGGCGACCCGTGCAATTTGCTGGCTGCCGAGCTCATCCGGCTCCTTTGCGCTCCTTCCCAGGTCCTTCAATAGCTGGCGGGCCAGAAGCACGTCGCCATTCTTCAGTGCTACCTTCACCTCGATGAAAGCCTCGCTGAACTGCCGGAAACCCATGGTGAAATACAGGATTGCCACATTCCAGGCGCACGCCAGGATCGGGCTCAAGCCATACAGAAAATAATAGATCCAGCTCGCGACCACCAGCACCGGAAGCACTGCCGCAAACCAGGCGGCAATGCCATGATGGCGAATGCCTGTATTGAAATAGCGCCCAAGCGCGTCCGCATACGATAAAAACACGACCACCGGACCATTGCGGTGGTCGCTCGAATGCCAGCGTTCCAGCAAAAGGGCAAAGATCAGGGAGAACAACGTCATCGCAAGGGGAGCCCGTTTTCCCGTTCCGTAAAAATTATCGCAATACCGATTTGAGCACCTTTCCCATTTCCGCCGGATTGCGCGTCACCGTTATCCCGCACGCTTCCATCACGGCAAGCTTTTCCTGCGCCGTGCCTTTCCCGCCGGATATGACCGCCCCGGCATGTCCCATGCGCCTGCCCGGCGGCGCGGAAACGCCGGCGATAAAGCCGACCACCGGTTTTCTCATGTTGTCCTTGACCCACTGGGCGCAATCCTCCTCATCCGATCCCCCGATTTCGCCAACCATCAGGACCGCATCCGTTTCATCATCCTCATTGAAAAGCTTCATCACATCCAGGTGCTTCAACCCGTTGACCGGGTCGCCGCCGATCCCGATGCAGGTGGATTGTCCCAGGCCCTGCTCCATCAATTGCGCGACCGCTTCATAGGTCAGGGTGCCGGAGCGCGACACCACGCCTACGCGCCCCTTCTCGTGGATATAACCGGGCATGATGCCGATCTTGATTTCGTCCGGCGTGATAACGCCCGGGCAATTGGGACCGATCAGGCGCGTTTTGCGTCCTTCCATTTTGCGGCAGACGCGCAGCATGTCTCGCACCGGGATGCCTTCCGTAATGCAGATTACCAGGTCCAGTTCCGCATCCACCGCTTCTTCGATCGCCGCTGCGGCAAAGGGGGGAGGCACATAAATCACCGATACCGTCGCCCCTGACCCCTGCTTCGCCTCCATGACAGTAGCGTAGACTGGGATACCCTCGAAATCTTCACCGGCCTTCTTCGGATTGACGCCGGCGACAAAACACTGGTCTCCGTTGGCGTAGGCCCGGCACATGCGGGTGTGGAACTGGCCTGTCTTGCCGGTAATGCCTTGGGTCATGACCCGCGTATGGCGATCGATCAGGATAGCCATGATTACGCCCTTCCCGCTGCCGCTGCGGCAGCGACAGCCTTGGCCGCTGCGTCGGCCATATTGGCCGCGGAGATGATCGGCAGGCCCGATTCGGCAAGGATCTTCTTGCCCAGTTCCACATTGGTGCCTTCCAGGCGCACGACCAGCGGCACGTCCAGCTTTACCTCCCGGGCGGCCGCCACCACGCCTTCGGCAAGGACGTCGCATTTCATGATGCCGCCGAAAATGTTGATCAGGATGGCCCGCAGTTCCGGATTGCGCAGCATCAGCTTGAATGCTTCCGCCACCTTCTCCGCGGTGGCGCCGCCCCCTACGTCCAGGAAGTTCGCTGGACTGCCGCCATAAAGCTTGATGATATCCATGGTGGCCATCGCCAAGCCCGCGCCGTTGACGAGGCAGCCGATGTTGCCATCCAGCGAAACATAGGAAAGATCGTATTTCGAAGCCTCGATCTCCGCAGGATCCTCCTCGTCCAGATCACGCAAAGCGGCAAGCTCAGGATGGCGGAACAAGGCGTTGTCATCGAAGCTCAGTTTCGCGTCGAGGGCAAGCACGCGATTGTCCGCTGTCATCACCAGCGGATTGATCTCGACCAGCGAGGCGTCGGTTGCGTCATAAGCGCGGTACAGCCCCTGCAGCAATTCACTCGCGTCCTTTACCCCTTGCGGGCCGATACCGATGCTTTCCGCGATATCCTCGGCCTGCGAAGCGGTGAGACCGGCAATCGGGTCGATGAATATCTTCCGGATTTTTTCGGGTGTTCTGGCTGCGACCTCCTCGATATCCATTCCCCCCTCGGCGCTTGCCATCAGGCAGACCCGCCGCCTGGAGCGGTCCACCACCATGCCGATGTAGAATTCCCTGGCGATATCCACGCCCTCCTCGATCAGCAGCCGCCGCACCACCTGCCCGGCCGCGCCGGTCTGGCGGGTAACGAGGCGCATGCCCAGCATCTTCTCGGCGGATTGTTTCACTTCGCCGAGCGACCGCGCCACCTTTACGCCGCCTCCCTTCCCGCGGCCGCCCGCGTGGATTTGCGCCTTGACAACCCAGGAACCGCCCTTTTCCGGCCCAGCCAGCTTATCCAGTTCGCCGGCGGCTTCCATCGCTTCCGCCACACTGAAACAGGCGATTCCACGGGGAGTCGCAACGCCGAATGCGCGCAGGATTTCCTTGGCCTGGTATTCGTGGATCTTCATGATTTTCCCGCGTAAGGAACAAGGGGCAAAAGAAGTATATCGCAATAGCGCAGCTACCGTTACCGCTGTGGCCTTCACGCCGTTACAGGAGGGAATTTACTTCAAGGCAAAAAGCACAGCCGGCTTGGCGTTGGCGTTACCTGCCGGCGGCCATGACAATAATTACCACTGTTCGCCAAAGTTAAAGCGTATGCGTGTCAACATTCTCCACGCCCATCTGGATTTGAAAAATCCATTCCAGTGATGTAGTCTGGACTCATCGCATCTCCCTGCTTGCGCCTAGGGAACATTTCCTCGTGTTTTCCATACTGCCCCGCTTCGTCATCCTCGACCTGGAAACGACCGGCGCGACGCCTTCATACCACCGCATCACCGAGATCGCCCTCATCCGCTTCGAATACGGTGTGGAAACGGAACGCTGGCAGACGCTGGTCAATCCGGGTGTCACCATCCCATCCTTCATCTCGCGCCTGACCGGCATCACCAATGACATGGTCCGGGACGCGCCGGCCTTCGGGGATATCGCCCCTATCCTGCACAGCTACCTGGATGGCGCGATATTGGCTGCGCACAACGTACGCTTCGACTACGGCTTCCTCAAGAACGAATACCGGCGCCTGGGTGCGGTGCTGCGCCAGAAGGTGATGTGCACCGTCAAACTTTCGCGCACCCTCTATCCCCATCACGAGGGCCACGGGCTGGACGCCATCATGGCACGCCATGGTCTTGCCTGCCCTGCGCGCCACCGCGCCATGGGCGATGTCGAACTGGTGGTCGACTACATGGAACTCGCCAAGCGGGAACTGGGCGAGGCCGCGGCACTGGATGCCGTAGCCCGCCTGATACACGGCCCCAGCCTGCCAGCGGCGCTCGATGCCGGGTTCCTGGACGAGATACCTGAGAACCCGGGAGTGTATCTCTTCTACGGCGAGAACGACCTGCCGCTCTACATCGGCAAGAGCGTCGCCTTGCGTTCCCGGGTGCTGTCCCATTTCAGCAGCGATCATGCCTCCAGCCGGGACATGCGCATCGGGCAGGAAATCACGCGCGTGGAATGGATCGAGACGGCGGGAGAACTGGGCGCCTTGCTATTGGAAGCGAGACTGATCAAGGAACGCCAGCCGGCGCACAACCGGCGGCTGCGGACACATAAGCTGTTCTCGCTGAGCCTCGCTGCCGGGCTCAACCAGTTCCCGCTGGTACGCGTCGTTGAGGAAGAGGAAATCGAGCCGGAGGTATTCGAGCACCTATTCGGCCTGTTCCGCTCGAAACGCGGGGCCACGAACATCCTGCGCGAAATCGTCAGGGAGCAGCGGCTGTGTCCACGTGTGGTCGGAATCGAGTCCGGCAAGGGAGCCTGTTTCGCATCACAGCTTAAACAGTGCAATGGGGTTTGTGCAGGGAAGGAAAAGCCGGAACTGCACTATCTGCGCCTGAAGCTCGCCCTCATGCCCTACCGCCTGAAGCCCTGGCCTTATCCAGGAAAAATCGGTGTCCGCGAACAGCATGCCGATACGGGACGCACCCAGTTGCATATCTTCCAGGATTGGTGCCATCTCAAAACCGTGGAAGACGAAAACGAACTGCAGGATGTCCTTACATCACGCTTTCGTACAGATTTCGATCTGGACATCTATAAGCTGCTGCAACGTCATCTTCAAACCCGCGGAGATACTGTAATGATGTTTCCTGCCTTCGGAACAATGAGTGAGGCAAACGAAACGGAAGTTTGCGGAACGAGAAGCTCGTAAATGGGCTGGCGGGGAGTTGGTGATTGCAAGCCCATCAAGGTGATTACTGCTACAACCAACCTCTCGTTGGAAGATGAATATTCGTCGGGCCGCTGAATCCGATTTTGGCACCATGTGGCCGATCTTTCAGGCCGTCATCGCACCTGGAACAACCTACGTCTTTGCGGCGGAAACCAGTTATAACGACGCACTTGCATACTGGTTTGCGCCGGGGGTTACTTCATATGTTGCCGAAAGTGATGGACAAGTCATGGGCATGTACAAGCTCGTCGCCAATCAGCGAGACCTCGGATCGCATGTCGCAAATGCCTCCTTCATGGTCAATCCGAACTGCAGCGGCAAAGGCTTGGGAAGGATAATGGGGCTGCATTGCCTGTGTGAGGCAAAGAAAGCCGGTTATCTGGCCATGCAATTCAATTTTGTGGTAGGTACCAACGAAGCCGCTGTCGCGTTGTGGCAAAAACTGGGATTTTCCATCGTCGGAACGCTGCCTAAGCCTTCTTGCACAGGAATCTGGGACATGTTGACGCCTACGTCATGTACCGCTTTCTTGATGACATACAAATCTAAGGAATTTGCAAAACATTTCCTCGTTCAGCGATGGCCGCAAACAGCATAGACTCTGGGTAGACATTGTTGGCCGGGAATAATGGATCGAAAAACAGCTTTTGCGGGCTTGATGATAGTCGTGGCTCAGTTATCGACCAACCTGGGCGCGGCTTTGGCGAAAAGCCTCTTTCCGCTGGTTGGACCCGAGGGGGTTGCGGCGCTCAGGACAGGCATTGCCGCTTTGATCCTGCTGGCGATATCACGACCCTGGAGGATTGCCTTGACGAAACGGCAAACCATCTTCCTTGCGCTCTACGGCCTTGCCCTGGGAGGGATGAACCTCCTCATTTACCTGGCAATCGAGCGCCTCCCCATCGGGGTAGCCATCGCTATCGAGATCAGCGGCCCCCTTTCGGTTGTCCTGCTGACTTCGCGTTCGATCCGGGACCTTTTCTGGTTCGTGCTTGCCGTGGCGAGCCTGCTGATGCTGGTGCCCTGGCCCGGCAGCCAGGCACGGCTGGATTCCCTCGGAATTGCTTTTGCCCTTGGCGCGGCGGCGTGCTGGGCGCTCTACATCGTGTTCGGAAAACGGCCTCTGAATTGCAAAGCAGCGCAGCGGTGGCGCTGGGAATGTGGGCTGCCTGTGCAGTAACGCTGCCCTTCGGGATAGCGGCGGCAGGAGAGAAGCTCTTTGTTGGCTCGATCCTATGGCTCGGCCTTTCAGTGGCGCTATTATCGAGCGCCATACCCTACCTGCTGGAAATGAAAGCGCTTGAGAGGCTCAGCAGCCGCACGTTCGGAGTCATTATCAGCAGCGCCCCCGCCATCGGTGCCTTCGCCGGCTATCTCATTTTGGGCGAGCAGCTGACCCTGGTTCAGTGGCTTGCCGTAGCGACAATGATCACGGCGAGCGCCGGCTGCACCCTCACCGCAGCGCCGGCGGTCACCCGCCCCATCGAGAAGGGGTTGATCTAATCACGAGCTCGCGTCATCGCTGTTGATGACGCGAGGCGATGATCATATTCCCACCACCAGTGATGATTCCGCCGGGACGCTAGCATATGGCAAGTAGACACCATTCTTCGTGGCTAACCTAGCGAGCAAGCTATGAAATTCAAGGACAAACCGGAGAGCGGCAGCACCCATCAATTACCTTGATGTGCCCTAGCGCAAGGCTATCAATATATCTTAATTACAATCCAAATCCGCTTCGGCAGGTTTTCATTTGTCTACTCGACTTACTATTCACACGATCGAAAAATCCCGGAAAATTACTACTAGCTTTTACTCTTGATAGCCTATTTTATCATGGGTAAAATGCTCCCATGAGGGGCGACCGGCGCCGAACTCAACGCAGAAGATGGATGGGCAGTGATGAGCAATCGCTTCCTGATGTGGGCCAAAACATGGATCGAGGAAAACATCCCTCCCGGCGCCAATCCCGACATAGAGAGTCATGAAGTAAAGGCAAAGCGGCTGTCGGAGAAACTGTTCGCCGAGGCAGCTGCGCGCAACTTCACAAACTTCGAGACCGAGGAGGAGCGGGAGCGCGTTACACCCCTGGTACTGGCCGCAGTCTCGGACAGCAAAGACTTTGACATCGATGCCTATCATCTCAAGTCGCAACTTGCGCAGGAGAATGAAGATGGCGACTGAGTCCCGCATGGTTGGTCTCAGGGCGGCATCGCGTTGGTTGCTTGAGAAAGACCGTCGGACTTGCACGACTTGCTGGCCTTCTGCACAGCGGCCTCGATCAATACCGTGTCGAGCTCTACAGCCCCGAAAAGGTTTGTAGAGTTTTACTTGGCTAAATTGATCACGCAGCGTTAGATGTAGCAACTGCCGATAGACCCCAGGCTTCACCAGAATCCCCACATCCGATTTAAATATTTGGAGTGATACTCCGATTTCTGAAGGGGAAATAACGCAACCTGAGCCATGCTGGTTACAAATCCGTTACATTTTCTAGGCATGAAAAAAGGAGTTACAGGTTATACCTCGTAACTCCTTGTTTTTTTGGTGGGTCTGGTTGGACTCGAACCAACGACCAAGGGATTATGAGTCCCCTGCTCTAACCGACTGAGCTACAGACCCGCAATGGTGGGAAGGTTGAAAGTATACCAGTTGCGGAGCCGCTCAGCCTTCGGTATCGAGGAAACTGCGCAGCCGTTCGGACCGCGAAGGATGGCGCAGCTTGCGCAGCGCCTTGGCTTCGATCTGGCGAATGCGCTCGCGCGTGACGTCGAACTGCTTGCCGACCTCCTCGAGCGTATGGTCGGTATTCATTTCGATGCCGAAACGCATGCGCAGCACCTTCGCTTCGCGCGGCGTCAGCGAATCGAGTATATCCTTGGTCACGTCGCGCAAGCTCGCGTACACCGCGGCGTCCGACGGGGCCATGGTGGCGGAGTCTTCGATGAAATCGCCGAGATGGGAATCCTCGTCATCGCCGATAGGCGTCTCCATGGAAATAGGCTCCTTGGAAATCTTCAGGATCTTGCGGATCTTCTCCTCGGGCATCTCCATTTTCTGCGCGAGCACGGCTGGTTCCGGCTCCTGCCCCGTCTCCTGGAGTATCTGGCGCGAAATGCGGTTCATCTTGTTGATGGTTTCGATCATATGCACGGGTATGCGTATCGTGCGCGCCTGGTCGGCGATGGAGCGCGTAATAGCCTGGCGAATCCACCAGGTCGCATAAGTCGAAAACTTGTACCCGCGCCGGTACTCGAATTTATCCACTGCTTTCATTAGGCCGATATTCCCTTCCTGGATGAGGTCGAGGAATTGCAGCCCGCGGTTGGTGTACTTTTTTGCGATGGATATGACCAGGCGCAGATTGGCCTCCGTCATTTCGCGCTTGGCACGGCGCGCCTTCGCCTCGCCTGTGGACATCCGGCGATTGATTTCCTTGAGGTCCTTGAGAGGAATGCCCACGTCCTTTTGCAGGGTCAGCAGGTTCTGCTGCTGCTCCAGGATGGCCGCTTCGTAGCGCCCCAGCGACTGGCTATAGGATTTGCCCAGCGCCACCTCGTGCGCCACCCATTCCAGGTTACTCTCGTTGCCGGGAAACGCCTTGATGAAATGCCCGCGCGGCATGCCGGCCTTGGTGACGCAGATATCCATGATCCGGCGCTCGTAGCCGCGCATTTCATCCACCAGCGCGCGCTGCGTATCGCAAAGCCGCTCCACCATTTTTGCCGAGAAGCGGATGGCCATGAGTTCGGAGGAAATACTCTCCTGTATGTCCCTGTATGCCCGGTTGGATGATCCCTTCTTTTCCAGCGTTTTCTGCATTTCCGCATAGGCTTGCTGGATGACTGCGAAACGATCCAGCGCATCATTTTTCAGCTTCAGCAGGTTCGCGTTCGCTATCGCGACGATGTCTTCGTCTTCCGAACCCTCGGCGCTCAGCTCCTGCTCGAGCGACTCGTCGGGAATTTCTTCGGTGATGAGCTGCTCGGAATCGGGATCCAGCAATCCATCCACCAACTCGTCGACGCGCATCTCGTCTTTCGCCACCTTGGCGGCAAGGTCGAGAATGGCGGCAATGGTGGTGGGACATGCCGAAATCGCCTGGATCATGTGCTTCAATCCATCTTCGATCCGCTTCGCGATCTCGATTTCGCTTTCACGCGTGAGCAGCTCTACCGAACCCATCTCGCGCATGTACATGCGCACTGGGTCGGTGGTACGGCCGAATTCCGAATCGACGGTGGAAAGGGCCGCTTCCGCTTCTTCCACCACGTCTTCATCCGCAACCGTAGGAGCGGTTTCGGACATCAGCAGCGTTTCCGCGTCAGGCGCCTCATCGTACACGGATATGCCGACATCATTGATCATGCTGATGATGTTCTCGATCTGCTCGGCATCGAGCATGTCATCGGGAAGATGGTCGTTGATCTCGGCGTAGGTCAGGTAGCCGCGCTCCTTTCCCTGCACGATCAGGTTCTTGAGACGCAGGCGCCGGGCCTCGAGGTCCTGGGGCGCAAGCGGCGCCTTGTCCGGATCTTTCGGCTGGGGTGCTTTGCCCTCTCTCAACACCTTTGCCTTGGCAATTTTCGCAGTGATCAAATTGGGTTCTTTGGCAGCCATAACCGCTTTCGCAATCTCCGTCATCCGAACTGATGTGGCGGAAGTAAATTCATCGCCCCCTGAGGTGTCTTCTTCCGCCACTTCTCCCAGCGTTTTTTCAGGCACATCCGGCATGACATCAGCCGAGCCTCGCCTGGATCTGGTCGCGGTCTCCTTTCCTTCATTTCCGCCCGTCGCCTTGCTTTTCCTGGAAGGACGGCCCGCTGTGGGAAGCTTCGATTTTTCTTCTTTTATCACTGGCTCTTTGATTTGTGTTTTCGGCTTTACCATAACCTTTCCAGATCTAATGCAGTTGAAAACCTAAAAACTTTTGATTGTATCATGATTCGATAATAGTTATCTGTCTGGCCGATCATGATAGCGCCAATCTTTGAAGCTCCTGTTTTTCCTCGTGCGTAAGCATGCTCAACGGCTTGCTGTGCAATCTGGTCATACGCTGCTTGCGTTTCCTGTTCCTCAATTGCGCCATCGCGCCAGCGAATTCCGCCTCCACGTCGATATCTGCATCCCATGCAAGGGTTTCGCCCTGTGCCTTTTGCAACAGCGTGCGATGGGGGCTGTCCTGAAAATAGGTGATCGCCGCAGGAATGACCGTGTTTATGCCGACATGGGGGCAGCTATCGATAAATTCAATCAGTTCCGTCAGCGCCGCGATTTCCTCCGAATATTCCGGTTTTTCCGGGTCGTCGGGGTCTTCCGTAAGCAGATCCCTGTCCAGCTTCGCGGCATAGCCCGGGTCGTACAGCAGTACCTGTATCAGCCATCGGCACGGCGAAGCCGGTTGCGGCCGTGATATCTTTTCCGGAGGCCGGGTGGATGGAAATCGCCTGATTTTCAATAGCTCTTCCAGTTCATTCCGGGTGAAGCCGCTGATTTCCGCCAGGCGCTTCAACAGCAGAAGCGCAAAACCCGGGGCTGCAACTTTTGCCAGCAGCGGCTTCGCATCGTGGGCCAGCTTGGCGCAGCCTTCGCTGGTTCTGAGGTCCACGCGCGCCGATAGTTCCTTGAACAGAAAAACAGACAGCGGAAGCGCATGCTCGAACAGTCGCTCGAAAGCTTCCTTCCCATGATGGCGGACATAACTGTCGGGATCCTCACCCTCCGGTAGAAAAAGGAAACTGATATTCTTGCCGTCAACAACCTGCGCCAAGCTGTCCTCCAGTGCACGCCATGCCGCTTTTCTCCCCGCGTTGTCACCGTCGAAGCAAAACACCACGTTATCCGTGTGGCGCAAAAGTTTCTGTACGTGATGCGAGGTGGTGGCGGTTCCCAATGTGGCAACGGCGTAATCGACGCCGTGCTGCGAAAGGGCAACCACATCCATATACCCTTCGACCACGATCACTTTTCCCGCCAGCCGGATGGCCCTGCGTGCCGAATAGAGGTTGTAGAGCAGATGGCCCTTCTGGAACAGGGGTGTTTCAGGTGAATTCAGGTATTTTGGCTCGCCCTGGTCCAATATCCTGCCGCCAAAACCCACGATTCTTCCCTTGAGGTCAAGGATGGGAAACATGATGCGGTCGCGGAAGCGATCATATCGTTTGCCGTCCTCGGCGATTATCAATCCTGCCTCGGTCAGCAGATCGGCTCGCTTTCCCGCCATGAAACCGGCAAGCCCTGCGTCCAGGTTCTGCCACCCGGCCGGTGCATAGCCGATGGCGAAGCGCGCGGCGGTTTCGCCCGTCAGGCCGCGCGTTTTGAGATAGGCGATAGCGTTTTTCGAATGCTTGAGCTGCCCGCGATAAAAGCGCGCTGCCGCACTCATGGCATCGAGCAGGTCCCGGGTGAAAGCTTCGGTTCCCGATTGCCGGGCCGGGATCGCACCCTGCCGGGAGCCGGGCTCCGATTCCGGCTTTTCCGGATAGGGCTCCAATTTCTGCGCCGGAACCCGCATTCCGACACGGGCCGCCAGATCGGTTACGGCTTCCACGAAATTCATCCCTGCGTATTCCATCATGAAACCGATAGCGCTGCCGTGCGCGCCGCACCCGAAGCAGTGGTAAAACTGCTTGGAAGGGCTTACGGTAAACGAAGGAGTTTTTTCGCTATGAAAAGGACAGCAGGCGATATAGTTGGCTCCCGCTTTCCTGAGCGGGACGTTGCGCTCAATGACATCGGCGATGTCCACCCGATCGAGCAATTCCTGGATGAATGATTGCGGGATCATTTATGGCCGATAATCAATTATGTCAGAGAACGCGACTGGGAACCGCCTTCCTAGGACCCCTGGTCCAGGAAATATACTTTCTCTCCCTCGCCGGTATGATGCGGGGAGCCGGCACCCCTGATCCGATTACGTCAACCGGCGAGCCTGGTCCTGACCAGGGCGGAGACTTTGCCCATGTCGGCGCGCCCGGACAACCTGGGCCTCAGCAAGGCCATTACCTTTCCCATATCCTGCTGTCCTTTGGCGCCTGACGTGGAAAGCGCTTCGGTTATGGCTGCATCGATCTCGGTTTCGCTCAATGCAGAAGGCATATAGCCCTGCAGTACGCTCATCTCGAATTTCTCCGCATCGGCCAGATCCTGCCGCTGCGCAGCCTCGTACTGTGCAATGGAATCCCTTCGCTGCTTGAGCATTTTTTCTACCACTGTGATGACTGCGACATCATCCAGCTCGATCCGCTCATCCACTTCCCGCTGCTTCAGCGCCGCCTGCAGCAAGCGGATGGCATCCCGCCGCCTGGCGTCGCCCGCGCGCATTGCAGACTTCATGTCTTCGGTGATTTGTTGCCTCAGATTCACGTTCGGGAATTTTTCTTATTGCCGCGAATAGTCTCAATACCGGGATTCAATATATTGACCGCGCTCGAATTCGTGATGATATTGTAAAACTCGCCCTTCTTATCCAAATGAATCTCGCCAGGCAAGGCGTGGTAGATTTGACTGATGACGACTAATAAAGTTTCGGAGGAAGCAATTGACTGCGCAACCGCTTATAGGTCCGCTTGACTGCGGCGGCCAGCTTGCGCTTGCGTTCAGCAGTGGGTTTTTCGTAAAATTCCCGTGCGCGCAATTCCGTGAGCAAGCCGGTTTTTTCTATGGTACGCTTGAAACGGCGCATGGCAACTTCAAACGGCTCATTTTCCTTGACTTTGATAGTAGTCATGAAGATATCTTCTCCTTTCCTCGATGTCGAATAAATAAAACAAAAAAAACGATGCGCCGGCTTCGCCGCACGGATCCGCTCGACGAAACATCAGCCTAACGAACGTTAGCTCTCCATTATATAACAAGTAAAGAAATTTACAGAATCCATTGGCAAAAAGTCAACCGCCCGCTCCCTGGGAACCTTTGAACAGGTCCTCGCTGAGCGCATTGCTGGTAAAATCGGGATGATCATAAGGCGCGCGACGAAGGTCGTAGCCGGGACTACGATGCCAAGGAGCGCAACGCCATGAGTGCCCGATTTTATCGTAACCCGGATGGGACGGGGCTTTGCGGGTGGTCAGGCTTCTGGCGGAGGAGCGCCCCAGAGCGTAGCCCGAGGGCCCCGCGAAGTGGGGATCGGGCAGTGGCGCGGATGCTTCGGCCGCACCACAGTATTGTTGGGACGCAGGCATCCCGCTACGGGGTCGCATCTTCCTTCGGAAGACACTGCTCCACCCTGCGCGGTCGCACCAGTCGCGTCGTCGCCTTTCGCGTATCCCATCCGGCAAAGCCACCGTCGCGCCCGCGGAGACTTGTTCAGAGGTTCCCTTGCTGATCCCACCGCCCCAACCATCCCTGCTTGTACTCGGAATCGAAACATCCTGCGACGAAACCGGGGTTGCGCTTTATCATACCCAGCGCGGACTGCTGGGCCACACGCTCTATTCGCAAACGGAAATGCACAGCGAATATGGCGGCGTGGTGCCGGAACTCGCGTCCCGCGATCACATACGGCGCGTACTGCCCCTCCTGAAGCAATGCCTGGCCGAAGCCGGACAAAATCTCGGGGATATCGGCGCCATAGCCTATACGCAGGGACCGGGGCTCGCGGGCGCGCTGCTGGTCGGCGCAAGTATTGCCGCCTCGCTCGGTCTTGCGCTGGACATTCCCGTTCTCGGCGTGCATCACCTGGAGGGCCATCTCCTCTCGCCGTTATTGTCTACCCCCTCTCCCACGTTTCCCTTCGTGGCGCTCCTGGTATCGGGCGGCCATACCCAGCTGATGGAGGTGAAGGGTCTCGGACGGTACAGGCTCCTGGGCGAGACGGTGGATGATGCGGCTGGCGAAGCTTTCGATAAAATCGCAAAACTGCTGGGCCTGGCTTACCCGGGTGGTCCCGCACTGGCAAGACAGGCCGACGAGTTTTCCACATCAGGCCAGCGCAACCCCTTCAGATTTCCCCGGCCCATGCTTCGCAGCGGGGACCTCAATTTCAGCTTCAGTGGTCTCAAGACAGCAGCGCTCACGCTGATAAACCAGCAGGAAATGACGAATCACGCACGAGGCGCCATCGCGCACGCCTTCCAGGAGGCCGTGGTGGATGTCCTCACCGAAAAATGCATGAATGCGCTGGCGCAGACCGGGCTGGATCAGCTCGTGGTGGCTGGAGGGGTAGGCGCCAACCGGCAATTAAGACAGAGGCTTTGCCAAAAGGCGGAAATGGTCGGCGCCTCCATTTTTTTTCCCGAACTGGAGTTTTGCACCGATAACGGCGCAATGATCGCCTTTGCGGGAGCCATGCGGCTGCAAGCCGGTACCGCCGCGGACTATTCCGGCAGAACGTTTGCAATAAAAGCGCGGTGGGAGCTTGAAACGCAAACCTATACCTGAACGGGGATGATGGACGCGATTACGGAAGGCTGCGCTCGCCGATTTTTGCCTCCTTTCCCGCCATCAGGCTGGCAATATTTGACTTGTGCTTCCAGACAAGGAGGAGCGACATGATGAAGATCACCATGGCACTCGTCCCCAGGCCGAGAAAATATAAAGCGTAAACCGGCGCGAGTACTGCCGCAGTGAGAGCGGATAACGACGAGATACGCGATACTACGGCCACCGTCAACCAGGTGGCCGCTGCCGCCAACCCCATCCATGGGTTGAAGCCCAGCAGCACGCCCAGTGCGGTAGCTACTCCCTTTCCGCCCTGGAAGCGTAAAAATACCGGAAAAAGGTGACCCAGGAATACCGCTAACGCCACTGCGGCGACCACCGTATCGGTAATTCCCCAATTCGGGCCGATATAACGCGCCAGCGCGACCGACAACCAGCCTTTACCGGTATCTCCGAGCAATGTCACCGCAGCGGCCGCTTTTTTGCCGCTGCGCAGCACATTGGTTGCGCCGGGATTGCCGGAGCCGTAGGTACGGGGGTCAGGCAGGCTGAAGAACCGGCTTGCCAGCACGCCAAAGGATATGGATCCGAGCAGATAAGCCGTCAGCACGGCAGCCGCTGCAATCATGAAACTTGCGTTATTTCCAAGAAAGTCCTATTGCGGTGGTATGAGACCAGAAAACAGGTCTGATGCATGCCGGAGCAAAATTCACCCGCAGTGCTGGCAATCTTTCAATCAATTCTCTGGGTGGAATGTTGCTGGTAAACTTCCGATGGCCGGGACGGCGGCGCGACCAGAATACCTGCTCTGGGAACATCCGGTAGCCGGCAACCCCATATCCTACTGCACCTGGAGGTGGGACATCATAATGAAAAATTGGCCATTACCAAGCTCCGGCACAGCCTGAAGCGTATAACCCGAGAACCCATAAGAACCAATATTATAGGCTGATTCAGTGGACATTATCTTTTTGCATGAACTCAAGGTCAAAACCTTGATCGGCATTTATCCGTGGGAGCGCGACGCGCAACAGGTCATCCAGCTCGACCTGGAAATAGCGCTTCCTCACAGCCGCGCCTGTCACACGGATAATTTCGAAGATGCGCTGGACTACGCTCTCATCGTCCAGCGCATAAACGAGACGCTCTCGCAGAAGCACTTTTCCCTGCTGGAAGCTCTGGCCGAGCATATCGCCCAGATCATCCTGGTGGAGTTCGGTTCGCCCTGGACCAAGATCAGCGTGGCGAAGCCGGGCGCAATACGCGGAGTAAAAAAACTCGGCGTGTGCATCGAGCGCAAGCGGGAAGAGTCCCTCACCCAGGAAACGAACTCCCCCTCTACACTCCTGTAGCACGGACCCGAATCCCGTATAGGCCGGAAAGGACACCGCCCGCCTTCTGTCTGGCCCAGTGGTCCGCACGCGCCGATCCATGCCACCTTTGATGGCAGGAACAAAGGAACGGCAATGGACGACGAGGACCCTGTCGCGCTATCAATGTATCAGTGCCGCCTCGATTTCCGTAAATGTCCTGGCAACTTCCAGAGATGGAATGGTGACACCCAACTGCTTCTCTATCTGTGTCAGGGAGAAGATGCCGCAGACCACCGGTGTTCCACTTTCATCGCTTGCTATCACCAGGGAATGCTGCCGGCCGCTATCCTGCAAGCTGGTAATGACGTCCCCAACCCGGACTCGCTGAACTTCCTCGATGGTGACGGCCTCCAGCCGTTCGAGGGGAGTCATGATATCCGCTACCAGGATCTCATTATGTTTTACCTGGCGCTCCTGGATGAAGCGAAGCGGCTTCTCGCCGAGGATATCGGAGGCGGTGATGAAGCCGCAGAGATTTTTATCCCTGTCAAGCACCAGCAGCGAGCGCACGCCCCGCTTTATCATATAAGCATTGGCCGCCTCCATCGAGGTTGCGGTATCGATAACCGCTGCGTGCGTATAGCGCAGGTCGGTCATGACTTCCAGAGCGGGTGAGAGCAAGGTTACTGGTTTGGGCAAAGCCGAGGAAACTATCCGGACGGTGCCGGCAAGCCGCCTCGCGGACAAGACGTGAAAATCGGACATGGCATGATCCTCCAGCAGGGGTGGACGGAATACGCTTGAAATCCCGGATACTTTCTGGACTTCTTCGTTTACTTTACGCCCTACTATTAAAAGGGTCAATGTGAGATCAACGCAATGCCGCCGTAATATATGCACCTGCTTGCGGGTAGCCGGTAAGGCCAAGCCGGGAAGAAAAAATTGAATACATTACCGGAAAAAAGAAGATTCAAAATCAATCTTCTACTGCCCCGTGATTTCATCGCTTAACCGTTGCAGAACCGCTATCGGATCCCTGGCTTGGGTAATGGGCCTGCCAATGACAAGGTAATCCGAACCGTTTTCAATTGCTTCCCTCGGGGTCGCCACCCGTTTCTGCTCATTTGCTGCCGTATCGGCAGGCCGAATTCCGGGGGTAACCAGGCAGAAGGCATCGCCGATCCTGTTTCGCAGCTGGCGGGCTTCGAGCGCGGAACACACCACGCCGTCCAGGCCGCAGTCATGCGCCAGCAGGGCAAGACGCTGAACCGTTTCCGCTGGATTCCCCTTTAGGCCGATTTCCTCGAGGTCTTCCTGGCCGAGGCTGGTAAGCAGGGTAACGGCTATGAGTCTGGTTTCGCGGGAAGGTACCGCGTCGCGGGCCGCCGAAAGCATTTTTCTTCCCCCCAGTGCATGGACATTCAGCATCCATACGCCCAGCTTCGCCGCCGCCTTGCAGGCACTCGCAACTGTATTGGGAATATCGTGAAATTTCAGGTCGAGGAAGACGTCGAATCCCTGGCGCATGATGCTTTCCACCAGTTGCGGACCGGCGGCGGTGAAAAGCTCTTTGCCTATCTTGACTCTGCATAAAGCGGGATGGAGGCGCTTTGCCAACGCCAGCGCCTGCTCCGCTTCGGCAAAATCCAGGGCGACGATGATGCGGGGATTATTCATGCAATGGAGAAATCGGAACTGGCCGTCCCAATAGCGGGAAGAAAAGGCTAATGCGGCAGGATCATCCTTCGCCTTTGCAGGCAAAGATTACCCTCGTTCCTCCGAAGCCAGGAATTTCTTTTTGTAGGAGGAACTCTCCCGCCTCAGCTTGAATATCTTGCCCAGACAGGAAAGCACTCCGATAACCGCACCCAGCGTGAAAAACAACAACAGGACCAGGACGAGAGGCGCATTCCATTCATAGCCGAAATAATAGTGCAGCGTCACCTGGTCGGTATTCCGCATGGCGAAGCCGAGCAGCAGAAGGAAAAGCACAATGCGCAGAAACCAGGCGAGATAACGCATGAGTCATATTCCTCGACGATCGATTCAACTGGACGCGCCCCGCATTTCCACCAAGCTTCGCACGTCCGCGCTGCTAGCCTTTCTGGTCGACCCGTTCCCGCATTTCCTTGCCTGCCTTGAAATGGGGAACATACTTCTCGGGAACACGCACTTTTTCTCCCGATTTCGGATTACGGCCGACGCGCGGCGGGCGGTAGTTCAGGTCAAAGCTGCCAAATCCGCGAATCTCGATACGTTGACCCTGCGCTAAACTCTTGGCCATGGCATCAAGTATCACCTTGACGGCAAGTTCCGCGTCCTTCGCCACCAGTTGAGGATAACGAGCTGCGAGCCTTGCGATCAGTTCGGATTTTGTCATTGTTGTCCCTTTACTCTGTATTCTTGACATCCATCTTGGCTTTGAGCAGGGCGCCAAGACTCGTTGTCCCGGCATTCGCGGAACTGTCCGCCGCCGCCTTCTGCATGGCGTCGGATTCTTCCAGCATGTCCTTCGCCTTGATGGAGAGGTTGATGCCCCGGTTCTTGCGGTCGATGTTGATCACCATCGCCTCAACCGTGTCCCCCTCCTTCAGATGGGAACGAATATCCTCCACCCTGTCGCGAGAAACTTCGGAAGCACGCAAGTAACCTTCGACGTCATTCTCCAGCGCAATCACCGCGCCCTTGGCATCGATCGATTTTACTGTCCCTTTCACGATGCTGTTCTTGTCATGCAGGGAAACAAAGCTGTTGAACGGGTCGCCCTCCAGTTGCTTGATTCCCAGCGAAATCCTCTCCCGCTCGACATCTATCGACAGCACCACGGCTTCGACTTCGTCGCCCTTCTTGTAATTCCGCACCGCCTCCTCGCCCGGTTGGTTCCAGGAAAGGTCGGATAAATGCACCAATCCATCGATGCCTCCCTGCAACCCGATGAAGACGCCGAAGTCGGTGATGGATTTGATCTGTCCGCGCACCTTGTCGCCTTTCTGATGATTCATCGCGAAGTCTTCCCAGGGGTTGACCTTGCATTGCTTCATGCCCAGGGAAATACGCCGGCGTTCCTCGTCGATCTCCAGGATCATCACTTCCACCTCATCGCCCAGCTGCACGACTTTCGAGGGATAGACGTTCTTATTGGTCCAGTCCATTTCGGACACGTGCACCAGTCCTTCTATTCCCTGCTCGATTTCCACGAACGCGCCGTAATCGGTGAGGTTGCTGACCTTGCCGAACAGGCGGGTATGCGGCGGATAGCGCCGCGAGAGTCCCACCCACGGGTCTTCGCTCAACTGCTTCATTCCCAGCGAAACCCGGTTTTTTTCCTGGTCGAATTTCAATACCTTGGCGGTCACTTCATCGCCGACACTGATGACCTCGGATGGATGCTTGACGCGGCGCCATGCGAGATCGGTAATATGCAGCAGGCCATCTATGCCGCCCAGGTCCACGAATGCACCGTAATCCGTTATGTTCTTGACAATGCCCTTCACCACGGCGCCTTCGGTCAGGTTTGCAAGCAGCGACTGGCGATCCGCTCCCTGGCTTTCTTCGAGCACCGCTCGCCGCGATACCACGACATTGTTGCGCTTGCGGTCGAGTTTGATGACCTTGAATTCCATCTCCTTGTTTTCATAAGGAGTCGTATCTTTCACTGGGCGGATATCCACCAGCGAGCCGGGTAGGAAAGCACGGATACCGTTGATCATCGCGGTCAGCCCGCCCTTGACCTTGCCGCTTACCAGGCCCTTGACGATCGTACCGCTCTCCATGGCGGCTTCGAGATCATGCCAGGCTGTGAGGCGCTTAGCCTTATCGCGCGACAGGCGGGTTTCGCCATAGCCATCCTCCAGCGCTTCGATGGCCACGCTTACGAAGTCGCCCGGCTTGACTTCTATTTCGCCGCGGTCGTTTTTAAATTCTTCAACGGGGATGAAGCTTTCCGATTTGAGGCCGGCATTCACGACGACGATGTTGTAGTCGACACGGACAACCTCGGCCGTGATGACTTCACCGACTCGCATTTCCTGGCGGGAAAGGCTTTCCTCGAATAACGCTGCAAAACTTTCGGAAAAATCTGTAGCGGGGGATGCAATGCTCATTGTAAAAAACCTGATTTTGTAACTCCATCACGAAAAACAGGATGGAGCGAGTAAGTTGATAATAACCGCTGCGCTTTCCTCCCCCCTCCTGATAGGAAAGGAGGAAAAAACGGCGGCACGAATAAATCAGTTGCTTGAGAAAACCATTAGTGTCCTGTCAGCACCCGGGCTTGGGCCGTTTTGGCTCATGCCTCCGGCAAGAAACCCTTCCGGCAGAGCTTATGATTGCCGCGTCCCGAATACCACTTTCCACTTCAGAGATAAGATCACCCGCAATTCCCGGAGTTGCAAGAGTTTGGGAGTTTCTGAAACTACGATGGCTTTGAGGCGCTCTTTGCACGGGCTTCCGCATACAGCTTCAATACGCTGTCGACCGCTTGCTGAATATCGAGCGAAGTCGTATCCAGCAGACTTGCCCCGGCGGCCAACTGCAACGGCGCCAGGCTGCGATTGGTATCTCGCGCATCCCGGTCCCGTATATCCTGCAAAAGGGTGGCAATGTTAGCATCGATTCCCTTGCCCATCAACTGTTTATAGCGCCTTTCCGCCCGTATTTCCGGGCTTGCGGTAAGAAATACCTTGAGCATCGCTTCGGGGAACACTACCGAGCCCATGTCACGCCCATCCGCCACCAGACCCGGGTCCTGGCGAAATGCACGCTGGCGGTCCAATAGCGCGCTTCTTACCCGCGGGTAGGCAGCTACCTGCGACGCGGCATTGCTGCATGCTTCCGCCCGGATGTCATCCGCCACGTTCTGGCCTCCCAGGCGTATCTCCGCGTCGACAAAAGACACATCCAGATTGCCGGCAATCCCGCTCAATGCTTTTTCATCATCCAGATCCACTTCCGACCGTATCGCAGCCAGCGCTACGAGACGATAGAGCGAACCGCTGTCGAGATAGTGGAACCCGAGATTTTTTGCCACAAGCAGCGCAACAGTGCCTTTGCCGGAAGCTGAAGGGCCATCGATCGCGATAACCGGAATTCTGTTTTCTGCCTCTTCTGTCATTTACGATGCCTCGATGAGTTTGCTGGTCGGAATTATGTTCCAGGGCCTGTTATTGCAGCGAATTTTTCAAAATACCCGGGGAAAGTCTTGGAAACACATCCTGGATCTTCGATGCGAACAGGCGCGCCGAAGGATGCCAGCGAGAAGCACATCGCCATCCGGTGATCGTCATAAGTCCCTATGGAAGCGTGAGGGGTGAATTGTCCCATTGGAGGCGGCTGAATGGTCAATGAATCCCGGCCTTCTTCCACCCTCGCGCCCAGCTTGCGCAGTTCATGTGCCATAGCAGCCAGGCGGTCGGTTTCCTTGACTCGCCAGCTGGCTATATTCCTGAGTTTTGTGGTTCCGTTGGCGAATAGCGCCACCACGGCCAATGTCATGGCTGCGTCGGGAATAGCGTTGCAGTCGAGGTCGATGGCACGAAGACCACCCGCCTCCGGTGCACGCGCCTCTATCCAGTCGTCACCCTTGCCGATCCGCGCGCCCATCTGTTCCAGCGCGTCTGCAAAGCGGATATCCCCCTGCAAACTTCCCTGCCCTATCCCCTCCACCCTCACCGGGCCTGCAGCGATGGCCCCAGCGGCAAGAAAATAAGAAGCCGAGGATGCGTCACCCTCTACCCGCATCTCGCCCGGACTGCGATAGCGTTGCCCGGAAGGCAGGGTAAACCGGCCCCATCCCTCACGCTCGACGGCGACGCCGAAACGGGTCATCAGGGCAAGCGTAATTTCGATATAGGGCCGGGAAATCAATTCCCCCTCCATGCTTATCGTCAGCGGCTTTCTCCCGGAAAACGCGCACAAGGGCAGCGCCATCAGCAGGCCTGTCAGGAACTGGCTGGATACATCTCCCCTGACCGTTACCCCGGTAGCGCGGATGTCTGCCGGCATGATCAGGAGGGGAGGAAAACCCTCAACCCCGCTATACGTTATATTCGCTCCCAGCTGGCGCAACGCGTCGACCAGATCACCGATCGGCCTTTCATGCATGCGCGGCGAGCCCGAGAGACGGTAGTGTCCCCCTGTCAGCGACAGGACAGCAGTCAGAGGGCGGAACACGGTTCCGGCGTTGCCCAGGAATAAATCGGCTTCCTCAACCGGGAAATGGAGCGGTGACTTTCCTCCGATACCCTGGATTCGATAATCGTTTCCACCCGCCCGGCTGATCGAAACACCGAGAATCTCGAGCGCATCCAGCATCCGGGCGGTATCATCCGAATCGAGCACGTCGCGTATCAGCGTGGTTCCTTCCGCAAGCGCGGCAAGCAGCAATACCCGGTTGGAAATGCTTTTCGAGCCGGGCAGCCGTACCACCCCTTCGGCGAGACTCGCCACGGGTAAATCAAGAAAACTCATCGCTCATTGCATCGGACAAACCGGAATGCCGCCGCATTTATTGGCCGGAAGGCTTAGAAGGGAGTCGAATCTGGCATTATAATCGACTCCGCACGGTTTCCCTATTTCCCTGCAGCAGCATTGACGGCCACCAGGGAATCCTTGAAGTCATGTTTCTGGTTTCTGTCCGGCAACAAACCGCTGCCGGCAAACGTACCCACCCCAGACCAGGGCCTGAACATTCGCTTTCGGACTCTGTCAGAGTGTAGAATCTCGCGCTCATACCCTGCTGCGCCACGGCTATCATTAAAGCCTCTGCCGTAACAAATACGTAAATAAACCCAACACAAGGAAGCTGCGGCATGCCGCCATGGTTCAAAGATAACTCGCAGTCGATCGGAAATACGCCACTGGTCCGGCTGAATCGTGTAATCGATGGCGCCCCTGCGGTTGTGCTGGCCAAAATCGAGGGACGCAATCCCGCCTATTCGATCAAGTGTCGCATAGGGGCATCGATGATCGATGACGCCGAGCAACGCGGGCTCTTTCGCGACGGAAAAGAACTGGTGGAGCCTACCAGTGGCAATACCGGCATTGCCCTGGCTTCTGTTGCCGCGGCGCGCGGCATCCCGTTGACTTTAACCATGCCCGAAGGCATGAGCGTGGAACGCCGCAAGCTGCTCTCCGCTTATGGCGCAAAATTGGTTTTGACCGAAAGCGCAAAAGGCATGAAGGGAGCGGTGGCAAAAGCCGAGGAAATTGTCGCTTCCGACCCCGGCCGTTACGTCCTGCTGCAGCAATTTACCAATCCTGCCAATCCTGCCATCCACGAACAAAGCACCGGACCCGAGATCTGGAACGATACCGATGGGTCGATCGATATTTTTGTCGCGGGTGTGGGTACGGGGGGAACCATGACCGGGGTATCGCGATATATCAAGCACACCAGGAAAAAAGCGATCTGGTCGGTTGCTGTCGAGCCTTCGGCCAGTCCCGTGCTGACGCAACATCGCGCCGGCGAAACCATGAAGCCGGCTCCCCATAAGATTCCAGGAATAGGCGCAGGGTTCGTGCCCGCAAACCTGGATCTCGCACTCGTCGATGATATCCAGCAGGTCAGCAACGAGGAAGCCGTGCACTATGCGCGCCGTCTCGCGCGGGAGGAAGGCATCATCTCGGGAATCTCCTGCGGAGCAGCGGTCGCGGTCGCGGCGAGATATGCCAAGCGGCCCGACAGTGCGGGCAAAACGATCGTCGTCATCCTGCCGGACTCCGGAGAGCGATATCTAAGCTCGATTCTTTTCGAAGATCTGCTCGCATGAAGCGGCCCCTGGCATAGGCAACCTCTGAACCAAAGGAGCGATATGGCATTGAAAGGCGCAAGTTTACAGATCGACAGCGTAGTCTCCCAGTTGCGGGAGCTGCGCATGAAATCGCTGGAGAACCGGCAAAGGCAGAACAAGCCACCCAAGCTTCCCTCGCGGAAGGTGCTGGTTGGCGTGGCGGATGGCTTGCGCGCCATATTGTTTCCCAACCGGCTCGGCTTACCCGAGCTCACCAACGAAAGCGTGGACTACTATGTCGGACACACACTGGATGTCACGCTTCGGGAATTGCTGGTGCAAGTGCGCCGCGAGCTCCGCTTTGTTTCCGGCCTCGAAACCATCAGCGACCAGGACCAGGAACAGGCCTTTGCCATCATCAAGGCTTTTGCACAGCGCCTGCCGCATATCCGCAGCCTGCTCGACAGCGACATCCAGGCAGCGTACGAGGGCGACCCCGCAGCCCGGAGCATCGACGAGGTCCTGGTTTGCTATCCCGGCATAACGGCAATCACGCATTATCGCCTTGCGCACGAGCTTTATCGCCTGGGCGTTCCCCTGATTGCGCGCATGATTTCCGAAATCGCCCACTCGGCCACAGGTATCGAGATACATCCAGGGGCACAGATCGGAGGAAGCTTCTTTATCGATCACGGAACCGGCGTAGTCATTGGAGAAACTGCGATCATCGGTGAGCATGTCCGTCTCTACCAGGCGGTAACCCTTGGCGCCAAGCGCTTCCCCGTGGACGAGCACGGTGCGCTGGTCAAAGGCAATGCGCGCCATCCCATCGTGGAGGATGATGTAGTCATTTATGCGGGAGCAACCATACTCGGCCGCATCACCATTGGCCAAGGCTCGACCATCGGCGGCAATGTCTGGCTTACCCGCAGCGTACCGCCGGGCAGTACCATTTCCCAGGCCCAAATACGCAACGAGGTATACGATGGCGGTGCGGGAATCTAGTCTCCCGCTATTTCCGCTGCTATATCGAAAACTACATAAAAAGAATATCATGCCGGGAACAGGTTGGTGCTTGTCCGGTCCGCGCAGTCAATATGCGGATAGCGCAGATAACTGGAATATTTGCCGTCTTAAAGCAGAATAGCAGGACCGGTGGAGTATCATGCCCAGGAAATGTATCAAGTGCGGAAGTGAAAAGACGCACGGATCTCGTGTCAGAAGCGGCGAACGTACCGCCGCGATGTGGTTCCGTAAACCGATACGTTGCAGGGAATGCAAGGAGCGCTTCTGGGTACCCAACCCGAATGCCTATATTGCGGCGGCGTCCATGCTGGGCGTGGGCGGCCTGCTGGTGGGTGTCGTATGGCTGGCGATCACCCATAACGTCGACGGGTACTACGGCTCCATGACCGACGTGGCGGAAATAGCGGATACCCCGGCCAAGACGGAAAAATCCGCCCCCGCCGCCAAAAAACCGCCGCCCCCCGCTCCCCCGAAGCAGCCAGGCCAAGGGGGCGCCTCAGGTTCGAAACCACCCGATCGTGCCGATATCTCCGCAGAAGAAAGAAAACCGCGGGACTTTCCAAAAACAAACAAGGTGGATGACCACCATTTCGCAGTGCAGCTCTATGAAGAAAGCGCCGAAAAGGGGGACAGCGATGCACAGTACAAGCTCGGGCTTCTGTATCTCACCGGCAATGGAGCGCTGCAGGATTTTTCCGAGGCTGCGAAATGGCTCAAGCTCGCAGCGGAACAAGGCTACGCCCTGGCGCAATATGAGCTGGGGCTCATCTATCGCAGCGGATACGGACTTGCCGTCGATCAGGTGCAGAGTTATGTCTGGCTGAACCTGGCTGCGGCCGCGGGAGTGCAGCAGGCGGTGGGCGCGCGGGATGACGTCATGCGCTCCCTCAACACCCGGCAACTGGTGCAAGCGCAAAAAATTTCCCGCGACTGGCTGGCCTCCAAAACGAAATCCAAGCCATCCGGTGCCGGAAAATCGGGTAAATCGGCTGACAGCGCCGGCCCGGCCGGACGAAAAGCATCGCCGCAAAACCAAACCGGTTTCGGCGACCAGGCTGGCTCCGCCCCGCCGGCAATGGAGGCTGCGCCCCAGGAGTAGCAACTTCGGCCGCTCGCCGTGCGGATTTTCCCGGCAACTCCGGAGTCGTTCATTGCCCTGCCGTCCGGGAAGACAGCGATTCTGGTCGACAGGATGTCTTTGATTCAAGCATGGAATCGGCCGCCGGCCATTGCCGGACCGGCATGAGCTGAATATACAAGGGTTGGCAATACAGCGCAGCGCGTAACAATTTACCTAGGAAAACCATGGGCGACGTACTGGACGTCATTATTGTGGGGGGCGGAACGGCAGGCCTTTCCGCCTTGCGGGAAGTCAGGAAGCGCACGAATAATTTCGCCATCATCAATGATGGTCCATGGGGCACAGTCTGCGCCCGGGTAGGCTGCATGCCTTCCAAAGCCCTGATCGAAGCGGCCAATGCATTTCATCGGCGCACCCGCTTCGACGAATTCGGTATCCGGGGAGCGGAAGGTGTCACGATCGATATTGCGGCAGCGCTTCGGCGAGTGCGAAAGCTCAGGGATGGATTCGTAGCAGGCACGCTGCAAGCAACCAGCGACCTGGGCGGGCGCGCCATATCCGGCCGCGCACGATTGCTCGGTACGGGAAGGGTAGAAGTAAACGGACGCATACTCCATGCTCGCGGCATCGTCCTTGCTACCGGATCCCATCCCGTGGTCCCGCAACAATGGCAGGCGCTCGGCGGAAAACTATTGACCACGGATACATTATTCGAACAGGACACGCTGCCTTCCCGCATGGGGGTGCTAGGCGTGGGGCCCGTCGGCGTGGAGATGGCACAGGCACTTTCGCGGCTAGGCCTCAACGTAAGCGCATTCAGCAAAGACAAGAATATCGCCAAGTTGAGCGATCCCGAAGTCAATGCCGTCGCGATGGATCTTCTGGGCAAGGAATTTTCATTGCTGGCGGGGGAGAAGGCGGACCTCCGCATGAACAACGGTCAGGTACACGTGAGCACGAATAACGGCGACATCGCCTGCGATAGCGTTCTCGTCGCGCTCGGGCGACGCCCCAATATTGATGGCCTGGGACTTGAAACGCTGGAAGTGGAACTCGACGAGCAAGGGCTGCCGACCGTGGATCCCAACACCATGCAAGTTGCCGACCTGCCGGTTTTTCTGGCGGGGGATGCCAACCGTCAGGCTCCGATCCTGCATGAAGCGGCGGATGGTGGGCACATAGCCGGAATCAACGCCACACGCCCCGCGCCTCTCAGCTTCAAGCGGCGAATACCCCTGTCGATCGTTTTTTCCGACCCCGGCATCGCCATCGTAGGAAAGCGCTTGGAGTCCCTGGATAGCCAACACATGTTGACCGGGACGGTGCATTTCGAGGACCAGGGGCGAGCCCGCATGGCGCAGCGCAACCATGGCATCCTCCGCCTGTACGCGGATCGAAAAAGTGGCCGGCTGCTTGGAGCGGAAATGGTCGCGCCTGCGGCCGAGCATATGGCCCACCTCCTGGCATTGGCCATCGACCGGTCCCTTACCGTACAGGATATGCTGCGCCTGCCTTTTTATCACCCGACTCTCGAAGAGGGTTTGCGCACCGCTCTACGTGAGATATCCGTACAGCTGCCGCCATGCAGCGAATCCGATCTCGCTGCGTGTGAGCCCCTGCGCGTGGAAGCGCTGGAGTAGTGCCAGGTTCTCCAGCCTGAACCGCCGGCCATGCCGGAAAACCAGCGGTAAAGCAGGCAGCTCATCTGATTCAATTCGATTCCACAGTGAATTCCATGGATGAAGCCGAGTCCAAGCTTGGGAAGTGCTGTCGCGCGCCAAGCGCCAACATGGCGGCTAAACAAAATCGTAAAGGATCGTACCGCAATGAATGAATTTGCCTTTGCCCGGGTATTGCACGTATTGGGAGTCGTGCTGTGGATTGGTGGAGTAGCAATGGTCACCACCGTCCTGCTTCCCACTATATCGAAAATGCGCTCCGCCGAGGAGCGCACGGATTTTTTTGGGCGAATCGAGCACCGCTTCGCCGCCCAGGCGCGCTTCACCACTCTGCTGGTCGGCCTGAGCGGGTTTTACATGGTCCACCTGCTCGACGCCTGGAGCCGTTTCGCCGAGCTGCGCTTCTGGTGGATGCACGCCATGGTCCTGGTATGGCTGATATTCACCCTGGTGCTGTTCATCGCGGAGCCGCTGGTGTTGCGCAAGAAGATACAAAAAAACGTCGCGGATAATACGGGAAATTCGGTTTCGTCGGCCCAGCGCATGCACTGGATACTGCTAAGCCTGAGCCTTGTCGCTGTCGCGGGTGCGGTGGCCGGCAGCCATGGCTGGATGCCCGGAAGCTAGGATCCGTTGACACTTATTTCACACCCATGGCAGTGCCGGATTTCCGCCGGAAAGAGACACGAACCGCCCGGCGGGGTAAGCTCTGCGGCGAATAACGATGGATCGGGTAAAATTTCATCCCATCCCTTCAGGTTGCGCACGCAGCAACGCGGAGGCAAAACAAGTATTAACAGGTCCTAGGAAATCCGGCACATGAGTTACGCGGCAATAAAAATGATCCATGTCAGCAGCGTCGTGGTCAGCTACCTGCTGTTTTCACTGCGCAGCATATGGATGTTGCAAGGCTCCGCTGCAATGCAGCGACGCTGGGTAAAGGTCATGCCGCATGTGGTGGACACGGTACTGTTGGCCAGCGCCATTACGCTCGCCATCAGAATCAATCAGGATCCGATTCACGACTCCTGGCTCAGTGCAAAGGTCGGCGGATTGCTGCTTTACATCGTTCTGGGCATGACGGCATTGAAGTATGGAAAAACCCGCCGGACAAGAATCCTGGCATTGATAGCGGCCCAGGCCGTCTTTTTTTATATCGTGCTGGTCGCGCTTACGAAGAATCCCTTGCTGTTCTGACTGGCAATTCCATTCCCTTGGTTTGTTCTTCATAGGGATTACTTTTCCTCCCTGCTTGCTTCTGCATCGGCAGCAGCCCCGGAATACAAGAGAGGCCCTGAACAAGCTCCGTTGCTGCCAGCCGAAACCGATGCGTGTTCTCACGGATGGATCCCGCCGTTCGTGCCCTTTCCGGCTCCAGCCTTTATAATTGCGATACCTGACATTGACCATTAACCCGAAATACGGCGCGACGCGAGCAGGCTGCTTCATATTTATCTCCCCCCTTTCCCGAGATTGAACCCTAGCTTGCTATAATTGCGCGCATGCTCCTTTTGAACCCTTTTCCTGCTCCCCTCACATGCTGATGCGCCGGTGGATCTACCCACTCGCCGCACTTCTCGCATTGGGCTTATTCGTAATTCTCCTCGCTGTTTTTGCGGCGCTGGTAACGCTTCCTTCGCTGCCTTCGCTCGAGACCCTGACGGATTACCGGCCCAAGATTCCCCTTCGGGTATATAGCGCTGAAGGCCTGCTGATCGGAGAATTCGGTGAAGAGCGCAGGGAGGTGGTCAAGATCAGTACGGCGCCCACGCAGTTGAAGCAGGCGATCATCGCCGCGGAAGACGACCGATTCTACCAGCACGGCGGAGTCGACTATATCGGCATATTGCGCGCCGCCTATTCGAATTTCACCTCGGGAGGAGTAAGGCAGGGCGCCAGCACCATAACGATGCAGGTGGCCCGGAATTTTTTCCTGACGAAAGAAAAAACGCTTACCCGAAAATTCAGCGAGGCGCTACTGGCCTTCAAGATCGAGCACAGCCTGAGCAAGGACGAAATACTCGAACTCTACTTCAATCAGATCTATCTCGGACAGCGCGCATACGGCTTTGCCGCCGCCGCCCAGGTTTATTTCGGAAAACCCCTGCAAAAGCTGAGCCTTCCCGAGGCGGCGATGCTTGCAGGCCTGCCCAAAGCCCCATCACGCTTCAACCCGGTGGTCAATCCCAAGCGCGCCAAGACGCGCCAGCTTTATGTTCTGCGGCGCATGCAGGAACTGGGGTATATTTCCAAGGCGGAGTTCAAGCTGGCGGAAGACCAGCCGCTGCATGTCAAGCGTGAATCGCAGGAATTTCCGATGAGGGCCGAGTATATCGCCGAGATGGCACGCCAGGCGGTCTATGACCGATACCAGGATGCCACCTACACCAAGGGATTCAAGGTCTACACCACCGTAAGGAAGCTCGACCAGGATGCGGCATACCAGGCAGTGCGGCAGGGGGTGGTCGACTATGACCGGCGGCATGGATATCGCGGCCCCGAAGCAGTGCTCGAATTGCCCGCCACCGCCTCCAACCGGGATGAGATACTTGAAGATGCGCTCACGGAAGTGGCTGATAGCGATGATCTTCTTGCTGCCGTGGTGCTTGCCGCCGACCCCAAGCTGATCAAGGCCTACCGCAAAGGCGGGGAGATCATCGAAATAAGCGGCGACGGGCTCAAATTCGCCCAGAAATTCCTGGCGAACAAGGCGGACAAGAAGCATATCCGTCCGGGCTCATTGATCCGCATACGGAAGAGCGATAAAGGCTGGCAGATTGCGCAGCTTCCCCAGGTCGAGGCAGCGCTGGTATCCATCAACTCCCGTGACGGCGAGATTCGCGCCATGATCGGCGGATTCGATTTCAACCGCAGCCAGTTCAACCATGTCACCCAGGCCTGGCGCCAGCCGGGTTCGAGTTTCAAGCCCTTCATCTACTCCGCCTCCCTGGAAAAGGGCTTCACTCCCGCCACGATCATCAATGATGCGCCGCTGTCTTTTACCGCGGAGGAAACCGGAAGTGAAGAGTGGGAACCCCGAAACTTCGACGGCAGCTACGACGGCCCCCTGCGCATGCGAGAGGCGCTTGCGAAATCCAAGAACCTGGTGTCGATTCGTATCCTTCAGGCCATCGGAGTGCAATATGCCCAGGATTACGTCGCCCGTTTCGGATTCGATCCAAAGCTTCATCCGCCCTATCTGCCCATGGCGCTGGGCGCGGGCTCGGTTACGCCGATGCAGATGGCCGTTGGCTATGCGGCTTTCGCCAACGGGGGATTCCGGGTATCGCCCTACTTCATCCAGCGCATAGAAGATGAAAAAGGCAATATATTGGTGAAAGCGGAACCGGTGATTGCCGGGCGGGATGCCAAGCAGATCATCGATCCGCGTAACGCGTTTCTCATGACCAGCATGATGGAGGACGTAGTGCAGCGTGGCACCGCAACCAAGGCCAAGCAGTTGGGCCGAAACGATCTGGCAGGAAAAACCGGCACCACGAATAACCATGTCGATGCCTGGTTTTGCGGCTATCAGCCGGATCTGGTAGCCATCTCGTGGATTGGTTTCGATAATCCCAGACCGCTGGGCGACAAGGAAACCGGCAGCCATGCCGCGCTGCCCATGTGGATAAGTTACATGGGCAAGGCTTTGAAAGGCGTTCCCGTAGCGAAGACTACCCCTCCACCGGGCGTACTCACAGCCAAGATCAATCCTGAAACCGGATTGCGGGACGCGGCCGGCACCATGACCGAACACTTCCTCGAGGAACAGCTGCCGCCCGAAGCCGAAGACAAAGATAAAGACAAAGTGAATGACGCGCTCAGATCGGCGGAGGATGTAATCAAGGAATTTTTCTCGCAATAAGCCCGGACATTACTGCATCAGGTGCCGCGCATCCCTCTGCAGGGCGATTCAGCGCGACGCCAGCCATCTTGCCGCATCCATCGCGTAATAGGTGAGGATGCCGTCCGCCCCCGCACGCTTGAATGCCAGCAGCGCTTCCAGCACGCAGCTTCGCTCGTCCAGCCATCCGTTTTGCGCCGCTGCCTTGAGCATCGCATATTCACCGCTGACCTGGTAAACGAAAGTAGGAGCTCCGAATCGATCTTTCACGCGACGGACGATGTCGAGGTAGGGCATGCCAGGCTTGACCATGATCATGTCCGCGCCCTCCTCCAGATCGAGCCCCACCTCCCATAGCGCCTCGTCCGAATTGGCGGGATCCATCTGGTAGGTGTACTTGTTTCCTGAACCCAGGTTCGCTGCAGAGCCTACTGCATCCCGGAATGGCCCGTAGAAACTCGATGCGTATTTGGCGGAATAGGCGAGAATGCGCGTGTGGATGCATTTGTGATCTTCCAGCATGGCGCGAATCGCGGCCACGCGCCCATCCATCATGTCGGAAGGCGCCACAACGTCCGCCCCGGCTTGAGCATGTATCAGAGCCTGCTGCGCCAGCACTTCCATCGTTTCGTCGTTCAGCACATAACCCTGGCCGTCGATGAGTCCGTCCTGACCATGGCTGGTATATGGGTCCAGCGCGACGTCGGTAATGACACCCAATTCGGGGAAACGCTTCTTGAGCTCGCTCACGGCCCTGGGCACCAGACCATCCGGGTTGAACGCTTCGGATGCGGTAAGATTCTTCAGGCCGGCGTCGACTACAGGGAAAAGAGCCATGGCAGGTATGCCAAGCTCCAGGCAGCTTTCTGCGCGATGCATCAGCAGGTCTAGAGTCTGCCTTACCACGCCGGGCATCGACTGTACCGGTTCCTCGCGTTTTTCGCCATCCAGCACGAATATCGGATAGATCAGGTCATCGGCATGCAATCTGCTTTCCCGCATCAAACTGCGGGAAAATCCATCGCGGCGCATGCGCCGCATTCTCTTTTGGGGAAACCGGCTAAAAGCTGACATATATTAATTATATAAAATCAATTACTTGTAAATAACCACTAAATTTTAACAGGAAATAATCAAAAATTCGGGAACTTGTGCTCGAGTTGCTTATCTTAGTTACAGACGTTGCTTGATTGTCTCCCGCTTTTCCTCCCTGAGCGGGTACCTTAATCCCTATTAAGGTAGTTTGCCCCCGGTTTTATTCCCCTTTAACCGGGGGTTTTTTATGCCCGTCATTCCTGGATCGATATCCCCTCCGTCTTTCGTTTCCTGTTTATGCAGACCCCCGGTCAATGGAAGGGGATCCAGTCCAAGCCATCCACCGAGAACTGAAGCCGCCTGATCCACCCCCTCGCGCGTCGCGCTGGAAAACAATTGCACGCTGCATTGCGGATAAGCCTCTTGCAGAGATTGCGTGACGCCATGGAGCGCCTTTCCCGCCTGCTGCCGCGAGAGTTTATCCGATTTCGTTAGCAGCGCGTGCACCGGTTTCCCGGTTTCGGCAAACCAGGTCAACATTTGCCGGTCGAGGGGCATCAGTGGGTGCCGCACATCCATTATGAGCACCAGTCCATGAAGTGGTTCCCGCGTCCTGAGGTACGTGCCGAGCAGATGCTGCCAATGCTCGCGGATTTCCGCAGGGACTTTGGCGTAACCATACCCCGGCAGATCGACGAGAAAGCCGCCGCGTCCCAGGCGGAAAAAGTTGATGTGCTGCGTTCTGCCAGGCGTTTTGCTGACGAAAGCCAGCCTCCCGCGATTGGTCAGGGAATTGATGGCGCTGGATTTGCCCGCGTTTGACCGTCCCGCGAATGCAATCTCGATGCCGGCTGGGGACGGCAGGTCCTGCAAGCGGTTGACGGTGGTAAAAAAGGTTGTGGGGTGAAAAACCGACATGATCGTTGGTCCAGCTCCGCGAACAGAGAAAGAAATGAAAGAAATCCGGTCTTCAGCCGGCATCGGGTTTCGCTGCCGAAGCAGCGGCCGGCGTTTCCCGCGCAATTATCCTGAGGCCGTCCAGCACCAGGTTATCTATTACCACGGTAGTGACATCGAGCCGTGCCTGAAGTTGCTGCGCCGCCCCACCGCTGAGAATGCAATCGGGTACGCGCCCCAGCGTAGCTGCAAGAATCACCGCCATGCGGTCCACCGCCCCGGCCATTGCCAGCAGCGCACCCGTATACATTGCATCCTCGGTGCGATCCGGGTACTCGCAAAACTTTCCGTTTCCCTGTTCCAGGGAAGCGGTATTTTCGATCAACGCCTTTTGCATCAAGGCAAGGCCAGGCGTGATGATGCCGCCGAGAAATTCCCCCGTATCGGAAAGCGCGTCGACAGTCATGGCGGTGCCCGCATCAACCACAAGACAGCCCTGGTGCTGTAATTCCCACGCGGCGATGAGCGCAGCCCACCTATCGCAACCCAACTGCGAGGGTTCAGCATAATAGTTGCGCACCCCGCACTGGTATGCGACAGCGGTAATCCATCGAGGCTTTGCCTGCCAGCGGAAGAATAATCTGGATAATTCTTCCGCTGGCCCGGCTCCCCCCACGTGGGATACCATGATTTCGGCCGGTTCCTCCATGTCTTCCCATTCCTTATCCAGCAGGACCAGTCCATTCGTCGCTTCCACTACTCCCTTCGTTCCTTCCGGAATCCCCGCCACCTCCACGATCCCCTGCTTTACCCAGTCCTGTCCATCGTGCAGGCCCCACTGAATTCGGGTATTACCGGAATCAACCGCCAGTAGAAGAGGTAAGGATGGTTTCATTTCAAAATGCCCTCCGCAGCGTAATTTCGCCGCCGCTATAGCGGCGGACTTCCGATGGCGTCGACAGGAGCAGCGACCCGTCGTCCGCCACGCCTTTCACCTGGCCCTCCCGGCTCGAACCATCAGGCAGATGTAGCATCACGGTTTTACTTTCGTAGGCATGGCGGCCAGTCCACTCTTCCTTGAAGGATGGGAAGCCGAATTGCTCGAATTCCCTTAACGCCCTGGACAGTTCGATCAGTAGCGCAGCGAGCGTCCGGTTGCGATCCGGCATCTTGCCGGACATGGAAAATAAGTCTGTCGTACCCTGGGGGATGCTCGCCCGCACCGGGTCCGATAATCTCAGGTTCATGCCGATACCGATCACTGCAACGGTAGGACCCAGCATGTCGCCCTGCAATTCGATCAATACGCCGGCAAGCTTGCAGAAATTGAATATCACATCGTTTGGCCATTTCAGGGTAGCGCCCTGTATCCCGGCAGATTCAAGCGCGCGCAGGATGGCCACCCCTATTGCCAGGCTCAGACCTGACAGGAAACTTGCACCTTGGGAAAATCGCCACAACAGGGAAAACGTAAGGCTGTCCCCCAGGCCAGAGTGCCACTTACGCCCATGGCGCCCCCGTCCACCGGTTTGCAACTCCGCCGCCACCACCTGGATGCGATCATTCCTCGCGTTCAACTCCGCTGCGGCCCGGCGCTGCAAAAAAGTGTTCGTCGATTCGACGGTATCCAGCACTTCAAGGGCAAAGGCATCCGATTGCGGTCCGAGATATTTCAGGATCTGGTCCCGCTCCAGCCACTGCACCGGGTCGCGCAACCGGTAACCCCGGCCATGGACTTTATGTATCGTCAACCCCACCTCATCCAGTCCGCGCAATGCGTTCGACACGCTGCTTCGCGAGACGCCATGAATTTTCGCAATGGCCGCGCCCGAATGAAATTCGCCGTCATTCAATGTGCGTAAAATGGAAAATGTCAGAGGCTTCATGCTAACCAGTTTAGTGTAAATACCGCCGCCGCGTTGTTTGCGGGTATCGAAAAACTGCTCCCCTGCCGCAGAACACCCGGAATAAACCTGGGGCGGGCTTCAGGAAAGCGATTGCTACTATAATAGATGCTGGCCGAAACAGCATGAACGGGCCGCCGCGAACAGGTGGATCGGAACAGCATGAAAAGCGCAGCAATGATATCCAGGAGGATAACCCGAAACATGAGCACCCAATGAACAGCCCGGCCGTTGCTTCCAACTTCATCCGCGGCATCATCGAGGAAGACAATCGCTCAGGCAAATGGAGCGGCCGGGTGGAAACCCGCTTTCCCCCGGAACCGAACGGCTATCTTCATATCGGTCATGCCAAAAGCATTTGCCTGAATTTCGGCCTTGCCCATGATTACGATGGGCAATGCCATCTGCGATTCGATGATACCAATCCCGAAAAGGAAGAGCAGGAATATGTGGATTCCATCATCGAATCGGTCAGGTGGCTCGGCTTCGACTGGGGCGACCGCATGCATTATGCTTCGGACTATTTCGACAAGCTATATCAATTCGCGGAATACCTCATCACCCGCGACAAAGCCTATGTCGATAGCCTGACGGCGGATGAAATCCGCGACTTCCGGGGCACGTTGACCGAAAGCGGACGCAACAGCCCCTACCGGGATCGAAGCATCCAGGAAAACCTCAACTTGTTCCGCCGCATGAAAGCCGGAGAATTTCCTGACGGAATGCATGTCCTGCGCGCCAAAATCGACATGAGCGCACCGAACATCAATCTGCGCGACCCTGTCATCTACCGGATTCGCCGGGTCTGGCATCACCGGACGGGTGATAAGTGGTGCATTTACCCGATGTACGACTATACCCACTGCATTTCCGATTCGCTGGAAAAAATAACCCATTCCCTGTGCACCCTGGAATTCGAAGACCACCGTCCCCTCTATGACTGGGTGCTCGACCAGTTGAGCGACGCGCTTCCCTGCCATCCTCAGCAAATCGAATTTGCGCGGCTGAACCTCACCTATGCTGTCATGAGCAAGCGCAAGCTGATCGAGCTTGTGGAAAATCGCCTAGTCGATGGCTGGGACGACCCCCGCATGACCACCCTGGCGGGCTTGCGGCGCCGCGGCTACACGCCTCAGTCCATCCGCCTGTTCGCCGAGCGCATCGGTGTAAGCAAAGCTGATTCATGGATAGACATGGGCGTGCTGGAGGACTGCCTGAGAGAGGATCTGAACGAGCGCGCCCCCCGGCGCATCGCCGTTATCGATCCGCTGAGAGTCGTGATCGACAATTTTCCCGAAAACGCGGAAGAAGATTGCCTTGCGCCGAATCACCCGCAAAAGCCCGAGTTTGGAACCCGGACCCTGCCTCTCACGAAGATCGTCTACATCGAACGCAACGACTTCATGGAAATGCCTTCCAAGGGCTATTTCCGCCTCTCTCCGGGAAAGGAAGTACGGCTGCGCTATGCTTATATCATAAAATGTGTCGACATCGTGAAAGATGCCGATGGTGGAATCGTGGAGATCCACTGCACTTATGACCCCGATACCCGGAGCGGCACGCCGGGGGCGGAAACACGCAAGATCAAGGGCAATATCCACTGGCTCTCGGCTAAACATGCTGGAAAGGCGGAAGTGCGGCTTTACGATCGCCTGTTCGCGCATCCCCATCCCGATGCGGGGGGACGGGATTTCAAGGAGGCGCTCAACCCCGATTCGAAACACATCATCAGCGCCCTGGTGGAATCCTCGCTGGATCAGGCGCAACCGGAAGAGCGCTTCCAGTTCGAGCGGCACGGATACTTCAGCGCGGACAAGGATTCGATGCCGGGCAAACCCGTATTCAACAGGGCGGTGACACTACGTGATTCCTGGGGAAAATCGGAGGAGATCCGATAAACGCTGGACGGCCTCCCGCACCCGAGCCCTGAAAGCTCTCCAATAAATTTCTGCGGACGAGTTCCAGGAGCGTGGACAGGAACGGAACCAGCAGCAGGATAACTGAATGCCGCGCTTCTTCGGGCTTCCCCATGGGCTGAGTAGACTTCTTCTTCCGGCGTCCGGACTGCTACCTGTAATTTGGTGCAATGAACTCTTCCCTTTCTCATCTTTTTTCGCTAGGATACTGCATACCGAGCATGAGGAACCTCCCGCGATAAAAATGATCAGGCATGCGGGAAATGGCCCTGTTAATTTCGGGGATCGGCTTTCCGATTCCGAGTTCTCTGAAAGCGGTTTGGATACCTCAGCCCTGCCGCTTTGCCCAACCAAATAAATACATCAACCTTTGAATGAGAGCCTAATGAGCCAGCATATCCATCATGTTTCCGACGGATCCTTTGAATCCGAAGTATTGCAAGCAGCTGTGCCGGTGCTGGTGGACTACTGGGCCGAATGGTGCGGCCCATGCAAGATGATCGCTCCCATCCTGGACGAAGTGGCGAAAGAATACGGAGATCGACTCAAGATCGCGAAGCTGAATATCGACGAGAATCAGACCACACCGCAGAAATACGGCATTCGCGGCATACCCACGCTTATGCTGTTCAAGAATGGGAATATCGAAGCAACCAAGGTCGGTGCGCTATCCAAATCCCAGTTGACTGCGTTTATTGACAGCCATATCTAAACCCGTTAACCTTATAGTCAAGCCTCCCTTATTTAAAGCAAAGCGGAACCCGGTCAGGCTAACCGCTTCTAAATCTAGCTACGCCCCGTCAGCATTTCCCAACGCTCCAGACGCTTTACGCCTGTTTACTCCTTCGCGGGTTTCACTCATGCACTTATCCGACCTCAAGAACTTTCACGTCACCGAACTGGTGGAGATGGCTATCGCCAATGAAATAGATGGAGCCAACCGCCTGCGAAAACAGGATTTGATTTTCGCCTTGCTGAAAAATCAAGCGCGCAAAGGCGAGAGCATTTTCGGGGAAGGTACTCTGGAAGTATTGCAGGACGGCTTCGGCTTCTTGCGATCCCCGGATACGTCTTATCTCGCAGGGCCCGACGATATCTATGTTTCACCCAGCCAGATCCGGCGCTTCAATCTGCATACCGGAGATTCCATAGAAGGCGAAATTCGGACCCCGAAGGACGGGGAGCGCTACTTCGCGCTGGTCAAGGTAGACAAGGTCAATAACGAACCACCCGAGCATTCCAAGCACAAAATACTCTTCGAAAATCTTACCCCGCTCTTCCCCACCCAGCGCCTGCTCCTGGAACGCGATATCAAAGCTGAAGAAAATGTAACCAGCCGCATTATCGATCTCATCGCGCCCATTGGGAAGGGACAGCGCGCCCTCCTAGTGGCGAGTCCCAAGTCCGGAAAAACGGTAATGCTTCAGCATATCGCGCACGCGATCGCCGCCAACCATCCGGATGTCATTCTGATGGTATTGCTGATAGACGAGCGCCCTGAGGAAGTGACCGAGATGATCCGCTCGGTCAGGGGTGAAGTGGTCTCTTCCACTTTCGACGAGCCCGCGGTGCGGCACGTGCAGGTGGCCGACATGGTGATCGAAAAAGCCAAGCGCCTGGTGGAGCACAAGAAAGACGTGGTGATATTGCTGGACTCGATCACTCGTCTTGCGCGCGCCTACAACACCGTGGTGCCCGCATCCGGAAAAGTGCTTACCGGGGGAGTCGACGCCAATGCGCTGCAACGGCCAAAACGGTTTTTCGGTGCCGCCCGCAATATCGAAGAAGGCGGTTCCCTGACCATCATCGCCACCGCGCTGGTCGATACGGGGTCGCGCATGGATGATGTCATCTATGAGGAGTTCAAGGGCACCGGCAACATGGAAATCCACCTCGACCGGCGCATGGCGGAAAAACGGACCTATCCCGCCATCAATGTCAATCGCTCCGGCACCCGCAAGGAGGAGTTGCTCATCAAGCCGGATGTCCTACAAAAAATCTGGGTGCTGCGCAAACTGCTCTATCCCATGGATGACATGGACGCAATGGAATTCCTGCTCGACAAAATCAAGGCCACCAAAAATAACGCGGATTTCTTCGATTCGATGCGCCGGGTATAAGGATTCTTTCTGTATCCCGCATTTAAGCGGGAATGACCTGCGTGCACCGAGGCTCGATCAGCTTTTGCCGGAAAGAAGCCGCGGAATACCCGGCCCGTAAACACAGGGCTGCGCTTACCGTCATCGATATCATCTCCCGCGCAACCACAGCTTCTGAACATCCTGTTGTAACCTCTCCCGTACTAGTGGATAATACGCGGTTTTCGCTGGCGGCCCTGCACAGCACCGCTTGAACAAGAGCAAAGAGGATAAAGCCATGAAATCAGGAATTCATCCAAATTATCAAGAAATTACCGTATCATGCAGTTGTGGCAACACGTTCCAGACGCGTTCCACCATGGGCAAGCCCCTGCATATCGAAGTATGCTCGGTTTGCCATCCGTTCTATACCGGAAAGCAAAAAATCGTGGACACAGCGGGACGGGTGGAGAAGTTCCGTCAAAAGTACGGCAAGAAGGCCGAAAAACAAGCGACCGCTTAAGAAGCGTATCAATCCGCATTTAAAGGCAGCCTTTGGCTGCCTTTTTTATTGGCGAATCATTGTCACAGCTAAAATTAACACGTCATGGAGCGCGTATTAAATCTTTTCGTCGGGCTGGTCTGCCTGCTGCTGACCGCCTGCGCGGTCAATCCGGTTACCGGAAACAAGAATTTCACCCTGATGTCGGAAGCGGACGAGATGCGCAAAGGGCAGCAGGCAGCTGCAGAAATAGGCAAGACGTATGAAGTATATGACGACCTGCCCACGTTGCAGGACTATGTCGATGAAATCGGACAGAAGCTGGCCAAAAACAGCCATAGGCCCCAGCTGAATTATCATTTCACCGTTGTCGACAGCCCGGAGGTGAATGCGTTTGCCCTACCCGGAGGCTACATCTACGTGACCCGCGGCATCCTGGCTTACCTCAACTCCGAATCCGAGCTTGCCGCCGTGCTGGGACATGAAATCGGCCATGTCACGGCGCGGCACAGCATCCAGCAATACAGCGCCGCAACCGCCGCCAACGTCGCCACCACCCTGGGCGGAATTGCCGCAGCGGTATTCCTCCCGCAACTCGGAGGGCAACTGGCGCAAGGCATACAAAGCCTCCTGGGGTTTAGCGGCAACGTTCTGCTTTCAGGCTACGGGCGTGGCCACGAACTGGAGGCAGATCGTCTCGGCGCCGAATATCTTGCGCGAAGCGGCTACGATCCGCAGGCAATGATCAAGGTCATTGCCGTGCTCAAGAACCAGGAACTGTTCGACATCGAGGTCGCCCGGGAGGAAGGACGGGAACCACGGCGATATCACGGGCTGTTTGCTTCTCACCCGGATAACGATACACGGCTGCAGGAGGTGATCGTCGAAGCACAGCAGTATGCAAAGCCCGGCAAGGCGGATGATCGGCGCGAAGAATTCCTGCGCCGCACCCGAGGGATGATTTTCGGCGATTCGGTCAAGCATGGAATCGTAAGAGGAAATACCTTTCAGCATGGGGAAATGGGGTTCACACTGTCGTTTCCTCCCGAATGGCGCATTCAGAACAAGCCACAGGAAGTCGTAGCGACGAGTCCCGACGGGAAGGCCCTGATGGCCTTGAGCCTTCTCGACGAGGTCCGTGGTTCGCCTGCTGACCTTGCGCGGGAACGCCTCCGGCTGGATGCCGCCGTGCAGGTATTATCGGTGACCAGCAACGGCTTGCCCGCCGCAATCTTGAATTCTCCGCCAAAATGGGAGGGAAAACCATTCAAGGCAGGCGTCATCTATCTCGGGGATAAGGCGTACCTTCTTGCCGGCAGGGGTGATTCTTCCGAGGCGTTCGACCGTCACCGGGAAGAGATTTCCGGGACCATCGAGAGCTTTCGCGCGCTTTCGGATATGGAGAAAAAAAAGATCAAACCCCTCGAGATCAAGACCATCAAGGTTACCGGGGGCACGACCTACGGCAGCCTTGCAGCGAAATCTCCCTTGGGAAGCAATGCGGAAAATTACCTGCGCCTGCTCAACGGGCACTATCCCGTCGGAGAACCGGCACCCGGCCAGATCATCAAGATAGTCCAATAAGTAAATTCATGCATATGGCATAGCCTGCCCTCTGCTCGATGGCAGCCCGCCATGCCGGAATCAGGCATACTGCGCCAATTGGGGATAATCGGTTATGACTCCATCCACGCCCAACTCCCGGCAAATATCATGCTCCGCTTTCGTTACCGGGCCAAAAACGAAATTGCGAAAACCGTTGGTGGCGGTTTCCCTCAAGAGATTTTCGTCCATCACTTCGTAATCCCAGACAATATGATTGATTCTGGGATTATCGCTATGGTTGAGGTCCGCCAGCAGCGAATCGAGGGTCTGGGGCCGATGCGCAACCAATAACCCGCAGTTGACTTTGAGGGACGATGCGCAGATCCCCACCAGGTCGTGGCGAAAAGAGGTGACCACAATGCGATGGGTCTCCTGATGTTTCTCCAGTATCTTGATGACCGAAGGCAATGCTACCGCCGCCTTGACCTCGATGTTCCACAGGATATTGCGAAAATGCGCCAGCGCCTCATCCAGGGTCGGTACTTCGTGGCCTATCAACCGCTCCAACTCGCTGCGCGTAAGCTCCGCTACCGGATGTTCGGCCACGACGCGGTCATGGACCAGTATCGGCATGTGGTCTTTACTGAGGCGGACGTCGGTTTCAATCCCGCTCACCCCTATATTCGCTGCCGCCTCGAAAGCGCCAAAGGTATTTTCCGGAAAGGCGGCGTGGTAGCCGCGGTGTGCCAGGACCAGCATGATAGGTTCTCAAGGATCTAAATTCAGTGGGGCCAGCGGCGCTTAAGGAAGCCAAAGCCCTTTTGTTCTCCCCCGTCTCGTCCACCTGCGGCAAGCGCATCCACATCATTCATGCGACGCCAGGCTGTGCGCCATAAACTCCGATAAGACATGCACCCAGGGTTCCCTCATGAAAATGAACCCGTCGTTATGGCCGCCCTCCAGTTCAAGGAATTCCTTGGGTTCCGGCGCAGCTTGGTATAGCTCCCGGCCATGCGCGAAAGGGACGATTTCGTCCTGCGGGCTATGCGCGATAAACACCGGGCAAGCAACCGACCGCAGGTATTCGAGAGTATTGTAATTGAAGCGGGAAAGCAGGCGTACCGGCAGAAAAGGATATATTTTTTCGCCCATATCGGGCAAGGAGGTGAAGACCGAAGCCAGGACCAGCAATCCGGGCCGCTCGTGTGCCGCGAGCCATGCGGCAACCGCGCCGCCGAGGGATTCACCGAATAATGCAATACGATTCGGCTGGATGCCCTTTTCCCCCACGAGATAATTCCACGCCGCCTCGGCGTCGGCGTACGTACCGGATTCCGAAGGGGTGCCACTGCTTTGGCCGTAACCGCGATAATCAAAAATAAATGTCTGGTACCCCAGCCGGTGAAACATCGACAGATAGTCGATCCGATGCGATATATTTCCCGCGTTGCCATGGAAGAACAATACTGTTCCCCTTGCGGCCTGCACGGGCACAAACCAGCCATGAAGCGCAAGATCGTCTTTT
>DASZUL010000071.1:0-18662 GCA_035547595.1 Nitrosospira sp.
CCCTGCTCGCGCGCATGCAGGCAAGCCGCGAGGCCTATCGCTCGCGCTTTCCCTCGCAGGCGCAGCCGGAACAGCCTCTCGATCCGGATACCTCTTTGCACCATGACCAGCCCTTCCCCAGAAGCCATACCTTCAGGTTCGCGCTGCGTATCATCCATCGAATCAGAGAACGGTAACAACAACGGTGGGGATGAACCGTCTGGGATGACATTATCCGCGAATCCGGACCGGGGTACGGAAAAGAGGGAAATACGTGCCGCTATTGAAGGAGAAATCCGATGCTTGCACTTACCTATCATGGAAGCCATGACGTTCGCGTCGATACGGTACCTGACCCGATACTCCAGGAACCGGATGACATCATCCTGAAAGTCACCGCCACCGCGATATGCGGCTCGGATTTGCATTTGTATCGAGGCAAGCTGCCCGGGCTTGAGGATGGCGACATCCTCGGCCATGAATTCATGGGCATCGTGGCGGATGCAGGAACGGAAGTCACGGAACTGCAAAAGGGGGATCGCGTGGTGGTTCCATTCGTCATCGCGTGCGGACAATGTTTCTTTTGCGAGCGGCAGTTGTATTCAGCCTGCGAGACTACGAATCCGGACCGGGGCGCCATTTTGAACAAGAAAAATGTGCATTCAGGCGCAGCGCTCTTTGGCTACACGCATCTTTATGGAGGCGTACCCGGCGGTCAAGCGGAATACGTGAGGGTACCCAAAGCCAATGTGGGACCCATCAGGATTCCCGACACACTTTCGGACGACCAAGTGCTCTTCCTGAGCGACATCCTGCCGACCGGATACCAGGCCCTGGTCAATGCCGAAATTGGACCGGGCGCGAGCATCGCCATTTTCGGCGCCGGCCCGGTCGGGCTCATGACTGCAGCCTGCGCACGGATGCTGGGCGTGGAAAAAATTTTCATGGTGGACCACCACCCTTATCGGCTCGATTTTGCCAGGCAGACTTACGGTGTGATCCCCATCAATTTCGATGATACCGACCCCACCGAATTCATAATCGATAATACCGCCTTCCGCGGAGTGGACGCGGCGATCGACGCAATCGGTTTCGAAGCCAAGGGCAGCGCCCTCGAAGAAATAATGACGAACCTGAAAATAGAAGGCAGCAGCGGCCACGCTTTGCGCCAATGCATCGCCGCCGTGCGTCGCGGAGGGACGGTCAGCGTGCCCGGCGTATATGCAGGTTTCATACATGGATTCCTTTTTGGCGACGCTTTCGAGAAAGGCCTCAACTTCAAAATGGGCCAGACCCATGTGCAACGCTTTTTACCCGAACTTCTCAAATATGTCGAATCCGGAAAATTGCACCCCGACATCATCATCAGTCACCGCCTGCCGCTAAGTGACGCTGCGAATGGATACAGGATATTCGACAATAAGGAAGGAGATTGCCGCAAGGTCGTCCTATTGCCATGAAGTAAACCCAGGGCGAACACGGTTCCGGAAGAACATGCAAAAGACACTTGCCTTTGAACTGCCCATTGACCCGAGCCGCACACTGGTCGATCTCCCTATTCCTGTGATTCGATCAAAATCTTTGCCACCCTCAAACTTCAGGAGCACGTGATGAGCAACGCCATTCTTTATACCATGCCGGGTACTTGCGCGCTGGCACCCAACATTGCCGTCGCCTGGCTGGATGCCCCTGTGACGATCAAAACGATGGAACGGGGGGACCACAAAAAAGAAGCATATCTGTCCATTAATCCGAAAGGCAAGGTGCCGGCCCTGCAATTCGACGATGGCGACGTATTGACCGAAGCCGCGGCGATTCTGGCATATCTCGGCGCAAAATACGGCAAAGAGGGCTATGCACGCGATCAGAAGCTGGGGCGCAAGGAGGCTGAAGCGTTGAGCTACATGACGTCGGAAATCCATGCAACCTATGGCCCGCACTTTGCACCGCAGGCATTCTCAGATAGCGATACAGCCCAAAAAGAAATCAAGGCCAAAACGTATGAAAAACTGGCGGTACATTACGAACGCCTGGAGAGAGACCTGGCGGCCGCCGGCGACTGGTACCTGAAGGATCGGAGTTTTGCCGATGCCTATCTCTACGTACTCACGCGCTGGATCGAGCTGACGCCGCTATCCATAGACGATTATCCGAATCTGAAAAAACATCGGGCGCGAATGGAAGCCGATGAGGGCGTCAAGCTCGCTTTGCGGCGCCAGAATATGGAGCCGGTGTCATCGACCAAAAGTCCGGGAAAATGAAGCGGTATCCCGACAATGGGATGACTGGAAAAACAATGGCTTGAGCGAATGGAAAGCGCCGGCATGAACACGCCCGCGGGATTGTTTCAGAACTTCCTGGAGACAGAGGATGAGGGACGGTGGCTTCGAATCACCACCATCCCAGCCGATAGCGGCTAATAACGCCCGAAAGGATCGGGGCCCGAGCCCTCATGAGGATGCGACGGATCACGTTCTATGATGTTGGGTTTACCCTCCCGCCCTGCATCACGCTTTTCGTCCGAATAACCGGGCTTATTCTTCATATCCTTGTTCTTGTGAGGTTCGCCTTCCTTTATGATGCCGTAGCGCTGGCCTGAAGGTGTTTTCCCTGATTTGTATTGTCCTTTGTCGGCTCCCCCGATCGGAGGACTATCCATGGGATTATTCTGCGCATTAGCTGTGTCAAGCACGAACAGGAGCAGCATCAGGCTCAGTAAACTGGAAGCAGACTTGATGACAACTCGCGAGGAGCACACGGCTTCATTTCCGGATATTGAACTGGGATAGCTGTGGTTCATGGCGGTTCCTTCAAGATATTCAGCAACAGCGCTGTATCGGAATTATAGCTGCTGATGTATCGCTCCTCAGTGCGCTACCGCACGAGACTGCTTTGAAGCTGCTTTAAATCGCAGAGAAAAAGCCGATCGTCCGCCTAGCGTGGCGGCGTAGATCCAGCCTGAGGCAGGCATTTGATTTCCCACACCAGGCGCGAGGAAGTAACCTCGCCGATCCGGTTCATGATGGGACGTATTTCTTCAGACAGAAGCATATAGTCCGCGCGGCAAAGATTGCGCGCATCGATATCCAGCCCCTGCGCAGCCAGTTCCTTCGATCCCACCTCTCCGTCATACAGACTCATGATGGAATATGAGCGCGCCCCGTCGCTCGACGCTTCCGGTGCTTCGTCCGTCGGCATCAGGCCGCATCCCGCAAGAAAGGAAATTGCGCAAAAAGCCAATTTCATCAATTTCGTCTGCTTGATACCATTTTTTGGAATTTTCCTGCCCGAGTGGCAAGACATGGCATAAACCCCCTTTCGTATTCAGTAAGTACTGCAAGAATCACGACACGGCAGCATGAACGGACTTCCGCTCATGGATTGGCGAAGTCCCGCCATGCGGCAACGGCCGCTTCAAAATCACTGGCTGGAATTCTGGCAACTTCCCCTGTCTCCTCCCCATAGTCTTCCGCGATTTCCACGTGGTCGGGAAACAAGCGTAGCCAGTACGCGTTTCCGATCCGCTCCCAGGAAGGAATTTGCCCCGATCTCACCTCCCTGGTTTTTTGGAGCAACTCTTCGGCCCCGTAGCGGCTTTTCTGTATGTCGATGGCAAGGTAGGCGGCTATCAGATCGTGCCCCGGGTCGCCGTGCATGCGCCCATTCCATGAGAATTCGTTGGCTGTCATTGGCGTATGGGAAAGGCGGTATTGATCCTGTTGCCTTTTGGTGCGGCAAAACCGATTGTGAATAATGCTTCGCCATTCCCGCAGTAGCCGGCCAATTCGCTGCCGCCAATCCCTGCCGGCCTGTTTTTGCCGCATTTCGCCCAGGTTGGCGAAGCAACAGGGCATGAGGCATCGGGATGCGCCGAAGCGTATGAAATTGAACGGAGCACTTGTTCTATCGAACAGTTGTCGGGAAACATGGAGGAAAACTTGCCTTTCGCGGGATCGTTGCGGTGGGTCCACTTGCCGGTATAAATTCCCGCCGGATCGGGCGGATCCTGTACCTTGAACTCGCGAATTGTCGAGGGATTGACCGCAGCAGGCCGGGAATGGAATCCCTTGGGTCGCCCACCCGACCATTCTCCACAAAAAACATGCTGTTGGTTCAACTCCATTCCGTTTCCCAAAGTCACCCATCGAGGAAGTGTCGCGCAAGCCACCGCAGCAGAAGCGTCGAATGGGAATAAAAAAGGTGAAAGCAGCCCGGCAAGAAGGATGCTTGCAACTCCGGCGTTATACATGACCTGCCCCTTCATCAAATGAAGGCGATTTTAACGGGTCTCCCGCCACTCGTGCATGGGCTGAATCATGATGTCGAGCTGCGGGTTGAGTTGAAGTCCGGAACAGAATTAAAAGATTTCCATTCCGCTACATGAATTTTACGATTTGAAAAGGGGCTTGGATTATCTGCCCGGGCCGACCTATGACGAGACAGATTCAAGGGTCCGCGCTGCCGGCCGGTTTCGATATTACTTGAATCGTTAAACAAGCTTGACGCAGCATGGCCCTGCGCCGTCGACGCATCGCCTGTTCTCCCGTGGGGATACCCACCGTGACCGGACTACATCCTGGCAAGCGATTTCATGCGCGCTACGCGTTTCTTCTGCCAGATGATTATCCCGGTGACAGAGAGTGTCCCCACCAGCAGCCCCATGACAGAAATGAAAATACGCCCGGGCAAGCCGAGGATACGGCCGGAATGCAAAGGGAACTGGGCCTGCATGAACATGTCTCCGGCGCTGCCGGTACCCGGTACGCTGGCCCCCGCGAGCGCGCCATCCTTGCCATTGAAGTACAGCGAGGAATTGCCCAGGCCCATGTCGCCATGCTCATGGCCCGGTTCGAAAAACGTCACGCCGTATATCCCAAGCTCGGGCTCGTAAAAAATACTCCCGGGCGGCTCGGCCCAACCCCGTCTTTTTCCCTCGGCAGTAGCAAGCTGGAGAACCCTGTCCCGGCTGACAACGGGCTCGATGGGCTGGTCGGGCGGATTGCGCGGCCCCGTAAAGGGACTCGGCGTCAGCGCGGAAAATAGCGATACCAGCGGCCGCATCACCTGCTGGTTCAGATTCATCGACACGGCAGTGGTAGCCAGAATCAGCAAAAAAGCCCATATCCATACCCCGCCGGACCGATGCAGATCGAAGTTGAGCCTCGCTCCGCCGCGCCGCCAGCGAATGGTCAGGGACTTATGCCATGCACTTCCCTTGGGAAAGGAGATCCATAACGCAATGAAACAGTCGAGAGTCCAGACTATCGCGAGGATGCCCATGAAGAGGATGCCGAACTCGATACCGAACCCATCGGGAATATGCATGCTGTAGTGCAGCTTGTACAGGAATGGGATCAGATTTTCGCGGCTGAGCGAAATCTCGCCCCACATACGTTTTCCACGTATCTCGCCGCTTACGGGATCGAGCGCGATCTGGTTGAATCCCAGCTCGAATGCCTTGCCCGTGGCCGGGTCGAGACGCGGACCGACGCCGAGGCCGAGATTGTGCCCAGGCTCCACCGCAAGCGGTACCCATGTCACCAATAGCCGGGGATCCGCGGCTTCCAGCCTGTCGGCGGAAACCAATGGCGGAAGGGATGCTCCTCCCTCCCCCTGCGCCTCGAACAATTGCGGGTTGAGCCACTCGTCCAGTTCGTGATCCCAGGAAATGACAGCACCGGTGAGGCCGGATATGAAAAGAAACACAGCCAGGAAAAGGCCGGCCCACCGGTGCATCACGACAAGAACACCGCGCCCCAGCGATACCTTATCGGCATGTTGTTTTTCAAGCCGCTCGATTACACCGGACATTGGGAATACCTGTATGTGGGTGCCTCAAACCACATTGTCAAAAGCTGCCGCCGGCGCAGCCGGCGACTGAATCTCTTTCATCGTGGGCGGACCATTGAAAACGAGGCATCCGCTTTCCATGCGCAGCAAGCGGTCGGCAAGGTGAAAATAGCGGTCATCGTGCGATATTACCAGTACAGCCTTTCCCATGGCGCGAAGTTCGGGAAGCACTTCACGATAGAATACCTCCTTGAATACCGGATCCTGATCCGCCGCCCATTCGTCAAACACAAAAAAAGGGCGGTTTTCCAGATAGGCTACCACCAGGGCCAGGCGCTTGCGCTGTCCCTGAGACAATGCGAGCGTGGTGAAAGCCCCATCCTTGACCTTTACCTTGTTCTGCAAATGCAATTTCCCCAAGAGGCGATTACCTTCCTTATCCAGGTCGGGGCGTCCCGTTTCCAGCAGGCGGTCAAAAAGATGAAAGTCGGAAAAAACCGTGGAAAACAACTGCCGGTAGTGGTCGCGACTGGTCTCGTCCACCACGACCCCATTCAGGCGTATCCGTCCTTCTTCCGGAGGATAAAGTCCGACCAGCAGCTTCGCCAGCGTGGTCTTGCCGCTGCCGTTGCCGCCGACCAGGAAAGTGATCTGCCCGGGCCGGAAATCCAGGTCGATGGGACCCATGGTAAACAGCTCATCGCTCTGTTCATGATAGTAACGATGCAGCACCCCTTGCAGAACAATGGATCGTAGGAGAGGCGGGGGAAGGCTATCCGCCGGTACTTCCGAAGCTGACAGGGTGCGTGTGATTTCATCGATGCGGGCAGCAGATGCCTGGGCCATGTTCGCACGCGGAATGTTCAGCAGGAGCGCTTCGAGCGGTCCCACCATATAGACAAACACCAGTGCGAAACCTGTCATGATCAGCGCCCGATCAGGCACATCGCCCACCAGAACGAACAGCACCATGCCTATGAAGGCGTAGATCAGGAAATTTCCCCAGCTTGCCGATCCGATGAACAGCGACATGCCGAAAGTGCGTTCGCGACGGACCGTTTCTATCGATTTTCCCAGCACCTCATCATAAAACGTCCTTCTTTTATCGCGGTTGAGGCGCAATTCCTTTGCTCCATCGGTCAGCGAGCGGAAATAACCGAACAGCCGGTCTTGCTCTTCGGCAGCGGCATCCAGATGGTGAATGGCGCGCAAATGCGCCAGATGATAGCCCAGCGAACCAAATCCGATGACGACGACCGCCAATAGAAACACCTGCCACGAAAGCACAGCCATGTACATCAGGCAGCCGGCAACGATAACCGCGTTCGTCAGGATTATCGGAAAACTCACGAAAAATTCGGCAACGTGGGTGCAATGTTCGGCCAGCGCGGACTGGACACGGGCTGGGCCGATCGACTCGAGATGGCGGTAGTCCGCCGCCATCACCCGCTTTGTAATGAAGGCGCGCAGTTCGGCGTGGGCACGCTGCCCCAGCCGCTCGAACAGGATATTCGCAATCATGTAACTGAACATCACCGCGACCGCGGTTGCCGCAAAACCGAGCGCCATCTCAGCGCGGTCGCTGGGTTCAACCGTAAGCGCGGAACTGATCTGGGCCAGCAGGAATACGCTGCAGGCGCCATTTACCACGCTTGCTGCCGATGCTCCCGCCAGTAACGGTTTGGACTGACTGATGAGATATTTGAGCAAGGCTGTCTCGAAAAAGATGACTGGGATGAAAGATGACGGGATGACTATGAAGTTGACGAACGATCGCCATAAATATTTACGGAAGAGAATATTGCGGCACCGTGTAACCGGCTGACCCCGTTCTCAACTGATCTGCAACGAGCAGTCTTCCTTTCCACCCACGACCATTTCGGCTGTTTTTATTTGTATTTCAGCGGATCCGGTTGAGATCCGTTCCCTCCAGCACATCATTAAACAATAATGTTTCTCATTCGTCTTTACAAACTATAGGAGCATTCGCTTCAGACTAGGTACTTCAGGAAACGGTTGAATGGGTATACAGCACGAGCAAATCCAGGAGCTATCAGCCCGTGCGACGACATTGACGTCCCGCCCCGATGGAACCTCGTATTCCGTGGCCTATCACGACGACGCGTTTCTGCTGCAGCACATCGCTGTCGGGGCACAGGCCTGCCAGCCTGCTTCCCTATGGAAGCTATATCAGTCGGATGGATTAAAACTGGAGTGGCCGGATTCCTGTTCAGGCATGCCCGGCACGCCTGAAGTGCTCGCGGCGCTCGAAGCCGCCTTTGCCCGGCATCCTCACCAGCATACGCTGAATCTCCTTGCGCCGATTGGGCAAGCCGACGATTTAATCCGATCCGGAGTCCTGCTGAAAGACCAGGACGGGAGACTGGTTGTCCGTGCCGACCTTTTGTGGCAGCAATCCCGGATCTGGCTCACGCACCCTTCCCCCCATGCCTTCCCGGCATCCTACGTCCTCAGCCACGGCCGCCGTCACCCATTGAGGCCACCCAAGCCGATCGGCACCGTTTATCTGCGGCATATTCCCTGGCTCGGCCGCACCCTCTCGTTCCGGACCGTAAACATCGAATACGATCTGCACCGCTTCAGCCGCTGGATGAACGATCCGGTCGTGGCGCATGCGTGGGGAGAACAAGGCGATCATGCCAGGCACCGGGCATATCTGGACGGCGTTTCCGCGGACCCCCACGTTACCGGACTGATCAGCTGTCTCGACGATGAGGCATTCGGCTACTTCGAGGTGTATTGGGCAAAAGAAGACCGTATCGCCCCGTTCTACGACGCGGAGGACTTCGATCGTGGCTGGCACGTCCTGATCGGGGAACCGCGCTTCCGCGGCAAACCCTTCGTAACCGCATGGCTGCCATCCATTTCCCATTATCTGTTTCTCGACGATTGCAGGACCCGCCACATCGTCATCGAGCCCCGCTCGGATAACCACAAGATGATCCGCAACCTCGCCAGATGCGGTTACGCAAATCTCAAGGAATTTGATTTCCCCCATAAGCGCGCCATGCTCGGCATGCTGCTGCGGGAGCGATTTTTTGGAGAAAGGCTTTGGGTACCGCGGACCGATACGACAATGTCATCCACGGCGCCGTCACTCGCAATCACCCCATTTTCAACTTGATCTCGGGACACCGTCATGCGCATTCATGATGTCATCGGTATCGGATTCGGCCCGTCCAACATTGCTCTCGCCATCACCCTCGAGGAAAAGAAACAGGAAGGGCACAACCTGGACTCCTTTTTCATAGAGAAGCAGCCGGGGTTTGCCTGGCATGCAAACATGATGCTGGACAACACGCATATGCAGATCTCTTTCCTGAAGGATCTGGCCACGATGCGAAACCCGTCCAGCCACTTCACGTTCATCAACTACCTGCATCAGAAAAAACGTTTGCAGGACTTCATCAACCTGAAAACCTTTTTCCCCAGCCGCCACGAGTTCAATGATTACCTCGCCTGGGCCGCCTCGCATTTCGACAACCGGTGTGCGTACGGTGAAGAGGTCTTCGAAATCCTGCCGGAGGAAAAGGATGATGAAGTCATACTGCTGCGGGTGCGTTCGCGTGATTCCAACCGCATCGTGCATGAGCGCTTCACCCGCAATCTCATCCTCGGCATCGGGGGCAAGCCCAGCATTCCCGAATGTTTCCAGCCGCTACGGCACGACGCCAGAGTGTTCCATTCGAACGGCTATCTTCAGAAGATCGCGCAGCACCTCACCGCAAAAAGAATTGCGGTGGTGGGGGCCGGGCAGAGCGCTGCGGAAATTTTCATGGATCTGCACAATCGTCCCAACGCGCCGCACGTCGATCTCATCATGCGCGCCCGCGCCATCAAACCCTCGGACGACAGTCCGTTCGTCAACGAAATTTTCAATGCGGATTTCACCGACTTCGTCTTCAGCCGCCCCGATCAGGATCGCGCCACGCTGCTTGACGAATTCTGGCACACGAATTACGCAGCCCCGGATCTCGTTCTGATAGAACAGATCTTCAACGTGTTCTATCAGCAGAGGGTGACCGGCGGCACACGGCACCGCTTTCTGCGCCGGCACGAGGTCGCCGACGTCCAGGCGCAGCCGGAAGGGATTCAACTCATCCTCCGGGATCTCAATGCCGGCCGGGATCATGTCGCCACCTATGACCTCGTAATACTCGCGACCGGCTACCGGCGCGATCATCACAAAACGATGCTGAGCGCCCTTACCCCTTACCTGCGCGACTTTGCCGTCGACCGGCAATACCGGTTGCAGAGCACGCCCGGCTTTTTTCCCGCGATATTCCTGCAAGGCGCATGCGAGTCGAGCCACGGCTTGAGCGACACGCTGCTTTCGGTCACAGCCGTTCGCACCCACGAGATCGGAGAGGCATTGCTAAGCACGGGCAATACCGGAAATCGATCCATTTCCAGGACGGCCGCCAACCCCATTCGCGCCGTCGCAAACCGCTGAGTTTTTATGTCGATCCGGTAACAGTATTCCGTATCCCACAGTTTTTTAACCATAAGCAACCATAACTATGAAAGCCTACACAAAAACCAACAAGGGGCTGAAGCAACGGAAGCACGCTGTATTGGCGCGCGCCCTGCAATGCGTATTCCTCACTTTGTCCGTTACTGCTTATGCCCAGGCGCAACAAGCTGGGTCTGAGCCAGCCAAACCGGGAAAAAACGAAAAGGTGCCCGCTCCCGCCGGGACTGAAACGAAGAATGACAATCCTCCCTTGATCAAAAATGTGGAGGCAGCAGTCCTGCCGGCAGTGGTAGTCAAGGATACGACAGCCACTGCCCCATATGTCGCCAAGAACACCATGACCGCGACGAAGACGGATACACCGATCATAGAAATACCCCAATCGATTTCAGTCATTACCCGCCGCGAACTCGACGCGCGCGGCGTGCAGTTTTTCACGGAGGCATTGCGCTATGTGCCGGGGGTCACCGTCGACACGTTTGGTTTCAATGGGCAAGGCTTCGAATACCTGGGCATGCGCGGCTTCAACGTCCAGACCACTGCCAACTTCCGGGATAATTTGAACCAGGCGGCAACAGGGATTTTTTTCGGCGCTTTCATTACCGATCCTTATGCGCTTGAGCGGATAGACGTGCTGCGCGGCCCCAGTTCGGTCATGTTCGGCCGGGGTGACGCAGGCGGAATCGTGAACCGCGTCACGAAACTCCCCACCGCCGCGCCGATTCGCGAAGTCGAGCTCCAGTATGGCAGTTTCGGCCGCAAGCGGGTTGCCGCGGACTTCGGCCTTTCCAATGATGATGGTACGCTGATGTTTCGCCTCGTCACATCCGCCCTCGATACCGGCACGCAGGTCAGTTTCCCCAATACCAATGGAGCCAGCGCCGAGATCAAGCGATTCTATATCGCCCCATCGCTGACATGGCGCCCGAGCGAGAAAACATCGATTACCCTCTTTGGCGATATCCTGAATAACCGTGCCGGGGCCGGGGCATTTTATCCGGCTGCCCCAGCAGGGGATTCACTCGGAAGCTTTAGCAATATTCCCACCAATGCAGTGCAGGGAGATCCCGGGTTTAGCCGGTACTCCACAAACCAGGCTTCATTCAGCTATAAACTTGAACATCACTTCAATCAAACCTGGACCATACGGCAGAACTTTCGTTATCAAAGCCAGAGCGGTAATTTCAGGGATTTAACCTCAATCGGATATTTCCCCAATGATACCAGCGGGATTCTGCAGCGCTTTGCGCTTTCGACCACGGAAAAGATTGATCAGACTGTCCTGGATACGCATCTGCAAGGCAAATTAAGCACCGGGCCGGTAAATCATACGGTGCTGGTTGGAATCGACTGGAATCGGATGAATTCCACAGCCCTGAAATTTGTAGGCGATGCGCCAAGCCTGAATGTGTTCAATCCAGTGTATTTTCAACCGGTATCGATGCCCACCAGTCTCGATACCGATGCGAAGCAAAGACTCGACCAGGTCGGTTTCTATGTACAGGACCAGATCAAGTATCAAAAATGGGTTCTTACCCTGAGCGGCCGTCATGACAGGATATCCAACAATACTATAGCCACAATCGCTGCCCTCGACCCATCACCTATACCTTTCCAGAACAGGGATTCCGCATATACCGGCAGGGCAGGCTTGACCTATCTCTTCTCGAATGGCATCTCACCCTATGCGAGCTACTCGCAGTCGTTCCTGCCGCAAGCTGGGCTAGCCGACGGTGCGCCATTCGATCCTACCCGTGCTTCCCAATATGAGGTAGGGATTAAATACCAGCCGGTAGGCAGCAGAAACCTATTTACCGTGGCATTGTTCGACCTGACGAAAACCAATGTCCTTACTCCCAATCCGAATGTATCTTCCTTTGCTAATCAATTCATACAAGTAGGTGAAATTCGTTCTCGTGGTGCGGAACTGGAAGCAAGGGCGGAAATCTACCGTGGGTTGAATTTCATCGGTGCCTTCACCTATAACGACGTCAAGATCCTTGATGGTGCCGACGGTACTGTAGGCAAGATGCCGATCCGGACCCCCAATACGATCACCTCCGGCTGGTTGGACTATAACCTGGGTGCGCTGAATATAGACTGGCTGAGGGGCTTCGGCATCGGCGGCGGGGTTCGCTATGTGGGAAGGGTTTTCAACGATGAGGAGAATACGAGCACCACAAGGTCATTCACGCTATTCGATGCCATGCTGCGGTATGATCTAGGCCCCTGGCGTTTTTCCATCGTTGCCAATAATCTATTCAACCAAAAATACTATTCCGCAACAGGCGGGGGAAACTTTTTTCGGGGGACGGAACGAACTGTTTACGGCACTTTAAAACTCCAGTTTTAATCGTTTACTTGCGTCATAGCCGAGATAGGTACGATGCCACTTGACCCGGATCTGGCCGCATTCCTCGAGTTGGTCGAGGCCGGCGCGAGCAATGGCGCGCGCCGATTGCATGAGTTGCCCGTGACCCAAGCACGCGCGGAATATGACAATTCCACGCTCTGGCTGGATTCCGCGGGCATGGCCATCGCCCGCATCAGCCCGGTCGCAATACCGGGCCGGGAAGGCCATCGCATCGACGCACGGCTATATACGCCCGCCATTCCTATCCATGAAGGACGTTTGCCCGCGTTGCTATATTTTCACGGCGGCGGGTACTGCGTTGGGGGGCTGGACTCGCACGACTCGCTCTGCCGGGCGCTGGCGGCATTTACTCCCTGTTGCGTGCTGAGCATCGCCTACCGGCTTGCCCCCGAGCATAAATTCCCTGCTGCGGTTCACGATGCCTGCGATGCTTATCAATGGCTGCTTTCAAATGGCCCGGCCCACGGAATCGACATCGGCCGTATCGCAGTCGGGGGCGATAGCGCGGGGGGAACGCTGGCAACGGGCTTGACCATCGCCGCGCGCGACCGGCAATGGCCTCAACCGCTATTGCAAATGCTGCTCTACCCTTGCACCGCCGCTCGGCAGGATACCGCATCGCATCGCCGCCTGGCCCGGGGCCACCTGCTCGAAGCCGTGACGCTGCAGTGGATGTTCAACAATTACCTGCGCAACGAAGCGGACCGGACCGACTGGCGTTTTGCCCCGCTTGAGGCGACTGACTTGAGTGATCTTCCTCCCGCATTCATCGCTTTGGCGGAATACGACCCGCTGGTGGACGAAGGCACGGAATATGCGAACAAACTCAAAGCCGCGGGTGTCCCGGTCGATCTCAAGGTCTACGAGGGCATGACACATGATTTTGCCCGCCTTGGAAATATCGTGAACCAGGCCGAAACGGTGCGAAAGGATATGGCCCGGGCGCTCGCGCATGCATTCCAATAAGGTCTTCTCCCTCGCTTTATCTGTGGAATCGACAGCATGCAAACCCAGCTACGCGTGAAATGATTTTTTACTTCAACTCAAGTAGTGAATGGATTGCAGATACGCAACTGGCGTTCTACGAATAGGCCGTCCTGCATACCCTCTGAATACAAGGTTTCGCAGCCCGCGAGAAGAGCGGCCGCTACGATCATTGCGTCATACACGCTCAGCCCATACCGTTCGCTAATAAACCTTCCCTGATCGTGGGTCTCGATAGTCAGCGGTTCGGCAGGACATATCGATTGAATCAAAGCCAGCACTTCATTGATTTCCCTCCATGGCATGTCAAGCTTGCGAAGCGCCACATTGGCTATTTCGTTTAATACTTGTACGCTGATTCGTCCTCCTGCCCGTACAACAGCCTCAGCCTGATTGGCCTTGCTTACATTGGCGGACAAAAGATAGATCAAAATGTTGCTGTCGATGAATACCTTAGGTACGGACATTCGCCTCTTCCCGATCGAAGGTAAAATCGGCAGGCAGCTTCCCTCTAAATGTTCGCAATCGCTCAAGAAAAACATCGTTGCCGGGCTTTTTCTTCACCTGGAATACCCGTTCCCCGGCAATCACCACTTCAATATCATCCCCCTCATGTAGCTCCAGCGCTTCAACTACCGAGACGGGCAACCGTATGGCCAAACTGTTACCCCATTTCGAGACTTGCATGAGCCACTCCTGTAGATATACGTAGTACAAAGTATATCATCCTACCTTGCGAGTCGTATGCAAATAAGATTCTATAGATCTGCAGGAAGCTTCGTGCTTGTACGGCCCATAGGAATGTGAGGTGGTCGGAACAAGGACAAAATTTACCCGACCACCGAAGCCTGAATGGCCTCAAGTGCGGACTCCACTTCACGCAACAGCATCTCATCGCGCACGATCGCGAAATGATCCGCATCGATCTCGGTGGAGGGCAGTTCATCCTGATCCAACTGCGAAGCAAGCGCTTGCCTGTCCGGCACGGGCCGTCCTGCCACCCACCAGCTCACCGGCCGGCACCGCACGGCGGTCAATGCAGAAGACTGCTGCGATAGCGCTTTCAATCGGCGGGCCACGGTAAAAGTATGCGCCAGCTCTTCCACCCCCATTGCGGCATAACCTTCAACTTGCTGTTCGCCGTCTTCCCGTTCCCGCATCCATCCGTGAAGCAAGTTTTCCAGCAAACCTGTGACTATCGTTCCCGATTCTCCCGCAACGCATGCCGGAGAATTATCCATCATCCTCCTGTCGAAGTTCGCATCGGGAACGATCACCGAGATGAAATCGGAAAAATCACGCTTCCAGTCGTCCGGTTCAGGCGAATCGGTACCGGGGATGTAAGAATCGATCAGCCCGAGGAAAGCCACGGTTTGCGCATCCGCTTCCAGGAACGCCGCGACCCTGGCTGCCAGAGTGCCTCCCAGGGACCAGCCCAGCAGATGATAGGGCCCTTCAGGCTGAACGCGGCGAATCATCCGGCAATAATCTGCAGCCATCTGCTCGAGCGATACGTCGCAGTGCGCCAGGTCCGCCAGCATGCGGCAAGGAACCCCATACACGGTTCTTTTGCCTTGAAGCAGACGCGCCAGGGGCTGGTAGTCGAAGACGGTACCCAACCCGGCGTGCGGGCAAAATAGCGGCGCTGCTGCTTCACAGGGCTGATTCAGCGCGAGCAGCAGCTGCGGCACATGCCGCGGAGCCTGCGTTTCCAGCCCAAGCAAGCCTGCGATAGTGGGCCGCTGCATCAGGTCACGCAGTTTGAAATTGAATTTGCCGTCGGGCAGATTCCGCATTCGCGCCATGACTTTCAGGCTGGATAGGGAATCGCCGCCCAATGCAAAAAAGTTGTCGGTTTCTCCCACGCGCTCTACACCAAGTACCTCCTGCCAGATCTTTGCCAGCATCATGGCCTTTTCAGTCGAAGGTGCGCTGTAAGCCGGAGTGGCAGTCATACCGGGCTCCGGCAATGTGCCACGGTCCAGCTTGCCGCTTGGCAGGCGCGGAAGCGTTGCCAGTACCATGATATGCGCCGGGAGCATGTAATCCGGCAGGCGATTCGCGAGTTCCCGCTTGAGCTGTCCTGCAAAGTTTGCGGGCTGGATACCACCCGGTTGGATGACTATCGGCACCACGTAGGCAATCAGTTGTGCTCCTGTCGCGCTTTCACGCACCATAACCGCCGCGTCGGCGATTCCGGTTGCTTCCCGCAGGCAGGCCTCGATTTCGCCCAATTCGATGCGGAAGCCGCGAATCTTGACCTGATGATCGACGCGGCCGATATACTCGATATTCCCGTCATTCAGCCATCGCGCCAGGTCTCCAGTGCGATAGAGACGCCCCCCGCTGCTGCCGAAGGGATCGGCAACGAAACGTTCGGCTGTCAGGCCGGCCCGCCCGAGGTATCCGCGCGCCAATCCGTATCCACCGATATACAGCTCGCCCACCGTCCCGATGGGTACCGGCTGCAAATCCCGATCCAGCACGTAGGCACTGCGTTCGCCCACAGGCCGTCCGATAGGCGCGTATGCACATTCGAAACTGTTTTCGGCCGCGGTTTTCCAGATCAACGGGGTCACCACTGTTTCCGTCGGCCCGTAACCGTTGATCAGGATACGCGGCCGCAGTGTCTGGCGAATCAGGTCGTACGACGCCTTGGGCATGGCTTCGCCGCCGAATACGTAGAGTTCCACCGGCGGGGGATCATTGCGCGGCGCTGCCCATTCCGCCACCTGCCCCAGGTAGGCCGGGGGAAAAGCGGCGTTGGTGATGCCGTAATGACGAAGCGCGTCGTAGGTTTGCTCCGCGGTCCACAACTCCTGGTCGCGCACCGCAAGACCGGCTCCGACCGTAAGCGCGGTCAGCCAGCGTTCGTGGGCGCCGTCAAATGAAAAAGACATGAAAAGCAGTTCGCAGGAGTGCGGTCCCATGCCGTAAATCTCCGCAGTAGCCCGGCAATGCATTGCCAGCGGGCCATGCGTCACCGCAACGCCTTTGGGAAGTCCCGTCGAACCCGAGGTGTAGATGACATAGGCAAGGTTATGCTCGCTCAGCCAGACGGCTGGATCGGCATGCAATCCGGCATTGAGATCGATGGAATCCAGCATCAGCGTTCGCATGCAGGTGGGGATCACGAGCTTCGGCAATACCTTGTCTTGCGTGATGAGAAGAGAGAGCGCGCTATCTTCCATCATGAATGAAAGCCTATCAGCGGGATACTCGATATCCAGCGGGACATAAGCACCGCCGGCCTTAAGTATGGCAAGCAGCGCAACGATGACTTCAAGCGAACGCTCCATGGCCACGCCCACTCGCGTCTCCGGGCGGATACCGATATCGATAAGCTGATGCGCCAGCCGGTTCGCCCGCTTGTTCAGCTCTGCGTAAGAAAGCTCCTGCTCACCCATCAGGAGGGCAATGGCGCAAGGCTGCACCCTGGCGTGATGCTCGATCAGGCGATGAACCAGTTGAGGTGAATCCATCGGAATGTCCGCGGGTATGGCAGGGCCATGCCTGTTGTGTCCCAGGGAAATGATCTGGTTGAGCTCCTGGTTTCCCATCCATGCCAGTTCGCCTACCGGCCGATCGGGATGCGCCATCATTTCACGCATCAGGAATTCCATATGGCTTCGCAGTTCCAGCACGAAGCCGTCTGCAAAATCACCTCGCCCGTATGAATACTCTATTTCCAGGGTATCACTCATGACGACCTGCAGATCCATCGCATAACCGGTCAGGCTCTTGCCGTCGATATCACCGAAGCGCAGGCCGTATGACTCGCTGCTGCGCAATGTCTCGGCAATCGGATAATTCTCGAACACGACGATGCTGTCAAAAAGAGCGCGGCCCGGCGATCCTACCCAACGCTGGATATCAGCTAGCGAGGTATGCTCATGCTCGCGCAATCTCGCATTGATGCCTTGCAGCACGGCAAGATACTCACCCACCTTCAAGTTGCTGCGCCGCTCCACGGGAACCGGAATAGTATTGATGAACAATCCCAGGATCTCATCGGATTTCGGAAGATCGGGCGACCTGCCCGCTACCGTAACCCCGAATACCACGGTATCCCTTCCTGTATAGCGTTGCAGCAGCAATCCCCACGCCGCTTGTACAACAGTATTGAGCGTCACGCGCTCCCGCTGCGCAAATGCTTGCAGATTGCGGGTTTCCTCGGCGCTTAAGCGGGTATAGATCTGGGCGTAACCGCTTCTGCTGCCGGACTTGTCCGCCTGATCCTTCCTGGCGGCAGGCCTGTCCGCCGCCGAAGCCAGCAAGGTCGCACCCTCGACGTGCTGGAATTCGGCTTTCCAGAAAACCGCACTTTTTTCCGGATCCTGTCTCGCAAGCCAGCGTAGATAGTGGCCGTATCCCGGCCCGGGCGCAGCCAGTGTCTCGCCGGCATAACAGCGCAGCCAGTCGCTGATCAGCAGCGAATCACCCCAGCCGTCCAGCAGGATGTGATGCCTTGTCCATATCAGATGACAGCAGTGTTCGCTCATTCGGATCAGGCTCAGCCGGGACAGCGGAGGATTGAGGAAATCAAATTCACGCTTCAAATCCGCGTCTGCGTAGGCAGCAATTCGCGATTCAAGATTATCAAGGCTGCGCCAATCCATTTGAACGACGGGAACATCCGCGCGCCTGAATACGATCTGCAACGGGCGCGCCAACCCGGATTGCCACAAAAAACCTGTGCGCAATACCGGATGCCGCTGCATCATGGTCCGCCATGCGTTCACCATGCGCTCGGCATCGAGACCTTCCACCGGAACGCTGAGCTGGCTAACATACAGCCCGTTCCCGGGCGCTTCGAGCGTGTGAAACAGCATCCCTTCCTGAATCGGCGCCAGTGGATAGATATCCTCGATTTCATCCTCTCCGAATGGCAATCCGGAAATTGCCCCGTCATCAAGATAATCGCGCAAATGGCCTCGCCCGGATTCAACCGCCACGGCCACGGATTCCTGTGCTTGTCCCGGTTCACCTAGTTCGGCTACTTCCGCCACTTTAGCGAGCGCGGCAATGGTCTGCCGCTCG
>DASZUL010000072.1:0-65897 GCA_035547595.1 Nitrosospira sp.
CCGGAATCCATCCCAAGCCGGCAACAGCACGTTTCAAACCTGTCGAATGCCGGCTCCCGCCGGAATGATGTTTATACCGTTCCGCCAGACCAAGAGACCGAACTCCAGCGCTTTCAATAGTCTCAGGACGGTTGATCCAGCTCAAAGACCTTATGCAGGACGCGCACCGCAAGCTCCATGTATTTTTCGTCCACGACTACCGAAATTTTTATTTCTGAAGTGGAGATCATCTGGATGTTGATTCCCTCTTCCGCCAGGGTACGGAACATTTTGCTGGCGATGCCGACATGGGAGCGCATTCCCACTCCCACTATGGAGACCTTGGCTATCCGGTTCCCGCCGACCACGCCGCGTGCACCAATATGAGGCTGCACCTGGTTCTTCAGGATATCCATGGTCCTTTCGAATTCGCTGCGATTGATCGTGAAAGAGAAATCCGTCATGCCATCATGGCCGACATTCTGGATGATCATGTCCACATCGATATTCGCATCCGCTACCGGGCCGAGTATCTGGTATGCGATGCCCGGCCGGTCCGGAACGCCCAAAACGGTAATCTTGGCCTCATCGCGATTGAACGCGATACCTGAAATGATAGCCCGCTCCATATCCTTGTCTTCCTCGAAAGTAATCAGGGTGCCCTGTCCCTCCTCCTCGAAACTGGACAAAACCCGCAACTTGACCTTGTATTTCCCTGCAAATTCCACCGAACGGATTTGCAGCACCTTGGAGCCCAGGCTCGCCATTTCGAGCATTTCCTCGAAAGTGATCGTCGAAAGCCGGTGAGCTTCGGGTACGATGCGGGGATCGGTCGTATAAACCCCATCCACATCGGTATATATCTGGCATTCGTCGGCCCCGAGCGCAGCGGCCAGCGCCACCGCAGTGGTATCCGAACCGCCGCGTCCCAGCGTGGTGATATTACCGCTCTCGTCCACGCCCTGAAATCCGGCAACCACCACGACGTACCCTTCCTTGAGATCAGTACGCATCCTCTCTTCGTCGATACTGAGAATGCGCGCTTTGGTATGGGCACTGTCCGTAAGTATCCTAACCTGGGCTCCCGTATAGCTCTTTGCTTTCGCGCCGCGATCTATCAGGGCCATGGAAAGCAGCGCAACAGAAACCTGCTCTCCCGTCGATACCATGACATCCAGCTCCCGCGGGTGCGGGATGGCCTGGAATTCCTTGGCCAGGGCGATGAGCCGATTGGTTTCTCCGCTCATCGCGGAAACCACCACCACGACCTGATGGCCGGCGGCACGGAATTTTGCTATGCGCCGGGCGACATTTTTTATGCGCTCGGTGCTACCAACGGAAGTACCGCCGTATTTTTGGACAAGAAGAGCCATGATATGCTATGCGTCGAGTATGCAGCCTGCCGATCGCCCCCAGCTGTTTCCCGTCTTATGAAACCGGGCAGCCGTTAAACCCGAATGTCAAGGCACAGTATGCCGGATCAATTAACCCTGCAAGAAAAGTGGAAAAGCGAAGCCGGTAATTTTAACCGATTGCTGCGAAGAAAACTAAACTATATGCAATAATGATAAATCAATTTTATGCCAAAAGTCCGGCAGATAGCACTTATCACTTGCATGGAATAAGAAAACAAATTAAATTTATGTATGTGCAATAATCCTTTTAACATGACTTTAGAGAGCTGACCCATGAAACTCTTCGAAGAAATCTCGAATCCTCGGGAAATCCGCCGAAAACTCGGTCTCAACCAGCATGATTTCTGGAGCAAGGTCGGCGTCACCCAAAGCGGCGGCTCCCGTTATGAGAGCGGGCGCAATATGCCGCGGCCGGTAAGAGAACTGGTGCGCCTGGTGCATGTGGAGCATATCGATCTGGGCAAGATTAAAAAGGACGACTTGATGGTGGCCGCATTGCTGAAAAGCCAGAACCCCGATCTGTACAAGAGCTTGAAAAAAGCGGCCAAGGCAAAGTAGTCAGATATCTGTTCGTGTATTTACGCGACTGAACTTCGCTCCTTGCCTGCATGTCAACTATCGCGCACTCCCTGGAATCCGGCTCACTGATGAAGCATGACCGGAAGCCCCAGGGACTGGATTTTCCTTCGGAATGCCTCAGCCCAGTCCCGGCTGACTTTTGAAAGACGCGGCCCCTCCGGTTGCATCGATGGCCGGGCGAGCGCGTATAGCAGGACCCCCCTCAGCGGCACATCTTCCTGAAGCAAACCTTCTATGAATTTGAGATACGCAGCGCATTCCTTCGCGTCTGGCGGCTCGCCGTCGATCTGGAACAGGCAGGTCTGCAACCAGGTTGGACACAGCAATGCAGCTGTCCGGAGATTCTCACGCATCTGCTTCAAGCTCATCCGTGTGTTATTGATGCGTTGCCGCCCTTCTCGTGTTACGCTGTCCAGCTTGAACCAGACCTCTCCGTTGAGCGCCGCCATCCGCCGCAGGCCCAACTGCACGCCGCCACGATCGATCAGGCTCCCGTTGGTGATCAGAACAAGCTTGAGTTCCTCGGGCAAATCATAATCGCGCTTTACCCCGGCTATCAGCTCGATCACCTGTTCGAACTCCCTGGCGCTCGTAGGCTCGCCATTTCCGGATATCGCAATATCGTTGATGCGCCGCGCATCCGCGGGCACCTGGTCCTTCATGAAACTGCCGTGCAGGATTTCATGCAGAAAACTCCGCAATTCCGACTCGAGCCTGGTCAAATCGATGGCGGGAGCCGTTCCTCGTTTGAGATCGGGGACCTGGCAATAAACGCAGCGCCAGTTGCAGGCGTTGTTTGGATTCAGATTTATTCCTATCGACACTCCTCCCGCGCGGCGCGATACGACAGGGTATACGTAGGTCAGGCCGGCGCTGTCGCGGTCATGATCCGTAACGTCCAGTAGTTTGCTGCCGCTCCTCAATGCTACAATTCCCACAATGTTAATCACCCGCAGGCTGGAATTCGACGCCGGCCACCGCATACCTTCCCACAATAGCAAATGCCGTCACTTGCACGGCCATCGTTACGCTATAGAAATCACTTTGTCCGGCGACATTATCACCGAGACAGGCACCCCCGAGCAAGGAATGGTAATGGACTACTCGGAGGTAAAGCGCATCGCGAATGCCGAACTGGTGGAAAAATGGGACCACGCTTTCCTGGTTTATTCCGGTGACCTGAGGTTGCTGCAATTTCTGGAATCGCTGGAAAAACACAAGACAGTTGTGCTGGACGTGCCGCCGACTGCGGAAAATCTCGCACTGATCGCATTCCGCGTGCTCGACGCAGCATACCGGGATACCTATGGAAACCATCTCAGGCTCGAGCAGGTACGCCTCTTCGAAACACCCAATTGCTGGGCCGACGCAACCCGGGAACAAGTATGTTCCGATTCCCCTTGTCGAACGGTATAGAAGTATGTCGGACCACCCTACCGCCCGTCCAAGCTGATGCCAGGATTTTCCGCCCAGCGTTTTCTGTCCGTTCAATTTGCTTTATGCAGTGTTTTTGCTACCATGAAACCGAAAATAGCGCAGGCCCTCCCTATCTCTTAATGGACGCATCATATGAGCCTTTCCCCGCAGCTTTCCTATGATTTCGAGCTTCCGTCAACAGGCAACAAGGTATTCGGTTTTCCCAATGCCTCAGGAAAAAACCTGGTCATTTATTTTTATCCGAAGGACGATACGCCTGGCTGCACTACCGAAGGCCAGGATTTTCGCGATGCCTATAAGGAATTTACTCAGTTTGGCTGCGATATCGTGGGCATCTCCCGCGACACGGTCAAATCGCATGAAAAATTCAAGGCGAAAATGGATTTCCCTTTCGAGCTTTTGAGCGACCCCGACGAAACCGTCTGCAACCTGTTCAATGTGATGAAGATGAAAAACATGTATGGCAAACAGGTTCGCGGCATAGAGCGGAGCACCTTCGTGTTCGATGCTGAGGGAGAACTGCGGAGGGAATGGCGAGGAGTCAAAATCCCCGGCCATGTCACGGAAGTGCTGGAATTCGTCAAGACCCTGCTTCGGACAACGTCATGAGTACCCGGAAAGCTGCGCCTTCCCGGCCTTCCATTACGCCGGTTACTCATTTGCGGATAAATCCAAAGCTGTTCGTGCTCGACAGCAATGTGCTGATGCATGATCCCACCAGCTTGTTCCGCTTCCAGGAGCATGATATCTACATCCCCATGGTTACCCTGGAGGAACTCGATCACAACAAGAAAGGCATGTCGGAAGTGGCGCGCAACGCCCGGCAGACGAGCCGCTTCCTTGATGAAATCATATGCAGCGCCATAAGCGACATCGACGAGGGAATTTCGCTGGAATCGCACGGAAGCCAGACTGCCACCGGCCGTCTGTTTCTCCAGACCGAGGCGATCAGCAGCGTCCTGCCCATGCGTCTTGCCAGCGGTAGCGCGGATAACCAGATCATCGGGGTCGTCAAGCATCTGCATGAAACCCATCCCAACCGTACGGTGGCGCTGGTTTCAAAAGACATCAACATGCGCATCAAAGCCCGCGCACTGGGACTGGCGGCGGAAGACTATTTCAACGACAAGGTACTGGAAGACAGCGATCTGCTGTTCTCGGGCATAGAGGAATTGCCCGCCGACTTCTGGGAAAAACACGGTAAAGGCATGGAATCCTGGCAGCAAGCCGGACAAACATTCTACCGCGTGACCGGCTCGCTATCCGCCGGCTTTCTTGTCAATCAGTTTGTTTATCTGGAGCACGACAAGCCCTTCTATGCGCAGGTAAAGGAACGAAGCGGAAAAACGGTCGTGCTGCAGACCATCAAGGATTACACCCATCATAAAAACAACGTATGGGGAATCACGGCACGCAACCGTGAACAAAACTTCGCGTTGAACCTGCTCATGAATCCGGAAGTGGACTTCGTTACGCTGCTCGGACAGGCCGGTACCGGGAAGACACTGCTCACCCTGGCGGCCGGGCTCATGCAGACCCTCGAACATAAGGTCTATTCGGAAATCATCATGACCCGGGTGACGGTTCCAGTGGGCGAGGACATCGGTTTTCTGCCGGGAACCGAAGAAGAAAAAATGACCCCATGGATGGGAGCGCTCGAGGATAATCTCGACGTGCTCAACAAGACGGACAATGACCCCGGTGAATGGGGCAGAGCCGCCACGCGTGATCTCATCCGTTCGCGCATCAAGGTGAAATCCCTCAACTTCATGCGCGGGCGTACTTTCCTCAACAAGTTTCTGATCATCGATGAAGCACAGAACCTGACACCCAAGCAGATGAAGACGCTCATTACGCGTGCCGGTCCCGCAACCAAGGTGGTATGCCTGGGCAATATCGCGCAAATCGATACGCCATATCTGTCCGAAGGCAGTTCGGGGTTGACCTATGTCGTCGACCGCTTCAAAGGTTGGAGCCATAGCGGGCACGTCACCCTGCAGCGCGGCGAGCGCTCGAGATTGGCGGATTATGCAGCGGAAGTATTGTGATCGCCGATTCCTGCCGCGGAACTGGGGCCAAAGCCGGTAAGAAGGATAAGCGCCCGGCATTCCGGAATATGCAATGCAAGTCGAGCGTGGGAAAAGAGCGCGTTCAATACTGCTGTCCCGTCCTGGCGTAACTCTCGAATCTCGTATATTCCCCCAGGAAGGTGAGGTCAACCTTGCCGATCGGACCATTGCGCTGCTTCCCGATGATGATCTCGGCAATCCCCTTGTCCTGCGTCTCGGGGTTATACACTTCATCCCGATAAATAAACAGGATCAAGTCCGCATCCTGCTCGATGGCACCGGACTCGCGCAGATCCGACATGACGGGCCTTTTGTTGGGCCGCTGCTCCAGGCTGCGGTTCAATTGCGACAACGCCACTACCGGAACGCGCAGTTCCTTCGCGAGCGCCTTGAGGGAGCGTGAAATTTCGGAAATTTCGGTAGCCCGGTTCTCTCCCTGGCTGGTCGCGGACATGAGCTGCAAGTAATCCACCACGATCAGTCCCAGTTCGCCATGCTGGCGATGGAGCCGCCGCGCCCGCGCCCGGAGCTCCAGCGCATTCAGCGCCGCGCTTTCGTCGATATACAGCGGAGCATCGTTCAGCTTACCCAGGGCGTGGGTCAACTTCGACCAGTCCTCGTCCTGCAAACGCCCGGTGCGCACCTTGTGCTGGTCCAGGCGGCCAACGGAGCCCAGCATCCGCATCGCGAGCTGCGCACCGCCCATTTCCATGCTGAATACCGCCACGGGCTTCTCCAGCACCAGGGCCACATGCTCGGCGATATTGAGGGAGAAGGCTGTTTTACCCATGGACGGCCTGCCCGCAATGATGATCAGGTCGCCGGGCTGGAAGCCGGATGTCTTCTGATCGATATCATGAAAACCGGTGGCGATGCCGGTCACATCGTTGGGGCTGTCCTGGTTGTAGAGTGTCTCGATGCGTTCCACCACCTCTTTCAGGAGCGGCTGGATGTCCACGAATCCTTCCTTTCCTCGCGCTCCCGCTTCGGCAATTTCGAAAACCTTGGCTTCCGCTTCATCCAGAAGGCTCGAGGCGGAGCGTCCAGAAGGACTGTATGCCGAGTCGGTGATCTCGGCCCCGACCTGCGCAAGCTTGCGCATGATCGACCGTTCTCGCACGATTTCCGCATAGCGGCGGATATTGGCAGCGGAGGGCGTGTTCTGGACCATTACGCCCACATAAGCCAGCCCCCCCACGGTCTGCAGTTCAGCCGATATTTCAAGCGACTCGGCGACGGTCACCACATCCGCCGGTTTGCTATGTTCCACCAGCTTGCAGATGTGGCGATAGATGAGGCGATGGTCCTGGCGATAGAAATCATCTTCGGTGATGACATCGGCCACCTTGTCCCATGCATGGTTATCAAGCATCAAACCGCCCAGAACCGATTGCTCCGCTTCAACCGAATGCGGTGGTGTCTTGTAGGACTCCAGCAGTTGATCGGTAGTAGCGGCGGAGAGTATTTGAGCCATGAGTTCCGCTTGATAATATGGATGCTTGCGAATATCGGGGATATTCTAGCACCGGGCAGGAGACAAAAAAGCAAAAGGGCTGTAACCAGCCCTTTTAGCCTTTCCATCCTTTTTCAATTCATCGATTCCGAAAACCCAGGATCCGGAATCTCTGGAATTCCTGAGTCAGTCCTGACTTATTCAGCTGGCTTCAAGAATCCCCTAGGACCGATACCACGATGTTCGCCACCACATCGCTATGCAGGGCAATGGTAATGGGATGGTCTCCCACCTGCTTTAGCGACCCCTGGGGCATGCGGATCATGGAACGCTCGATCTGATAGCCCTGGGCCTTGAGCGCCTCCTCGATATCGGCATTGGTGACCGAACCGAACAGTTTGCCATCCACCCCGGCCTTCTGGGTGATCTGGACCATCAATCCATCCAGCTTTGCCGCATCGGCCTGGGCTGCAGCCAGGATCTCCGCTTGGTTCTTTTCCAATTCCGCACGCTTCGCCTCGAATTCGGCGATCGCCGAGGGTGTTGCGCGCTTTGCCTTGCCTTTGGGGATGAGAAAATTGCGCGCATAGCCGTTTCTTACCTTGACCACGTCCCCCAACTGGCCCAGATTGACGACCTTCTCCATTAATATGATCTGCATGTCGTTTCCTCAGTGCAAGTCGGTATACGGAAGCAGCGCCAGAAAACGCGCACGCTCGATGGCCACACCCAGCTGGCGCTGGTAGCGCGATTTGGTTCCGGTAATGCGCGCAGGAATGATCCTGCCGTTTTCATTGATGAAATCCTTCAGCAACTCAATATCCTTGTAATCCACGGTCTTGATGCCCTCCGCCGTGAAGCGGCAGAATTTCCGGCGCTTGAACAAGGGCCTGCTTGCTTTCTTTTCCTTCTCTTTATCCTTGCTGTCTTTTCGTTTTGACGTAAAACGTGCCATGATTTTTCCTGTTTCTCTAAATGTGTTCCAGATTGTTTACGTGCAGCACCAGCTGCGGACTCATGCGGCTTCTTCTTGCAAGGAAACCGGTCAGCCTGACCCTGATCCCCGGCATCATGCCGCCGATTCTTTCAGCCTGCTGCGCAAGCGCCACGGCGGATAGTTCGCATCCCACGCGACGTTCCTGGCCTGCTTCAATCTGCCGGGATGCATGATTGATTTTGAATTCCGCCACTGCCACCCCTGCCGGGGTGTAGCGCAAACCGGATATCTCCGTTATTTCGCCGCAGATCACCGTTTGATTGCAGTTCAACGAATCCCGTTAGGTGGCAAGGGTCGTTTCGCGGCTATCCTCCGTGGCTGGGGCTGGCCTGGATTTTTCTTCGCGCATCATCGGCGAGGGACTCGTGACCGGTCCGTCCATCTTTATGGTGAGATGGCGCAATATGGCGTCGCTGAACTTGAACGCGTGATCCAGTTCATCCAGGGTTTCCTGATCGCATTCGATGTTCATCAATACGTAATGCGCCTTGTGAACCTTCTGGATCAGATAGGTAAGCTGCCGGCGCCCCCAGTCTTCCAGACGATGTATCCGGCCATTTCTCGCCGTTACCATCCCCCGGTAGCGTTCGATCATTGCGGGCACCTGCTCGCTCTGATCCGGATGCACGATAAAAACTATTTCATAATGTCGCATAGGAGTCCTTATGGGTAAAGCCTCCCGCAATGCGGAAACGGTGAGGCAAGGTTTAGGAGGTCGGTACTATACTGAACCGGAGCAGAAATATCAATTACAAAAGCATGATAGCGCTCGGCCCGCCGCCATGGCTCAGGCCTGGATTGCGGTTTTCCTGCGTCATGGACGCCTTGCAACGCCGTTGGTGGAGGCCGGGCCGGATGCACGCTGCCGGCGCTGCCGGCGTGTTTCAAAAAGGCATATCCCCGCGCTGACGGAAACATTGAGGGTGCTTACGCTGCCCAGCATCGGAATAGAAACGAGCAGGTCGCAGCTTTCCCGCGTCAGCCGGCGCAAACCTTTCCCCTCTGCACCCATTACCCATGCAAGGGGGCCATGCAGCTCGGCCGCATCAAGATCGTGGTTCGCATCGGCAGCGGCTCCGACAACCGTCACTCCCCGCTCTTTCAGGCCGCGCAAGGTACGGGCCAGATTGGTCACCGCGACAAAAGGCACGATATCGGCCGCGCCACTTGCCACCTTATGCACCGCGGCGGTGAGTCCGACGGCACGGTCTTTCGGCACGACCAGCGCATGTGCGCCAAACGCATCCGCGACCCGCAGGCACGCGCCAAGGTTATGCGGATCGACAACGCCGTCAAGAACCAGAAGCAAGGCAGGCTCGACCAGCGTATCGAGAATATCCTCGATATCGATGTAACTGCGGGACACATCGACGGCCGCGGCCACACCTTGATGCCGAGCGGTTCCCGCCATCGCCGACAGTCTTGCATCCTCGCATGAAATCACGCGCACATTCTGGCTTTCCGCGGATCTCACCAGGTCGCGCGCGCGCTGGTCCCGGCGGGTGGAATCGAGAAAGATGTCCTTGATACTATCGGGATTCTGCCGCAAGCGGCTGAGAATGGCGTGAAAGCCGAATATGAAACGGATGCTGGACATCCCTATTCCACCTCTTCAGCCAGCACGAAATCGATCTTGCTGGATTCCAGGTCGACATTCACCAGCCGGACTCTGACCCGGTCACCGAGGCGGTAACGCTTTCCGCTTCGCTCTCCCAGCAGCATGTGCTTGGCGGAATCGAAATGAAAATAATCGCTGGGCAACTCTGAAATGTGCACCAATCCTTCCACATATATCCCATCCAGGGCGATGAAAAGGCCGAAGCCCGTCACTCCGCTGATAACTCCGGAAAAATCCTCTCCGATCTTGTCCTGCATGTAATAGCACTTGAGCCATGATTCCACATCCCGGGTCGCATCGTCTGCGCGGCGCTCGGTCTGAGAGCAATGTACGCCAAGCCCGTGCCAGTCTCCCGGAGAATATCTCGTATTCTTGAGCACCGCCTTGATAGCGCGGTGAACGAGCAGATCGGGATACCGCCTGATAGGCGAAGTAAAATGAGTATAGGACTCATAGGCAAGCCCAAAGTGGCCCACGTTGTCCGGACTGTAAACCGCTTGGCGCAGCGATCGCAACATCACCGTCTGCAACAGCTGGGCATCAGGCCGGTCCCTTATCTTTTCCAGCGACTTCGCATAATCCTTCGCGCTGGGCTGATCACCGCCACCAAGCTGCAAGCCGAATTCCTTGAGAAAATCGCGCAACGCCAGGAGCTTTTCCGGGGTCGGACCCTCGTGGATGCGATACAGCGTGGGCTGCTCGTGTTTCTTCAAAAAATCCGATGCGCAGACATTCGCCGCAAGCATGCACTCTTCGATCAAGCGATGAGCGTCATTCCGCTTGACCGGCAGAATGCAGTCGATTTTCCCCTGGTCATTGAAAACCATCCGGGTTTCCACGGTTTCGAAATCGATGGCGCCTCGTTTCTTTCTTGCTTTCAACAGAACCTTGAACAGTTTGTTGAGCAGCCGTATGTGGGGAAGCAGCTTGCGCTGCCGCCTGGCTTCTTCCCCGCGAGGGCTCTCGATCATCGCCGCCACCTCGGTATAGGTCAGCCGGGCATGGGAATACATCACTGCGGGATAAAAATCGTAGTGGAGGAAATTACCCGCTGAATCGAGGTTCATTTCGCATACCACGCACAAGCGCTCCACCTGGGGATTGAGCGAGCACAGTCCGTTGGATAGCACTTCCGGCAGCATCGGGATCACGCGCCGCGGAAAATATACGGAATTACCGCGATTCAACGCTTCCTGGTCGAGCGCATCGCCGGGGCGCACGTAATGGCTGACATCCGCAATGGCGACATACAATTTATACCCCGTCCCATCGCGCTCGCAATATACCGCATCGTCGAAATCCCGTGCGCTCTCGCCGTCTATCGTCACCAGCGGCAAATGGCAGATATCCGTCCTTCCCCCAAGCTCGGATTGCAGCACCTCGGCCGGAAATTTTCCCGAAAGCTTTTTAACCTGAGGTGGAAATTGATAGGGTAGTTCATGTTTACGCAGGGCAATTTCGATTTCCATACCGGGGGCGGCGTAATTCCCGAGAATCTCGAATATGCGGCCTATAGGCTGGGCGCTCTTGCTTGGTTGCTGGATGAGCTCGACCATGACCACCTGTCCCGCTTTCGCGCCCATGGATTCCCCCCTGGGTATCAGGATATCCTGGCTGATACGCCTGTTCTCCGCTTCCACGAACAGAATGCCGTGATCGTCGTGCAACCTTCCGACCAGCTGGGTCACCGCGCGCTCGAGCACCTCCACGATCGCCCCCTCCCTGCGCCCGCGGCGATCGACGCCAATCTCGCGCACCATGGCACGGTCCCCATGCAATACCTTGCGCATTTCCTTGGCGCTCAGGAATAAATCCGGACCATCGTCATCGGGAATCAGGAATCCGAACCCATCCGCATGCCCCTGGACCGTACCCTTGACGAGATCAAGTTTCTCCACAATGCAGATATCGCCCTTGCGGTTGCGCATGATCTGGCCTTCGCGTTCCATCGCTGACACCCGTCGGCTGAAAAGATCGCTTTCCTTTTCCGTGATGCCGAGAAGCTGTTGCAATATCTCCTCGCCAACGGGAACACCCTGATCCTTGAGTACTTCCAGGATGAACTCCCGGCTGGGCAAAGCATGGCCGTAACGCTCTTTCTCGCGTTCGAGATAGGGATCGAGCTGCCTAAGCCCGGGTTTCTTGTTCATTGACAAAGCAGTGGTTTCCTATAGAATTGGCGCCTCTGTCCGTGTTCGGGACGGAGCGCGCATCGCCCAGATGGCGGAATTGGTAGACGCACTAGGTTCAGGTCCTAGCGGTGGCAACACTGTGGAGGTTCGAGTCCTCTTCTGGGCACCACAATAAGCATACAATTGCTATCCCCCGCCTGCCGCAATCCCAAACCCCGCCCTCCCGCAAAGACGGGATTGCACTGAAATTATAGCAAGCCACGACGGCGGCGCATCGGGAATGGGTATTTCTGGCACCATGACGCGGGAACAGCAGCCCCTTTCCGTCGACCCGATGTTGAACGCAACCCAAGTTATACTCCACCCGTCGATTTCCAGCTGTAAAATCTTACAGCTATTCAGCATTCCCAATCCGTTGTTTCATACAATGCCTTGAGTCCCCAACTCGCTACCGGAACAAGTGCGCTTCAGGTTCGATCAGATTGCTGTTCGCCCGAATGCGAGCACCCCGCAAACCGCGGCGGGCCGCGCTATTGTCATACAGGGTAGAATCATATTAAAAACATGAACTTACATTAAAGTTACATGAGCCTTCAAGATGAATGACGTCGTGGCAGCCTTTAACGAATATTTTGAAATAATCGACGCCAATTCACCTGAGCTGTTGCATGCGGTGTTTCGCCTGCGCTATCAGGTGTACTGTATCGAACAGCGCGCTCCCGGCTTCGAAGCATCCAGCTATCCGGAGGGAATGGAGAGCGATGGCTACGATCGCCACTCCACCCATATGCTCTTGCGGCATCGGCCCTCCGGAAATTTTGTAGGGACTGCACGCTTGATACTGGCTGATCCGCTCAATCCTCAAAAGCTGTTTCCCACCGAGCAGCATACTAGGCTCGATCCCGCCCTGGTCGATATCGAAAAGCTGTCGAGGCAGGACATTGGCGAGATATCCCGGTTGGTCGTCGTGCGTCAATTCAACCGGCGCAGGGATGAGTTGCTCCATGCGTTCCAGGAGGGAGCGGCAGTGGAAAAATGGGCGCCGACACGCCTCCGCCGTTTTCCCCATCCCATTCTGGCATTGGCAGTCGGCATCATAAGAATGTCCGTGATAAATAATGTCACGCACTGGCTATCGGTGATGGAGCCAGCGCTGAACCGGTTGCTTAGCCTTTATGGCCTGGAGCTTGATCCAGCCGGCCCGCTCGTCGAGCATCACGGCCAACGCCAGCCTTATTATGTCGACCTGACCAAGATGCTGGACAGGATGCACCGGAAACACACGCAGTTTTGGGAACTGGTTACCGACTACGGCAGAATCAAACCGATGGCAAGCGGACGCAAACGAAATTCGATACCTGATTTCAAGCACTGCTGAAACCAGGCAATAGTCACCCGGATTTCTACAGCTTTCCTCCCGGCGTCCGTTATCAAGATGATTGATCGCGGCTGATGAAGTAACGGCCCTGTGGCCAGTCCGCTCGCGAACTGGCCGATCAGGGTTATCACCCATATTTGTTTTCTATCCTGGACATCATAACCCGTCGGCGCGGCGATCCAACAAATCGGACAAGCTATACAAAATCGTGACAATTAGAAAAAATCCCGCATGTTGGATTGCGCTCATTTGGCTGCTGTTCAGCATGATTCACTGCAATTCCGCTACAGCAAATGAAGCCTATGAAATCATTACCAATCCCAGCGTAGCGGAAAAAGTCATTTCCAAGAGCTCGCTGCGCGCCATTTTTGGCATGCGCCTTCATGCCTGGCCCGACGGCAGCGCAATAAAAGTATTTGTCCTGCCGGACGATGCACCCTTGCACATCGCCTTTTCCAAGGAAAAGCTCAACGTCTTTCCATACCAGCTACGCCTTGCATGGGACCGGCTGGTATTTTCAGGAACTGGCCAGGCGCCGGATATCGTCAATTCACCAGAGGAGATGCTGACAAAGGTTGCGAGTACACCGGGAGCTATCGGTTATTTATACAAATCGAAAATGGATGGTAGGGTCAATGCACTCCAAATCAAGTAAAGGCCGGGGTCTGCTTTATCGCCGAGCAATCGTTTTGATTGCTGCGCCCATCCTCCTGTGGGGCTTCCCGGCACTGGCCCAGAAACTGCCGTTTCTCTCCTCGTTGCCGCCATTGCCGCATAACCTCCAGATTCACGGCTTCGCCGCCCAGTCCTGGCTGATCAGTTCGGACAAAAATAATTTTTTCGGCAAAAGCAGTTCCGACGGCGGAAGTTTCGACTTTCGGGAATTCGGGTTGAACGCATCCATGAGACCGGTCTCCCGGCTGCAATTCTCGGCGCAAATGATATCGCGCACCGCTGGAAAGGGAAGTCCGGGCAACATTCGCCTGGATTACGGCTTCATGGACTACACATACTTCTCGGGAGAGGCGAGCCAACTGGGCATACGTCTGGGAAGAATGAAAACCCCCCTGGGTTTCTACAACGACACCCGCGACGTCCCCTTCACCCGGCCAAGCATATTACTACCCCAGTCGATCTACTTCGATCGCACGCGCAAACTCGCCATTGCGGCGGATGGCGTGCACCTGTACGGCGAATACCGGTCGGATCTTGGCGACATTTCGTTTCAAGGGGGCGTGGTGCGTCCTCTGGTGAGGGGTGACGAAGCCGAGGCGGCGGTGTTCGGGCTGCAGCTCCCAGGCCACCTGTCACCGGATATTTCCTATACGGGTCGAGTGAACTATGACCTCGATGGCGGGCGGATCCGTTTTGCCATCAGCGCCTCGCAGCTGAATATCGGGTATGTACCGGGCAGGATCGATGCGGTGCATGCCGGCACTGTCAGCTTTATCCCGCTGATTTTCTCGGCGCAATACAATGCGGAACGCTGGAGCCTCACTACAGAGTATGCGCTGCGCAACCTCAAGTACAATAATTTCGGCGCCTTCAAGAACATGGATTTCTGGGGTGAAAGCTACTATTTCCAGGGCGCCTACCGTTTCACTCCCGACTGGGAAGGGTTTGTCCGTTACGATGTCTATCTGGCGGACAGATCCGATCCTCATGGAACGAAATGGGTAGCCGAGCAGCCTGTCCAGCGGGCGGGGCAGGGATTCAGCCGCTTTGCCAAGGACATTACCGTCGGACTCCGCTGGAACGTCACACCGGAATTCATGCTCCGCGCCGAGTATCATCATGTGAATGGGACTGGCTGGCTTTCTACCCTGGATAACCCGAATAAGGGCGATCTTTCCCAACGCTGGGACCTGTTCACGATCCTTGGTTCATACCGGTTCTAGCCCAGATCCTGATGGAAAATAAACTCCATAAAGGCATGTCTCAGCTTGAAGATACGGAAAAAATCCCCAAGCACCGCTTTCTTGGCCTGAAATGGAAGGTGCTGCTGCTCAGCAGCCTGATACTGATAGCGATCGTCGCTGCGTTCACCGGCATTACTTATGTCAGCCTGATGAATGACTTCGAGAACCAGCGGCTCATGCAGCATGAGCGCTACACCAGCGAAGTCGAAGGCCTGATAAAACAAACCTCTCAAAACCTGCATCAGTTCGCCGAACTGATTCCCCTTATGGAGGGGATGACGGAAAACCTGATCGTCGGCAACCCGGAAAAGCTGGCAGAAGTCTTTGATCCGTATTGGGCGCTGTTACAGCTCAACAAGGGCATCGAAGTGGTGCATTTTTACAATCATGCGAATCAGCTTCTGGCGAAATGGAGCAGTTCCGAGGTATCCACTCAACGGAACAATTCGTTGATAAAGTCCTGGGTGGCTGATGTCAATGCGAAAGAACGGCCTTCCAGCCCATTGAGTTGCGATGGGAGCTGCATGCAATTTGCGGTGGTTCCCCTGCTGGTGGAAGGGCAGAGCGTGGGCGTCGTGGTGATAGGCGCCTCTCTGGTGGATGCGGTGGTAGGCTTCAAAAACATTTCCGGCGCCGATATCGGCCTGTTCGTACGGGATGAAGGGAGCACGGGAAAAAATAGCGATATCAAAATTCCCAACTGGGCCATCCGGATCACAATCCTGACGAATCGCGATAAAAACCGCTTGCTTCTCGACAAGATTTCCCGGGACTATCCAGACCTTGGCAGGCTTGAACAGGGTGTGCAAACCTTCTGGGAAGGACGCTACCAGCAGATAAAACTGCTCCCGCTGCAAAAGATAAATGCCTCCAATAAAGCCCAGCTGGTAGTCATTACGGATATCACTTCCACCATCCAGACTATTCGCAACTCCACGCAGCAGAATATGGTGATCGGGCTTGCAGGACTCATGCTGTCCGAAATACTGCTGTTTTTCATTCTGACCAAGCCGCTTTCCCGGCTTAAACATATCGTCTTTACCCTGCCGTTGCTGGAACGCAGCAGCTTCGGCAATTTTCGCTCGTCGCTTCATTCCGCCGGCGAGAAACGATGGCTGAAAGATGAAATCGATATGCTGGATGAAACAACGGTGGCCCTGTCCCATCAACTCGAAAGGCTCGAAAACCAGGTTGCCGACCGCACGCGGATTCTCGCAAGAAAAATGGATGAACTGAGCACGGAACGCGACTTCATCACCCACCTGCTCGATATCGCCCAGGTCATCGTGATTACACAAAATGCCAATGGTGAAATCATCACGTTGAACGCCCATGGGGAAGCGCTCATCCGGTATACCGAAAAAGAACTCCAGGGCAAACCCTTCATCAGCCTTCTCTCCCTGGAAGGAGATCTGCAAGACCTTCCCGCTCATCTCGAGGAGCTGCTTGCGGGCGAAAGAGATCAGTTGCGCCATGAAGCGAACGTGTTATGCAAGGATTCATCGATACGGCACATCCTCTGGCTGCATTCGCGCCTCACCCGGCTCACGGCGGATGACCCCGCGACGTTGTCGGTAGGACTTGACATGACGGAACATAAGCGCGCGGAGGGACGCCTGGCATGGCTGGCTGACCATGACCCCCTCACGGATCTATTCAACCGGCGCCGCTTCCAGGAAGAGCTGGAGCAGATGCTCAACCTGGCTGCCCGCTACAATTATTCGGGAGCCCTGCTCTTTTTCGACCTCGACCAGTTCAAATATATCAACGATACCAGCGGCCACCAGGCGGGCGACGCGCTATTGAAAATGGTGGCCCGCACCTTGCTGAGCAGCATCCGCAGCGTTGACATTCTAGGCCGCCTCGGCGGAGACGAATTTGCGGTGATCCTGCCTCAAACGAGCCCTGAGGGCGCGATAGAAGTCGCAAAAAATGCGCTGGCCGGCCTGAACCAGGGAAAAATCACGGTAAATGGACGAACCCACAAAGCCTCCGCGAGTATCGGCATCGCGCTGTTTCCAGAACATGGAAACAACGTGCACGATCTGCTGGCGGCAGCGGATCTTGCCATGTACCAGGCGAAAGAGGCGGGCCGAGGCAGCTGGCATATTTTCTCGGATGAAGAGAAGACGCGGGAACGCATGCACACACTGGTGTACTGGAAGGAAAAAATCGAGTATGCCCTCCTGCATGAGCAATTCCTGTTCTACTTCCAGCCGATAATGAATATCGCAAACAAAAGCATAGATCACTATGAAGTGCTGCTGCGCATGCTCGATCATGACGGGACGATACTGGTGCCGCATCTTTTTATCCCTGCTGCCGAACAGACCGGCCTCATTCATGCCATAGATCATATGGTTTTACGAAAATCCATCGCTCAATCCGCGCAACTGCGCCATAAAGGCAGGACTGTTCGTTTTTCGATAAATTTGTCGGCTCACGCATTTCACGACCCGGAACTGTTGCCCACTCTCGAGGGGGCTTTCGCCGAATACGGCGCGGATCCGTCCAGCTTCATGTTTGAAATAACCGAGACCGCGGCCCTGGAAGACCTTCCCGCGGCACGGGAGTTGATGGAAACGATCAGGGAACTCGGATGCAGATTTACGCTGGATGATTTTGGCGTAGGATTCTCTTCCTTTTATTACATCAGGCAACTTCCTATCGATGTGGTGAAAATAGATGGCTCATTCATACGAAATCTCGCCGACAGTCCTGACGACCAGATTCTCGTGAAAGCATTGTGCGATGTGGCAAGGGGATTTGGAAAAACGACCACGGCCGAATTTGTCGAAAATGCAGCCACGCTCGCCGTGCTGGAAAAAATGCAGGTCGACTACGCGCAGGGTTTCCTCATCGGAACACCCGCGCCAGCCGAAACGTTCGGCTTCACGGATTTATTGACTCCGGGGAAACCCTGAACCACTCTTCGCGAGACTCCCCGGTGACACCAGATCGGCAAAGCAGAGATCTCTCCGGATGAAGCGCTGGGCGCACTTCCTTTCCCTTTCATTCCCTTTTCCCGGTCATGTCTGGGCTTGCTTGAAAGCCGACGGCTCCAGATGATATCGTTGAAGAAGCTTGTAGAACTCGGTACGGTTGCGTTTCGCCAGACGCGCCGCTTGCGTGACATTTCCGCCCGTTATCTTCAGCACGCGCACCAGATAATCCCTCTCGAAACTCCTGCGGGCGTCTTCGAATGAAACGAGTTGCTCTTCCTCCTTATGCATTGCGTCATAGACCAGCATGGGCGAAATCAGCGGAGCAGTACTCAGGACGACACATTGCTCGACGACATTCATCAGCTGTCTCACATTCCCCGGCCATGAAGCGCTGATCAGCATCTCCATCGCCTCGGGAGCGAATCCATTGATATTTTTTTCGTACTTCGCCGAAAATGTGCCGAGAAAATGCTTAGCCAGCAACGGGATGTCCTCTCGCCTCTGGGATAATACCGGAATCGTCAGCGCTACGACGTCCAGTCTGTAATAAAGATCTTCCCGAAAATTTCCCGCAGCTATTTCCGCCTTGAGATCCCGATGAGTTGCGGAAATGATGCGTACATCCACAGGAATCGATTGGGTCGAACCCACCGGCCTCACATGACGCTCCTGCAGTACGCGCAATAGCTTCACCTGCAGCAAAAGAGGCATGTCCCCAATCTCATCCAGAAACAGCGTGCCGCCTTCCGCCAGATGGAACAAACCCTTATGGTCGCGCATGGCGCCGGTGAAGGCGCCCTTTACATGACCAAACAGTTCCGACTCGAGCAGTTGCTCCGGGATAGCACCGCAATTGATCGCTACAAAAGGGTGCTGGCGGCGCTTGGATGAATCGTGTATCGCCCGCGCGAACAATTCCTTGCCTACGCCGCTCTCCCCGTAAATGAGCACGCTGGCATCACCCTCCGCCACAAGTCCCGCTTTCGTAAGGAGATTTTCCATTACAGCACTTTGGGTAATGATACTCTTGCGCCAATCCGCCTGCGATGCTTCGTTTTGTGACAGCGCGCCAGGAACAAGCCTCAGGGCTTGATTGATATTTGCCAGAAGGGTTTTGCTGTCGAAAGGTTTTGCGAGATAACCGAAGACGCCATGCTGAACGGCAGCGACAGCGTCGGGAATCGTTCCATGCGCCGTGAGAATGATTACCGGCAGGGTGGGCAGCGTACGGTGGATATGGTCGAACAAAGCCATGCCATCCATGCCGCTCATCTGCATATCGCTGATAACCAGTTGCGGGCGGGACACCGCCAGATAATTAAGCGCGGCCTCCGCGCTCTGTACGGCATCGGTCTTGTAGCCTGCCGCGGTCAACCGTATCACCAACAATTCAATCAGGTCCGTGTCGTCGTCGACGATAAGAATTTTAGGTTTGTTGTCAGGCATCTTATGTGAGATTAAGGCTGCTCTCTGAGAAGATTTTTTTCCATGCTCTTGATGGCATCAATCTGGTTTTGCATCGTTTCCACGCGTTTTTGCTCATCCCTCAGCTTCTGGGACAATTCGTCGACGCTGTTACCCAGGCGTTGCTGCTCCATCAGTTGGGCCAGCAGCAGGTTTCTGAAGCTCCAGAGATGGTTGAAAGTCTTTGCTTCCCCCCGAGGCCACTCGTTGAGCAGATAGAGGGCGGAGTTCACATCGCGAAAGGAGGTGTGAGGCATGGCCAGAAGCAATACCAGCCGGATACGGTTGGAGTCGCTCTTGTTCTGTACGAAATTCTGTTTTACCTTGTCGTACACTCGCGAGAGTTCGGCCGCAGATAATTTACGCAAGGACTCGTAAAATTCCATCATATCGTCCATCTGGCCGGTGAGGACGATCTCCTGCTGTGACGATGATACCATGGAGCGGGTATGCGGCAGGATTGCGCAACCTCCCAGCATCCATATTATCACGGCTAAAATAACCCCCGACTTCCTGGATACCATGCTCATCCTCCCCCCTCTGCATCGCGAATGGGGAGCGTCAGGCGAAAGTGGGCTCCGGCATCGGGGCCTGATACCAGCTCTATATTACCGCCGTGAGCCAGTGCGTACTCGCGCGCAATGGATAACCCCAGTCCGGTGCCGCGCACATGGCTATCGAGGACGCGGCGCCCCTGGTAGAACGGATCGAATACCCGGTCCCGGTCCGCTTCATCCACCCCCGAGCCACTGTCCAGGATATCAAGCTGAACGGTGTGCTCACCCTTGCTTGCCCAAATATCGATACGGCCGCCGGAGGGAGAAAATTTCACCGCGTTGGATAACAGGTTATCGATGATCACCTTGGTTTTCTGTTCGTCGCATTCGATTGCCAGGTCCGGGCAGGACACTTCGATCTTCAAGGCTTTGCTCCTGATGATGAGATCCTGGTCATGCAAAACCGCCTCCAGGATTTTCGCAAAATTCGTTGCCGTTTTTACCAGTGCGGCCTTTTCCGCTTGAAGAGCGCTATAGCTCAACAAGTCCTCGATGCGGCGCTGCAACTGCACGCTGTTGCTGTAAAGAATATTTGCGATCCGCTGCTGTTCTTCGCTTAACTCTCCGGCTACTCCTTCCGCAAGAAGGTCCGCACCTTCCCGCATTGCTGTCAGAGGAGTCTTGAGCTCATGCGAGACATGTTGCAAAAACCGGGTCTTCTGCTCCTCAAGCTTGAGTAGCCGGCGCCGCATCCAATCCAGCCGCTCGCCAAAATACATCAAGTCCCGCGGTCCCTCCACATGAATGGCTTTGAACAGTTCACCCTGGCCCATATTGCGTATTGCCTCATCGATCTGCCGAATGGGCCGCGCCACCCATACTGAAAAGATGAATGCCAGCAGCACCGCAAACGGAATGAGCGCAAGCAATTGCCACCCTACCGTAAAACGGGCATATCCAGCCATATCCTGCATTTCACTCACCTCACGCTCGATCAACGCGTATCCCAGGGTTGAGAATGCCCGTGCCGAGTCCCGAAGCGTAACGAAATTGCCGATGAGGCCCCGCAGTTCTTCCGGCGATTGCTTCACCGTGGTGATTTTATTGAAAAGCGACGCTTCCTGTGCCTGCAGTTGCACCAACAATTCCCTTTGCTCGGTATGCAGCGAAAGCTCGAAAAGGTTTGCTGCGGTATGTTCGAACTGTTGATGCGCCCGAAAATAACCCTCGAGCAACGAAGAATCCCCGAGAATGTGCGTCTGCCGCACTGCGCGCTCCATTGTCGCGATTTCATCAGCCAGGGCACGGCTGCTATGGGCGATTTGCGCAGCCTGATATACGGCCTTGCGGCTCTGGTCCGCCAATTGGTCAATGGATAGCGCGCTGTTGACCAGTGCGATGATAAGCGGCAGACCGACAAGCGCAAATCCGAGCAAAATCAGCTTCAGGAAGGAATTGGGCTTGCGCTGCAAACGCGACAACGAAGCGGCGGCGGCCCCGCTTTCCTGCCTTGGAGCTTCAGCGCGAGCACTCATTTTCTTCTCTACTTGTATCTCCGATGCAGAAAATCCCATTCGGAAACCAGAAGCTTATACCAATCGCCGAGAGATCGGAACGATTTCGCCGGCGTTCTGCAAGCATTATTCATATCGAGTAAAGAGCCGAATTGGCCAGTCGGCACCGAACAATCAACTCACGGATCAAGGTCGTCCGGCCGTCGATTGCATCTCCGGAAAATCGGATTGCTTCTGCCGGCGCGTGTAAGCGCCTTGCCTGGCGCGACCTAATTCTGCCGGGAACGCGCAGGCTCTGCCCCGCCCTGGGGGGAGGCGCTATAAGGTTTGCAATAGTGCCTGGATGGGAATTCCTTGCTTCGACCGGAATTGATAATGACGTCCCCCCCGTTTCTTACGCATTCCTGGATCGATTTATCCTTGCTGGCGTAATATTCGTCGGGCTCGGTATTCTTGGATACCGGCGCCACAGTCTCGCGAATTTTACGGCACGTATCGGATTCACCAGCAATCGGGGCAGCGTCTTTCACCGGTGGCAATGTGCACAAGCCGCATGGATTCCCCGGACACAGGCAGCCTGAACACGCACCCGCCTGGGCCAGTGCCGGCAGGACAATAAAACCGACCAGCACAAACAGGGCAGCCGGCAATGACGCGAGTGACAATTGCTTTTTCATTTGGTATTCAGGCATATATCCCCGGGTCCAACCTGTCATTCAGGTGTGCGAAACACCGATCCCATTGCGCGAAGAACCCACCGCGAAAAAGCAGCCGGGGTGGGCGGAAGTCATCCACACTTTTTTCCTGCTGCTTCTGTTGCCCCGTTACCATGGGTTTTCACAACAATTTCATTACTTCCTGGGGAGGCCGGCATAATACTGCCTCATTTCCGCGCACAACGATCGGACGCTGGATCAGATCCGGATTCGCCGCCATCAGGGAAATCAGCTCATCATCGGACAAGTTCCGTTCATCCAGCTTTAATGCCTGGGCTAGCGGTTCGTCGGCGCGAAGCACATCGCGGACGGGCACGCCTAGCTTGCCGATCAATTCGCGCAAGTTATCGGCGCTCAATGGCGTTTCATAATAATTGACGGCGTCGAACTCCGCGCCGCTATCCTTGAGAAGCGCCAGAGTCGCCCGGCATTTACTGCATGTGGGTTTCTGATACACGGTTATTTTATCACTCATACCATTTCTCCTGTAATCGTTCCTCGATGGAAACGCTATTCGCCATACAGGCTGTTGTCCCGGCGCCATAGAACCTGATTCATTCCCGGAATGCCATCTCCCATTGGTGTATTCATTTCACCGGCGCCACGCTGTTCAATACATGGCGAAGCATGCTGAGCGCAAGCTCGTGCTCACCAACAAATACTTCTCCCCCGCTTTCCTTCCGCAGCAAGGCCGCTTCCTCGTCGTTGTGAGTACGAACGATTATCTGGACAGAAGGATTAAGAATACGCGCTGTTTCGATCATTCGCCTCGCGCGCAGCGTATCCGGCACCGCTATCACCAACATGGCTGCGCGCGCGATATGGGCTTGTATCAGCACTGCCGGATCTGCCGCATCTCCCGCCACCGCATGAATTCCGCGTTTGCGCAATCCCTCGACTGTTTCGCGGTTTTGTTCGGCCACCACCAGCGGCACCCGCTGCTCCGCAAGCGCCTCGCCAATGCGCCCGCCTACGCGGCCATATCCGACAACCACCACATGGTTGGTGACGTAGCTGGAAGCCACCGTCATCGGCAATTCCGCAAGCGGATCGTCCACCCGTTCAAGGACGCGGGCGAGACTCGAACGAGAGCGTATCCAGGCCTGCGCCGGCTCAATAACCTTGAATACAAGCGGATTGAGCGTAATCGAGATAAATGCTCCGGCAAGTATGAGACTTTGAGCCTCTACCGGCATCAGGCCTAGAGAGACGCCAAGCGCGAGGATGATAAAAGAAAATTCCCCGATCTGAGCCAAACTCGCGGAGACCGTCAACGCGGTATTGAGCGGATAGCGAAACGCCAGCACCAGTAAAAAGGCAGCTACCGATTTGCCGATAATAACGATGGCGAGAGTGGAAAGAACCCGGAGCGGCTGCTCTATCAACACGTTGGGGTCGAACAGCATTCCTACCGAAACGAAGAATAGAACTGAAAAAGCATCCCTCAAGGGCAGAGAATCCTGGGCAGCGCGATGGCTCAAGGCGGACTCCCTCATCACCATTCCGGCGAAAAAAGCGCCGAGCGCAAACGACACGCCAAAAAGGGCTGCCGAGCCATAGGCGATGCCTATCGCAACGGCAATCACACTCAGGATGAAAAGCTCGTTGGAATTGGTGCTCGCAACATGCCACAGCAGCCAGGGAAACACGCGCTTCCCCACGATAAGCATGAGTGCGACGAAAAGGGAAACCTTCCCGAAGGTGATCAGCAGGGTAGTCATGAGGCCGGTTGTACCGGCATCCGCTGCGATGCTGCCGGTACCACCGGTTCCCAGCCAGTTTGCAAGCGGGGGCATCAGCACGAGAACCAGGACCATCGCCAGGTCTTCGACGATCAGCCAGCCGACGGCAATCGATCCGTTGACCGATTTGAGCAACTGACGCTGTTCCAATGCCCGCAACAGCACCACGGTGCTCGCAGTGGAAAGCGCTACGCCAAACACGACGCTGGCTCCGGTATCCCATCCCCACGCCATTGCGACGGCGGTTCCCAGGGCAGTGGCCACGGCTATCTGAACGATGGCGCCGGGCAAAGCGATCCGCCGCACAGCAAGCAAATCCTCCAGCGAGAAGTGCAGGCCCACGCCGAACATCAGCAGGATCACCCCGATCTCCGCAAGTTGCGCCGATAATTCCATATCGGCCACGAAGCCAGGCGTATGTGTTCCGATGATGACGCCGGCAGTCAGGTAACCGACCAATACCGGCAGCTTCAGGCGATTTGCCAGCAGCCCCATGACCAGGGCAAGCCCCAGGCTTACCGCGATGGTCGTGATTAAGGTAACGCTATGAGGCATGGATTCGCCGCCCGAAACGTGAAGATAGGGTCTTCGAGTTTACCAGCAAGAGCGGGAAGTAGTTGGTTGAGATGAGGATCGAAGATCAAGAATGCATATCGCTTGGGAAAGGATCCGATCCGGTCGGAATGGTGATGTCGTCGTCATCAACTCCCAATGCAGGGCTGGTTCAAGTTTTGGCTAATCTGGCTTTCTCATGAACTCCGGCTGCAATGCTGCTGCACGCGAAGACGCCATCCCAGCAACCCCAATCCCGCCAGCATCATCCCCCAGGTCTCTGGCTCGGGGATAGCGGAAACCTGCCAGCCCATGTCCTTCATCGCGGCATAATCAAGCTCCGTAAAATGCTTGCGCTGCCCTTGCGCAATCGTGGGATCCATGGCCGTTTCCACCCCGCCATATTTCAACCCTTCCGCCCAGTGCCCGCTGGTTATCGTGGGATCGTAACCGAGCAGATCATGAACCGTGGGGCCCGTAAATACATTGTTGACCACCAGGTTATCAAAAGATTTCGCGGTGCCAAAACCCAGTACATGACCAAGCTCGTGTACCGCTACGGAATACAGGTCATAGCCTGTCAAAGACTCGTCCGTACGGGCATCGGGATCGAAATACCAGCTGGAAGCACTGTTAAAGGAAATCGAACCGCCCCAGGGACCGAAGTCGGTTTGCGTCGCCGAAAGCGCGCCGGGCTGGCCCCTGCTGGTCGCGTTATCCAGGAAATCGGATGAACTGCTGGTACTGGAAAAGCCTCCCGGGCCGCCTATCGCCAGCGAACGCCCCAGATCATGGGCTCCGACGAAAACCACGATCTGGTCAGCAGGCACGCTGAAGTTCGTCAAGGTGATATTCTTGTCGGCATCGGGCTCAAAAAACCGTATATCGAAATTATTCGAACCCGACGAGGTGACCGCAGTCAGGTGATCCTGGAAACGCGTCTCGAATGTCGAAGCCGCAGCTTCCAGTATGCTTTGCCGCGAACTATTGGCTCCCGTAAAGAAACCGGCACTGTCGTAGCGATAATCAAAATGGATATCTATATTCGCTGAAACCGGCTGGGTGACGGCTGCCAGTGCTCCCACAAACAGGTGATGATAAGTGAATTTCATTTTATTCTCCCGGTTTTGGATTATCTGTTCAGGCAAGCGCCTGTATGGCATTGGTATGGGGTAAATCAAATTCCTTTGCAACTGCGGGATAGGTCAGCGATCCGCCGTAAGTATTGAGGCCGTATTGCAGCGCCGTATTTTTCCGCACAGCATCCAGGCCTTCATCCGCAAGAAGAAGGATATAAAACGCGGTCTGGGCGTTGAGCGCAAACGTGCTGGTCCGGGGAACCGCGCTGGGCATATTGCCGACGCAATAATGCACCACGCCGTCCACCTCATAAATAGGATCGCTATGGGTCGTAGGACGGGTAGTTTCCACGCATCCCCCCTGGTCCACCGCCACATCCACGATCACGGAACCTTTGCGCATGTTTGGCAACATGTCGGCGGTGACCAGCCAGGGCGCCCGGCCGCCGGGTATCAATACCGCTCCAATGACCAGATCGGCGCTGCAGACCACCTCTTCTATATTATACTCATCACTGATACGCGTTTGTAATTGCCCGTGATAAATGTCATCCAGATATTTCAGGCGATCATGGCTCACATCGAGTACGGTAACTTGCGCACCCGATCCAACCGCGACGCGAGCGGCATTGGTGCCCACGATTCCGGCACCCAGGATGGCGACGTTCGCCGGCGCTACGCCCGGAACCCCCCCCATCAATACACCACGCCCGCCGTAAGTTCTCTGAAGATAGGTTGCGCCGATTTGGGTGGCCATGCGGCCCGCCACCTCGCTCATTGGTGTCAGCAGCGGTAATTTCCCGCCCTCGGTCTGGACAGTTTCGTAAGCTATCGCCGTGGTGCCGCTTTCAAGCAGGGCACCGGCAAGAGGCCTGTCCGAAGCAAGATGGAGATAAGTAAAAAGAATGAGATTCCTGTGCAGGTGCCGATATTCGGATGCAATGGGCTCCTTCACCTTCACTACCATTTCCGCTGCCCAGGCATCTTCCGCGGATGGAACGATCCTGGCTCCCGCTGAGCGATATTCCTCATCGGAAAGAAAACTGCCTTCTCCCGCTCCCGCCTGAACGAGCACCTGGTGCCCCCGCCGTATCAGGGTCCTGACCAGGCTGGGAGTCAAGCCTACTCTATATTCGTGATCCTTTGTTTCTTTAGGAAGGCCGATCAGCATTTTTTCAGGGCTATGTCTATTTCACTTGTTGAAAGAACGGATGGTTATTTTTTTCACAAGTATACCTAGTTAGGCGGCTTCCCGGAAAATACCCGAAAAAATTTTTAGAGAGGATTGCAGCGCTACCTCTTCCTGTTTTCCCTTTTTCTGCTTTTCAAGCTTTTCGGCTTTTAGCCCAAGGCCGGGACGATCAAGGCAATCCGGGGCGGTCAAATGGGAAGCAGGCGCGTCCGCAAATGCTGGAGCACGAGGTTACGCGTATCGATTCCCCTGTCAAGCGCTGCCCGGTAATCGAACGTCAAGGTCGAATGTCCTTTTCCGGGTATGATGACAGGACGAAAACGCTGGACGGATCCGGGTTCAGCCCCCAGCGCGGCCTGCAATGATTCGAACCGCGCCGCAGGACATCGGGCGTCATCCTCGAAACGAAGGCCGAGCAAGGATACCGCATCGTCGCGATGAGACGCCACCGTCAATTTCTCGGGCTCGACATCCAGGGCTGCAGGCTGAAATAGCGGAAGGCTCGGTTGCGCGGTTACAGGGGCAACAAGAGAGGGTTCCACCATCATGGCAAAAACAAAGCCGCCGGTGTAGCACATTCCGATGGCGCCCACGCCAGGACCACCTTGCTCCCCATGCAATTCCCGGCATAACGCCCGCAGGGATGCCGTGATTGGGCTCGATCTACCCGCCATCAGGTTGTTGAACTCCCGGCGGATACACACTACCGGCGATTTCAGGAGCCCGACCAGGGGATTTTGCAATGGCGTACCGAACAGGAGCGGCATGGCCACGTGAAACCCGCCCTCAACGATCAATTCTGCAAACTCGACTGTTTCCGCGGTCAGCCCCGGCAATTCATGCAGGAGAATAACGGCTGGACCTGTTCCCTTCCGGAAAAGCGTGAGCGAACGGCCATCCGCGGAGAATATTTCCTCACGAAAATTCCGGATGGCGCTCATGTCGTCTCCGTACCCTCCGTACCAGGTGGCAACGGCTTCCGTTAGCCTGGCAAATCCGTTGCTGCCTTGGCGTCCCCCTACCCACCCGCCATTGCCCCGCTGCGGTGATCCTGGCCTGCGCTTATAATGCCTTTACCATATCTTCCACGACCTTCTTGGCATCGCCGAATACCATCATGGTCTTATCCATGTAGAAGAGGTCGTTATCGAGGCCGGCATAACCGGCGGCCATGCTGCGCTTGACGACCATTACCGTGCGAGCTTTATGCGCCTCCAGGATGGGCATACCGTATATCGGGCTGCCCGGCACATTCGCCGCCGGATTCACTACGTCATTGGCGCCGAGCACCAGCACCACGTCGGTATTCGAAAAGTCGCTGTTGATCTCATCCATTTCAAGCACTTGTTCGTACGGTATTTCCGCTTCCGCGAGCAATACGTTCATATGCCCCGGCATGCGGCCAGCCACGGGGTGAATGGCAAAGCGTACATTGACGCCTTTGGTGTGCAATTTTTCTGCAAGTTCCTTGACGGAATGCTGTGCACGCGCCACCGCCAGGCCATAGCCCGGAACGATGATTACGCTGTCGGCGTTGCCCATCAGGAATGCTGCATCGTCGGCACTGCCGCTGCGATAGGTTTTCTGCGCCCCGTCGCTCGCCGCGGCTGTTCCGCCCTCGCTTCCAAAACCTCCCAGTATGACCGAGAGAAATGGCCGGTTCATCGCCTTGCACATGATGTAGGAGAGAATGGCCCCGGAACTGCCCACCAGCGATCCCGCAATGATGAGCATCGGGTTGCCGAGCGAAAAACCGATTCCCGCTGCTGCCCAGCCTGAGTACGAGTTGAGCATGGAAATGACCACTGGCATATCCGCGCCCCCGATGGGGATGATGATCAGGAAGCCCAGCACGAACGCAATCGCCGTCATCGCGACGAAAGCGGTCCAGTTGGTGGTTTCGCTGAAGAAAAACCAAAGGCCGAAACCAACCATGACCACTGCGAGTATCAGATTGACCATGTGCTGCCCGCCAAACGTCACGGGGGCGCCGCTCATGCGGCCCGACAGCTTGAGGAACGCAATGACCGAACCCGACCAGGTCATCGCCCCGATGAAGGTGCCGAGAAAGAGCTCCAGCTTGCTGCCCATCGGCAACACGGCCGGCAGCCCGAATGAGGCCGGGTTGTTGACTGCCGCGATGGCGATGAATACGGCCGCAAGGCCAACCAGCGAATGCATGAAGGCGACGAGCTCGGGCATCGCGGTCATTTGCACACGCCGCGCAACCACTGCGCCGATCGCGCCGCCGATTGCGATGCAGACGAGTATCAGCGCCCAATTTTTTGTTATGGTCAAAGTGGTGCCGACCGCGATGGCCATGCCCACTATGCCAAATAGATTGCCGCGACGGGCGGTGAGCGGCGAGCTGAGGCCCTTTAACGCCAGAATAAAAAAAACCGAGGCGATCAGATACGCGAATGCGACTGAATTTGCAGACATGTACTAGCTTCCTTTTTTCTCTTTTTTCCTGAACATTTCAAGCATCCGCTGGGTGACGAGAAACCCGCCGAATACATTGATTGCGGCCAGCGTCACCGCTACTGCGCCAAGCCACACTCCCCAGTCCGTTTCAGCAGGACCGGCAGCCAGCATCGCCCCAACCAGGATAATCCCTGAAATGGCATTCGTTACGGACATCAGCGGCGTATGCAGGGCCGGCGTCACGTTCCATACCACGTGATAACCTACAAATACCGCAAGCACAAACACGGTGAGATTAATGATTGTCGGGTCGACTTCTCCAATCATGATCGCTCCTTCCAGATTTCGATTATTAAACCCTGAACCTAAATCAGGCCTTCTTGACGACTTCGCCGTCGGTGCAAACCAGCGTTCCCGCGATAATCTCATCCTCGCGGTTGAGATTGAATTCCCCGGTCTTCGCATCAAGCATCAGATTTAGAAAATTCATCAGGTTGCGCGCATACAAGGCACTCGCATCCGCTGCTACCAGCCCTGGCAGATTTGCAATGCCGATCAGATGCACTCCATGTTTTATCACGATCTTGTCCAGTTCCGACAAGGGACAGTTGCCCCCTGCCTCTACCGCCATGTCGACGATCACCGATCCCGGTTTCATCGCCTGGACCGTTTCCTCCCGTATCAGCACGGGCGCGGGACGGCCCGGAATCAGGGCGGTAGTAATGATGATATCGGCCGCGGCGGCCCGCTGGTGAACCAGTTCGCCCTGGCGCCGCTTATAGTCGTCGGACATTTCACGGGCATATCCGCCCGCTGTTTCCGCCTGCGCCTTTTCTTCCTCGCTAAGCGGCACCTCGACGAATTTCGCGCCCAGACTTTCAACCTGCTCTTTCGCAGCTGGCCTTACATCGAAAGCCTCAATGACGGCTCCCAGCCGTTTCGCGGTAGCGATAGCCTGCAAGCCCGCAACCCCGGCACCCAGGACCAGTACCCGGGCCGCCTTTACCGTACCCGCGGCAGTCATGAGCATGGGAAAGAATTTCTGATAAGTATTGGCGGCCAGCAGTACCGCCTTGTAACCGGCAATATTTGCCTGGGAAGACAGCACATCCATGCTTTGCGCCCGGGAAATGCGCGGGAGCTTTTCCATTGCAAACGCCGTGATGCCATGCTTGGCAAGCGCTTCGATTCCATCCGACTGATGCGGTGAAAGAAGGCCCAGCAGTATGGCGTCCTTTCGCATCAACGCCAATTCGGCCGGTTCCGGGCTGCGCACCTTGAGCACGATCCGGGACTGGCCGTACAACTCTGCCGCGTCCGTTACAATGCTTGCGCCGGCTTCGCGGTATGCATCATCCGGTATGCTCGCACCCTTCCCTGCCCCGGACTGTACCAGCACGGTATGTAACCCCTTGGCTGCATATTTCTTCACCGTCTCCGGCGTGGCTGCAACGCGGGTTTCCCCCCCGCGAATCTCAGCGGGTATGCCTATCTGCATTGATATCTCCCTTATCTCTTCAATACCGCTCTTTTTTGGCAGACTTCAAATCGCCTCACCAACTCTGATAACCTCTGATCAGCTTCGCTCCCGGAGGCGTTGCAGACAAACCTGGCCAAACCTAAAAGCCGTAAGACCTACAAAAACCATAAGGCAACCAGGCCAGATCGTCCCGGCCGGGGACGAGCCAGTGGCACAAACCGGCGGTCGCCGGCTATCTCTTCGCGTCTGCTGCGCGGAAGGAGAATGGGCTTTCCACTGCTTCCTACCGCCGCAACTCATCCACAACGTTCCCGCAACATCCCTGGAGGCCGGCGCAGTACGGGACCCGTTCAGGGCAGCCCGGATTATAAATGAACCTGCGCATGATGCGCCGGGAATTGCACGAGCGCTTCAATCCCGCTGCATTTATCTATGCCTGCACCGGGCGGGACTCCTTCAGGCAGTGGCTGATCCAGCGCGTAGTCAGTTTTTCCTGCACGCTATTCTGGCGTAAACGCGATGCCAGTCCGCCGAAATCGACCTGATCGAGCGGCTGATCCTGATTGAAACATGAAAACACGTAGGTAACCTCTCCTGTTTCGGGATCCTTGTGGGGCTGCAGGCACTGTGCGCAAATTTCCTTCATCATGCATTGCATCGGCGAATTGATCGAACCAATGGCAAAGTGATCCGTTTTGAGATAGGGTTTGAGCTTGTTGTGGCGAGCGGCACCCACCGCCGCCATCATGCGGTCGGAGCCGATGGCGATGATCCGGTCGGCATCGGCTAGCCGTATCTTCTGCAGACCTAGCGCGCCGCTACCATATGCCGCCATCGCCTCGACGATATTGCCCACATAGCTGAAGTCGCCAGGACGGGACGGCTGAAACCCTGGAGATTCGTCGCAACACCACACCACGACGTCCGCCGCCGCTTCGATCTCCGCCACCTTGTAGCGATCGATCAGCTTCTTGTAGCCGGCAAAATACAGGATTCTCGATCCTGCGGCCCGCGCCGCCGCACCAATAGAGAACAGCACCGCATTACCCAGTCCTCCACCCACCAGAACCACGGTCTCATCCGGCAGAATCTCCGTCGGCGTGCCGGTAGGACCCATCAGTACCACCGGATCCCCGGGATTGAGCTTGGCGCACAGATCGGCCGACCCTCCCATTTCCAGGGCGATGAGCGATACCAGTCCGCGCGGAACATCGACCGACGCACCCGTCAGGGCGATGCCCTCCATCGCCAGCTTCGTTCCGCCAGCGGTGGTTGCCAGCGAGGCAAAATTCTGGAAGCGGTAAAACTGCCCCGGATGAAAGCGCTCCACCGCCATCGGCGCATGCACCACCACTTCTATGATATTGGGAGTAAGCCGCTCCACTTTATGCACCGTCGCCCGCAAGCGTCCGTTGATTTCTGCAAAAAACAGCCAAGCAGGAGTGGTGGAGGCCGGAGTCCGGCGGGCGAGTACGCCGCTTACTACCGGATAGCCCTGTTTGGCGCTCGACATCGCCTTGACCACGTTACCCGAATAAGAGGGGTGCAAGTCGCCAAAGAAGCTGATGAAACGCCCGTCTTCGCAGCGGCTCAGCAGCACCATTGGCGCGTCTGGCTTGGGGTTTGCGCGTGCCGGACTGACCAGGCTGCCGTTTTCATCACAGGCGGAGAAATAACGGCCATTCAGCTTGAAATGCTTATCGTCTTCCCTGGCGAGAACCGTATTGGGTTGGGTTCCGGCCGCCACCAGTACGGCACGGGCTGGCAGGACAACTTGTCCGGATTGCTGCCATGATCCTGTTTCATCCAGCGTTTGCACCGAAAACTGGACAGATTTCGCATGATCCCACCGGTCGGTTTCCACCCGCAAGGGGGTGAGGCATTCCGCAAACCAGATGCCTTCTTCCAACGCCTTCTCGACTTCCTCATGGTTCAGGGTGTAGGAAGGACTATCGATGAGCCGTTTTCGATACGCGATGGTCGCGCCTCCCCATGATTGAAGCAGTTCCAGGATGCGAGGTTCCCTCCCTTCTTCTTCCGCCAGTTTGCGCTCCCCCCGGATCGAGCGGGCATGGGCAAGAAATTCCTCTGCAATTTCCCGCTCCTCCTCATCCCAGGCGCCGCGTATGGCCGCTTCGCCCTGCACGGCAGTGAGAATCTCGTAACGGCGGAGAAATTTATCCACCTGCACCGGATAATAAGCCAACGCTTCAGTGGCGGTATCAATAGCCGTGAGCCCCCCCCCTATGACTACGACAGGCAGGCGCAACTGCATGTTTGCAACCGAATTGATCTGCGCCGCGCCTGTCAATTGAAGCGCCATCAAAAAATCCGATGCCGCGCGGACACCCCGTGCCAGCCCGTTGGGAAGATCAAGAACCGTGGGGCGGCCCGCTCCGGCCGCAAGCGCCACGTGATCGAAACCCATGGCAAACGCATCGTCAGCCGTCAGGGTCCCTCCGAAACGGACTCCGCCAAAAAGTGCAAACTCTTCCCGCCGTTCCAGCAGCAGGCGGATCAATTTAAGGAAATTCTTGTTCCAGCGCACTGTAATGCCATATTCCGCCACGCCGCCAAACCCCCCGGGCAGGCGCTCATCCAAATTTTCGTCGAGATCGGCGGCATTGCGGATAGCCGTGAAAGGCACGCGCTCTCCCTGGCCATTGACCCCTGACAGGCTGGGATCGAGCGGCTCGATCTTGAGGCCGTCGATTCCCACCACGGCATGCCCGTCATTCATCAGATGATGGGCCAGTGTATATCCCGCAGGCCCCATGCCAACCACCAGCACCTTTCTGCCGGTCGGCGCTTTCGGCACGGGCCGGTGCAGGTTGAGCGGATTCCATCGCGTGAGCAGGCTGTAAATTTCGAAGCCCCAGGGCAGTTCGAGCACATCCTTGAGCGTGCGTGTCTCCGCTTGCGGAATATCGACCGGCTCCTGTTTCTGATAGATGCAGGACTTCATGCAATCGTTGCAGATCCGGTGGCCGGTTCCGGCGCACATGGGATTATCCACGACGATCATTGCCAGGCTACCCACGGCAATGCCTTGTGTTTTCAGCTTGTGAAATTCCGAAATCCGCTCTTCCAGGGGACAACCCGTCAAGAGGACGCCGAGCTGGCTTTTCTTGAAGGATGGCGCCTCATCCGCCGATTTTGGTTTTTCCTTCAATCCCTTCGAGCAGGAGTCCTTGCCTTGCTCATGGCACCAGATGCAGTAATTCGCCTCATCCAGGGCGCCGACCAGGTCGGTACCGGGATCGGTGAGCGCGAAACCCTCTCTGCGGCGTATGTGATGAAGCTTGTGAAGAGCATAGCCCGCAGAATGATCCACATCCGTCGATAACAGGTGGAAGTAGTCCAGCTTGGCGGGTGCCTTGAAGAGAATGCCTCCTTCGTTCCGCTCCCGTCCCGCTTGCGTTTTCAATGCCCAGGCGGCATATAGCAGCGCAGCCCTGAGCCGTTCTTCGTTTGCCGCCTCATCCCCCAGCCAGCCGTTAACGCGGGTGGCGAAAGCCAGTTCGGAAAAATCCGCTCCGAACTCCGCCGCCAGTTGCTCTTCCAGGGCAGGACCATCCACCGCGGCTGCTTCGGCCTCGGTCACCTTGTTCATTGCCCGGCGCTGCACGAATTGCCTTTTGCAGGAATAGAGCGGGGCGAGCTGATGATGGCGTGCAGCAAGTTCACCGATCTCCTTTTCGATGCCAAACAACACTCCAATGAAATCCTCCATCCACGGAGCAACTTCGATCAGCAGCGCCGCTTCCGCCTTGCGGTCCAGGCTGGCGGGATTGGCGCGAGCCTGATCGAGGCGCAGGCGCAGTACAGGATCCCCCGCATGCAGGAAATCGAGGAATGCCTGATCGAGTCTCGCTAACCCGTCGCGACGGTACAGATCGGCAAAAACCATGCCGAATCCAAGATCGAGAGAAGAAGCGGCCGCGGCCGGTGCAACATGGGACGCGGTGTGAGGTGCCATCTGTAAACCTGTCATATCAATGCCATCGATAAAATAAAGATGATCAAAGGAAGCGAAAACGTTTATTTGCAATAAGCCATTGAAGGCAACCGGACCTGTAGTTCCCAATCTTGAACAAATCTCCGCGAAAGCGGTCCGTTGCGGAGGATTCCTTCATAACCCTGCTGGAAATAAGCTTTTACCCTTTAAAAAACAGAAAAGCGGCAAGGGTTCTTTCGTCTCCTTGTCGCCCATGCAACGTTACATAATCACTACGAACGCGCGCTCCTCGCCGATCCGATCAAGATCAACCGGTTTCCGAGCGGATCATGCCTGCAGCAACAGTATTATTGCTGACCTCGTCGATAACGATGAAGCTCCCCGTCGCATGGTTCCGCTGATAGGAATCGCAAACGAGCGGCTGCTGCATTTTGAGCGCCACCAGACCGATATCGTTCATCTTCAGGGTATTCGCCGTTTCATGGTCCAGGGTATTTACATCGATCCGATAGTTTATCCCGCTCACCATTGCCTTCACCGTACGCGTGGTGTGCTTGATAAGATACTTGCGCCGGGGATCGAGGCTCTGCTCAGACAACCAGCACAGCATCGCATCCAGTTCCTTTGTAACCCTGGGAACCGCCGCAGACTTCACGAACATATCGCCCCTGGAAATATCCAGATGGTCCTCAATGGTGAGGGTGATGGATTGCGGCGCGAGCGCATGATCGACGTTGCCATCATAGGTGACGATTTCCTTGATGCGCGAAGTCAATCCGGACGGGAGAACCCTTACCTCGTCGCCGACACTGACAGACCCGGATTCGATGCGTCCCATATAGCCCCGAAAATCGTGCAGCTCTTCGGTCTGCGGCCGGCATACCAATTGCACCGGAAAGCGGAAATCCTCGAGGTTGAGGTCATGGTCGATCGGAATGTTTTCCAGCAGATCCATCAGTGTGGACCCCCGGTACCAGTTGAGCATGTCCCCACGATCGACCACCATGTCCCCATGAAGAGCAGACATGGGGATATAAGCGATGCTGCCCAGCTTGAGTCCTGCGGCGAAACGGGCAAAGTCCTTGCAGATGCGGTCGAATACCTCCTGGGAATAATCCACCAGATCCATTTTGTTGACTGCGACCACGAGATGGGGAATGCCCACCAGGCTGGCAAGGTAAGCATGACGGCGGGACTGGGTGAGCACGCCCTTGCGGGCATCAATCAGGATGATGGCAAGATTGGCCGTGGAAGCGCCTGTAACCATATTGCGGGTGTATTGCTCATGGCCCGGCGTGTCGGCAATGATGAACTTACGCTTGGGAGTCGCAAAGTAACGGTAGGCGACGTCGATGGTAATGCCCTGCTCCCGTTCCGCCTGGAGGCCATCGGTAAGCAGCGACAGATCGACACCTTCCATTCCGCGCCGGCGAGTGGTGTGCGTGATGGCACTCAACTGGTCTTCGAAAATCGACTTGGAATCGTGTAGCAAGCGCCCGATCAGCGTGCTCTTCCCATCATCCACGCTCCCCGCGGTGATAAACCGCAGCAACTCAGCGTGATCGAATGAGATATCGTCTATGGCCGACATTTACAAGCCTTCTTGAAAATATTTGTGAGTTCTCTGATTGCTTCGCGATTTTCCTGCCAATCTTGCAGGCCTGACCCGGCTGGAACGCCTCAGAAATATCCTTCTTTCTTGCGTAATTCCATGGATGCGTCCGATGTCTGGTCGTCCATGCGGGTCGCGCCGCGTTCGGTAATGCGGGTGGTGGCGGTTTCAGCGAGGATTTCGCCCACGCTGGTGGCGGAGGATTCGACCGGACAAGTACAGCTCATATCACCCACCGTTCGAAAGCGCACCATCAGGTTTTCCGGCTGCTCCCCCTCCTTGAGCTGCATCAGGTGGGACACCGGCAGCAACCCATTGCCGCGCCTGACCACCTGGCGTAAATGGGCGAAATAAATTTCCGGCACTTCCAGTCCTTCACGGGCAATGTATTCCCAGACATCCAGCTCGGTCCAGTTACTGATGGGAAACACACGGATATTTTCCCCCGGATGCACGCGCGTATTGTAGAGATCCCATAGCTCGGGACGCTGGTTCTTCGGATCCCACTGGCCGAATTCGTCCCGGAAAGAAAATATGCGCTCCTTGGCGCGCGCTTTTTCCTCGTCACGCCGCGCGCCGCCAAGACAGGCATCGAAATGAAATTCGGAAATTGCGTCCAGCAATGTTACCGATTGAAACGCATTGCGGCTCTGGTATTCGGAACGCAACACAACCCTTCCCTTGAGGATGGATTCCTCCATGGTGCGCACGATCAGCCTCTCACCCAGTTGCCGGGCGCGCCGATCGCGAAATTCGATTACTTCGGGAAAATTATGACCGGTATCGATGTGCAGCAACGGAAATGGAAAACGCCCGGGGCGAAATGCCTTTTCCGCCAACCTCAGCAAGACGATAGAGTCCTTCCCTCCGGAGAACAGCAACGCGGGATTCGAGCACTCGGCAGCAACCTCTCGCATGATGTGGATCGCTTCGCTTTCCAGCGCATCCAGGTGACCAAATTGCCGTGCCGCACCCTTGGGATCGCCGGCACGGCGGGTACGATGCTCGTCGGCTATTCTCTCATCCTTGGTTATGGGATACGTCACATCTGCATTAAATGCCGGCGTGTCTGCTGTTATATTGTTCAACATGATATCGATTAGTCAACCTCGGCAATTTTTTCGGGGCGCGGCCTTGGTTCCCCCGATTCGAAATCTTGGGAACGCCCTTCCCCCTCTCCATCCTGGCCCGAAATGACGGAACCGTCCCCTCCCGGAAGGGTGGAGCGATGACGGCCTTTCGCGCCTTTGGCGGGATGCAGGCCACACTCCTTGATCTCCGGATCTTCCCACCACCAGCGGCCGGCCCTTACATCTTCGCCCGGCGTGATCGCGCGCGTGCAGGGTGCGCAACCGATGCTGGAGTAGCCCTTGTCATGCAGGGCGTTATAGGGCACATCGAATCGCTTGAGAAAAGCCCAGGTATCGGAGAGAGTCCAGTCCAGCAGCGGGCTGAATTTTTGCAAACCATTGTCGGCGTCAAACGCCGACTTGGCCAGATCCTTCCTGGTCGGCGCCTGATCGCGGCGCAACCCCGTTATCCATGCGCGCTTGCCGCGCAAGGCCCTTTTCAAGGGTTCCACCTTCCGGATATGGCAGCAAGTTTTGCGCAAATCCACGCTGTCATAAAATCCATTCGGCCCATGCTGCATGACGTAGGCTTCCACCGCGGCGGATTCGGGAAAATAGGGCCGTACGCGAATGCCATAGCGCTCCCATACTTCCTGCATCAGCTTGTACGTTTCCTCGGGAAGGCGTCCCGTATCCAGCGTGAACATCCCGATAGCCGGATAGTGTTCCGCGATCAGGTGAGTCAGGACCATGTCCTCCGCGCCGAAACTGTTGGCAAAGACAGCCGGCGCATAATCCTTCTGGACCATGTCCAGCACGGAAAGAACTTCGTCGATTTTCTGATCAAGACCCATGCCATGCCTGGACAGAACGGAAAAAAAGACTCTTCCTCATACCACCGCGGATGATTGCGCCCGATGCAACGGCGAGCGCGCCACCGCCTTCAGCGGCAGCGCACCAGCCAGGTCGAGCTGGCGGTCGAAACCGAGGCAGAATTCGGCAGCTTCCATTGTCCAGGCATCCAGTTCGGAAAACCATTCAGTCAATTTGATATCGTCGAACTCTTCCGGGGACAGTGAGAAATTCTCGGCAAATCTTGCCAGTTGCCGGGACAACTGCGGCTTGGTAGGAAGCATGCGGCCCAGTTCTTCCGCCTGTGCCGCCAAATCGTCATGCTTGGCTCCTCCCAGCAATTCCGCCACGCCCTGGCTGATCAATCGTGCAATCTCTTCGGCGCATTTCACCGATTCCTCGAATTTTCTTTGGAATTTGAGTGCATCCCGATAATTCCGCTCATGTGCGGCGTCGAAAAAGCTTGAACCGATCTTGACCTGGCTTACGCCTGCGCACTCGCCTCCACCCAACTGCAGCACCTTGAAATCGCCATCCTTTCCATGATCGCGCAGGACCGATGGCAACTCTTCCGGCCTGACCTCAGTCAGGTCCGCCAGCAGACTGGCAAAATACTCCTTGCCCACGCGCCGGGTCCATGCAAAGAAAGCTTCATCGGAGGCACGTTCCGATTCAAAAGCCGAGGTGACCCGTTCGACCGCTGTCTCGATGCGCGCGGAAGGCACCGAAGGACCCTTTATGGCCAACGCACCCCCCGCCATGCCATCGCCTCCGAAATACATCTGGTAGTGCGGCACGAGCTTGCCATGCATGCGCTTGCCTTCACCATAAATGCCTATATCACCCGTTTCGGGCTGGGCGCAGCCATTATGGCATCCGGAAACGCGGATCTTGAGGTCATGCGCTCCCCCGCTCAGCTTGGGCGCGACGACCGTACTGGATGTGATACCCAGCCGGCAGGTCGAAGTGCCGGGGCAGGCCACCACGTTATCCCCTGTTTTGGGCTCAGCCAGGCCCAATACGGCCAGTTCGGCACGCAGGGATTCAATTTTTTCCGCCGGTACGTTCGGCAGAAACATGTTCTGATCCTGCGTCGCGCGAATTTCATCCAAGCCATGGGCTTTCGTAATACGGGCGAGGCCGCGCAATTGCGCAACGTTCAGGTTTCCCATGGGCACGCCGATAGGAAACACATAATGGCCCGGCTGCTTCTGTGCGAATACATGGCGCGGCGCCCCGATGCCCGGCGCTTCGCCGTCCGCCCCGGGACTCCACTCGCCTTGCGGATAGTCCTGTGCCGCCAGCGCCACCTTGACGCGAGCCAGTTCCTCGCGATATTTCTGGACAAACCCCTCGGGACCGAATTTGTCCACCAGGAACTTGATGCGCGCCTTGGCGCGCTTGACACGGTCTGAATAGCGGTTGTGCAATGAAATGACCGCCTCCATGACGAGCAGCAAATCTTTTTCCTCGATGAACTCCTCGATGATGATGGCTTCGTGCGGCTTGTGCCCGAGGCCGCCCCCCGCCATGACCTTGAATCCGAATCGCGCCCCATCGCGTACCGCCACGATTCCCAGATCATGCATCATTCCCTGGGCACAATCGGACTCGCATGCCGAAAAGCTGATCTTGAACTTGCGCGGCATCTGCTGGGTCAACGGGTTGCGCAGAAAATGCTGAACCGCGCCATCCAGATGCTTGGTGACATCGACATGCTGGCGCGGACACACCCCGGCCAGCGAACATGCAGTAACGTTGCGTATGGTGTTGCCGCAGGCTTCACGGGTCGTCAATCCGGCTGTGGCAAGATGACGCAGCACTGCCGGCGTATGCTCAAGCGGCACGTAGTGCATCTGGATATCCTGGCGAGTAGTGATATGCACCACATCGTGCCGCGCATATTTCTCGAGCATATCCGCGATCACATCCAGTTGCGGCCCGCTTACCCGTCCTCCCGGCAGCTTGATTCGCACCATGTTCACGCCTTCCTGCCGCTGGCCGTAAATTCCCATTTGCAGGCGGGCAGCGGTAAAGCGGTCGACATCCATCTGCAGGCCCTGATAGTCCTGCAACGCCTGATCGAACAGGTTTATTTCGTCATCGTTGGCAAGGTAAGTCAAATGACTCATCTGTCTCCTCCACTATTTATGATCATTCCAGCCTCGCAATGAGATTGGTCCAGACAGCCATCGCTCGCGTTCTTCCATATCCTCCCTGGAACGCGCGATGATGCGCCTAGCAATCGGGAAAGCCGTTGTTCAAATATTGCTGGATGTCACTCATGCCGCCTGGCTCTGCTTGCGTCTCCGTATGCCCTTGCTTCGCGACGCCAGCCGTAATTCGGAAAAAAGGAATGATAACAGGATATGTATATATCGAGAAAGAATATTATGTTAGATTATTATAACCCAATGTTACGTAGAGCCATAAATCATGAAACTGCAGCAATTGCGCTATTTATGTGAAGTTGCGAATCAGGGCCTGAATCTCTCCAAGGCTGCGGAAATGCTGCATACGTCCCAGCCAGGCATCAGCAAGCAAATCCGTCTTCTGGAAACTGAACTGGAGGTGGATATTTTCGTGCGTAACGGCAAGCGCGTGGTTAACGTGACTCCTCCAGGACGGGCTATCCTTGAAATTGCCGAAAGAATGCTCCGGGACGCGAAAAACCTGAAGCAGGTCGGCCAGGACTTTGCCAATGAAGCTACTGGCTCTCTTACTATTGCCACTACCCATACCCAGGCGCGATATGCGCTGCCACCGGCAATCAAGCATTTTACCGCACGCTACCCGAAGGTGAAACTGATTTTGCGCCAGGGCAATCCTACTCAGATATCGGAACTGGTCACCTCGGGGGAAGCGGACATAGCAATCGCGACGGAAGCAATCGAGTTGTTCGATGAACTGGTCATGCTGCCTTGCTACCAATGGAACCGTTGCGTGGTTGTCGGGCCCAGGCATCCATTGCTCAAACTCGATGAATTGACGCTGGAAGCCATTGCCGAGTATCCGATCGTCACTTATGACTTTGCGTTTACCGGCCGTTCAAAGATCAACCAGGCGTTTGACGCCAAAGGGCTGATCCCGAATGTCGTCCTTACGGCGCTGGATGCCGACGTCATCAAGACTTATGTGGAATTGGGCCTGGGAATCGGCATCCTGGCGCAAATGGCATTTGAGCCGAAACGCGACAAGCATCTCAGATCAATCGATGCGAGCCATTTGTTCGCCCCGAGCACTACCCGCATCGGCATCAGCCGCAACAGTTATCTGCGGGGCTATGTCTATGACTTCATAGAGATATTTGCGCCACACCTGAGCCATGCAGTAGTGAAGTCGGCGATGGAGGCTCGTTCGTAACGCCCGGATTGGGGTTGATCTTGCCTCGGCGCTTGCGCAAGTCCGCCAGAACGCCACACTGATCCCGGTTGCCTCCTGGTTCCATTTCCGCATCCGTCCAGAATAATCACCGGGCGATCCCGAAGTTATGGCCGCTACTGGCTGGCACCCACGATCAAGAGTCCGCCGACAATCAGCAAGACCCCGCACCACAGACGGGGCGTCATCTTTTCCTTGAGCGCCATGCTCGCTCCAAAGGCCATGAAAAGCGGACCCAGGGCGTCGAACGGGTAGAGATAACTCAGATCTACCCGCGCCAGCAACCCCAGCCACAGGAAGAACCAGAGCGACAACAGCCCGATACCGCAGATGAATGGTGCAACCTTCTTTCGTCGAGTGGTTGCGGACTCGTCTCCCGAGCCGCCATTCATTGCGTGCTTGAGAAAAATCTGTCCTCCCACCATGAAGAACTGGGAGAGAATAATAAGAAGCAAAAACCAGCTGGTCATGCGCGCTCCTCGACCCGGCAATAGGATTCCGCGATCACCAGGACTCCCAGCAGGACAATAGCTATCCCCGCAGCGCGCATCGGGCTGATCATTTCCCCAAGAAAAAGATAGCTGGCGAGCGGTACAAAGATATGCTCGATATTAACCAGATTAAAAGCGATGTTGAGGGGAAGAACCTTAAGTACGTTTAGCCAGAAAACGAAACTGATGATATAGCAAAGAATTCCCACCCAGATCCATCCCGAGACAAGTCCATGAATCTCCAGCAAGCTTGGAACGCTGTGCAAGTTTTGCGTATCGTCGACCCCCATTTTCAGAAAAACTTCCGATGCCGTCACAAACAGGGCACAACAGATGACCCCCCAGTAGGGCAGGCCGCTCTTCATACTCGCGGAGTATTGAATCGAGTTCATCGTAAATTCGGAAAATTAGGGTATTTTGGCAAAATTGGATCATACCGCGTCGGTTCCAGGATAGGAACCACGTGCCCGAAAAAGAAATTCAGCATCGGGCATGTTCTTCCGAAAGACATAAACAGATGATCGCGACGCGATGCTGCCTCAGCAGTACAAATCCGCAATAACCGTAAGGTGCTGGCGGGAATTACCGGCTCTCCCGGCCGGACGATGCCGTGGCATTTGGGGGCGGAAAATTTATGCTGCACAGCTATGCCGCTGGAAATACGTCAACCCATATGGTCGACGTGAATGCAGGCTGACATTGCTGTGATCGAAAGGCGGCACCTTGATGGGAATAATAAGAAAAACTGACGAAAAGCCGGTGCGAGGTGCCATGGCGGTATAATGGCAGCACATCTTTGTCCGGCATCTGCCATGAATGCTATCAAGCTTCTCCCCGATCTGCTCATCAGCCAGATTTCTGCCGGGGAGGTCGTGGAACGCCCCGCTTCCGCCCTGAAGGAGGTACTGGAAAACAGTATCGACGCCAACGCCAGCCAGATAATGGTGCAACTGGCCCAGGGCGGGATAAAACAGATCCGCGTGGCGGACGACGGTGCGGGAATTTCCGGTCCGGATTTGCCGCTCGCGCTCGCCCGCCACGCCACGAGCAAGATCGATTCCCTGCATGATTTGCAGAATGTCGCCACTCTCGGCTTTCGCGGTGAAGCCCTGGCAAGCATCGCCGCCGTTTCCCGGTTGACGTTATGCAGCCGCAGAACCAATGAAGCACACGCGTGGAGGCTCAATGCGGAGGGAGGCCACATACCTCAAGCGGAACCCGCCGGATTGGCTTGCGGCACAACGGTGGAAGTACAGGATCTCTATTTCAATACGCCCGCGCGGCGCAAGTTTCTGAAAAGCGAGGCCACGGAATTCGCCCATTGCGACGAAACGTTCAAGCGCCTGGCCTTGTCACGGCCCGACATCGGCTTCACGCTGCAGCATAACGGAACCGTGCGCCGCCACCTGCGCAAGCAGACTGCAGAGGCCCGGATAGGTGCGATATTGGGCGGCGAATTCAATGATATCTCCATCCCTGTCGACGAGCGTGCAGCGGATTTGCGCGTTTGGGGTGCGGCTGCGCTGCCGGCATACGGGCGGGCTTCGCGCGACTCCCAGTACTTTTTTGTCAATGGCCGCTTCGTGCGCGACAGGTTGATTGCCCATGCCCTGCGCGAAGCCTATCGCGACGTTCTGCATCTTGATAGGCACCCCGCTTTCGTACTATTCCTCGAAATGAATCCCGCAGAGGTGGATGTAAACGTGCATCCAACCAAAACCGAAGTGCGTTTTCGCGATCCCCGCGCACTTCATCAATTCATTTTTCATGCCGTCGATAAAGCGCTGGCATCGTCGCGGACGGTTTCCCGTGCCTCATCTTCAGCAATTTCCGCGCTGGGCGGCGGGCAGCAAACCGGATCCTTGGAAAGACCTGCCGGCACAATTGCCGACCATTCCACTTATAGAGGCCGCGCCGCATTTACACCCGGGGCGATGGATAGCAGGCTGGAAGGATTTCCCGCCTGGCCGGTCCGGCCTGCTCAAGCGGATCAAGCACACCAGCACACGACGGTGGCCCAAATGCCAGCATCCTATGGGCCCCTGCTCCGCGACGACACCGCTCCGCAAGCCGCAGCGCGACATGGCGAAGTTGCCGAGGTTGCCGGAACGCCGAGGCTGGGTTTTGCCTTGGGTCAACTTCTGGGTATCTATATCCTGTCCCAGAACGAGCGCGGCCTGCTGGTGGTGGACATGCACGCAGCCCATGAGCGCATATTGTACGAAAAACTCAAGTCGGCGCTGGATACGCGCACGCTCTCCATGCAGTCCTTGCTGGTTCCGGCAGTCTTCCAGGCGGACAGCCTGGAAATCGCTGCGGCCGAGGAAAACAGTGCGGTGCTGCATGAACTCGGGTTCGAAATTTCGATATCCTCTCCCACAACCCTGGTTGTACGCGGCGTGCCGGACGCGCTCAAGGACAGCGACGTGGTGAAGATGGCGCGGGACATATTGAGCGAACTTCGGGAATTCGGGTCAAGGCACGCCTTGGTCAGCAGGCGCAACGAGCTTTTGTCTTCCATGGCGTGCCATGGTGCGGTACGTGCCAATCGGCTGCTTACCCTGCCTGAAATGAATGCCCTGTTGCGTGAAATGGAGAAAATAGACCGCACCGACCAATGCAACCACGGCCGTCCAACCTGGTTCGAAATAAGTCTTTCGGATCTGGACAGGATGTTCATGCGCGGCAGGTAGAGGCACGTTTGCCGCATCCGGGGATAATTCGAGGATATTATGAAAACCAGGCTGCTGGGGGGACTTTCGCCTCAAGCTTTTCTACATGAATACTGGCAGAAGAAACCGCTGCTGATACGGGGCGCTTTCCCTGGTTTCACCGGCCTGCTTTCCCCGGAGGACATCATGGGGCTCGCCTGCCGCGACGATGCGCTGTCGCGCCTGGTCACACGGAAACACGATCTCTGGCAGGTCAGGCACGGCCCTTTCATGCCTCGGTCGTTTGCCCGTCTTCCATCGGCAAAGTGGACTCTTCTGGTGCAGGACGTCAACCATTTTCTGCCTTCGGCTCGCGAACTGCTCCTCAGATTCAATTTCATCCCGCACGCGCGCCTGGACGACCTGATGGTCAGCTATGCCACCGTTGGCGGCGGTGTCGGCCCTCACTTCGATTCATACGACGTGTTTTTGCTGCAGGGAATGGGACGCAGGCGCTGGCAGATATCAGCGCAATCGGACAGGACGTTGATCGCGGAGGCGCCTCTAAAGATACTGCGGGATTTCAGGCCGGAGCAGGAATGGCTGCTGGATCCGGGTGACATGCTGTACCTTCCTCCGGGCTATGCGCACAACGGAATCGCAGAGGAGCGCTGCATGACTTACTCGATTGGCTTTCGTGCTCCCAGCTATCAGGAATTGGCGGTCCAGTTTCTCGTCCATCTGCAGGACAATAGCTACATCGATGGGATGTACAATGATCCTGATCTCGCCCGGCAACGCCATCCGGGGCGCCTTCCCAATCTCATGCTGCGCCAGACCGCTACAGTGCTGAATAACATCAAATGGCGCCGTAGTGATATCGAGCGCTTCCTCGGCACCTACCTGACGGAACCCAAGCCCCATGTTTTTTTCACGCCTCCCGCCCGGCCGGTGACATGGAAGAAATTCATCCGCCGGATCAGGGAAGACGAACTGATGCTGAATCTGAAAAGCCGCATGCTATGCGGAAAAAAAACCGTCTTTCTAAATGGCGAAGCTTATCCGGTCAGCGCTACCACTCGTAAATCACTGGAAAAACTCGCTGATACCTGCGCATTGCCCGCAGCCGGCGACTTCGATGACAAAGCGGCATCGTTATGTTACGAGTGGTATCTTCATGGTTTCATAGATATATAAGATAATAAAACCGGGCTTGGCGCTGACCTGTTCCGATCGGTAATGGTGCTCCGCGACCCCTTCGAGACCGCTGTAAAATTCCTCGGCCAACGATTGGAACGAACCTGCAAAAGCCTCTGTCTACGTGATTAGCGCTATCATTTATAGCCGTGGAAGACAACAACTGGACAACATTTCTGAATTCTGCTATTAAGATAGTGGTCTTCAAATTTGAACGGCCAAAACGCTTCCATCTACTACCTGTAACCTATAAAGGAGATTAAAAAAATGAAGTACTCGCTCCTCGCTGCCGCTCTTGTAACATTCACATTCGCCGCATGTGACCAAATGAAAGAACACAAAGCCGGCGAAGGCAAGCCGGGACAATATCCCCCCAGCCTTTGGGAAAAGCGTGAAGGACAAGTCAGCGATGCAGAGATTGAAGCCGCTCAGAAAGGTGAAGCTGCTGCGGAGGCAAATAAAAATGCCCCATCAGATCAATCCAAATAATAGTACGAAACAGCAAACCTTAAAAAAGCCGTCCTTCGGGACGGCATTTTTTTGTCCAGACTGCTCCCAATACCCTGAGCGCATCCCTTCCGGAAATTTGAAAAAAGCGTATTTTCGATTTTACATGGCAGCGTGAGCAGATCCGGGGTATACTCAACATTTTTATGTTCAAAGGAAATACTGGACAATGAAATACTCATTCATCGCTGTTGTCTTGGCGTCATTCCTATTGACTGCTTGCGAGCCGTACAAGAAGCACCCCATGGACAAGCCGCCGCCCTCCGCCATGGCGGATCGGGCTTCCGCCCCCAATTTTGACGATCTCGATAAGACGGATGAAGCTGGCGCCAAAAATGCAACCGGAAGCGCCGGCACCGATGACAAGAAACAGGAGCCTGGCAAATAACGGGCATCCTCATTCTCAACATAACTTCTCTTTCATGGCGATAGCCGTAAAGGGCAGTTGATTTTTTGCAAGATCGTGGTTAATCAGGTATATTTTTGCGATATACTAGGGACCGCCACAAAAACCTATTTATATTTTATTAAGGAAGCCAGATATGAAATTATCACTCCTCGCAGCCATCTTGGTGGCGCTCACTCTGACGGCATGCAACAGGCCCAAGCAGGCTCTACCGGAAAATTCAACCACATACGGAACCAGAACTGAAGAGGGCACAACCCTGGATCAGGAACGTGGAAGCGCTCCAGGCGACAAGGCCGCCGCTGCTGCTCCTGCTGACGAGGATGAATATTCCGGCCAGGCTGTCCTTCCCGGCCATGCGCTCGATGGAAACGGCAATCCGATAAAAGAAGGACAGAGCGCCATTCCAGAAGGCCACTAAACCTGGCTTCAAATAAAAGCCATCCGTACGGATGGCTTTTTGTTGCCCATAATCTTTTCACACCCCTGTAGAATTTTCGTACCCTTTGACAGGCTGTCATCGGATTTTTGTGAAATCCGCTTTGCGGGACCTGGCTTGAAGGTTGAAGGGTAACGGTGGTTGGTTATATACTATCGTCCGTTGCAAACTATTTTAAAAGGGAATTAAATAATGAGACTCACGCTTCTCGCTGCTGCCTTGGTAGCGCTGACGATGACCGCTTGCGGCAAACCGAACCAGGCGCTTCCCGAGCAGGAAAAAGACAATTTCGCAAAAATCACCTCCCAGCCCAAGTCGGCGGATTCAAGCGCTCCTGCTCCTGGCGGGGCCGCAGGTGCAGGTGATAGCGCTCCAGCGGATGCCGCGCCGAAATAACATTCAGACTGCTACGACAAAAGCCGTCCCCTGGACGGCTTTTTTTATGGATCGAGAATCGGAGAATAAGAGAATCAGGTATCAGCGAAGATTATAAAATCCCAAGTTGCCGCCAGCCAAACCCTTCGTCCTGGTCGGCGACACCGATCCAATCTGCCCTGCAGTTCAATACTTCGCTCAACATGGTCCTAGCAAGCAGGGGGGTATTATTTTTCTGGCTCAAATGGGCTGCAATGACATGCTGCAAACGCCTGCAATCCAGCCTGGCCAGAAGGCCGGCCGCAGCCGAATTTTCCAGGTGGCCGAAACGCCCGCCGACGCGCCGCTTCAGGCTTGGTGGATAATCGCTCTCCGCCAGCATCCGCGCATCGTGGTTGCATTCCAGCACCAGCGCATCGCAGTAATTCAGCACTGCTTCAATGTGGGGAGTGGAACAGCCGGTATCCGTTAGTACACCTAACCGGAAGGACCCATCGCCGAAAACGAATTGTGCCGGCTCATTTGCGTCGTGCGGAACCGGATAAGGTTGCACCTCGATATCGTTGATGGAGAAGCGATGGAATGAATCGATGATATTTATTGCCGATAACCGCTCGAAAGCTCCCCGGACGCTGCACAGCGTACCGTAGGTCAGCCAGACTGGAATATTGAATTTTCCTGCCAGGCGGGCCACGCCGCCCACGTGGTCATCATGCTCATGCGTGACAACAATCCCGTTTATCATGCCGGGATGAAGGCCTAACCGGGCTAGCCGGACGACTGTCTCCCGGATTGTAAAGCCGCAGTCGAGCAGCAACCGGGTATTCCCTGCCTCGACCACAAGGCAGTTTCCGCGCGATCCGCTACCCAGGCTGGCAAAACGCATAGGGGGTGGAAGAGGAAAATTTGAAAAAAAGCAACGTATGACCCATGAAAGATTCATTTCCCCTTGCACGTCATACCCGAGGATTCTCAACAGACGCGATGATATAACACAGCCTGCTTATCGCAAACCGGCAAACCGTATTATTTGAGTTCAAGAAATGGCAGGCTTTGCTGTCATGGGCAGCACGGGAAGCTTATGGCGATTCGCAAGCATGGCCGAAACCTCCTTTGCGGAGAGAGGCTCCGAAAAATAATAGCCCTGTATTTCATCACAACCCCGGGCGTGAAGGAATGCGCACTGCTCGGCGGTTTCCACTCCTTCGGCGATGACCTTGACGTTGAGGCTGTGCGCCATATCGATGATAGCGGTGGTAATCGCGGCATTGGAGGGATTGGTAACGATATCTACTACAAAAGATCGATCGATTTTCAGTACATCGATGGGAAAACGCTTCACATAGGCGAGACTCGAGTAACCGGTGCCAAAGTCGTCGATGGAAAGCCGGACGCCCAAGGATTTGAGATTTCTGAGGATATCGATCATTTTGTTGGCATGCATCATCAACGACGTTTCGGTCAGTTCCAGCTCAAGCAAATTCGAATCGATACTGCTCTCTCTCAAAGCCCTCTCCGTCTGGAACTCGAACTCAAGCAGCTTTGCGCCAATGCCGCTCCTTCGAGTTGCTCGAACCACATCGCGGCTTAGCGCATCCTGCGAAAACTGCCTTCCCGAAACATTGATCGAAACGGGGATTTCCCCCAGTCCTAATTGCTTCCACTCGGCAATCTGCCTGCAGGCAGCCTCGATAACCCATGCTCCCACCACATTGATCAGGCCGGTTTGTTCGAGGATAGGCACGAATTCCATCGGTGCGACTAATCCGTAACCGGGCCGATTCCACCTTATCAATGCTTCCATCCCAGTAATCGACCCATCGGAGAGCGCTACCTGCGGCTGGTAATACAGGACAAATTCATTCCGGTTGATCGCCCTGCGCAAGGCATTTTCCCTGTCAAGCTTCCTGATCGCTTGCGCATTCATCTCTTCCGTAAAAAAACGATGCGTGTCCCCACCCGCCTTCTTCGATTCGTACAGAGCCGCACGACTGTTTTTAATCAACGTGTCAGGGTTAGGCGAATCCGCAGGATAGACGCTGATTCCAATGCTCACCGTCAAAGTGATGTGATTGCCGTGCAATTCAAAGGGGGGGCGCAACGCTTCCCGGATCTTGCTCGCTACCACACCGGCATTCCCGGAACCCTCCGGCGTCATCACAATGCATCCAAATTCGTCGCTCCCGAGACGGGCAATCACATCCCGGACACGCAGGCACTCCAGTAGGCGCAGGCTGAACTGCCGTAACAGCTCGTCTCCAAAAGATGGCCCCATCATGTCATCGACATTTTTGAAATTATCGATGTCGAGAACAAGCACTGAAATAACGCGCTGGCTCGCTTGAGTCTGTCTGATGGTTTTTCTGAGCGACTCGAAAAACAGCGCCCGGTTTGGAAGGCCGGTAAGCTCATCATAACGCGGCGCCAGTCCCGATTCCCCCCAGGTTCTATCGGCGTAGGCCAAACCATCCTCCACACCTTCGGCGGAATAACGATCCGCTGCCTTGTCGATGGGACGCCTGCTCAGGTATTCCACCTGCTTCAAATCGTCCGGAACCAGCGAGGAACAGTCCGCCTGGTCCTCGCCCGGCAGTTTGCCCGGTTCGAACTGGTTCTCCGGTTTTCCCTGGTCCTGGAACGCACCTGATGGCTCTCCTGCGTTTTTTTCCATGGCGGCTATCGACTGCCGCAATGCGCCGCGAAGCAATCCTATTTCCAGAACATCATGGATGCGTGTCAACATTTGAAGCCGGTTGATAGGCTTACTGATGAATCCCTTTGCACCTCCGCGCAACGCCCGTTCCCTGTGTGCCGGCTGGCCGGTAATCACGAGGATCGGCACGACGGACTCCCATTCTCCTGTCTCCCCGATCTCTCTCAGGCATTCCATGACCTTGAATCCGTCCATCAACGGCATGACTATGTCAAGCAGAATAAGGTCGTAGCGATTCGCGCGATGCAAGCTGCAAACTGTCCGTGGATCGGTGGTGAAACTCACTGCGGTATATCCCGCATGATCGAGCATGCCCAGGATCAACTCGACGTTCTCCTTCCGGTCATCCACGATCAGAATTCTGGAATTGAAAATACGGGAAGCGGTAATCAATGGTTTGTCCTACAAGATATCAGCGGGCAGGTCAGAGTTATTCACTTTGCGGAGGACCGAGCAAGGATGCGATTATAGTAGTCTTCCCGATACCGTTTTATTTCACTTTTTTTCATTTCTCGGCTCGCTCACCACTACCCGGTTGCGGCCATTTTCCTTTGCTTCGTAAAGAGCCTCATCGGCTGCACGGAGCAGTGCTTCCATTCCGGTGCCATGTTCAGGATAAACCGCAACCCCGATCGACGTGCTTACCTTGCCAAGCGGTTTTCCCCGTATGGTCAAGTCCAGTTCCAACACAGCCTTACGGATCTTCTCGGCTTTCTTTATGGCCCCATCGAGAGAAGCGCCAGACAGGATGAGTACGAATTCCTCCCCTCCATAACGGCAGACGATGTCGCTTTCTCGAATACAACCCTGCAGCAGCATCGCAACGCCCTTCAGGAAGGCATCACCCGCTTCATGACCAAAAACGTCATTGATTCGCTTGAAAAAATCGAGATCAAACATCAGTACGGCGAGAGAACTGGAAGACCGTTTCGCCTTGGCAATCTCTTGCGGCAGGTATTCTTGAAGGAAGCGTCTGTTATAGAGATCGGTCAGCGGATCGGTAATGATCTGTTTCTGCAGGTCCACCACCAGTTGCTCCAGAATCTTGGCCTGTTTTTTTGCTTCCTTGTTCAGCAGGCGAATCTCCAGCATGTTGCGAACCCGTGCCAGGATTTCCGATGTCTCGAAGGGCTTGCTGATGACATCCTTGGCGCCGAGCTGCAATGCGCGCAACTTGTGCCCTGGTTGACCGGTTATCACCAAAACCGACAAGTATCCTCCTAATTCATCCTCGATCTTCGTGAGACACTCCATGACCTGAAATCCATCCATTGTGGGCATCATGAGGTCGAGCAGGATGAGGTCGTACTGGTTTTCTCGATGAAGCCGGCAGACCTCCAATGGGTTGTTGGTAGACGCGACCAAGGTATAACCAGCCAGTTGCAGCATGCGCTCAAGCAGTTCGACGTTAGCGGGGATATCATCGACTATCAATATGCTGGCATCGAGAATGGCTGAAGAAACAACCATGTTGCGCGACTCCTCCTCAGACGACCCCTTCCGGTCGCAAGAAATCTTTCCCATTTTTGATTGCTTCAACCATTCTGCCTCATGAATCCGGCCATGGCGAATCACTTTTCATCGATGATCTTCAACCACCTCAAGGTTTATGGCCGATTGCACTTCCCTTCGGAAGAGAAGCAGGATCTGTGCCATGAGGAATATTGCTCTGCCGGAGCCATTTGGGAACCTCTGAACAAGTCCTCGCTTGAGCGTGTTGACGGTAAAATCGGGATGATCGTGAGACGCACGACGAAGGCCGTAGCTGGCTCCGCGATACTGAGGAGCGCAACGCCATGAACGCCTGACTTCGCCGCAACCCGGATGGGGCGTACCTTTGCGGGAGGTTTGTCTTATCGGATTCCTGGGGCGGAGGGATAAACCATTCGCGTCGCCGCCTTTCGTATACCCCATCCCGCGAAACCGGGGCCGCACCAGCGGGGCTCGTCCAGAGGTTCCTTTATTACCTCTTGTCCAAAAAGCGCAATGCCCTATTGTAAAATTTACCGATAGCCAAAAGTCGGGTGACATGCTCTGCAGTTTCTTAACCCGTCGTTACTCCTTTAGAAGCTGATAAAATTGCATCGGTTAATTTTCTGCCCTTTTCTGTGCCCGGTCTCGAAACCCTATGCGAGCATACTGACCATGGACGATCCTGATGGTATCTGAGGGGCAACGTGTCTGAATTCTTCGTCCACTGGGGGATCACTGCCTTATCCCTATGGGCTGTCAGCCTTATTTTTCACGGGATCTCGTTTACCAGCAAGAAATCCCTTTTTCTATCGGCATTGCTGCTTGGTTTTGTCAATGCAGTGATCAGGCCGATCGTGATTGTCCTCACCATTCCCCTGACCCTCCTTACATTCGGACTCTTTTTGCTAGTCATTAACGCGCTCATGATGCTGTTGGTATCGGCACTTGTTCCCGGCTTCCGCGTATCAGGGTTCTGGACCGCATTTTTTGCCAGCATCGTGATGACGTTGCTCAGCCTGGCTGTCAGCGCCATGATATTCGGCTCGGGTAATAATCCGGTGGATGTTCCCTTGCATCAGGGCGTGCTGATATGACGCCCGAAATGTAAGACCTCCTGGAAGTTTGGGGATATTTAATACCGATTTAAATACCGAACGGTTCAGGACTTATTTTCCGGATTTCCAGCAGGCCGGCCAGTTTTTTCGGGTCGGCTCCTGGATCAAACGGTAATACGCCCAGAAGCGGACAACCCAGCCTCCGATCCAGTGCAAGCACATTCTCATCGAATACCGCCATGTCCGGATCGATACGGTTTGCTATCCAGCCCGAAAGCGTCAGGCCGGTTGCCCTGACGGCTCGCGCAGTCAGAAGTGCATGATTGAGGCATCCTAATTGCATGCCGACCACCAGTATCACAGGCAAATTCAAAGCCAGTGCCATATCATCGCCGCCCTGGTGCTCGTTGAGCGGCACGAGAAAGCCGCCGGCGCCTTCCACAATCACCAGGTCTGCGCTTCGCTGCAGTTCATGCAACGAATTGCGTATGACTTCGATATCGATTTTGATCCCCATCTCATGTGCGGCAATGTGAGGAGCAATCGCCGGATGCAGCGCATAAGGGTTCATATGGTTGCGCGCGGCAACGACGGCCGAAGCTGCGGTGAGCATTTCCACATCCATCCATTTCCCATCTTCAGAGCCTGCCGCTACCGGCTTCATCGCCACCGCAATCTGCCCTGCCGCATTGAAAGCATGCAGCAATGCGCAACTTACCAGCGTCTTGCCCACTCCCGTACTGGTACCGGTAACGAAATACCCTCTTGCCATGCTAACCCCCGTCAGATGAGCCCCAGTTGACGCCTGAGCTCGGGCGTCACGATAGGGGTTCGCGGCTGCGGCTTCCAGGCATGGCCATAGACCACCTCGAAAGTGGCAGGCAGCCGATCCGCCACCCTCGCCTTCTCATATCTGCTCGTGACCTCGCGCCATGCCGCTTTGCCCGTTAACCCACGCCGCCGGCCATGAGTGACGTTATGCGCGCCAATGGCCTTAAGATCGCGCATCATGCCAGGAACGTCCTGGTAGGTCATGGTGATATATTCCATGTCCATGACGGGTGTGGCAAATCCATTATGCACCAGCATGTCGCCGATATCATGCATGTCGATGAAACGGTTGATGTGGCTGAATTGATCGATGCCATCGAACGCATGCCGCAGTTCCTTCAGCGTGTCGGGCCCGAAAGTACTGAACATGAACAGGCCATTTGTTTGCAGCACCCGGTGTATCTCGCCGATTGTCTGCTTGATATCGTTGCACCACTGCAGTGTCAGGTTGGACCAGACCAGCTGCACCGAGGAAGTTTTGATCGGCAGCTGTTCGATATCGCCGATCACGTAGCCGGTCTGGTTCTTCCATGCTCCCAATAGCCGTTTCCATGGTGAAACGGAGGCGCGTGCATGAAGATGCATGGCAGGCGCAATGTCCAGCGCAAGCACTCTCGCATCGGGGTATCTGGCAGCAAGTTCGCGCGTGCCATGGCCGGTCCCGCTGCCTGCGTCCATGATGAAACTGGGTGAGTACTTGATGTAATCCAGCCGGGATAGCATGCGGTTCAGCACCTCCCGCTGCAAGACCGCTGCTTGATCGTAGCTTGCCGCGGCACGGTCAAAAGCTTTCCGCACCTGGCGTTTATCGATCATATGGTCGTGGTTCATTTCTGGATCAGCACGGGGAGAGAAGCCGTGTCATGGCCGATACGAATTCGTGAGTATGAGACAAAAAGGGAGCGTGGCCGCAATGCGGGAGTATCGTCAGTTGAGAATGTGGCAATTGCCGATGCATCCATCTGGCCGCCTCGGGTGGAGCGATGACGTCATTACTGCCATGGAGCAGCAGCGCCGGTTGGGTAACGCCACTCAATTTTCCGCGCAGATCGCTTGCAAGGAGGATCTGCAGACCAGCCTGCAACGCGGCCTCATCCGGTACTCCCCGCCGGAAAAAATTATCGCGCAGCTGGGCCAGCACCGCCGCATTATCGTTATGGCTGCGGCTATCCCCATCCCATATTTGCAATGTCAGGAACCGGCTCATGGTAGCTTCGTAATTTTTCTTCAGGTTTGCCATGAACAGTTGCAGTGTCGCGGCCTCCGCGCCCGATTGCCACCCTTCCCGTTTGACGAAGCAGGGCGTAGTGGATACCAGCGCAAGTTTTCTGATACGCACCGGTTCATGCAGCGCCAGTTCGATCGCAACCTGTCCGCCCAGCGACCATCCGCACACGATGCTGGTTTCCGGCAGAATGCCAGCGACCATCTCCGCCATACGCTGCAGTGTGCCATCTTTACAAGCCGGACTATACCCATGCCCGGGCAAGTCCACGAGGTGAAGGCGAAAATGCCGGGCCAGCCGCTCCCCCGCTTCTCCCCAGATACCGCCGTGCATGGCCCAGCCATGCAATAAAACGAGATCCGGGCCGGCGCCGCAAGACTCGACATGCAATCTCATCAGCGCTACCTAAAGGAAGCCGTCCAGTTCTTTCAAAGCCGCTCCCAGACGCGCTACATCCTCAATGCTGTGCAAAGCGGATAACGAAAGCCTCAGCCTGGCAGAGCCTGGCGGGACGGTAGGCGGCCGGATTGCCGGCACCAGAATATTCTTCGCACGCAAGGCTTCGCTTACCTCCAGGGCCGCATCAGCCTCCCCGATGATCAATGGCTGGATCGGCGTCGACGATGGCAGCAATTTCCAGCGCAGGGATTGCAGTTCCCCCTTGAGGCATGCAATGAGTTGCACCAGTTTCCTGCGCCGCCATCCTTCGGATTCGATCAACTCCAGGCTCTTCAGCAATGCATGAGAAAGCATGGGCGGGCTCGCTGTCGTATAGATGTAGCTGCGCGCTTGCTGGACCAAGGTTTCGACAACCTCCGGCTGCCCTGCGACAAAAGCTCCGAACACGCCTGCAGCTTTGCCGAGAGTCGCCATATAGATGATACGTGGGGAACTGATGTCGAAATGTGATGCTATCCCCTGCCCTTTCTCGCCCAGTACGCCAAAACCGTGCGCGTCATCAAGCATCAGCCAGGCATCGTGCATCTGGCACAAAGCCAGCAAGGCCTCGACCGGCGCAATATCCCCGTCCATGCTGAATACCGAGTCGGTTATCACCAGTTTGCGCCTGGCAGGCGATGCCGCAAGCTGCCGTTCCAGTACGGCTATATCGAGGTGCGGATAGCGGAAAAATTGGGCCCGCGACAACAACGCAGCTTCGTTGAGGGAGGCATGGTTGAGTTTGTCGGCGAATATGGCATCGTGGCGTCCCACTAGCGCCGACACTACTCCCGCATTGGCCATATAGCCGGTAGAGAACAGTACGGCTCTGGGAAAACCCGTAAAGGCCGCCAGTGCAGTTTCCAGGGCATGATGCGCAACGGAATGCCCGCTGATCAGGTGCGACGCACCTGCACCCACACCGTATAGCCTTGCACCCTCGCATGCCGCCTCGACCAGTTGAGGATGGTTGGCCAGGCCAAGATAATCATTGCTGCAGAACGCGAGATACTCTTGTCCTTCGATCAAAACGCGGGATTCTTGCGGACTTTGCAGTGTCGAACGGTAGCGGTACAGCCCGGCGTCTTGCCGGTGGTGTAATCGTTCGCGTAGATCTTCGATAAAATCACTGCGCATGGTTTTGCTGCCGTGACAGTCATTCATGCCTGCAGGCGGATCAAGCGATGGAAAGTACCGATATTATCGCAGGATTACAGGGGACGAAGCCCCAGTTTGTCGAATAGCGCCCTGTCCCGGTCAACATCGGGATTTCCGGTTGTTAGCAATTTATCGCCATGGAAAATGGAGTTGGCGCCGGCAAGAAAACACAGCGCCTGCACTGCGTCCGGCATGCTCTGCCGGCCGGCCGACAACCTGACCATGGCCTTTGGCATCGAAATGCGAGCGGCCGCGATGGTGCGCACGAATTCCAGCGGATCGAGCTGCTCGGTGCCATGCAGGGGCGTGCCTTCCACCTGCACCAGATGATTGATGGGAACCGACTCCGGATAAGGATCGAGATTTGCAAGCTGCGCGATAAGGCCGGCGCGGACACGGCGGGATTCCCCCATTCCCACGATGCCCCCGCAACATACATGCAGGCCCGCACAACGAACCTTTTCCAATGTGTCCAGGCGATCCTGGTAATCCCGGGTAGTGATGATTTCACTATAAAATTCCGGAGCGGTGTCGAGATTATGGTTGTAATAATCGAGCCCCGCCTCCCTCAATTGCTCCGCCTGCCCCGGCTTCAACATCCCCAGCGTCGCGCATGTCTCCAGTCCCAGCGCCTTTACCGCTCGGATCATTTCCGTCATGGCATCGATATCCCGCTGCTTCGGTCCTCGCCACGCAGCTCCCATGCAAAAACGGGATGCGCCTTCGGCTTTCGCCACCGCCGCTGTTGCAACCACCTCGTCGAGGGATAACATGCCTTGATTCTCGACAGTGATATGGTAGCGTGCGGCTTGCGGGCAATAGCCGCAGTCTTCGGGGCAGCCTCCCGTCTTGACTGAAATCAAGGTCGACAATTGTACGGCGTTGGCATCGTGATGTTGGCGATGCACCGACTGCGCTTCATGGATCAGGTCGTTAAACGGCAAATTCAGCAACGCCTCGACTTGGGAAATGCTCCAGCACTGGAATCCATGAATGTTGCCGTCGGATTTTTCCTGCTCGCCCGTGGCACGTTTTCCGGACACGCCGCCTCGAATCGATTGCGCGCCTGAGCTTGCCTTCTTACCGGGAATGGACTGGCTTGTAATGTTCTGCATGACGGGATGATCAGCTGGAAGGTTGATGTCGGATGCCGCGGCAACCCATGTGGCTGCGGTACAATAAATCTAGCCGGTGGAAATCGGCATCATCGTGAATTCTGCCATTGTTGTCAAATTCTTCCTCTATTTTTTTGGACAATCGATTAAATATCAGGCAAAACCTTTTTAAAAAGCACTGCGCGCTCTGCGGCATCGCCAGCGAGGCCAGCCTATGTGTCGCCTGCCTGAACAGCCTGCCCCGGTTGCCGTCCGCTCATTGCAGAATTTGCGCGCTCCCTGTAATGGGCTCGGATGTTTGCGGCGCGTGCATCACCGATCCGCCCGAATTTGACGGCACTGTCGCCGCGCTGAGCTATGCGTTTCCGGCCGATGCACTTATCCACTCCCTCAAATACCAGGGCAATCTCGCCATGGCGCCCGTGCTGGCCGAACTGTTCCATATTCTGGCCGGCGCTATCGCCCTTCCCGATTTCATCGTGCCCATGCCGCTTCATCCTGCCCGGCTACGGGAAAGAGGGTTCAACCAGGCGATGGAAATCGCGCGCAGCGTATCACGGCGCCTTGGAGCGGTGTTATTGCCGGAAGCGTGCAAGCGCATCAAGGATATGCCTTCCCAGGCTGGCCTGCCGTGGAAGGAGCGGGAGAAAAATATAAGAAACGCATTCATCTGCGAAGCGAATCTGGCCGGCAAACGTATCGCGATTCTGGATGATGTGATGACAACCGGCGCAACCCTGAACGAACTGGCAAAGGTGATCCGCCAACGCGGCGCCAGCGAGGTAACGGGCTGGATAATCGCCAGAACGCTGCGTCAGTGATTAAGGAAGGCTTGAAGATACGATACGCGCCATGCTCGACATTGTGTTATTTCAACCCGAGATACCCCCCAATACAGGGAATATCATACGGCTTTGCGCGAATACCGGTGCACGGCTGCATCTCGTCAAGCCGCTGGGCTTCAGGCTGGAAGATAGGCAACTGCTGCGCGCGGGACTGGATTACCACGAATTCGCAAGAGTAGCGGTTCACGAAAGTTGGGAGGAATGCATCGGGTACCTGCACGGACATCGCCTTTTTGCTGTTTCCACCAAAGGAAAACAGCGCTACGACTTGACTGCGTATGCCGAGGGGGATAGTTTTGTGTTTGGCTCGGAAAGCCGGGGATTGCCTGTCGAGATACTTGGAAGCCTTCCGGAAGAGCACAGAATTCGCATTCCCATGGTAGCGAACAGCCGTAGCCTCAATTTATCCAACGCGGTTGCGGTAGTGGTTTATGAAGCCTGGCGGCAGATGCAATTTAAAAACGGAATGTGAGATAAAACGTGGCGCAGGATTTGTCCAGCGGTCGCTTAATAGTTCTCGGCCTTCAGCTCCCGGTTGAGCAGTGCTTCCACGGCAATTTTCGCAGATACGCCATCATCGAGCACACTGCATACGGCTTGCGTGATCGGCATTTCGACCTGCAATTGCCGGCCCAGCCGCAACACTTCCCGCGCGGTATGAACGCCTTCTGCTGTATGGCCCAGATCCCTCAGGATGTCCGTGAGCACATGGCCTGCCGCGAGCAATATTCCTACCCGGCGGTTGCGGGATAAATCGCCGGTGCAGGTGAGTATCAAATCCCCCATGCCCGTCAATCCCATGAAGGTGTCCTTGCAGCCGCCGAGCTTCAGTCCCAGGCGGGTGATTTCCGCCAGTCCTCTTGTAACCAGCGCAGCACGGGCATTATGCCCAAGACCCAGACCATCGGAAATTCCTGCGGCGATGGAAATCACGTTCTTGACCGCTCCGCCTGTTTCCACGCCTATGAGATCCCCGCTCGAGTAAACCCGCAGGCATGCAGCATGCAGCTGGACAGCCATGTTTCTGGCAAAGAGCTGATCACGCGACGCCAGAGTCAGCGCGGCGGGAAGACCAAGGGCAATTTCCTGGGCGAAGCTGGGTCCGGACAATACTCCGCAGGGAGCGGTTTCGGAATATTCCTCCTCGGCAACCTGGTGCGGCAGCTTGGCGGACTGCGCTTCGAAACCCTTGCAGCCCCATATCACGGGAATAGCCTTCCCGCAGACGGAGATCTCCCGCAATGTTTCGCGCAATCCCGCTATCGGAACCGCGATCAACGCAAGTTCGGCAGACTTGACGGCAGCATGGAGAGTGGAGGTAAGCTGCAGGGAGGCTGGCAAGGAAAAGCCTGGGAAGTAGCGGCGGTTGGTGCGCTCGGATACCAGTTCGCGAAGATGAGCCGGATCGCGCGTCCACAAGATGACCTGATGGCGCAAATGAGCGTTCGTGCTGAGGCTGATAGCCAGCGCGGTGCCCCAGGCACCGGCACCCAGCACGGCTATTCTCATGAACCCCAGACCTGCTGCGTTCTGACGTACCCGATCTGCCCGTCCCGATGGCGTACCTTGACCCATCCTATCGCCGCAGGCTCCAGCCATTCCATGACCACATTCTGCTGCGCCTGGAATAGCAGCGCCGAAGTGGTGCCCGGCGCGTGGTAAACCTCCGCCTGGGGGGCAGTGACGATGACATACCGTTTCTCGCTCAGCGCTTTTTCCTCGACCCAGGCGAGCGTGCCTTCGCTATCGCGCACCTTCACCCAGCCTTCGACTTTCACGATGGCCTCTACCGGGAGATTGCGGCTCGCCACATATAGCTTATCCGCCTTGAGCGAAGGAGCGTCATACATGATGACGGCATTTTCATTGGTGGAGAAGAATTCCATCGCCGCAAGAACGGATGATGGAAGTATCTGAAGAATGAGAAAAGCCAGCACGCCAATGGCGGAAACGGCGGGTCGCGGTCTCCCGCAAATCCGGTATCCAACCGTCAAAGCATTCATGCAGTCATTTCTCAATGCGTGGTCGGCTGGGTTTCTGCCGGCTTTTCCGCCACCTCCCCGGCATTTGTCTCGGACTGCTTACCCTGCTGATAGAGCGCCTCGAAATTTACCGGATTCAAAATTACCGGTGGAAATCCCGCCCGGGTAACGATGTCCGAAACCGACTCACGCAGATAAGGGAAGAGAATCGTGGGACAAGCAATGCCCAATACCGGATCGAGCTCGGTTCCGGGTACATGGCGTATCTGGAATACGCCTGCCTGCCCGACCTCTACCAGAAACATGGTCCTTTCCTTGATCTTCGCGGTAACCGTTATCGTCAGCAGTACTTCATACATGCCTTCATCGATGCGCTCCCCTTTGCTGTGCAACTGGATATTCACCTCAGGCGTGTCGCGCTCAAGAAAAATTTTGGGGGCGTGGGGAATCTCGAGGGACAGGTCCTTGACGTAGATCTTTTCGATGCTGAAAACCGGCTGCGGCTGATCACTCATGCTGGATTCCATATAGGTTGGTAGGGAATAAAAATGGGTTCAGCTACCTCTGTGGCAAAGATGCGGCGAAGCGGCCCGGCTGTGCCTTCGCGAGGCAAAGACCCGGAACGGGGAATGGGTATGGAGTAACCGGCGGAGATGCGTTCAGCAGTTCCCTGAAACTCATGCGCCTGATGCCGAATCAAGCCGACAGAAGTTTGACCAATCCGTCGCTTCGGTCCAGCTTTGCCAGGTCGTCATACCCGCCCACATGCGTATCACCGATAAAAATTTGTGGAACGGTTCGCCGCCCGGTTTTTTCCATCATCTCGGTCCGTTTCGTGGGATCCAGATCGACGCGAATTTTCTCGATTTCCCTGACACCCCTGGAGCGCAGCATCCGTTCTGCCATGATGCAATACGGGCAGAAACCGGTGGAATACATGATAACGTTCATGAAACCTTCTACTTTTTGAGTATGGGCAGATTCGCCGTTCGCCATGCGTCTATTCCCCCCGCCAGATTATGTACATGCTTGAATCCATGTTTGAGCAAGATCGAGCCGGCCTTGCCGGTGGCATTGACGCCGCTTCGATGCACCAATAAGATAGGTTTGCCCTTGAATTTTTCAAGCTCCTGAATACGCTCTTCAAGCTTGTCGGCGGGAATATGCTTCGAATTCGGTATATGCCCTGAACTGTATTCGCTGCCCTCCCGCACATCGAGTACCAGGGCCTCCTTGTAGTTGATAAGCTGCACCGCTACCAGCGTGTCCACCTGATTGCCGGAACGGCGAAGCATCGGCCACAACAGCAAGCCGCCGCTCAACAGGGCAGCCACCACCAGCGTGATGTTATTTTGCAGGAATGTCGTGTATACGGGGTCCATGCTATCCAGAAGTCTCCTTGATATTCGCCTGGAACGGGATTCTAACAGGAACAGGAATATAACGGAATTGTCCCGATCCTCTGGTTTTTCGCCACAAGATTGCGCTTGCCCGTTGGCCTGCCGCATACCTGCAAGGTCCCGCTGCTGCGGGTCTGCGCAAAATGGTTTAAAATAGCGGAACATTTCACCTTTTCATCCAGGAACCCCCTGAATAAGCCTTCCCTGCCGGGGACTCGTTCCGGGACTCTCTGGCCCTTTCGCAAAACCTCATCCTTTTTTATTTTAAAAAGAACAGTATGAAAAAACTCGTTCTCCTGCGGCATGGAGAAAGCACCTGGAATAAGGAGAACCGTTTCACCGGCTGGACGGATGTCGATCTGACACCGAAAGGCATGGAAGAAGCCATAAATGCCGGGCGATCCTTGCGGGAAAATGGCTTCATGTTTGATATTGCCTATACCTCCGTGTTGAAGCGCGCCATTCGTACGCTATGGATAGCGCTCGATGAAATGGATCAGATGTGGCTTCCCGTCGATTTGTCGTGGCGTTTGAATGAACGCCACTATGGGGCGCTCCAGGGTCTCAATAAAGCTGAGACCGCGCTCAAATATGGCGAGGAACAGGTGCTGATCTGGCGGCGCAGCTATGATATCCGGCCACCGGCGTTAACCGCCGAAGATCATCGCTATCCGGGATTGGATCCCCGCTACCGCGACCTGCCGAACAAGGAAATCCCGTTGACCGAATGCCTGGCGGATACCGTTGCGAGATTTCTTCCCTACTGGGAAGAAACTATCGCTCCCCAGGTTCGGTCAGGACAGCGGGTTCTCATTTGCGCTCATGGCAATTCGCTGCGCGCCCTGGTCAAATACCTCGACGATCTTTCCGAGCAAGATGTTCTCGAACTGAATATTCCGACCGGTATCCCGCTCATATACGAACTGGATGACAATATGAAACCGGCCCGGAGTTATTATCTCGGTGATCAGGCAAAGATCGAGCAGGCCATGCGCATGGTAGCGAATCAGGGAAAAATTGCGCCTTAGCCATGTATTCGCGGTTCCCCGACCGTATCGCCATAGCCGCGGTTGCCTCTACCCCAAGATTGATGATTTCTTTCACTATGGACAGGCATGCCCGCTGCCGGTTCGGGTGCGAAGGATCCGGCAAACGGCTTCTTCGAGCGGCCGGATGTTCCAGAATATTTTCGCGCTGACCTGCACCGGATTAGGGCGCACGGTCATTCCCGGGCTTATCGCGGCCTGTTTGGTGATCCTGTCGCAGCCGGTTTATTCCGCTCCCCAGGTTGACAAGGAAGACCTGAAGCAGTTGCGCAGCCGGATCGAAACCCTGCAGAAAGAACTTGCTGAGACGGAAGAATCAAAATCGGAAGCAGCGGATGCGCTCAGGAAATCCGAGCAGGCAATAAAAACCGCAAGCAGCAAATTGACTTCTCTTGCGCAGGAGCGCAAGGAAACCGCGAAAAAACTGGCTCAGCTGCAAACACAATCGGGGCAAATCGAAAGCCGCGTGAAGGCACAGCAATTACAGCTTGCCAAACTGTTCTACCGCCAATATGTGGATGGAGGCGTGCAAAAGGAGCATCTGACCTTCCTGCTCAACCAGCAGGACCCAAATCAGGCCGCGCGCAACCTGCATTATTATGCGTATTTCTCCCGGGCACGCGCGGAACATGTTCAGGCGCTCCGCAACGACCTTCAACATCTCGCAGGGCTTGCGAGCGAAACCCGGGATAAGAATTCCACCCTGGTCACGATCCAGGCCAGGCAAGCCGAACAGAAAAAACAGCTTGAGCAGGAACAAACGGAACACAGGGAATTGCTTACGCGGATATCGCTCCAGGCTGATCAGCAGCGGCAGGAGATCAGCAAGCTCAAGCAGGACGAACAGCGTCTCGCCAAACTGGTCGAGCAGATCGCCAGGATGCTCGCCAGGCAAGAGCGGCAGGAACGGCTGGAGCGAAAACGCAAGGATCGCACTGGAGTGCTGAATAATGACCGGCTGCCGGATGCGTCGAGCCATGGAAGTCCCTTCCAGGACCTGAAGGGACGCTTAAGCCTGCCGGTACGCGGGGAACTTGCCAATCGCTTTGGCAGTCCACGTGCTGACGGTGGCGTCACCTGGAAAGGGTTGTTCATCCGTTCTTCCAGCGGCTCGGAAGTGAAAGCCATTGCCGCGGGCCGGATAGTTTTTGCGGATTGGCTCAGGGGGTTCGGCAACCTGGTGATCGTGGACCACGGCAACAGTTACATGAGCCTCTATGGTAACAATGAAACCATCCATAAAAGCGTGGGAGACTCGGTTCGAGGCGGGGATACCATCGCAATCGTGGGAAATAGCGGCGGCAACCCCGATTCAGGTCTATACTTTGAGATACGCCATCAAGGCAAACCATTTGACCCCTTGAATTGGGTCAGAATAAAATGAACGATGCATTTTCGGATTAGTGTGGAGAACGTTTGATGGGCAACAAAATGCAGCAATTCGGCTTGATCACCGTCGGCGCAATCGCCGGGATAATGCTCAGCCTTAATTTTTCCGCCATCGCCAACAAGGAAACGCAGGAGGTAGCGCACCCGCTTCCCGTAGAGGAGCTACGTGCGTTCACCGAGGTGTTCGGCCGCATCAAGAGCGATTATGTCGAACCGGTGGAAGACAAGAAACTGATCACCGAAGCCATCAACGGGATGCTGACCGGCCTCGACCCGCATTCCTCCTATCTTGACGCCGATGCCTTCAAGGAGCTGCAAATCGGCACTCAGGGGGAGTTTGGCGGACTGGGCATAGAAGTCAGCATGGAAGACGGTTTCGTCAAGGTTATCTCCCCGATAGAGGATACGCCCGCGTTTCGTGCGGGCATCAAGACGGGTGATCTGATCATCAAACTGGACGATACCGCCGTCAAAGGCTTGTCCCTCACGGAGGCAATCAAGCGCATGCGGGGCAAACCCAACACGTCCATTACCCTCACCGTATTGCGCAAGGGCGAGACAAAACCGTTAACTTTCACCCTGGTGCGGGCGGTAATCAGGATCCAGAGCGTCAAGTCCAAGCTGATTGAACCCGGTTATGCCTACATACGCATCACCCAGTTCCAGGAACAAACCGGGGAAAACCTGATCAAGTCAATCGACAAGCTGTTCAAGGAAACGCCGGTACCCATGAAGGGACTGGTGCTGGACCTTCGCAATGATCCTGGCGGCTTGCTGAACGGCGCCGTAGCTGTTTCCGCCGCCTTTCTGCCCGCCAATTCGCTGGTCGTTTACACGGACGGCCGTACCGACGATGCAAAAATGAAGCTCAGGGCCAGTCCGGAATTCTACCTGCGCGATGCCCGGAACGACTACCTGAAGCGCTTGCCGGCGGCAATCAAGACCGTACCCATGATCACCCTGGTCAACGGAGGCTCCGCTTCCGCTTCCGAAATCGTGGCGGGGGCGTTGCAGGACCATAAGCGTTCGATCGTGATGGGAACGCAAACCTTTGGGAAGGGATCGGTTCAAACCATACTTCCGCTCGGCAACAATACCGCCATCAAGCTGACTACCGCACGCTACTTCACCCCCAACGGCCAATCCATCCAGGCCAAGGGAATTACACCTGACATCCTTGACGAGTCTGCCAAAGATGAATCGGAACGCTTGCGGGAGGTCGACCTGGATCGCCATCTGTCAAATGGCAGTCCGGGCGAAGCCAAGAAGCCTCCTGTGGATGCAGCCACGGTAGCGCCCAAACCCGAAGTAAAAACACCCAAACCGGAAGGTGAGCAGGATCAAAAGAAAAAACGCGAACCCCCGGCGGAATTCGGTTCCAAGGAGGACTTGCTGCTGACTCAGGCTCTGAATTATTTGAAGGGCCACCCTTCAACCATAAAGAAGAACGCCGCACAGGCCACTAACTAGGATAGTGCCGGAAAGCTCCCGGCAACTTCCTGTGCTGCTGGCAAACAGAGAGCTGCAAAAAAGCCTCTTTGGCTCTCATTCCTGTTCGCCGCACGGCTGCTCCGGTTTGAAATCTTATGAATGACGAGCAGCTGTTGCGGTACAGCCGCCATATTCTCCTGCCGCAAATCGGTATAGGGGGCCAGGAAACGCTCCTTCAATCGCATGTGCTGATCGTCGGCGCGGGCGGGCTGGGCT
>DASZUL010000073.1:0-14364 GCA_035547595.1 Nitrosospira sp.
CCCGCCATCGCCATCGAGCAAAAGGCGACTTCCCATAATCCCCGGTCCACCGTCGGCACGGTGACTGAAATACATGATTACCTGCGGCTACTTTTTGCCCGGGTCGGCGATCCGCAGTGCCCGGACCATGGCATTACGCTCGTAGCGCAAAGCGTGTCGCAAATGGTCGATCATGTGCTGCGGCTCCCGCAGGATACGCGCCTGATGATTCTCTCGCCACTGGTGGTAGGCAGAAAAGGCGAGCAACTGGATTTGATCGATGAACTGCGGGCGCAAGGTTTTGTGCGGGTGCGGATAGACGGCACGGTTTATGAAATCGATGCGCTGCCGAAATTGAAGAAAAACGTGAAGCACACCATCGAAGTGGTGGTGGACAGGCTCAAGGTCTCTCCCGATGCGAAGCAGCGCCTGGCGGAGTCATTCGAAACCGCACTGCGCCATGCGGATGGGCGCGCGCTGGCGGTCGAAATGGATTCAGAGCATGAGCATCTGTTTTCCGCCAAGTTCAGCTGTCCCATATGCAGCTACTCCCTGCCTGAACTCGAACCGCGGCTATTCTCCTTCAATAACCCGATGGGCGCGTGTCCTAAATGCGACGGGCTGGGCAAGATCACGTTCTTCGATCCCAGGCGCATCGTCGCCTTTCCTCATCTGTCGCTTGCTTCGGGCGCAATCAAGGGCTGGGATCGCCGCAACCAGTTCTACCACCAGTTACTGGCAAGCCTGGCCGAGCATTACGGGTTCGATCTGGAAGTCCCGTTTGAACAATTGCCCGAAGATATCCAGGATCTTCTCCTCAATGGATCAGGCAAGGAGAAGATACTTTTTTCCTATCTCAACGAAAACGGCAGCCGTACTCATCGGAAGCACACGTTCGAAGGCATCATTCCCAACCTGGAGCGGCGCTACAAGGAAACGGAGTCGGTCACCGTGCGGGAGGAGCTGGCAAAATATCTCAATTCGCAAACCTGCCCCGACTGCGGCGGCACGCGGTTGCGGCGGGAAGCCCGCCACGTCCGGGTCGGCGCAAAAGCCATCTACGAAATCAACGCGCTGCCGCTGAAGGAAGCAAGCCGGTTTTTCGACCAGGTGAAATTGACCGGCCATAAATATGCCATTGCCGAAAAGATCATGAAGGAGATATCCAGCCGTATCTCGTTTCTCAATAACGTCGGGCTCGACTACCTGTCGCTGGATCGCTCCGCGGATACGCTCTCGGGAGGAGAATCCCAGCGCATTCGTCTCGCCAGCCAGATCGGCTCCGGGCTTACCGGCGTGATGTACGTACTGGACGAGCCTTCCATCGGACTGCATCAGCGGGACAACGGACGCCTGCTTGAGACTCTCAAGAATTTGCGCGATCTGGGCAACAGCGTCATCGTGGTGGAACACGACCAGGACGCGATACTGACTGCGGACCACGTAGTGGACATGGGGCCGGGGGCAGGCGAGCATGGCGGCTCTGTCATTGCGCAAGGCTCGCCCGCGGACATACAGAAAAGCAGTGATTCGCTCACCGGAAAATATCTTTCCGGAAAACTGATGATCGCGCTGCCGGAAAGCCGGACCCAGCCAAAAGCCGATCGCTGGCTTAGAATCGAGGGCGCCTCCGGCAACAACCTCCAGGAAGTCGATCTCAAGCTGCCCGTGGGCCTGTTTATTTGCGTCACCGGCGTCTCCGGCTCGGGAAAGTCCACGCTCATTAACGAAACGCTTTACCAGGCCACGGCCCGCCATCTCTACGGGAGCGCTGCGGAACCGGCCGCATACCGCGAAATCGAAGGGTTGGCATTTTTCGATAAAGTCATCAACATGGATCAAAGCCCCATCGGGCGCACGCCGCGGTCGAATCCTGCCACGTATACCGGTCTTTTCACGCCGATCCGGGAGTTGTTCGCCGGAGTGCCCCAGGCGCGCGAGCGCGGCTATGGGCCCGGGCGCTTTTCCTTCAATGTAAAGGGAGGGCGCTGCGAGGCCTGCCAGGGAGATGGAATGATCAAGGTCGAGATGCACTTTCTTCCTGACATATATGTGTCGTGCGATGTCTGCCATGGCAAGCGCTACAACCGTGAAACCCTGGAAATCCAGTACAAAGGAAAGAACATTAACGACATATTGCAGATGACGGTGGAACAGGCGCATGAATTTTTCAGCCCGGTACCGGTAGTCGCAAGGAAGCTGCAGACGTTGCTGGATGTCGGGCTGGGATACATCACCCTTGGCCAGTCTGCAACCACGCTTTCCGGGGGCGAGGCCCAGCGGGTAAAGCTTTCGCTCGAGCTTTCCAAGCGGGATACGGGACGGACTCTGTATATCCTCGACGAGCCGACGACCGGTCTCCATTTTCAGGACATCGCGCTGTTGCTGAATGTGCTGCACCGCCTGCGCGACCATGGCAACACGGTAGTCGTCATCGAGCACAACCTGGATGTGATCAAGACCTCTGACTGGATCATCGATCTGGGTCCCGAAGGTGGTGGCGGCGGCGGGCGGATCATTGCAGAAGGCTCGCCCGAAGATGTCGCAGCAAACGAGAGCAGTTTCACCGGTCATTTTCTCAAAGCCGTACTCGACCCGGCGCCAGCCCCGAAGCGGTAAACCTTCCATGAATCCGCAAGAACTCCTGCTCGCCAGCTTTCACGCGGCTGTGGCGGCGGTGGATCCGATGCGCCTGGTGCCTCGGCATCTTCCCCTCACCCCTCCTGAAGGCCGGACGCTGGTGGTCGGGGCAGGCAAGGCCGCGGCTGCCATGGCGCTTGCGGTGGAAAAACATTGGAGCCGAAATGCAGGGCTTGGCGGCATGGTCATCACACGCTACGGGCATGGATTGCCGCTTGAAAGGATATCCGTCGTGGAAGCGGGGCACCCTTTGCCGGACGAGCAAGGGAGACAGGCAGCCGAGGCAATCCTGGCTGAATGCGGGAAACTCGGTCCCGACGACCTGCTGCTATGCTTGCTGAGCGGCGGCGGCTCGAGCTTGCTGTCGCTGCCGGTTGCCGGCGCCTCGATCGCGGATCTCAGGAATACCACCCGCGAGTTGCTCCTTTGCGGCGCAGCAATCCAGGAAATCAATACCGTGCGCAAGCACCTCTCACGCATTCTCGGCGGAAGGCTGGCGGCTTCCTGTCCTGCTCCGGTGCTGGCGCTTGCGATCTCCGATGTGATCGGGGATGATCCGACCCACATTGCCTCCGGCCCATGCGCTCCAGATCCCACCACTTATGCCGATGCGCTCGAAATACTCCGGCGCTACGGGTTGAAGATTCCCGCAGCGGTCGAAGAGATATTGCTGGCGGGCGCAAGAGGCGATCGCGTCGAGACACCCAAACCGGGAGATGCCGCGTTTGCTCGCATGGAAAATCGCATCATCGCAACCGGCCGGAATGCGCTGAAGGCCGCAGCCGCCATCTTCCGCAGCCAGGGGATTACTCCCATAGTACTCGGAGACTCCTTTGCCGGAGAGGCGAAAGACGCCGCCAAATTTTTTGCCGCACTAGTGCGCACGATACGCTGTCACCAGGAACCCTGGAAACCTCCCGTGGCGCTACTCTCGGGCGGAGAGACCTCGGTTACGCTGCATACTGGCGGAGCTGAAAGGTCCGACATCGGGCGAGGAGGCCGTAATTGCGAATTCCTTCTGTCACTTGCCATCGAACTCGATGGCATGCCGGAAGTCTATGCCATTGGCTGCGATACTGATGGCATAGATGGCTCCGAGGATAACGCCGGAGCCGTTACCGGACCGGATTCGATATCCCTCGCACGGCAAAAAGGACTGGACGCATGCGACTCGCTCCACCGGCATGATTCCTATACTTTCTTCGAGAAAATCGGCAAACTCGTCATGACGGGTCCGACTCGTACAAATGTCAATGATTACCGCGCCATCCTGGTTTTATAAATCCGGTCTTGCAGACCTGGCATGCGGGAAATCGCATGATATGCAGGTGAATATGCGCCGATAGCCAGGTCTCGAAATCTCCTGCCGTAGATGCTGTGGTTATTGCACAATGTTCACGCAACTATCTGTCACGAAATCGCAATATTTCCTCCATAACATTGCAACCTGGAAGAAGACTGCAAAACGGTTACTGAACAAAAGGACCTACAATGTCGGCAACAATACTGGTAGTCGAAGATGAACCCGCAATCCAGGAACTGATCTCGTACAGCTTACGTCAAGCGAGGCACGAGGTCTTCGGCGCTAAAAGCGCCGAACAGGCCCTGGATATAGTCAATAACGTATTACCCGATCTGGTGCTGTTGGACTGGATGCTCCCGGGAACGAGTGGGGTGGAATTCGCCCGTGTACTGCGGCGGTCGGCACGGACCAAATCGATCCCGATCATCATGCTTACCGCCCGCGCGGAAGAAAGCGACAAGGTAGCCGGACTCGAAATCGGTGCCGATGACTACATCACCAAACCTTTTTCCCCTCGCGAGCTTCTGGCGCGAATCAAGGCAGTGCTGCGCCGTCGATCACCGGAGGCGGCCGACGATATCGTCGAAATCGGCGGGTTGCGCCTCGATGCCGCTACCCATCGGGTCACCGCCAATGAAAATGAAGTTGCGTTAGGACCCACCGAATTCCGGTTGTTGCATTTTCTTATGACCCATTCCGAAAGGGTGCATACCCGCTCGCAATTGCTCGACCAGGTCTGGGGAGATCACGTTTTTGTCGAAGATCGCACTGTCGACGTGCACATCCGCAGGCTGCGCAAGGCCTTGGAGTTTTCTGGAAAGGACGCGCTTGTCCAGACCGTGAGGGGATCCGGCTATCGCTTGTCTTCGGCGCCAACCGCAACGATGTGAAAAGGGGTCATAATTGACCCCTTTCTACTCCTCCAAATAACCACGTGACCGGTTTCTGGGATCGTTTCTTCATCTTCCTTCTGATTTCCGTGGTTGCCGGGCTGTTCTGGGTAACGCTTGGCGCTGTCGTCACCCTGACATGCGTAAGCCTTGCCCTGCTGCTGCTGCTCTTTCATCACCAGCGGCAACTCGCGATACTGGACAAATGGCTTCAGGCTGAAAAATCCATATCGTTGCCCGATAGCTCGGGCAGATGGGGGGATGTATTTGCGCGCCTGATCCGCCTGCTGCGGGAGCAAAGGCAAACCCAGCAGCAAATCAGTTCTGCCCTGGAGCGGCTGCAGCGTGCTACCTCAGCCATGCCCGAAGGCGTGGTGATAATGGACGAGATGGATCGCATCGAGTGGTGCAACCCGGTTGCCGAAAAGCATCTGGGCATCAACGCGCGTCTCGACGGAGGCCAGCATATTACCCATCTGGTTCGCCATACGCAGTTCGCCATCTATCTAGGGGCCAGCGATTACTCCGAACCGCTGGTAATGAAGCAGTCCAGGCAGCAGGGCATGATCCTGTCGCTACAGATCGTGCCTTATGGCGACAAGCAGAAGCTCCTTATCAGCCGCGATATCACCCGTCTTGAAAAAATCCAGTCCATGCGGCGCGATTTTATCGCCAATGTTTCGCATGAGCTTCGCACACCCCTGACAGTCATAGGCGGCTTCCTGGAAACATTGTCGGAAAACGATCATGTAGACGCAGAGACGAACAAGCTGGCGCTCAGGCTGATGACAGACCAGGCCCAGCGCATGCAACGGCTGGTAGAGGATCTACTGACTCTGTCACGACTGGAAGACACGGAAAATCTGGCGCGGGATGACCTTGTCGACATCCCGAAAATGCTGCGCGAACTTTACCACGAGGCGCAGTCCTTGAGCAGCGGGCGTCACGTCATCACTCTCGACCTTCGCACCGAGGCAAAATTGAGAGGGCGCATGGACGAGCTGGGCAGCGCTTTCAGCAATCTTATCAGCAATGCCATACGGTATACGCCCGAAAAAGGGACGATCGCCTTGAATTGGGAAATTCGCGATGACCGGGGTATATTTTCCGTGCAGGATAGCGGGATAGGAATCGAGGCCGAGCACGTTCCCCGCCTGACGGAACGCTTTTACAGGGTGGATCGCGGGCGTTCGCGCGAAACGGGCGGCACGGGGCTGGGTCTCGCCATCGTCAAACATGTGCTGACCTGCCACCAGGCAAAACTGGAGATTGTCAGCGAACCTCGAAAAGGAAGTTGTTTCAGCGCATCGTTTCCGAAGGCGCGCCTGGTAGACGACTGATTGAAACTTCCTCTTGCGTCTGCCTGTATAATGGGAAACGGCTTCGCTTCGGCTTTCCGCCGTTCAGGCTGTCCATATTCTGCCGCAATAACTCACACCGGGCGATGAATCGCCGCCGAATCTGCGCAAACAGGTGATATGAAAACCAATCCGCCATCCGCATCCATGCCCCGAAAACCCCAGGACCTCACGGAAACACCCGTAAGCAGCCGCAAGGTTTTCGATGGCGAGCTTTTGCATGTCTATCAAGACCAGGCCCGCATGCCCGATGGCAAGATGAAGGTACGCGAGTACATCACCCATCCCGGAGCGGTGGTCATCATACCGCTGCTCGACAACGGGGAACTGGTGCTGGAACGCCAGCATCGTTATCCTTTGCATCGGGATTTTTACGAACTTCCGGCGGGAAAAATCGACCACAACGAAGAACCGCTGGCGTGCGCCAGGCGCGAGCTTCTCGAAGAAACCGGCTATACGGCGCACAACTGGCGCCGCCTCGCCACGCTGCATCCCTGCATTGGTTACTCCGATGAGAAGCTGATTTACTACCTTGCAACGGACCTTACTTTCCGGGAGGCAAATCTCGACGACGGGGAACACCTGGAGGTATTTACCCTGCCCCTGGCAACGGCGCTGGACTGGATCAAGGCAGGAAAAATTACGGATAACAAAAGCGTGTCCGGCCTGTTCTGGGCGGAGAAAGTGATAGGCGGCGAATGGTAAAAGGCGCCGGTATGCCAGGAAGCTTCCTCGCGAAACCCGGTGGCCCATACGGAATTTGTTCAGTTCCGGCTTTCTTTCCCGAACCAGCGCAAATGTGCGTTACTCGGCAAAGAACTCGCGCACCTTATCCATCCATGATTTTGCGCGGGGGCTATGGCGGGATCCATCTTCCTGGTTGAGCATTTCCAGTTCCTGCAATAGCTCTTTTTGACGCGACGTAAGCCTGACCGGGGTTTCGACAACAACATGGCACAGCATGTCGCCCGGCATACTGCTGCGTACACCCTTTATCCCTTTGCCGCGCAGGCGGAAAATCTTTCCGCTCTGGGTTTCGGGGGGTACCTTGATTTTGGCGTGACCGTCGAGCGTCGGGATCTCGATTTCACCGCCCAATGCCGCAATGGTGAAGCTGATGGGCATTTCACAATGGAGATCGTTGTGATCGCGCTGAAAAACCGGATGGGCGGTCAAATGTATCACGACATATAGATCGCCCGGAGGGCCGCTGTTGACTCCGGCTTCTCCTTCTCCGGACAAACGGATGCGATCGCCCTCGTCCACCCCCGCGGGAATTTTTACCGACAGGGTCTTGTGTTGCTTGACCCGTCCGGAGCCGCTGCAGGTAGCGCAAGGGCTGGAAATAAACTTTCCGCTGCCATGGCACTTGGGGCAGGTCTGCTGGATAGAGAAAAATCCCTGCTGCATCCTGACCTGCCCATGGCCATTGCAGGTGGGACAGGTGATCGGCATGGTACCCGGCTTGGCGCCGCTGCCATGGCATACCTCGCAGACCTCCATCGTGGGGATGCGGATTTTGGTCTCCGTTCCTCGCGCTGCCTGCTCCAGCGTGATTTCCAGGTTGTAGCGCAGATCGGCACCCCGATATACGTTGGCGTGTCCCCCGCGCGCACCGAATATATCGCCGAATATATCGCCGAATGCATCGGCGAATCCTTGAGCCCCGCCCGTTCCCATTTGAGGATCCACCCCGGCATGCCCATGCTGGTCATACGCCGCGCGTTTCCGGGGATCTGAAAGAATTTCGTAAGCTTCCTTGGCCTCCTTGAAATGCTCTTCCGATTTCGGGTTACCCGGATTCCGGTCCGGATGGTACTTCATGGCCAACTTGCGGTAGGCTTTTTTTACATCGTCATCGCTACTGTCGCGGTTGATGCCCAGCACTTCATAGTAATCGCGTTTGCTCATATTGATAAAGGTAAAAAAGGGATGGGGCAGGAAATAACCGGTACCAACCACCCTGCCCTTCCCGGAAGTCGCAGTTGCAAACCGCGCGGAAACGGAAAAATTCCGTTTCCGCGCGGCTCGATCTGGACAATATACTATGGAACCCGCAACAAGTCCGCGCCGGACTCGTCAAGGTTCCCTATTTACATTATTTTTTGTTTTTCACTTCCTCGAACTCTGCGTCGACCACTTCGCCTTCCACCGGCTTCTCGTTGCTCCCCTGGCTTCCCGGTTCCCCGCCGGGTTGGCCCTGATGAGCGTGCTGCCCTTGTTCTTGCGAGTACATTTTCTCCGCCAGTTTATGTGAAACTTCCGTCAACGCCTGTGTCTTCGCCTGGATAGTGTCCTTGTCATCGGATTTAAGGGCTTCCTCGGCATCCTTGAGCGCCGCCTCTATCTTCGATTTTTCTTCCTCGCCCAGCTTGCCTTCCTGTTCCTTCAGGGTCTTTCTGACGGAATGGATTATGGCATCGCACTGGTTGCGGGCGGTAACCAGTTCCATCGCCTTGTGATCTTCCTCAGCGTGCGCTTCGGCATCCTTGACCATGCGCTGCACCTCTTCATCCGACAAGCCCGAGCTTGCCTGGATCTTGATCTTGTTCTCTTTTCCTGTAGCCTTGTCTTTGGCCGACACGTGCAGGATACCGTTGGAGTCGATGTCGAAGGTAACCTCGATTTGCGGCAGGCCGCGCGGCGCAGGAGGAATATCGCTCAGGTTGAACTGTCCCAGGCTCTTGTTCCCGGAGGCCATTTCCCGCTCGCCCTGCAGCACGTGGATCGTGACGGCGGTCTGGCTATCCTCTGCGGTAGAGAACACCTGTTGCGCCTTGGTCGGGATTGTCGTGTTTTTCTGGATCAGCTTGGTCATCACGCCGCCGAGGGTTTCGATGCCGAGCGACAACGGCGTAACATCGAGCAGCAGCACGTCCTTTACCTCACCTTGCAGCACACCGCCCTGGATGGCCGCGCCGACCGCGACCGCCTCATCCGGATTCACATCCTTGCGCGGTTCCTTCCCAAAAATTTCCCGGACCTTCTCCTGCACCTTGGGCATGCGGGTTTGGCCGCCCACCAGAATCACATCCTCGATGTCGGAAATTTTCACGCCCGCATCCTTGATCGCGATGCGGCAAGGCTCGACGGTGCGTTCGATGAGTTCTTCCACCAGGCTTTCCAGCTTGGCACGGGTGATTCTCACCGCCAAATGCTTGGGTCCGGAGGCGTCGGCAGTAATATAGGGCAAATTGACCTCGGTCTGCTGGCTGGACGAAAGCTCGATCTTGGCTTTTTCCGCCGAATCCTTGAGACGCTGCAGGGCGAGCATGTCTTTTTTCAGGTCGATGCCGCTTTCCTTCTTGAACTCATCCACCAGGTATTCGATGATGCGCGAATCGAAGTCCTCGCCGCCGAGGAAGGTATCCCCGTTCGTCGCCAGCACCTCGAATTGATGCTCCTTCTCCACCTCCGCTATTTCGATGATGGAAATATCGAAGGTTCCTCCACCCAGGTCATATACCGCCACCTTGCGGTCGCCCTCTTTTTTGTCCATGCCGAAGGCCAGGGCGGCTGCGGTAGGTTCGTTGATGATACGCTTGACTTCCAGCCCGGCTATGCGGCCGGCATCCTTGGTCGCCTGGCGCTGGGAATCGTTGAAATAGGCCGGAACGGTGATGACTGCCTCGGTAACCGGCTCACCCAGGTAATCCTCGGCGGTTTTTTTCATTTTCTTCAATACCTGCGCGGAGACTTCCGGCGGCGCAATTTTCTTCCCGCGCACCTCCACCCAGGCATCGTTGTTGTCGGCCCTGACGATCTTGTAAGGCACCATCTTGATGTCGCGTTGCACCATTTCTTCATCAAAACGGCGGCCGATAAGGCGTTTTATTGCAAATAAGGTGTTCTTCGGATTGGTTACCGCCTGGCGCTTGGCGGATGCGCCAACCAGGATTTCGCCATCCTCCGTATAGGCCACAATGGATGGCGTGGTGCGCGCGCCTTCGGAATTTTCTATCACCTTCGGCTTGCCGTTTTCCATCACGGCCACGCACGAGTTGGTGGTTCCGAGGTCAATACCGATAATTTTTGACATGATTGGGTCCTTGTAGTAGTGGGTATCAGATAGACGTTTGTGCAGAAATGGGGATTAAGACCCTGATTTCAAGACTCTCCCGCATTATTGCCCTTCGAAACCGTGACCAGTGCAGGCCGAATGACTCTGTCATTCAACATATAGCCTTTCTGCATTACATGAACAACCGTATTGGGAGGAAGATCGGAATTCGCCATGCCGATCGCCTGGTGCTGATGCGGATCGAACTTTTCGCCCTGCGGATTGATCACCTTGACATTGAATTTATTGAAGGCGGTGGTTAACTGCTTGAGCGTCAACTCCATCCCGCTCTTGAAATTCTCGACCGTTGCATTTTCCACTGCAAGCGCGGCATCAAGACTATCCATTACCGCGAGCAGTTCATTGGCAAAATTCTCGATTGCGTATTTATGCGCGCTGGCAATGTCGATCTGGGCGCGTTTGCGGATATTCTCGGCTTCGGCCTTAGCCCGCAGCCAGGCGTCATGATGCTCCTGGGCATCGAGTTCGGCTTTTTTCAATAACTGCTCGAGACTGGGCATCGTCTCCACGGGAGTGTCCATGTGAGCATTTTCCACGGGCTCCAGCGGAGGCACTTCGCTCCTGGTTTCGGTGGTTCCTGGCTGATCTGTCGGGCGATTTCGATTATCTGTCATTGGTCTCTCCTGATTGCGATCCAAAACATATCGGGCTGGTTTTTACAATTTCAAGCGGTAGAAAGAAAATGGACGCCCTTGCATTCGCAGCCAGCAAAAAAGCCGCGTGGGGTGGCAGATACGGCAAACTGATATCCGCGAAATCCGCGCTCAGACGTCGGCCGGGCGCTGGGCCGTCCCGGAAGGCAATTGATGGGTCAATTTCGCAGCGGCGCCGACATAATTCTGCGGCGTCATCTCCCTCAGGCATTTCTTTTCCGCCTCGGGAAGAGCAAGGTTATCGATGAATTCGTGCAATAGTTCTTTCGTTATTCGCCCCTTGCCCCGGGTCAATGCTTTCAACTGCTCGTATGAATCAGGCATGCCCCGGCTGCGCATGATCGTCTGGATGGGCTCGGCAAGCACTTCCCAGGCGTCGGCCAGATCTTCGGCCAAACGTTCCCGATTGGCTTCGAGTTTGCGCAATCCCCTGTGGCACGATTCGTAACCAAGCAGGGCATGCCCCAGCGCCACTCCCATAGTGCGCAATACCGTGGAGTCGCTGAGATCCCGCTGCCACCGCGATACAGGCAGCTTTTCGCTTAAATGCCGCAATAGCGCATTCGCGATGCCAAAATTGCCTTCCGAGTTTTCGAAATCTATCGGATTCACCTTATGAGGCATTGTCGAGGAACCGATTTCATGCGGTTCCACCTTTTGCCGGAAATACGCGAGCGAGATATATCCCCATATGTCGCGATCCAGGTCCAGCAGCATGGTATTGATGCCCGCATACGCGTCAAACAGTTCCGCCATTGCATCATGCGGTTCGATCTGGGTAGTGTAGGGGTTGAACTCCAGGCCCCGGTTTTCAACGAATGTCCGGCAAAATTTTTCCCAATCAAAATCCGGATAGGCAGCAAGGTGCGCGTTGTAATTGCCTACTGCACCGTTCATTTTTCCCAGGACCGGTACCTCGGCAAGCCGGTTATATCCCCGCCGAAGGCGGTAGGCAAAATTGGCGAGTTCCTTTCCCAGGGTGGTGGGGGTGGCCGGTTGGCCATGGGTGCGGGCAAGCATCGGCAAATCAGCGAGTTCCTGCGCCATCTGGCCTAGCCGCGCAATGATCCTGTCCAGCGCTGGCAGCATGACATGCGCGCGGCTATGCATCAGCATCAGCCCATGGGAAAGGTTATTGATATCTTCCGAAGTACAGGCAAAGTGGATGAACTGTGCTGCACGGCTGACCTCCGGATTTCCTGCCACACGCTCCCTCAGCCAGTATTCCACTGCTTTGACGTCATGATTGGTGCGTCGTTCGATAAGCTTGACCGCCTCACCGTCCGCCTCGGAAAAATTTTCCGCCAGGCTATCCAGCTGCGCAAGGGTCGGGTTCGAAAACGGCGCAACCTCGGCTATGGCCGGAGCCAGGCTGAGGGCCTTGAGCCATTCGATCTCCAGCATGACCCGGTAACGAATCAAGGCAAGTTCGCTGAAATAGGGTCTCAAGCCATCCACTTTGCCGTGATAACGGCCATCAAGGGGCGAGAGTGCGGTAAGAATTGACAAATTCATATCGTTTTGGGTGGAAGAATGGCAGGTTTACAGGACTGCGGGGCGGGAACAGATAATTTTAGCATAGTAAACATGCCAAACCCCGATCCCGGAGTTGCGAGGTACGCTCAGCACAGGGGAATGGCTGAAATTTCGCAGCAGCCCGGCTGTGCCATACGTGGCATAAGCCGTTATAATGCCCCTGGTAAATTTGTCCCGGATGTCTTGAAGACCGCCATGAAGCTCATCGGATCGCTGACCAGTCCTTATGTGCGCAAGACGCGCATCGTCCTTGCCGAGAAGCATGTAGGGTACGATTTTGAGCTGGAATCTCCCTGGAGCGAGGATACCAGTGTACCGGACCGCAACCCCTTGGGGAAAGTGCCGGTGCTTGTCATGGATGACGGAACTTCATTGTTCGACTCGCGCGTGATCGTGGATTACCTCGACAGCATCAATCCGGTGTCGCGCCTGATTCCCGAGGCCAGCCGGCGCCGAATCATGGTGAAACGCTGGGAAGCATTGGCGGATGGGGTATGCGATGCCGCCGCCGCCATTTTCCTGGAACGCAAACGCGACGAGGGTCAGCAAAGCGCCGGATGGATCGATCGACAGCAGGAAAAAGTCAGCCGTGGCCTCAAAGCCGCCGCCCATGAACTGGGCGATAAAAAATGGTGCGATGGAAATGCCTACACGCTGGCCGATATTGCGCTGGGCTGCGCCCTGGGATACCTCGCCTTTCGCTTTTCCGAAATAGAATGGCGAAGCGCATTTCCGAACCTCGCGGATCTTTCCGACCGGCTCGAAAAACGGATTCCGTTTATGGAAACGGCGCCAAGAGACGCCTAGAAGTGCTGGATAGATCTGCGCTGCAGTGCTTCCCTGGCGTTGTTTTATTGCAATGGGCGCCTGCTTTCAACCTTCCGGCCCTTCCCCCTCACCCGCCGTAATAATCCCGCCTCCCAGGCATACCTTGCTCTCGTACACGACGACCGATTGGCCGGGCGTCACCGCCCATTGCGGTTGAGCGAACTCGATGGTGCACCCGCCCTCGCCTATGCGGGAAATGGCGCAAGGCGCGTCCGGTTGCCGATAGCGGGTTTTGGAAGCATAAACCCAGTTGCAGTGCGGCCTCTTTCCGCTTATCCATGTAAGATCGGCAGCCATGACGGAAACCCTGTACAAATCCGGGTGATCGTGGCCCTGTACGACGATGAGAACATTGCGGGACATATCCTTGCCTGAAACGAACCACGGCGTACCGTCCCCATCCCGCGTTCCCCCGATTCCCAGGCCCTGGCGCTGACCGATGGTATAGTACATGAGGCCATGATGCCGGCCGACGACCATTCCATCCGGCGTCCTTATTTCGCCCGGTTCGTCCGGCAGATAGCGGTTGAGAAACTGCCTGAAAGGCCGTTCCCCGATAAAACAGATTCCCGTACTGTCCTTCTTGGCGAAGTTCGGCAATTGGTATTCCATGGCAATTTTGCGAACATCGCGCTTGTACAGGCTGCCGAGGGGAAACATCGTTTTGCACAACTGGGGTTGCGTCAGCCGGTAGAGAAAATAACTCTGATCCTTGGTTCCATCCTCCGCTTTCAGCAATTGGAACGTTCCATCGATCTGCCGTACCTGTGCATAATGCCCCGTCGCGATAAGATCGGCGCCGAGGCCGATGGCATGATCGAGGAATGCCTTGAACTTGATCTCGGCATTGCACAGCACGTCCGGATTGGGAGTCCGGCCCGCCTTATACTCGGCAAGGAAATGCGTGAATACGCGCTCCTTGTACTCCAAGGAGAAATTGACCGCTTCCAGGGGAATTCCGATGATGTCCGCAACAGATGCGGCATCGATCAAGTCCTGGCGCGACGAGCAATATTCATCGGTATCGTCGTCCTCCCAGTTTTTCATGAAGAGGCCGACAACGTCATATCCCTGCTGCTTCAATAATAGCGCCGCA
>DASZUL010000074.1:0-10150 GCA_035547595.1 Nitrosospira sp.
TGGAGATCAATCCAGTTTTTTAAAACGCCATGATAGTGCCCCAGGTGCAGATGCCCGGTGGGACGCATTCCCGACAAAACACGATCAGTGAACATATTACCTGTCCTAGTCCTCGTCAGTCATTCTTATCAGGGAAAGCGCCGTGCCGCTTCCCGTATCTTTGCAAGCAGGTGGGGCTGACCCGAATTTTCCATCAAGCCGGTGCTCTACAATCCGAAAAACCATACCACCAGCTGTATGGTGATGCCAATGAAAGGCCCGATAATGGCTCCCAGGATGCCCGTGATCAGCAGCAGCAGCAGGATCATGAAGCCGTATGGCTCGATCTTAGAAAAAACGTACGACATGCGATGCGGGAGCAGGCTTACCGCGATGCGGCCGCCATCCAGCGGGGGCAAGGGCAGGAGATTGAGCACCATCAATATCACATTGATTTTAATCCCGGCCTCGCCCATCAATATCATGGGTCTGGCAAAATCGCTTTCCGGCAATGCAAGGCCGAGCTTGATGATAAATGCCCACGCCAGAGCCATGAAGAGATTGGCGCCGGGTCCCGCCAGCGCCACCCAGAGCATATCCTGCTTCGGGTGGCGCAATGCAGAGAAATCGACGGGCACGGGTTTGGCCCAGCCAAAAAGGATACCGCCCAGCAGCAGCGTCATCAAGGGGAGCAAAATGGTGCCGATCGGGTCGATATGCCGGATGGGATTCAGGCTGACGCGGCCTTGCGCATAGGCGGTAAGGTCGCCGAAGTACTTGGCAACATATCCATGCGCAGCTTCGTGGAGCGTGATGGCGAATATTACCGGAAGCGCGTAAATGGCAATATTTTGAATGATGTTATTCATGGGCAATTCCGAAAGGCGCCAGGTTGCCCTTGCCTGCACGTATCAATCTTGGCGCATCGTCCGTCAAATCGATCACGGTGCTCATTTCCAGCCCGCACGCGCCGGCATCCAGCACCAGTTCCACGTGATGCTCCAGCCGGGACCGGATTTCCGCCCCATCATTCAAGGGGAGCTCCTCGCCCGGCAATATCAAGGTTGAACTCAGCAGCGGTTCATTCAATTCTGCGAGAAGGGCCTGTACTACCGGATTATCCGGAACCCTCAACCCGATAGTGTTGCGCTTGGAATGCTGCAAACGGCGCGGCACTTCGCGCGTAGCCTGAAGTATGAATGTATAGCAACCGGGAGTGGTCGCCTTGAGCAGGCGGTACTGGGCATTATCCACTTTCGCGTAATGGGAGATTTCAGACAGGTCGCGGCACATCAGTGTAAGGTGATGGTTCTCATCTACCTGCCGTATGGCGCGGATACGCGTCATCGCATGCTTGTCGCCCAGCTGGCCGCCCAGCGCATAACAAGAATCGGTCGGAAAAACGATGACGCCTCCCGCCCGCACGATGGCCACGGCCTGCCGTATCAGCCGCAATTGCGGATTATCGGGATGAATGGAAAAGAACTGAGCCAAGTAGGGAAGCTTTTCTAGTTTCGATTTTCAATGCGGCTCTGAACTTCAGGATGGTTGGCCGGTTTTTCCAGAATCGCGACATGAGAATAGGGCTGAACGGCGTGACTCATGGAGGGTCAAACAGTGCCCGGATATCGGGTTCGTCACTTCCGTCAATGTTTCCAATCGTGCCAGACGGGGACACACATGGTGGGCAGTTCCGGCATCCGACCCAGGTCGAGATAGCTCTCTCCGGGACCATGGAAATCCGAGCCGCGCGAGGCCAATAATCCCAGACGCTGGGCATGCCGCGCAAACACCAGGGATTGCTCCGGCGTATGGCTTGAAGTGATAACCTCGATTGCTTCGCCGCCAAGAGCGCGAAATTCAAGCAGCAGTTCCTCTAATGCTTCCTTGCCCAGCTTGTAGCGTCCGGGGTGGGCAATGACGGCCCTGCCGCCGCTTTTGCGAATCCAACCCACCGCATCGCTTAGCGGGGCCCACAGGTGCGGCGCATACCCGGGCTTGCCTTTGACCAGATATTTCCTGAATACCGATTTCACATCCTTGGCGTAGCCTTGCTGCACGAGAAACCGGGCAAAATGCATGCGGCCAATGAGATGTCCATCTCCCGCCTGGCTTCGTGCGCCCTCCAGGCTTCCATGGATGCCGAACTTGTCGAGCTGAGCCGCAATATTGCGTGCACGCACCATACGCCCTTCACGCAGGGAGGACAGGCCCTTGATCAGTTCAGGATTGTCCGGGTCTATCCCCAGACCCACGATATGCAGGGTCTGGCCTCGCCAGCCGACGGAGATTTCCACGCCATTTACGAACGTGATATTTTTCCCGGCAGCAGCTTGGCGCGCCTCTTCCAATCCTCCCACATCATCGTGGTCGGTCAACGCCAGCACCGTCACGCCGCGCGCAGCCGCATGCTCGACCAGTTGCGTAGGAGTGAGCAATCCGTCGGAAACGGTCGAGTGGCTATGTAGATCGACATTATCCATGAAGCCATTTGTTTCGCCAGGGGAAGAACCGCATCATAGCAAATAAGGGGGGGCATGAAAAATTAAGCTCACGTGACGCTCGCATTCCATTGTCGATATTCTCATGTGGCCGATAGCGGATGGCATGCGTTGAGATGATCCCTGCTTATAATTCAAGCCATGAGGATTCTGTTTCCTGAGCAGTTTCATCCCCGGCAACAAGGCCGTGTTTTGCGGTAAAGTAAAGACATGTCCGGCATGCATGATGCCGTCTTTATCCCTCGCCTCCAGGCTCCGCAAATGGATTTTTTCCCGATTTTTCTCGATATCAGAAACCGCGCTTGCCTGGTAGTTGGCGGCGGCACTGTTGCGGCGCGAAAGACAGAGTCATTGCTCAGGGCGGGTGCCTGCGTGGTCATCGTTGCCCCGCTTCTCTGCCCGGAATTGCGCGAACGGGTGAGCGAGCACTCACTTAATGGAAGGATTACTCATCGGGCGGAGGTTTTTTCTCCACAACATCTTGAAGAGGTCGCGCTGGCCATGGCGGCCACCGGCGATGCGGAAATTGACCATGCGGTTTCGCAGGCCGCGCGTCAGCGGCATATCCCCGTCAATGTGGTGGATAATCCCGCCTTGTGCTCATTCATCATGCCCGCCATTGTCGACCGCAGTCCGGTCCTCATCGCGGTTTCCACCGGGGGCGCGTCGCCGATACTGGCGCGACTGTTACGCGCCCGGCTGGAAACGATGATACCTGCCGCATACGGACGCCTGGCTGCCTATGCGGCCTCGTTTCGGATGCGCGTCAAGCAGCGGTTCCCGCAGCCCGACAGGCGGCGCAGGTTTTGGGAAAACATATTGCAGGGTCCCTTTGCCGAGATGGTTCTTGCCGGCCGGGGCCAGGCGGCAAAAGATTATCTGGAGCACCTGCTGAGCCATGACGGATACCGTAGCGATGGCGGCAGTTCGGCCCGGGATACGATGGCGGCAGGAGAGGTTTACCTCGTGGGTGCGGGACCAGGGAATCCCGATCTCCTGACTTTTCGCGCCATGCGGCTGATGCAGCAGGCAGATGTGGTCGTGTACGATCGCCTGGTTTCTCCCGAAATACTGGACATGGTGCGCCGGGATGCGACGCGTATCTATGCGGGAAAAGAACGCAATCGCCATGCAATGCCACAGGAGTCCATCAATGACCTGCTTGTGCGCCTCGCGAAAGAGGGCAAGCGGGTGCTGCGCCTGAAGGGCGGCGACCCTTTTATTTTTGGCCGTGGCGGGGAGGAAATCGAAACGCTGTCCAGCCAGGGCATTTCGTTCCAGATCGTCCCCGGCATTACGGCGGCCTCGGGGGCCGCATCCTTTGCGGGGATACCGCTGACCCACCGGGACTATGCCCAGTCGTGCGTCTTTGTCACCGGCCATCTCAAGGATGGCAGCGTGAATCTCGATTGGGACATGCTGGCGCGGCCGAACCAGACCATTGTGATCTATATGGGATTACTGGGGCTGCCGGTGCTATGCGCGCAACTTGTAGCGCATGGCTTACCCGCCAGTACACCTGCCGCCATCGTGCAGCAGGGAACCACCCGGAATCAGCGCGTATTGACCGGTACCCTGGAAACGCTTCCGCGCCTGACTGCCGAGGCCAACCTGACCCCGCCTACCCTGATCATCGTCGGCGAGGTCGTCAAGCTGCACCGGCAACTGGCATGGTTTAATCCTGCGTCCGGCTTGAATATTCCGGAGGCCGGCGAAGCCAGCCAACCCGAGTAATCCGGCTGCGTCAGTACCGCGGCATGTAATCCCGTGCTCCAGGCTATTTATTCGGCTGGGGCGTAATGCGCAAATACGGGCGCGGCGCCTGGTAGCCTTTGGGAAATTTCTGCTTGATGACAGCCTCATCCTGGATCGTCAGTGGTATGATGACATCATTTCCATCCTTCCAGTTCGCGGGTGTGGCGACGGTGTAGCCGTCGGTCAATTGCAGCGCATCGAGGACACGAAGCACCTCATCGAAATTCCGGCCGGTGCTCATGGGGTAGGTGATGATCAGGCGCACCTTCTTTTTGGGATCAATGATGAACAGTGAGCGCACCGTCATCGTTTCGGACTGATTCGGATGAATCATGTCGTAGAGTGCGGCGACCTTTCTATCCACATCCGCGATGATCGGAAAGAGCACCTGCGTATTCTGCGTTTCCTCGATATCCTTGATCCATCCCGCATGCTTGTCCACCGGATCGACCGACAATCCGATGGCTTTGACGTTGCGCTTGTCAAATTCGGACTTGAGCTTGGCAGTCATGCCCAATTCTGTCGTACATACCGGGGTGAAATCAGCCGGGTGCGAAAACAGCACTGCCCAGGAATCATTCATCCATTCATGGAACCTGATCTTGCCGATCGAGGAATCCTGCTCGAAATCAGGTGCGGTATCGCCCAAGCGTAATGTCATGGCATTTCTCCCTTAAGGTTTAAACGATTAATGGTTGGCGGGCTCAATATAGCCCGAGTGTTTCGATGACTCAACAACAATTTATTCATAATTATTCCGAATGGCGATATCGTCACGAAAGCGGTCCGATTTTATCCGCAGCCGGAAAGCCCCATGTGTAGGGTGGCTCGTATTTCATCAGGATTTTATAGTATGTGCGCACCGATTCCGTCAGGATTACTGCCTCGCCGCCACGGGCGAAGCCATGCTTCAGGGTGCTGTAGTATTTGCTGAGGCTCAATAGCGGCAGGGTCGTTTTCAGGTCCAGCCAGGAATCGGGATTCAGTCCCATTCGCTGCGCCAGGATGCGCGCATCTTCCACATGGCTGCTTCCCTGGTTATAAGCTGCCAGCGCTATCCAGGTGCGGTCCGGTTCGGTAATGCGTGTCGGCAACCGGTCTTTCAGTGCCGCCAGATAGCGTGCTCCCGCCAGGATGCTTTGCCGCGAGTCGAGCCGGTCAGTGACCTTCATCCTGTCGGCCGTGATTTCCGTCAGCATCATGAGGCCACGTACGTTGGCAGGGGAAGTGGCAAGATGATTCCAGTGCGATTCCTGGTAGGCAAGCGCCGCGATCAGCCGCCAGTCGATCCCCGATAATTCCTCGGCTTCATGAAAATACTCCAGCAGATCCGGAAGCAAGGTGCGTCGCTTGGCTAGAATGCCGCTCACATCCATTTGCTCAAGCCTCTGGATGTGGTGGCCGTAATACCGGTCGAGAAGGCGCGTCAGCGTACCGTCCTGCTCGATCCGGTCGAAGAATTGCTGCACAGTGGCAAGTACAGCCCGTTCTGTATAAAGGGGAAATGCCCAGGCCCTGCCTGTTTCCGCACCGAGATCGAAAGCGACCTCCAGGTTGGGGTAAAAGTTTTTAGCCAATTCGATCTGTGTCGAATCGACTACCGCATAATCGACCTTGCCTTCCGACAATCTCGAGAGAAGATCGTCTGGCATGATATCCACTTCTTTCCATTGCAGGTCCGGCACACTTCGTTTTGCCTGGTTCAACAGTTCGGTATGGGTAGTTCCGGCGGCCACTCCGACGGTTTTTCCAACCAGTTGCTGCACATTTCTCGGTTTTGAAGAATCGGTATTGAAAATCACCTGAGACTGAATGCGCTGATAGACAGGCCCGAAGCGGGCTTTTAAGCGGTACTTGTCGCTGATGCTCAGGCCTGCAGCCAGGTGTGCCTGTTTCTCTTCCAGTAGATCGAAGGCCTGGTCCAGCCTGGGGACGATCTTGAAGCGAATTTTTTTCCCAAGATGGCGGGCGAACTCAGAAGCCAGATCGAACTCCAACCCGGCAAGACCCCCGTCCGAATTCTCATAATAAGTGTCCGGGCTATTGACGGTAATCACCACCAGTTCGTCACTTTCATCGAGCGGCAGCACGGCGTGCTGAAAAGGCTCGCAACCAGAAAGCAGCAAGCCGTGCCCGATGACGATGAAAAACAGGAGGGAGAGCGTTCGCATGGAAGAGAGACAAGCGGAATGCCCGAACATTCTCCCATGTTTGACGCGAACGAGCGCGAGATATGCACGGGATAAACTGGTAAAATAGGCAGCTTCCCCAGGGAGAGGTACCGAAGTGGCCATAACGGCGCTGACTCGAAATCAGATGGTCAGGGTAACCTGGCACGTGGGTTCGAATCCCACCCTCTCCGCCAAGATGCGCATGGCATGCAGCGGGGTGTCCTCCACATTTCTCTAATAAGAAACTGTATTTATAAAACTTGACTTACGCCTTCACCAAGTTTCCATGTTTATTACGACGTTTGGAGCCTCCATACTCATCCTCACCAATCTTTGGATAATTTAACCAGGACCTCGATAAGGATGTTTCGAACTTGGAACTGCGGATTAAAGTATTCAAGCCATTAGTGTGAATGATAACGGACGTTATCATTCACGATCTTCCTAATGAGGAGAGGAGGAAAACATGCTTGGCTTCCCAGTATCAGTAGCTCAGCCATTTTAAAAGACCGCGAACTGTACCCCATGGAAGGTTTCCAATACCACGGCAGGCGCTTTTCCATTTCCGGCGCGTAATCTGAACCCAACGGTAGAGCGTCGTGTGGTCCCCAGCAAGACCACGTTCCAGCATTATTTGTTCTAAATCGCGGTAACTAATTCCGTATTTACAATACCAACGGGCACAACTCAGAATCATCTCCCCACGAAAATGACGCCATTTGAAATCTGACATTGATGGCCTACCCTGAAAAACATCCTAGTGCACCACGCTTCTTATTTTTTGCAACAGAGCCGAAAACATGGCCCAGTTCATCAACACCAAAGAAAACATCGTCACCGAAGCTGTCGATGGTCTGGTCGCGGCGTCTGGCGGTAAGCTGGCACGGCTCGACGGCTATCCGCATATACGGGTGGTCGTACGCAATGACTGGGACAAGTCCAAGGTCGCGTTGATCTCGGGAGGCGGATCGGGCCACGAACCGGCACATGCGGGTTTCGTCGGGGAAGGGATGCTGACGGCTGCGGTGTGCGGCGACATCTTCGCCTCGCCGACAGTCGACGCGGTGCTGGCAGGCATCCTTGCCGTGACGGGATCGTCCGGCTGCCTGCTCATCGTCAAGAATTATACCGGTGACCGATTGAATTTCGGGCTGGCGGCCGAACGTGCTCGCCAGTTTGGCTTGAATGTCGAGATAGTCATCGTCGACGATGATGTGGCGTTACCCGACTTGCCCCAAGCCCGCGGCGTCGCCGGCACGCTTTTCGTGCACAAGATAGCCGGCGCGTTGGCCGAGAATGGTGCCGACTTGGCGCACGTTGCCGCGGCCGCGCGCAAGGTCGTGTCAAAGACAAAGAGCATCGGCATGTCGCTAAACACCTGCACCATCCCAGGTTCGCCAAAGGAGGATCGCATCCCGCCCGGCATGGCCGAGCTTGGGCTCGGCATCCACGGTGAAGCCGGGGTTGAGCAGGTCGAGTTCAAGGACGCCAGCGAAGCTGTCGCTGCCATGGTCGAGCGCCTGTCAACTGCAATGGAAGAAAAGCCGCATGTCGCTATGGTCAACAATCTCGGCGGCACGTCGGTCATCGAGATGTCGATCATCCTCAACGAAATCCGGCGGTCAGCGATTGGCGAGCGGATAACCCATGTCATCGGGCCGGCGGCCATGATGACATCGCTCGACATGCATGGCTTCTCGATTTCGGCCTATCCTGCCGACGATGCCGAGATCGCCCTGCTCAACCAGCACACGCCGCTGGCAGCATGGCCGCGGGTCTCCCGGCTAGGCCAGGTCGCGATTCAGGCGCTTCCGAACGGCCTGACGCCTGTCGTTCCGATGTCCTCGATGCACAAGCCGACCAGGGAGTTCCTCACCAGTTGCTGCGAGGTTCTGATCGCCGCCGAGAACGACCTCAACGCGCTCGACGCGAAGTCAGGCGATGGCGACACCGGCAGCACGCTAGCCGGCGCGGCACGCGCCCTGATCAGTGCCGTGGACCGATTGCCGCTTGCCGACCATACCCAGCTCTATCGAGCCATTGGCTTAGAGCTTTCCCAAACCATGGGAGGCTCGTGCGGTGTGCTCCTCGCGATCTTCTTCGCCGCAGCGGGCGATGCCGCCTCGAGCGGCTTGCCAATGCGCGAAGCGTTGCAGGCCGGGTTGCGGAGAATGCAGGAGATCGGCGGGGCACGTCCGGGTGACCGCACCATGGTCGATGCTCTTGCACCGGCCCTTGATGCCCTGGAAGAGAGTCTGCCCGAGGCGGCGAAAGCCGCGCGTGCGGGTGCAGATCGCACTGCCCACATGAGCAAGGCGAATGCGGGCCGCGCTTCCTATGTCAATGCCAAGCATTTGGTCGGTCACGCTGATCCAGGTGCTGAGGCAGTCGCGCGACTGTTTGAACACTTGGCCTGATTTTAGATTGTAAGCGTCTATTTATAGGAAATAATAATCTCATTATTATCGACAGCTATCGATGCTGTGCATCGATTATTGCCGGTGTTTCTAACGGTATCGGATTTGGCTCAATTCATATGTGAGCCGGCAGCTCTGCCAGTTGCAGTTATTCTGAGGCGAAAACGGCGTTAAATGCGAGCACAACCGTTTTAAAAAACACCTAACTGCAGAGTCGGCAGAGCGGTCGGGCTTGGAAGTTTTCTCCCAGGACTGATCCCTATGATTGTTGCGATCATTCCGACACATATTATCCAATGGTGGAATTTTTCATAACGCCCCGAGGAATTTTTCAGTATGAAAAAAATTGTGATTTTAGTGATAGCTTTATCCATTTTAAGTAGCTGTGCCATTGGGACTGGTTCCATCAGGCAGACGCTGGTGACATCTGAAGGTGGCGTTAAAACTTATCTTTTAACAAGCGATATTTCGCGCATATGGGGAAAGTCATACGCGGTAAAGGGATTGAATGGTCGCTCCAAGGAGCTGTGTCCCAATGGCTACACTGTCATGAACGAGGAAACCCGCAATGTGAAAAACTGGACGGGGAATGATGCCGGCAGGGAAGAAGTTACGAGAAAAATCATTTGCGACGGACCCGAATAAGCAGGTTAATCTAAAGAGAAAAGGCTTGCATCTTTACCGAAAGATTATCCCATCAAGGACTCTTATTTCTCAGCTCCAGCCTGAAAGACTTGTTTCTTCCATGGAGAGCTATTTCAATTACGGTTGCAACACGCTGCCACCCCGCGCGCTCGAATACGTGCAGCGATGGTTTGTTTGATCGCCAGATACGAGCGTACACATAATTGAAACCCTGCCGGTTCATGTCTTGCGTAGCGGCTTCTATGAGGCGTCTTGCAATTCCCCGCCCCCGCATTTCCGGAAGGACGAATAGCTGTACCAGCTTGGCTTCGTTTTCTCTTAGCGGCCAAAAGTTACGCTTGCTGTAGCCCATCCCGTGCCAGAAGAAACAAAGGCCGACAATGCGGGCACCTTCGAGACAGGCATAGGCATAGGTATCCCGGTCATGGTACCAGGCATGTTCCGCGATCGCTGGGTCAGTCGAATCTGCAATCTGTTTCTTCTTGACTGGCTCATACCGCATTCTCCCGGTCAGTGCTGCGTTATTATCCGCGCAGCTCCGGCCGTATATCCGGTAAAAGGAATAGTCCCGAATCAAAAACCGGGACAGTATTTTGATAAAGTTTGCCATCACACCAAGTTCCTTAAGTTTTTCACTCCTGCCGCCTCCGGGTTTGAGTCCAACCTAATCTAACGAGAGGGC
>DASZUL010000075.1:0-32661 GCA_035547595.1 Nitrosospira sp.
TCGCGGCCAGCGGGATCGGCAAGCTCACCATTTGCGATGGCGACAAGGTCGACCTGACCAACCTTCAGCGCCAGATCATCCACCGCACCGAAACCATCGGTATGCCCAAATCCCTGTCGGCAAAGAAAACGCTTACAGGAATCAATCCCGAAGTCGATATCATCGCACTCGACCAGCGCGCCGATGAGAGCAGCCTGCGAGAACTGGTTTCGAATGCCGACGTGGTCGTGGATGCTACCGATAATTTTCCTACCCGGCACGCCATCAACCGCCATTGCGCCATCCGGAAAAAACCTCTGGTGACCGGTTCGGCCGTACGCTTCGATGGACAGGTCGCCGTCTTTGATCTGCGCCACGAGTCCAGCTCATGCTACGAATGCCTGTTCCCGGCGGAAGGGGATGACCAGGATGTGCGTTGCGCGGTGATGGGCGTGTTTGCCCCCCTGGTAGGGATCGTCGGCTGCGTTCAAGCGGCAGAAACCCTCAAGGTCCTGCTGGGAATGGGTAAATCCCTTACCGGGCACTTGCTGCTGCTCGACGGCCTGTCGATGGCCCAGCGTATCGTCAAGCTCAGCAAGGATCCTGCTTGCCTGGTTTGCCGGAATGAGCCGCTGGCAATGGAAGAGAGATAGTAATGGCTCAGCCTGCCTCATGCAGGTCATGAGGCGAAAACAATACGTCGCGTTGCGCCTTCCAGTGCTCCATCGGGTCACGCTTGAATCCGCTCTTGGCAAACTGGTGCCAGCGCCCTGCCACAAAACACATCAGCAGGTTTGCCTGGGCGGAAGCATCCAGGTTGGCCGAAACTTCCCCCTCGTTTGCCGCAAAGCGCAACGCCTGCTTGAGAGTTGCCTCGAGCCGGTCATACAGCTGGTTTATCCGCAACTGCAAACGGTCGTTCTCGTTTATTAGCGCATCGCCGATAAGTACACGGGTCATGCCCGGATTCTTCCTGGAAAAGCCGAGCAGAAGCGACACGATGCCTTCGACCTGCCGCATGCCGCTTTTCTCCTCCGTTATCAACTTGTTGATAAGACTGAAGAGGGTCTTTTCGATGAATTCGATCAGCCCGTCAAACATCTGCGCCTTGCTGGCAAAATGGCGGTAAAGAGCGGCTTCCGACACATCGAGCCGGGCAGCCAGGGCTGCAGTGGTTATTTTTTCCGCCCGGGGGCCCTCCAGCATTTCGGCAAGTGCCTGCAAAATCTGATCCTTTCTGTCTCCTGCCCTAGTCGCCACGTTTCCCTCGATAAGACCATGGCTCCGCCGCATACTCTACATGAACGCAAACATCCACGCTCTAAGCTCCTTGACCGCAATAGTCGGACGTTTTGCCGTCCTCCGAAAAATCCGTTCGCTTGATCAGTGTTCCTATACCCTCATCGGTCAACACCTCCAGCAATATGCCGTGCTCGATCCGGCCATCGATGATATGGCAGCATTTGACGCCCTTTTTCACCGCGTCCAGAGCGGAGGAAATCTTGGGTATCATGCCGCCGGCAATGGTTCCGTCTGCAATCAGGTCATCCACCTGATTCGCCGTCAAACCGGTCAGCAAGCTCCCATTCTTGTCGAGGACGCCTGCAGTATTGGTAAGCAATATCAATTTTTCCGCATCCAGAACTTTGGCGAGTTCGCCGGCGACGAGGTCCGCATTGATATTATAGGATTCGCCATTGCTGCCGACCCCGATGGGAGCGATCACCGGTATGAAATCGCGCGCTTCCAGCAACGCGATCAGGGTGGGATCTATGCTTTCTATTTCTCCCACCTGGCCAATGTCGAGCCGCTTCTCAGCCTTATCCTTGCCCTGTACCAGCATTTTTTTTGCACGGATGAAGCCTCCGTCCTTGCCGGTCAACCCCACCGCCAGTCCCCCCTGGCGATTGATGAGGTTTACGATATCCTTGTTGACCAGGCCCCCGAGCACCATTTCCACCACTTCCATGGTTTCGGCGTCCGTTACGCGCATCCCCTGGATAAATTCGCCCTGCTTACCCACCCGTTTCAGCATATCGTTAATCTGCGGTCCTCCGCCGTGGACAATGACAGGATTCATTCCTACCAGCTTCAGCAATACGACGTCGCGGGCAAACCCCTGCTTGAGATCTTCCTCGACCATTGCGTTGCCCCCATATTTGATGACCATCGTTTTGCCGTGAAAACGGCGGATATATGGCAGCGCTTCAGCCAGAATTTTGGCTTTGTCTTTTGGAGATGAGGGAGATAACGTCATATCTTTCCTTTGATCCGGTTAACTCAGGCAGGTCATTTATGCGGGGCATGCGAAGGATGCGGCTGTGCGGTATCAGCGGCGGGAAGCGTTTGGTCGGGCACATCGGGCATGGGATCAAAATAACGGTACATCATGGGAACGACCACTTTCGTCATCACGGTCGCGGTAATAAGGCCGCAAATCACGACAATTGCAAGCGGCTTCTGTACTTCTGAGCCCAGGCCCGTAGCGATCAGGAACGGCGCCAAGCCCAATATGGTTGCCGCAGCAGTGATCAACACGGGACGGAAACGCGCTTCGCAACTCGTTTTCACCGCATCGCGCACGCTGAGCCCTTGCTCGCGCAGTTCCTTGATGAAAGAAATCAGAACTACACCGTTCAAGATTGCTACGCCCCACACCGCAATAAACCCGACTGACGCCGGGACCGATAAGTATTCACCAGTAATGAACAGCCCGATTACCCCGCCCACCGAAGCGAAGGGCAAGGCCGTAAAAATCAATGTCGCAAGCTTCACCGAATTGAACAGCATGAACAGCAAAAAGAATATTGCGGCGAATGTGACAGGTACGACAATTCCCAGCGTCGCCATGGCCCGTTCCATATTCTCGAATTGACCTCCCCACTCAAAATAATACCCGGGCGGCAGCTTGATTTCCTTCGCCGCGCGCTCCTGCAGCTCAGCCACGAAACCGCCCAGGTCGCGCCCATGCACGTTTGCGCCTACCACCACGCGGCGCTTCGCATATTCGCGCGAAACGATGGCCGGCCCATCGATCACCTTGATGTCGGCAACTGCGCTCAGCGGCACCAGCATGCCGCCGCGCGCAAGCAGGCTGCCGGGCCCGGCATTGCCGGGGGGACGCAGCAACAGGTCGCGGATGGCCTCGACATCATTACGGAATTTCTCAGGAAAGCGCAGCAAGAGCGTAAAGCGCCGCTCCCCCTCGAACACCTGCGTCACCGCCTTTCCGCCAATTGCCGTGGCTATCAGTTCATTCACGTCGGCGACATTGATTCCATGGCGCGCAATGGCGCGCCGGTCGATATCGATGGTCAGTTCCTGCTGCCCAGACAGGCGTTCGATGCGAAGATCGCGCGCTCCGCGCGTCGATTTGACAATGCGCGCCACCTGCTCCGACAGTTTGCGCAGCTCTTCAAGATCATCCCCAAAGATCTTGACCGCCACCTGCGAGCGTACGCCGGTCACCATTTCATCCACCCGCTGCGCGATAGGCTGGGACAGCGCGATGTTCACCCCAGGCAATACGGTCAATGCCTTGCGGATATCCTCTTCGATTTCCTGCTGAGTACGCCCCGATCCCTCCAGATCCAGCGAAGCGATAGGATCCGACTCATTCTGCGAAGCAGGGTCGGCGGGGGATTCTCCCCGTCCGAGCTTGGATACTACTGAACTCACTCCTGGAACCGCGGCAATAAGCTTCATGGCCTCGTTTTCCAGCTTGATCGACTCTTCCAGGGAAATGGAAGGCACTCGGATGATTACCGGGGTAACCGCGCCCTCCCGCATGATGGGAATGAAGGATTTGCCAAGGAATGGATACAGTCCGATTGCCAGCAGGAGCGAACCGATTGATACCATCGCCGTCGCCTTGGGATTCGCCAGCGCCAGATAAAGAAGGCGCAGGTAAAGCGATTTCAGGATGACTACGATTTTTGTATCCTCCTCGCTTCCCCCTTTCAGGGCATAGTCGCACAGTACCGGCGACAACAGCACGGAAACGAGCAGCGCTACCAGCAATGCGATCGATATCGTGACGGCGAGCGGACTGAACATCTTGCCCTCCATGCCCTGCAGCGACATCAACGGCAGGAATACCAGGACAATAATGACAATGCCATATATTACGGGGGCACCCACCTCGGCCGCCGCTTTTGCAATCACTTCGCTCTTCGGTTCATCGCCGTGCGCATGACTCAGGCGCAGGAAGATGTTTTCCACAACCACCACGGTGGGATCGACCATCAATCCAATGGCGATGGTCAATCCTCCCAGGGACATCAGGTTGGCCGGAATACCCAGGTGATTCATTATCATGAACGTAACCAACGGCGTTATGATAAGCGTGGCGCAAACCACGAGGCTCACGCGCAGGTTGCCCAGGCAGATCACCATCACCACGATGACGAAGACCAGCGCTTCGATCAAAACACGGTATACGGAATCCAGCGCGGCATCCACCATTACGGTCCGATCATAGAATGGCACGATCTGGAGCCCTCCGGGCAAGAGGCCGCGCTCGTTGATCTCGGCGACTTTTTCTTTCACCCGGCCGACAACTTCCTTCGCGTTCCCTCCCCGCAACATCATCACGATACCCGTAACCGATTCGGTGTAGCCGCCCTTGATGCTGGCGCCGAGCCGTACCTCTTCGCCGAATTTCACCTCGGCGACGTCGCGCACGAAGATAGGTACGCCATCCAGCTCCTTGAGCACAATATTGCGGATATCGTCCAGAGTCTTGATCAGGCCGACGCCACGGATAAGGTACTGCTCTGCATGCAGGGGGAGAATGTTGCCGCTGGAGTTTGCATTATTGATAGCAAGAGCCCGGTCTACCGCGGATAATGTGAGGTTGTAGTGACGCAGCCGGTTCGGATCGACCAGCACATGATATTCCTTGACGTGGCCGCCAATGGAGTTGATCTCCGCCACACCCCTGATTGAGCGCAGCATCGGACGCACCACCCAATCCTGAATGGTTCGGCGTTCGGTCAGTTCCTCGACAGTGAGCGCGCGCTGGCCATCATCCGGATGATCGAGGGTATACTGGTAAACCTCGCCCAGCCCGGTGGATACCGGCCCAAGAACGGGCGTAATGCCCGGCAGCAGCCTGGGGGAAACTTCTATCAGACGCTCCATCACCAGCTGCCGGGCGAAGTAAACGTCGGTCTGATCGGTAAATACCAGCGTGATGAGTGATAATCCGCTCTTGTTCATGGAGCGCATCTCCACCAGCCCCGGCAGACCGGTCATGGCGATTTCCACCGGCACCGTGACCAACCGCTCGATCTCCTCGGGACTGCGACCGACCGCGACCGTTGCAACCTGCACTTGTATGTTGGTCACATCGGGGAAAGCATCCACGGAAAGATTCTTGGCGGCAAACATTCCGGTGATGCACAATGCAAGCGCTACCACCACAACTACGAGGCGCTGCTTCAGCATGGCCCGCACGATCGCAGCAAGCATTGCTTACTCCAGCTCAGCGAGCTTGCGCTCGTTGTCCAGGTGGAAGGCGCCGTCCACGACGATGTTCTGCTCCACCGTCAGTCCCCGGATAACCGGCCGCATATTCGCCACCTCGTGCCCCAGTTCTACCGGCACGCGAAGAAACCGGTTATTGCCCTGGGACAGAAATACATAATCGCGGTTCGCTTCGCGCACCACGGCAGTTTCCGGCACAACCAGGCTCTTGTGGGGATTGTCGGTGATATGCATGGTGGCAAGCATGTCCGGCTTGAGCTTGCGCTGGGGATTTTCCACTACGGTACGCACCATCACGGTCCGGGTAAGCGGATTGACCGTATCGGCCACGAAGATGATAAGTCCATCGAAACTCACGTCACCCAGGGCCGGAACGTGAATTTCCACATGCTGGCCAACCCGGACATTGCGGGCGATTTGCTCCGGTACATCGCCCACAACCCAGACGGACGATAAATCCGCAACCCGGAACAGTTGGTCGGAGGGCTGCACCACTTGACCTATGGCGACATTGCGCTCGATGACCACGCCACCCAGCGGCACGCTGATGGTCACCGAAGGCAGAATATGCCCCTTGGTCACCAACTCTTTCAACGCGCCGCTATCCACGCCCAGCAACCGCAATTGGTCCTTTGCGGCCTCGAGGTCCGCTTGGGATACCTGCAATTCCGACTCGCGCCGTTCCACCTCGGCAACGGCGATCACGTCCGCAGCCAGCATTTGACGCGCCCGCTCCGCAGCCTTTTCCGCCAGGGTTGCCCGCGAAGACGCCCGCAGGTAGGCGAGCTGCGCCTGGGTCAGTTCCGGACTGGAGATGCGAGCGAGTGCCGCACCCGCCGTGACGCTATCGCCCAGCATCGCATACACATCGACAATACGGCCTGTCACGTTGGCGCCGACCCGCACGAGCCGGTATTCATCCACATCCACCTGGCTGGGAACCTGCAATTTGTCCGCGATATCCACCATGGTGGGGTGCCCGATCCTGACCCGCTGCGCCATTTCCGGCTTGAGCGTGACGCTGTTGAAATCGGTCTCCTTCTGCGGCGCCGCCTCTTCTTTTTTCTGGGCAGCCTTTTCTTCCCCGCTGCCGCATGCGGACAGCAGGGCAAAGAGTACAGCCGCACCGAGCCTTTTAATTCCGAGTTTCATTCGACTGCATGCTCCCTGGGATAATTGGCACGCAAGCGATCAATCTCGGCAGCAGCAGCCTGCAAGTCGAAGCGCGCCTGCAAAGCTTCGACGAGTATTCCTCTCAGAACCCGTTGCGTGTCCAGCACGTCGATCAGGCCGCGCTCACCGAAACGATAGGCAGCCTGGGCAATGCGCAACGCCGACTCCGCCTCCTTGATGATGCCTCCTTCGAACATCTCCACTCGCCGTTTTGCGATCTGCAGCGCCTGCCACGCCGATTCAAGCAACTGCCCGATCTCGTACCGGCGGAATTCCAACGTTTCCCGCGCCCGTGCGGTGTCCGCTATGGCTGTATCGATCTCGCCGCGCTGACGGTATAGCAGAGGAATCCTCACGTTGAATCCGCCCCTGTTGTCGGTATACTGGGCATCCTGGTAATTGCTGTATACGATATCCACAGAGGGAAGAATCGCGGAGCGCGCCTGATCAATGCGCAGGCGGGATCTCTCCATCTCATGGGATAGCCGCAACACATCGGGATTGACGGCGGGCACCTCCTGGCGCAATTCTTCCAGCGAAGGCAGGTTGACCGGATCGAAAAGGGAGGCGTTCAGCTCGAAATCGGGATGCAGGGCGCCGGCGGTGAACTGCAGCAGGGCGATCCGGGCACGCTGCGTGCTCAGCTCGGCCGCTTCCTTGCGGCTGGCGGCATTCAATACCTCGGCATCCGCGCGAATCAACTCGAAGCGGGCCGTTTCTCCCACCCCCACGCCAACCTTGATGCGCCGTCGCACTTCTTCCATGACATCCAGAACGCCCCCTTCCATCCGCGCCATCTCCTGCCGCAGCAGCACTTCATATGCGCGCACCCGCAACTGTGCCGCCAGGTCCGCGCGAACCTGGTCGGAAGCGGCACGGCTTGCTTCTACTCCTGCCTCGGCCGAACCGATGCGTGCGCTCCTCAGGAAAGGATTTTCGATTGTTTGTGTAACCGTCACCTGCCGCGTATTAGTGGCGGGATTGGCCGCGGGAATTCGCGGATGCTGAGGCCCCCCTATCACACTCACCACTGGATTGGGATAAGCCGCCGCCCCGACAACCCCAGCCTCTGCCATGCCCACTTGCGATTTCGCCGCCTTGACCAGGCCATTGGCTTCCAGCCCCAATCGCTGCACATCTTCTATGGAAACCGAACCTCCGGCGGAAGGTGCCGGTTTGGGCCCCCGGGGAACGGGAATAGGCGTGGGAGGACCAGGCTCGCTGGCGGGGGAAGACGGCGATATGGAGAAAGTAAACGGTACGGTGGGATCCGGCTGGGGAATGGGTGGCGCAGTCTGCAGGGGTATCGTCGCTTGTTGGGCTGAGGCGGTGGAAAATGGCAGAATGAGAATCAGACTCAATAATATTCGATAACGCGTTGCTATTTGCATTTACTGCCCTTCATATTTTCCCCGTTGCCGCGCCTGATATTCTTGAGCCGGAATTGCAGGGATACTGCCTGTTTCGGCCGTTACGACCGAGTAGCTCGATTGCGAGGCCCAACCGCTGAAGTGCGATTCTTCCCCCGTGAACGCCGCCCGCTGCTCCCATCCTGGATAACGCTGCATTTAAATTGCAAACGCAGCCTCAAGAGTGATAATCGAGTCTAGATTAAAAATTGCATCAAGAAAAGGAGTATCTTACTGATGATATCATCGGGATTTCCGAATGATTCAAAGAAACTTCTAGAATAACCATTCTAATGCTCAACTACAAGCAATTGCACTATTTCTGGGCTGTCGCGAAGGCTGGCAGCATCGTACGCGCGAGCGAGCGCCTGCATCTCACTCCGCAAACCCTCAGCGGCCAGATAGGGCTTCTCGAAGAAGCGACTGGCGTAGCGTTGTTCTTGCGTGTGGGACGTCGCCTTGAATTGACAGAAGCCGGACGTCTTGCGCTTTCCTATGCCGACGAAGTGTTCCAGATTGGAAGCGAACTCGAGGAAGCCCTGCGAAACCGTCCCGAAAGACAAACCATTCAGTTTCGCGTGGGCGTCGATGATGCGGTTCCCAAAACCATCGCTTATCGACTGCTGGCGCCGGCGATGTCGATCGCCGAACCCGTGCGCATCGTCTGCCGGGAGGACAAGCTCGCGCGGCTACTGGTCGAACTCGCCATCCAGCGACTCGATCTGGTGCTCGCAGACCGGCCCATGCCTGCGGAAACCAATGTGAAAGGCTATAGCCACAAACTCGGGGATTGCGGTATTACCTTTTTTGGAGAAGCGCGGCTCGCATCCCGATGCAGAGGTGCGTGGCCTGGTGCGCTCGACGGTGCGCCTTTTCTGATTCCAGGCAAGGAAACTGCCGTGCGCGCGCCTCTGATGCGATGGTTCGATGTCCATCAAATTCACCCCAGGATCGTTGGCGAATTTGACGACAGCGCATTGATGCAGGCTTTCGGGCAGGAAGGCACCGGAGTCTTCATCGCTCCGTCAGTCATTGCGGATGAAGTCCGGCGCGAGCACGGCGTTACCATACTGGGGCAAACCGATGAAGTCACCGAGCAATTTTACGCCATTTCCATGGAGCGCCGGCTCACCCACCCCGCAGTCATTGCCATCACCGATACCGCCCACCGGGAATTGTTTGCCAGCCTGAATCCCGGAAAAAGCGCTTCAAAAGAGAAGGAATAGAACTTTCCCCGAACGATGGATGTCCCAAAGCTCCCTGAGCCGCTCCGTCCATGCTGCCGTCCATTTCGCCCAGAATTTATCCGGGATTCGCCTGCCCTCCGCTGCCTGCATTCAAAAACAGCAACTCATTGACCCGTCTTACGAAAGACGCCGGGTCATCGAGCTGCCCTCCTTCGGCCAGCAACGCCTGATCGAACAATATGTGGCTCCAGTCGTCAAAGTGTGCCTGTTCCAGTTTCAGGCGCTGGATCATCGGATGATGAGGATTGATTTCGAGAATCGGTTTGGTGTGGTCCACTTTTTGCCCGGCAGATTTTAATAGGCGCTCGAGATTCCCGCTCATTGCATGAGCATCGGCGACGAGGCAGGCCGGCGACTCCGTCAGTCGCAACGTGACACGGACTTCCTTGACCTGTTCGCCGAGCACATTCTTGATTTTTTCCGTAAGCTCCTTGTATTCATCCGCTTCTTTCTCCTGCTCTTTCTTCTCCGCCTCGTCCTCGAGCTTGCCAAGATCGAGGCTGCCTTTGGCAACAGATTGCAGAGATTTACCCTCAAATTCGGTCAGGTGCGCAACCAGCCACTCATCTACACGTTCGGACAATAACAGGACTTCGATTCCTTTCTTGCGGAAAATCTCCAGATGAGGACTGCTTCTCGCCGCCTTCAGGCTGTCAGCCGTGACATAATAGATTTTCTCCTGCCCTTCTTTCATTCGCGACAGGTAATCTCCCAGCGAAACGGTTTGTTCGTCGGTATCGGCATGGGTGGATACGAAGCGCAACAGTTTGGCGACGCGCTCGCGGTTGGTATAGTCCTCCGCCACCCCCTCCTTGAGGACCTGTCCGAATTCCTTCCAGAAGGTCTTGAACTTGGCCTTTTCTTCTTCCTGCTCGCTTTGAGCCAGATCGTCGAGCAGGCCCAGCACTTTTTTGACCGATCCGGCTCGGATTGCTTCTATATCCTTCGATTCCTGCAATATTTCGCGCGACACGTTCAGCGGCAGATCATTGGAGTCGATGATGCCGCGCACGAAGCGCAAATAGCTCGGCAGCAATTGCTTTGCGTCGTCCATGATAAAGACACGGCGGACATACAGCTTGATGCCATGGCGCTGCTCCCGGTCGAACAGGTCGAATGGAGCACGCGACGGAATATAGAGCAGCTGGGTATATTCCTGCTTTCCCTCCACCCTGGCATGAACATAAGCAAGGGGCGGCTCGAAATCATGGGCCACATGCTTGTAGAACTCCTCGTACTGCTCGGGCTTTATCTCGCTCTTGGGCCGCGCCCACAAGGCGCTCGCCTGATTGATCGTCTCATCCTGGTCGGTAATGACGTTTTCATTTTTTTCCTGCGACCATTCCTCCTTTTTCATCACGATGGGAAGAGTGATATGGTCGGAATACTTGCGAATGATGCTCCGCAGGCGCCAACCGTTCAGAAGATCGTCCTCGCCTTCACGCAAATGCAGAATCACCTGGGTGCCGCGCTCCGCCTTTTCGACCGTCTCGAGCGTATAGTCTCCCTCCCCGCCCGATTCCCACCGAACGCCATGCTCAGGCGTCAGGCCGGCGCGCCGGGTAATGAGCGTCACCTTGTCCGCAGCGATAAAAGCCGAATAAAAACCAACCCCAAACTGCCCGATCAGATGCGCGTCCTTGGCCTGGTCGCCTGTCAGCGAGCTGAAGAATTCCCGGGTACCGGACTTGGCGATAGTGCCGATATTATCGATGACCTCTTGCCGGGACATGCCAATGCCATTATCCGACACCGTTATGGTTCGCGCGGCGGCATCGTAGCTTACGCGGATCTTGAGGTCGGAATCGGATTCATACAGCGCGCCGTCCGTCAGCCCTTCGAAGCGCAGCTTGTCCGCGGCGTCCGAGGCGTTCGAAATCAGTTCGCGTAAAAATATTTCCTTGTTACTATACAAGGAGTGGATCATCAGGTTGAGCAACTGCTTGACTTCGGTCTGAAAGCTCAAGTGTTCTTTTGTAGCCGCTGCTTGCATGGATCTTTTCTCCTAACAATTTTTCATAAAAAACACTGGGACAGTGGGGACGAATTGGTGGTTTTCAAGTTGCCAATTCACTAAAATTCCGGATCCAAACGATGCGTATCCTGCCTTTTACCTGTTTCGACACAACCGCACCATTCGGGAGCTTTCCGTCATGTCTGCAATAAAAACCCTTCTGGCTCTTTTCAGCATCTGCCTATTCGCCGGCATGCCTCCGGCTATGGCGCAATCTCAGCAGAACCAGGATCAGCTTCCGCTCGACAAGATCAAATTGCCCGCGGGATTTTCCATCGAATTATGGGCAAGCGTTCCCAATGCGCGTGCCCTGGCGCTGGGGAAAAACGACACGGTATTTGCCGGTTCCGCGACGGAAGGAAAGGTTTACGCCGTTACGGATACCGGCGCCACACGCCAGGTGAGAACCATCGCCAATGGACTGGCGACGCCCATCGGTGTCGCATTCCGCGATGGCGCCCTGTATGTTTCCGCCATCAACCGCATTCTGCGCTTTGACGATATCGAAAACAAACTCGACCAGGCAGGCAAGCCTGTCGTGGTGACCGATAGATTTCCGAGCGACAAGCATCACGGCGGAAAATACATTGCCTTCGGCCCCGATGGCCTGCTGTATGTGGCGGTAGGCGCTCCCTGCAATATTTGCGAGCCCGATCCCGAACGCTACGCGTTGATCTCCCGTATCGAGCCCGATGGCACCAACTATGAAGTCTATGCCTCCGGCGTGCGGAATTCCGTGGGCTTCGACTGGCATCCGGAAACGAAGGAACTGTGGTTCACCGATAACGGCCGCGATTGGATGGGAGACAACATGCCACCCGACGAACTGAATCACGCACCCAGGAAAGATATGCATTTTGGCTATCCCTTCTGCCATGGCGGCGATATCCTGGACCCCAAATACGGTGCCAAGCGGGACTGCGGCAAGCTCTCGCCTCCTGCGGGGAAATTCGAGGCGCATGCGGCGGTATTGGGAATGCGTTTTTATACGGGCGAGATGTTTCCAAAGGAATACCGCAACAATATCATCGTGGCTGAGCACGGTTCCTGGAACCGCCGCAACAAGGTGGGATACCAGCTCAGGCGGGTCCAAATAAAAAATGGCAAGGTGGTCAAGCAGGAGATATTCGCGGAGGGTTGGCTGGAAAACGAAAATGCGTGGGGAAGGCCGGTGGATGTGCTGGTCATGCCGGACGGGGCGCTGCTGGTTTCGGATGATTATGCCGGGGCAATATACCGCATCAGCTACAAAAAACCCTGATCTTCCGCTTCGCGCACAGAGAAGGCAGAAGTTTAGGCCACTGCCTAAACAATTGCTCCACCCGGGATTTCCGGACATCTTCCCAACAGGAGGTAGTGCGTCCGTGAATTCCTTATCCAGGTTTCCTGTTCCGACCCTGCATCAGGTGCGCTCTTGCCGGCCGTATGCCGGTGCCCAGGCTGATCAGCCGGAAATGGATTGCTGAATGGCGTAGGCGCACAACGCCATCAATACCTGGGGAAACAGGCCGAATCCGAGTATCGCCAGGCCATTCGCGCTGAGCAGCAGCTTGACGTCCTGCTGCGGCTCGATCAACGCATCGGTCGTCGGTTCGTCGAAATACATCAGCTTGACGATGCGCAAATAATAAAACACACCGATCAGGGAAAGCAGCACAGCCAGCACGGTCAGCCAGATGTGGCCAGCGCTCAGAACAGCCTGCAATACCGCCAGCTTGGCATAAATTCCGACCGTGGGCGGAATGCCTGCCATGGAAAACATCAATAGCAGGGTAATGAACGCATACCAGGGATTGCGGCGGTTCAATCCCTTGAAATCCTCGAGGTTATCGGCTTCGAAGCCTGCGCGGGACAGCAGCATGATGACGCCAAACATGCCCAGAGTCATCAGTACATATACGACAACGTAAAACATTGCCGAACTGTAGCCATTTCCATCCGCGCTGAGTATCCCGAGCAATACGAATCCCATATGGGAAATCGTGGAATAGGCCAGCATGCGCTTGATATTCGTCTGGGCTATGGCGGCGAGATTGCCGATTACCATGGACATCACCGCCAGGATGATGAGCATGTCCTGCCAGTCTGCCGCCATTTCTCCCAGCCCTTCGACCAGCAGGCGCATGATGAAGCCGAAGGTGGCGAGCTTGGGTGCGGAACCGATGAACAGCACTGCTGCCGTGGATCCTCCCTCATACACATCCGGGGCCCACATGTGAAACGGCGCGGCGCTCAATTTGAAGCTGATGCCGGCGACAACGAATACGAGGCCGATTATCATCACGTAATGGTTCACCGCGCCGCTTCGAATCACTTCGGCTACGCGCCCGATATCCAGCGAACCGGTGGAACCGTAAATCATGGACATCCCATAGAGCAGGAAGCCCGAAGACAGCGCGCCCAGCACGAAAAATTTTATTGCGGCCTCTGTTGCGCCCGCGAGATCGCGCCGCAACGCTACCATGGCGTAGAGCGACAACGACAGGAGTTCCAGCCCCAGGTATAGCGTGAGAAAGTGGCTGGCGGAAATCATGACCATCATGCCCAGCGTCGCAAACAGCGCCAGGCTGAAAAACTCGCCGCTGAGCAACCCGCGCAGCGAAATGTAGGTCCGCGAATACACCAGCACCACGAAAACGGTGCCGTACACCAGCATCTTCAGGATATCGGCCATCGGATCATCCACGAACATGCCCGAGAACGTGTAAACCACAGTTGGCGAAGAGGTGGCGAAGGTGATGAAAAGACAGCCGAGCAATGCTATTTGCGCAAACAAATAAGCGATATAGGGGGATTTTTTACCCCATGCAAGATCCGCCAATAGCACCACGCATACCATTATCAGGAGAAATATCTCTGGATAGGCGGGGGCGAAATCAGGCTGCATGAAATTCATTTATTATCCTCGGACAGACGGAACACCGATGTCATATGAACTATAACTTGCTGCGGCTCACGTGCGCCAGCAAGTCCTCCACGGTAGCATGCATGACTTCCGTCACGGGTAATGGATACAACCCCATCCAGAGCACTGCCGCGGCCAGGACAGCCAGGACGAGCATCTCGCGCTTGTTGAGATCATCCAGGCCTTCGACAGCAGGGTTCACCACGGCTCCGAATATGACGCGCTTGTACATCCATAGCGTATAGGCCGCACCGGTAATGAGAGTCGTCGCGGCAAAAAATGCATACCAGAAATTCACCTTGATCGCAGCCATGATGACCATGAATTCCCCGACGAAACCGCTCGTGCCCGGAAGCCCGGAGTTAGCCATGGCAAACAGCATCGAAAATGCCGCGAACATCGGCATCCTGTTCGCCACGCCGCCATAATCCGCTATCTGGCGTGAATGCAGCCGGTCATACAGGACCCCTACGCATAGAAACATGGCGCCGGAAACAAAGCCATGCGAAATCATCTGCACCATCGCGCCTTCAATCCCGTACGCATTGAAAAGGAAAAAGCCCAGCGTGACGAATCCCATGTGCGATACCGAGGAATAGGCGATCAGCTTCTTCATGTCCGCCTGCACCAGGGCGACAAGGCCGATATAGACCACCGCAACCAGCGACAGCACGATCATCACGCCCGCAAGATGGTGGCTCGCGTCCGGCACGATAGGCAGGGAAAAACGCAGGAAACCGTAGCCCCCAAGTTTCAGGAGAATCGCCGCCAGGACCACCGATCCGCCGGTAGGCGCTTCCACGTGCGCGTCGGGCAACCAGGTATGAACCGGCCACATCGGCACTTTTACCGCGAAAGCGAGCAGGAAAGCGATGAATATCAGAATTTGCGGCGTCATCGGCAGGGGCAGATTGTGGTATTCGAGTATCGAAAAGCTGCCGCCGGAAACATTGTAAAGGTAGATAAAAGCCACCAGCATGAGCAGCGAGCCCAGCAAAGTGTAGAGAAAAAACTTGATGGCCGCGTACACCCGGTTCGGACCACCCCAGACCCCGATGATCAGAAACATCGGAATGAGCGAAGCTTCCCAGAATATGTAAAACAGGATTGCGTCAAGCGACGAAAATACGCCGTTGACGATGCCCGACATGATCAGGAAAGCGCCCATGTATTGAGACACGCGCTTGCTTATCACCTGCCACCCGGCAATCACCACGAGTGGCGTGGTAAAGCAATTGAGCAGAATGAGCGGCATGGCGATGCCATCGACACCAAGGTGATAATAGATGTTGAACCGCTCGATCCATGGGCTGTGTTCCACGAACTGCATGCCGGCGACGAGTGGATCGAATTGGGTATAAAGGGGGATCGCCACCAGAAAGCCGGCAACCGAGCCGGCGAGCGCAAGCCATCTCGCGGTGTGAGCATTGCGATCGCCTCCGGTCGCGAGCACCCCGATGCCGGCAAAAATAGGCAACCAGATAACCAGACTTATCAGTGGAAAACCAAACAGCATTTTTATTCCGTCTTGTTCATTAGCGCAGCGTGAAGCATGCGGAAAACCGCAATGATATTTTTGTTATTTCCTGCCGTGCCTTATCTTTCGTCGTGCCGTTATCGTGCATCAAGACCCATACAACCACAGGCTCATCAATATGAACACGCCGACGATCATGGTGAATGCGTAGTGATAAATATAACCGGATTGGAAGCGGCGCATCAGCGTGGCGGTTCCGGCTACCAGCCGCGCAGTGCCATTGACGAAAAAGCCGTCAATGATCGTTACATCACCGACTTTCCATAGTCCTTTGCCAACAGCGCGCGCGCCGCCGGCAAAAAGCCAGGAATAGAGTTCATCGATAAAATACTTGCGATCGAGCAATGTGAAGAGCGGTCCCGCCGCTTGCCGTATTTTTCCTGGCAATTCAGGCTTCGCCATATACAGGTACCAGGCGGTAAAAATTCCCGCGGCGGAAAACCAGAAGGGAAGAGTACCCAATGCATGTGTCATCATGGCACCGATGCCGTGGAACTCGGACGCCATTTTCGCTATGGCCTCGTGCTGGGGCATGATCACGATGGCACTGCCGAAATAATTCCCGAACAGCATTGGTCCGATCAGCCAGCCCGCGCCAATGGAGGGAATGGCCAGAACGATCAGCGGCAGCGTGACAACCCAGGGCGATTCGTGCAAATGCTCTTCCGTATGGTGATCCATGCGTGGCTTACCGTGAAACGTCATGAACAGGAGGCGGAAAGTATAGAGGGCGCTGACGAACACGGAAGTGACGGCGCAAAAATAGGCAAAACCGGAACCCGGGATTCCAGCGAAATGCACTGCCTCGATAATCGCATCCTTGGAAAAGAACCCTGAAAAACCAGCGACGCCCGCGTTGGCCAGCGCAGCCACAAACATTGTCCAATAGGTAATGGGCATGTATTTCTTGAGCCCGCCCATCTTGCGCATGTCCTGCTCGTGATGCATCGCGATGATTACGGAACCCGCGCCAAGGAACAGCACCGCCTTGAAAAAAGCATGTGTCATAAGATGGAATACGGCGGCGGAATACGCCGAGGCTCCCAGCGCTATCGTCATGTAGCCCAGTTGCGACAGGGTCGAATAAGCCACGACCCGTTTGATGTCGTTCTGGACGATGGCGACGAGCGCCATGAACAGGGTCGTGATGGCGCCTATGACCAGCACGAACGACAATGCCGTTTCGGTCAGTTCGAACAGCGGCGACATGCGGGCCACCATGAAAATGCCGGCCGTGACCATGGTGGCCGCGTGAATCAGCGCCGAGATGGGCGTAGGGCCTTCCATCGAATCGGGCAGCCATACATGCAGGGGAAATTGCGCGGATTTGCCCATCGCGCCGACAAAAAGCAGAATGCAGATCGCGGACAGCAGCGCCCACGATTGTCCGGGAAGGATTTCTATCGTCTGCGACGCCGCTTGCGGGGCGCTGGCAAAAACGGCTGCATAATCCAGCGTGCCGAAATAAACCAGTACCAGGCCAATGCCGAGAAGGAATCCGAAATCACCGACACGGTTGACCAGAAAGGCCTTCAGGTTGGCGTATATCGCCGTGGGCCGTGTATACCAGAAGCCGATCAGCAAATAGGAGACCAGTCCAACCGCTTCCCAGCCGAAGAAAAGCTGGAGAAAATTATTGGACATGACCAGCATCAGCATCGAAAACGTGAAAAGCGAGATATAGCTGAAAAAACGCTGGTAGCCGGGATCTCCCTGCATGTAGCCGATGGTGTATACGTGCACCATCAGTGATACGGAACTGACCACGACCATCATCATCGCCGACAGCCTGTCTATCAGGAAACCGACCTCGAAACGCGTATCGCCGGTCGTTATCCAGGTATAAACGCTGCCATTGAAGGTATTTCCTTCGAGCACGTCGAGGAATACCGTAATGGATGCGGTCACACAGACGATCATCAGGGCAATGGTTGCCCGATGACTCCAGGCCGTCCCTATCAGGCGGCCGAGCAGTCCGGCGATCAGCGCGCCACCCAGGGGCGCCAGCGGAACCAGCAAATAGAGCTTTTCCATGTCAGTCATGAAGTTCCAATTCTTATTTTTCGTATACCCGACACCGATCCACGGCTTGGCCGTGGAAGCTGCATCCGTGGTGATTACCCTTTCAGTTTATCCAGATCGTCCACATTGATGGTGCGCAGGCTGCGAAACAGCACGACCAATATCGCCAGGCCAATGGCGGATTCGGCGGCGGCCACGGTCAGGATGAAAAATACGAAAATCTGACCCGAAGTGTCCTGCAGGTAATGAGAAAAGGCGACGAAATTCATATTTACCGCCAACAGCATCAACTCGATCGCCATGAGGATGATGATCACATTTTTCCTGTTCAGAAAAATACCGACTATGCTGATCGCGAACAGGATCGCTCCCAGAACGAGGTAATGTGATAAAGAAACCATGCTAACGTCCCCTTTTCAGGCAGATCAATGCAGCCATATCATGGCTTGTTCTTATTCTTTCTTTTCGGACGGCATGGAGACCATGCGTATCCGGTCCGCACGCTTGACAGCGACCTGCTTGGATGCATCGACGGCCTTCATGCCCGTGCGATGCCGCAAGGTCAGCGCGATGGCGGCCACGATCGCCACCAGCAGGATGACCGCCGCAAGCTCGAAAGCGTAGACATATTCCGTATAAATCAGCCTTCCCAGTTCCTTGGTGTTGCTGTAATCCTCCGGGCGGGCGGGCGGAGCCGGCATGTCGCCCGCGCCAAACTGCTTGCCCATCACCACCATGGCCATCTCACCCGCCATCAACAGTGCGATCAGGAGGCCAAAGGGAAACCACTTCCAGAAACCCTCGCGCAGGCGATCGAGGTTGATATCCAGCATCATTACCACGAACAGGAACAGCACCATTACCGCTCCCACGTAGACCAGCACCAGCGTAATGGCAAGGAATTCGGCTTCCAGCAACAGCCATAGCCCGGAAGATGCAAAAAACGCCAGGACGAGAAGCAATGCCGAATGCACCGGGTTGCGGGCGGTGATGACGCCCAGCGCCGAGCCCACCAGCACTACCGAAAAAAAATAGAAGATTATATCCGGGAAGCTCATATTGAATTAACGGCGGATTTATCGATAGCCCGCATCCGCTGCCCTGTCCTTTGCTATCTGTTCCTCATAACGGTCCCCCACCGCAAGCAGCATCTGCTTGGTATAGACCAGGTCGCCGCGCTTCTCGCCGTGATATTCAAGAATCCGCGTCTCGACGATGGAATCGACAGGGCATGATTCCTCGCAAAATCCGCAAAATATGCATTTGGTAAGGTCGATATCGTAGCGCGTGGTACGCCGGGTGCCGTCGTCGCGCTGCTCCGATTCGATGGTGATCGCCAGCGCCGGACATACCGCCTCGCACAGCTTGCAGGCAATACACCGTTCTTCGCCGTTCGGATAGCGGCGAAGCGCATGCAGTCCGCGAAAACGCGGAGACATGGGAGTTTTCTCTTCTGGAAAATACACGGTGATTTTTCGCGCGAATAAATATTTTCCGGTCAGCATCATCCCCTTGATCAATTCGAACAACAGGAAAGTGCGAAAAAAGTCCTTTATGCGATTCATGGCTTCTCCTGTCTCAGTGGAACCATAAATTCAGTGGAAATGCGTCCCGCAACCCTGACGGGAGCTGCATCACCAAGCCCAGCAGCAGTATCCAGACCAGTGTGATAGGGATGAAAACTTTCCAGCCAAGCCGCATGATTTGGTCGTAGCGGTAACGCGGGAAGGTGGCCCGGAACCAGAGAAAACAAAATAGCAAAAACGAGATTTTCAGCAACAGCCAGATGAACCCCGGAACCAGAGTGAACGGTGCCATGTTCAACGGCGGCAGCCAGCCCCCCAGGAATATGATGCTGGCAAGCGTGGCCACCAGGATCATGTTGGAGTATTCCGCCAGGAAGAATACGGTAAAGGCCATGCCCGAATATTCGACATGGAAGCCGGCGACGATCTCCGACTCGCCCTCGGCCACGTCGAACGGAGCGCGGTTGGTTTCCGCCACGCCGGAAATGAAATAAACCAGAAACATGGGAAACAGCGGAATCAGGTACCAGTTGATGAAGCTCCCACCCTGCTGTCCTTTCACGATATCACCCAGGTTCAGGCTGTGAGACATCATCAGCACGCATACCAGGGCGAAGCCCATGGCCAATTCGTATGAAACCACCTGCGCTGCGGAGCGCATGGCGCCGAGGAAGGCATATTTCGAGTTGGATGCCCAGCCCGCGATGATGACCCCATACACGCCCATCGAAGTCATGGCAAGTATATAGAGAAGGCCGGCATTGATGTCCGCAAGCACGACTTCGGGAGAGAATGGCACCACCGCCCAGGCGGCCAGCGCTGGCGCAAAGGTCAGCACCGGCGCAAGCACGAACAGGAATTTGTTCGCTCCGCTCGGGATGATGATTTCTTTCATCACCGCCTTGACCGCGTCCGCAATGGGCTGCCCCCATCCCCCGAGCCAGGGGATGCCGAAGAACGTCACCCGGTTGGGACCGACACGCATCTGCATGTAGGCGATGATCTTGCGCTCGGCAAACGTGAGGTAGGCCACAGCCAGCATCAGAGGCAGGATGATGGCCACGATCAATAGCGCGTTCTTCGCCAGCACGAAAAGAGCGGGACCCCATTCCGGCCCGAACCAATCTCCGAACATTTGCTGCGCGTAGTCCATCAGATGACGATCACTCCCGTTTCTTTCATCGCTATCACAACCGTTCCACGGTCACCCGGCCGAACATCCCGCCCAACGCCGCGGTAAGCGGGTGTGCCGCGGGAATCCGGACGCAATCGGGCGGCAGCTTGTCATCCCGTGCCGCCGGCAGCTGGATTTCACCCGCTTCCTGTTTCACGCGCACTTTTTCGCCAGGGGTGATGCCGAGCCTGTCCATCAGGTCGCCCCGCATCGACGCTACCGGCGGAGCCGCATCGTTCGTTCGCTGCAGCGAGTCTGCCCGCCTGACGATCGGGTCGGCCTGATAAATGGGGACTTCGCCGACGCGCTGGATTCCGCCATTCCCAAAGGCCGGAATCCGCACGGCAAAATCCTTCAGGCCATTGTCCAGGCGATCCTTCACATCGCCTCCCGCCGGCAGGACTTCTGCCCGCACCTGCTCCGGCGTTTCATATTCAAAGCCGGGTAATCCCAGCATGTTTCCCAGGACGCGCAAAACCTTCCAGGCGGGGCGCGTTTCCCCGAGAGGAGCCAGCACGCCATTGAAGGTTTGCACCCGGCCTTCGGTATTGATGAAGGTGCCGGAGGTTTCGGTAAAGGGTGCGATAGGCAACAACACGTCCGCGTAACCGCCATCGGCGATCGCCTGGCCGGCGAATGCCGTCATCATTACGACCAGCTCCGCCTCTTCCAGCGCTTTCCGGGCCTGCTGGGGATCATAGCTATCCAGTTCCGGCTCGAGGTTCATCAGCAGGTAGGCGCTGCATGCTTCCGCCGTGCTGGCCGAAGCCGCCTTCGCATCCATGCCAAGCATCTGCGAAGCGTTCTTGCCTGCGGTTGCTGCGCCGGAGTCACCGGATGGGATTCCCGTGTGATCGGCATCGGGAATGGCCTTTGCGATGTAGGCCCCCACGCTGTTGGCGGCTTCGCCCAGAACGCCGAACGAGCTTTCGGTGATTTGCGCGAGTTGCTGGGCCAGTGCCTGAATATCGGCATAATGGGGATGATGCTGCGCGAGGTTCCCCAAAAGGATGGCGCTGGGCTTGTGATTGATCAGGCTATCGGCCATCGCCCGTGCCGCATCCGTGGGTTGGGCGGAATCCGCCGCACTCTTCGCGAACTCCGGCACCTCCACTCCCTTCAGCACGGCGGCCGCCTTCAGTACCTCCGCCAGCGCCAATGCCATGGCATCCGGAGCAACGATGATCCGATTAGGCACCTTGGTAAGCAGATCATCATCCACCGGATTGATGAGGTTCAGCTGCGCGCCTCGCTTCACCGCCTGGCGCAGGCGCTGCGCGATCAAGGGATGATCCTTCCGCAATGTGCTTCCGACTATCAACGCCGACTTGAGTTGCGAAATTTCCGCTATCGTTGTTCCCAGCCACGGCGCACCCTGGCGGTGCGCATCGTCCCGGAAATCCGATTGGCGCAACCGGTGGTCCACGTTGTCGCTGCCCAGTCCGCGCACGAGTTTTTGCAGAAGGTAGAGTTCCTCGAGCGTGCTGTGGGGCGAACCCAATGCGCCTATTCGCCGCGCGCCGTGCCTTTCCTTTACTGTGTTCAATCCATTCGCGACGAACTCGAGGGCAGTCTGCCAATCGCATTCATGCCACTGGCCGTCGCGCCTCACCATGGGCGTTCGCAGCCGTTCCTCGGAATTCAATCCCTCGTATGAGAAACGATCCTTATCGGAAAGCCAGCACTCGTTGATTTCTTCATTTTCGCGTGGCAATACCCGCATCACGCGATTCTGCTTCACTTGGACGATAAGGTTGGAACCCAGGCCGCAGTGTGGGCTGATTGATTTCCTCCGCATCAATTCCCAGGTGCGCGCCGTATATCGGAACGGCTTGCTCACCAGGGCACCGACCGGACAAAGATCGATCATATTGCCCGACAGCTCGGAATTGACGGTGCTGCCCACAAACGACAGGATTTCGGAGTGCTCCCCCCGGCCCGCCATGCCCAGTTCCATGATCCCGGCGATTTCCTGCCCGAAGCGCACGCAGCGGGTGCAGTGTATGCACCGCGTCATGTCGGTGGAAATGAGGGGCCCGAGGTTCTTGTTTACCACCACCCGCTTCGCTTCGGTATAACGCGAGGAGCTTGCCCCATAGCCCACCGCCAAGTCCTGCAGCTGGCATTCGCCGCCCTGATCGCAGATCGGGCAGTCCAGCGGATGATTGATGAGTAGGAATTCCATCACCCCTTTTTGTGCCGTTACCGCCTGGCCGGAGTGGGTAAATACCTTCATGCCTTCCATCGCCGGCGTGGCGCAGGCGGGCAGCGGCTTGGGTGCTTTCTCCACCTGGACAAGACACATGCGGCAGTTGGCAGCGATTGATAATTTCTTGTGATAGCAGAAATGCGGGATGTATATACCCAGCTGATTGGCGCCATCCATGACGGTGCCATTCTTGGGAACCGATACCTGCTTTCCGTCAATTTCAAAATTAATCATGGAATATAACTCTTGGCCCCCTCGTTTCAGGGAGAGAACAAACGGATATGAGAGAGCCTGTGAACTTCATCTTCAAATGCGCCAGCCGCACTAGACCATGCAATGCTTGTGCTCGATATGATAGGCAAATTCATCCCGGAAATGCTGGATCATGGCGCGGACCGGCATGGCGGCGGCATCGCCGAGGGCACATATGGTTCGCCCCTGAATGTTGTCCGCAACATTGTTGAGCAGATCCAGGTCTTCCATCCGGCCCTTGCCGGTTTCTATGCGGTGCACCACGCGATAGAGCCAGCCCGTGCCCTCGCGACACGGCGTGCATTGCCCACAGGATTCCTCAAAATAAAAATATGACAGCCTTTCCAGGGCTCTCACCATGCAGGTCGTGTCATCCATGATGATGACCGCGCCCGAGCCGAGCATGGACCCTGCCTTGGCGATGGAATCATAATCCATGTCCGTTTGCATCATGATATCGCCCGGCAGCACCGGCATCGAAGACCCGCCGGGAATGCATCCTTTCAGCTTCCGCCCGCCGCGCATGCCCCCCGCCATCTCAAGCAGCGTGGCGAACGGCGTACCCAGGGGAATCTCATAGTTCCCGGGCTTGTTGACATGGCCGGAAACGGAAAACAGCTTCGTGCCCCCATTGTTGGGCTTGCCGAGCTGCAGGAACTTTTCCCCGCCATTCCGGATGATCCAGGGCACGGACGCAAAAGTCTCGGTGTTATTGATGGTCGTCGGTTTCCCGTAGAGCCCGAAACTTGCCGGGAACGGCGGCTTGAAACGCGGCTGCCCCTTTTTGCCTTCCAGAGATTCCAGCAGGGCGGTTTCTTCGCCGCAGATATACGCGCCATAGCCATGGTGATTGTGCAGCTGGAAGCTGAAACCGGAACCGAGGATATTATCCCCCAGGTATCCCGCATCGCGCGCTTCCGCTACCGCCTCTTCCATGCGCTCATACGTATCCCAGATTTCACCGTGGACGTAATTGTACCCGGCCCTGATGCCCATCGCATAAGCGGCGATCGCCATGCCCTCGATCAGGATATGTGGGTTGTAGCGCATGATGTCGCGGTCCTTGAAGGTGCCGGGCTCGCCCTCATCTGAATTGCATACCAGGTACTTGTCGCCCTCATATTGCTTGGGCATGAAGCTCCATTTCAGGCCCGTCGGGAAACCCGCGCCCCCCCGCCCCCGCAAGGCGGATTTTTTTACCTCTTCGATGACTTTTTCCGGCGGTATTTTTTCGTCCAGGATTTTTTTCAGCGCGCTGTATCCCTCGCGCTTTTCATAATTCCTGAGCTTCCAGTCGTCCGGGTCGGACGAATTGAGCCCTGCCAGCAATACTTGCGGAAGCTGGGTCATCTGCTCAACTCCTCCAGGAGTTCGTCGAGTTTCTCATTGGACATGAAACTGCACATACGCTTGTTATTCACCAGCATGACAGGAGCATCACCACATGCTCCCATGCACTCCCCTTCCTTCAGCGTGAATTGTCCGTCGGCGGTGGTTTCATTGAAACCGATCCCCAGCTTTTTCTGGACATGCGCTGCGGCCTCGTTGGCGCCGGACAAGGCACAGGGAAGATTCGTGCATATCGTGATCTTGTGCCTGCCGAGCGGCTGAAGGTTGTACATATTGTAAAAAGTCGCCACCTCGTAGACTGCAATGGGCGGCATGCCCAGATACTGGGCAACGAAATCCATGGTTTCCGTCGCCAGCCACCCTTTTTCGTCCTGAGCGATGGCAAGCGCGGACATGACGGCCGACTGCTTTTGATCGGGCGGGTATTTAGTCAGCTCGCGGTCTATCTTCTTGATGGATTCTGCGCTTAACATCTCACTGAACTATCTCTGCTATTCCTGAAGTCATCGGTCTATTTCACCGAATACGATATCCTGCGTCCCGATGATAGCTACCACGTCCGCAATCATGTGTCCCCGTGACATTTCATCGAGTGCCGCGAGATGGGCGAAGCCCGGCGCGCGGATCTTCAGGCGATAAGGCATGTTGGCGCCATCCGACACCAGGTAAATGCCGAATTCTCCCTTGGGATGCTCGATCGCTGCATAGACTTCTCCCGGAGGGACGTGAATACCTTCGGTAAACAGCTTGAAATGATGAATCAGCTCTTCCATATTCTGCTTCATCTCGACCCGGGCCGGGGGTGCAACCTTGTGGTTGTCGGTTATTACCGGACCTGGGTTCTTGCGCAACCAGTCGACGCACTGCTTGATGATTCGGTTGGATTGGCGAAACTCCTCGATGCGTACCAGATACCGGTCATAGCAATCGCCGTTGACGCCCACGGGAATATCGAAATCGATGCGGTCATAGACTTCGTAGGGCTGCTTTTTACGCAGATCCCACTCTACCCCCGAACCGCGCAGCATCGGACCCGTAAAACCCAGTGCCTTGGCGCGTTCCGGAGAAACGACGCCAATGCCGACAAGACGCTGCTTCCAGATGCGGTTATCGGTAAGCAATGTCTCATACTCATCCACGTAGGTCGGAAACCGATTGGTGAAGTCTTCGATAAAATCGAGCAGCGAGCCGCTACGATTTTCATTGCGGATGCGCGTAGTTTTTTCATCGTGAATTTTCGAGGCCTGATATTGGGGCATCGAAGCCGGCAAATCACGATAGACGCCGCCGGGACGGTAGTAGGCGGCGTGCATTCTCGCTCCGGAAACCGCCTCGTAACAATCCATCAGATCCTCGCGGTCGCGGAATGCGTACAGGAATACCGTCATCGCACCCACATCCAGCGCGTGCGCTCCCAGCCATAATAGATGATTGAGTATGCGCGTGATCTCATCGAACATTACGCGGATATATTGCGCGCGCAACGGTACCTCGAGCTGGAGCAATTTCTCTATCGCCATGACATACGCGTGCTCGTTGCACATCATGGAAACATAATCCAGCCGGTCCATATACGGCACCGACTGGATAAAGGTTTTGTTTTCGGCAAGCTTCTCGGTGGCACGGTGCAACAGCCCGATGTGGGGGTCCGCGCGCTGGATGACCTCACCATCCAGTTCCAGCACCAGGCGCAGCACACCATGCGCAGCAGGATGCTGCGGCCCGAAATTCATCGTGTAGTTGCGTATTTCAGCCATGCTCGAAAAATGACAGGAAGTTCATTCGCTGTCTCCATAATGCTCTTCACGAATGACCCGCGGGGTGATCTGCCGCGGTTCGATGCTGACCGGCTGATAAATTACCCGCTGCTGATCGGGGTCGTAGCGCATTTCCACGTTACCACTTATAGGAAAATCCTTGCGAAACGGGTTGCCGATAAATCCGTAATCAGTCAGAATGCGGCGCAAATCGGGATGGCCGGTAAATACGATGCCATAAAGGTCGAAGGCTTCGCGCTCGAACCAGTTAACAGACGGCCAGATGTTGATCACCGAATCCAGAACCGGAAACTCGTCGTCATCCGCGAACACCTTTATCCTCAGCCGGCGGTTATGAGCAAGGGAAAGCAGGTGGTATACGGATGCGAAGCGCTTGTTCCGTGTATCTGCCCATGCCGACTCCCCTCCGTAAACCGAATAATCCACCCCGCATAAGTCCACGAGCGTTTCGAACCGGAGATCAGGATGGTCCCTGAGTGTTTGCATCACCTCCAGCATATCCCCCGGGGATACCAGCACCGTAAGTTCACCCAGCCGATCGCTGACGTCTGCCACCTTGTCTCCCAGTATATTCTGCAGACAAAGCGAGAGCGTTTCCAAATGAGGGGACGACATAGGGGACTGGCTCAACGGGCGATGGTATTGGTACGATGAATCTTGTTCTGCAACTGGATAATGCCGTAGAGCAGCGCCTCGGCGGTTGGCGGGCAACCGGGAACATAGATATCGACGGGCACGATGCGGTCGCAGCCCCGCACAACGGAATAGGAGTAATGGTAGTAACCGCCGCCGTTGGCGCACGATCCCATGGAAATCACCCAGCGGGGCTCCGCCATCTGGTCATATACCTTGCGCAGCGCAGGCGCCATCTTGTTGCACAAGGTTCCGGCCACGATCATCACGTCGGATTGCCGCGGACTGGGGCGGAACACCACGCCGAAACGGTCGAGATCGTAGCGCGAGGCGCCGGCCTGCATCATCTCCACCGCGCAGCAGGCCAACCCAAAGGTCATCGGCCACATTGAGCCCGTGCGGCCCCAATTGATTACGTTATCCAAGCTTGTGGTAACGAAACCTTTTTCCATCCCACCATTAGCGCTCATAGTGTCAATCCCATTCCAGGGCACCTTTCATCCATTCATAAATGAAGCCTACGACGAGTATGCCGAGAAAAACTATCATTGCCACAAAGCCGAACAAGCCGATCTCATTCAATACGACCGCCCACGGAAACAGAAAGGCGATTTCCAGATCGAACAAAATGAACAGAATGGCAACAAGGTAATAGCGCACATCAAACTTCATGCGTGCGTCCTCGAATGCCTCAAAACCGCATTCATAGGGAGAAAGCTTCTCGCTGTCGGGACGATTGGGGCCAAACAACCATCCAAGCGCCATGGGCACCACGCCTACGGCGAGTCCGATTACGATAAATAGCAGAATGGGAAAGTAGTTTTCGAGCATAGCGGTATCAGAAGTAAAGGCCCTGGATCAGATCAAACCACATGCTCTACTGCGTTCGGTTACCTGGACCTCACCCTATTTTTCAGAACTGGTGCCGACGGCGAGACTCGAACTCGCACAGCTTTCGCCACCGCCCCCTCAAGACGGCGTGTCTACCAATTTCACCACGTCGGCGGCTTAATTTGAGTCCCAGTCTCCAGCTTGATCAACTTAGAACACGGCTTTAATAAATTGTTCAATCAACTCATCATTAAAATTATTTCGGTATTTCAGCGGCTTTTGAAGCCTCCCCTTCTGAGGGAGCCGCCGGAGGGGGTTGCACCGGCTTGGATGATTGTACCGGCACCGCTTTGTCCATGACGCCGGCCCCTTCGGTCTTATGGCTGGAAAGGTAAGTAAGCCCGAGGCTGGTAATAAAGAATAACGCAGCCAGTATGCCCGTGGTCCGGCTGAGAAAATTTGCCGAACCGCTGGCTCCGAACAAACTCCCCGATGAGCCGCTGCCAAAAGCCGCACCCATGTCCGCACCCTTGCCGTGCTGCAAAAGAACCAGGACAATGACGCTGACGGCTGACAGTACGTGCACTACCCAAACTAGTGTTTCCACTGGCTACTCCACGTGAATTAATTTTTACCGGCGAGGCAGATCTTGATGAATTCGTCGGCGACGAGCGATGCACCGCCGATCAGTCCGCCGTCGATATCCGGCATTGAAAACAATTCCGCCGCGTTGCCGGCTTTGACACTGCCCCCGTAAAGAATTTGCAGGCCATCGGCAACTTCGGGATTCCGGCCGGCAATGCGATTGCGAACGAACGCATGGACTTCCTGGGCCTGTTCAGGCGTGGCGGTCTTCCCTGTCCCGATCGCCCATACCGGTTCATAAGCCAGCACGGATTTTGCCAGGCTGGCGATTCCCGCCAGTTCGATTACCGCATCTAATTGTTCCGCAACGATCCGTTCGGTTATGGCAGCCTCGCGCTGGTCAAGGGTCTCGCCAACACATAGAATAGGTATTAACCCTGCGGTCTGGGCCGCCTTGAATTTCAGCGCCACAATATAATTATCTTCGCCATATAGCGCCCGCCGTTCTGAATGGCCCACGATGGCGTAGCGGCAGCCGAAATCGGTCAACATGCCCGCCGATACCTCGCCAGTATAAGCGCCCTTTTCATGCTGGCTTACGTTCTGGGCTCCCCAGGAGACATGTGTCTGCTGAAGCAGCGATTGCGCCTGGGAAAGATAAGGATAGGGCACGCATACCGCAACTTCGGCTTCGAGCCCTGCTGTTCCTTGCACTACCGCATGGAGCAAATCGCGGTTCGGGCCGATGCTGCCGTGCATCTTCCAATTGCCGGAGATGAGTTTTGGACGCGCAGCCATGAACGTTGCCTTTTCCTTGAAAGGTGCGAATGTTACCTGTGAATGAATACGGGGTCAATCACGAGGAGAAGGGATATCGGGGCAAAACCCCGGGAATCGGTGCTTCCGGCCGTGAACCGGATAAAACACTTCGCTAGGTTCTCAATGAAACGGAAGGCGGAGCCTATTCTCTTCCTGAGAATAGGCAAGCATCCCGTCAAAACCCATCCCGACCCGAAGTGAAGAATACCAGCGCATGCCTGCGCTGGCGCGATGGCGGCTTTGGAGAACAGGACGCGCGAAGGACGGAGGGGATCTTCCGAAGGGAAATGCGAATCTGCCGGAGAGGAATGCCAACCTATGGAAACGCCATCTTCATGAGGCACCCGACAAGGCGGCGACGCGCTCAGCAAGGACTTGCTCAGCGCTTCCCTAGCCAAAACGGCCGGTTATGTAATCCTCGGTTTGCTTGTTTTTCGGCTTGATAAAAATAGTATCCGTGACATCGAACTCGATGACCTCTCCGAGATACATATATGCGGTGTAATCCGATACCCGGGCAGCTTGCTGCATGTTGTGCGTGACGATGAGAATCGTAACCTTATCCTTCAGATCGGCAATAAGCTCCTCTATGCTGGCTGTGGCGATGGGATCGAGTGCCGAAGTGGGCTCATCGAACAACAATATTTCGGGGTCGGTCGCCAAAGCCCTGGCAATGCACAAGCGCTGCTGCTGTCCCCCCGAAAGATTGTAGGCAAGCTGGTTGAGGCGGTCCTTGACCTCATCCCAGAGCGCCGCACCGCGTAAGGCCTCCTCCACTTTCTCGTCCACTATGGCGCGCTGTTTTATGCCTCGCACCCGCAAGCCATACGCCACGTTTTCATAAATGGATTTCGGAAAGGGATTGGGTTTCTGGAAAACCATGCTCACCCGCATTCGCACTTCAATCGGATCCACGTCGCGTGACAGGATATTGACATTATCCGGATGCAGGATGATTTCCCCTACATACCGGTTGCCGGGATACAGGTCGTGCATGCGATTGAAACAGCGGAGAAAAGTGGATTTGCCGCAACCTGAAGGACCGATCAGGGCGGTAACCTGCTTTTCGTGCAGCATCATGTTGATGTTTTTCAGCGCAGAGAATGCGCCGTAATAAAAACTCAGACTTCTGACTTCGGATTTATACCGCTTTGGCGTATCCGCCATAACGGGACTTCCGTCCTCCCCGACTTTTTCTACCATTTTAGATTCTTACGCATCCGATAGCGCAAATAAATTGCGAGACCATTCATGGTGAGGGTCATGACAACCAGCACCAGGCCCGCAGCTGCGGCGTTTACCTGAAATTCTTCTTCCGGACGGGATACCCAGTTGAACATCTGGATTGGCATGACAGTGAAGGGCGCCATCAACCATTCGAACGAAATATAAGGAAATTCGTCCTTGATCGGCGAGGGTGGCAGAAAGGCGATGAACGTCAGCGCCCCGATCGTGATGATCGGTGCGGTTTCCCCGATTGCGCGTGCAAGGCCGATAATCACCCCTGTCAGGATACCGGCAGCAGAATAGGGAAGGAGGTGATCCGAGACCGTTTGCCACTTGGTCGCGCCCAGCGCATAAGCTCCTTCGCGAATGACCAGCGGTATTGCGCGAATCGCCTCCCGTGTCGCCACGATCACAACCGGCAATATCAGCAACGCCAATGCCAGCCCCGCTGAAAGGATGCTTTGGCCAAAGCCGAACTGGTGCACAAACAGGCCCAGCGCCAGCAGTCCGTAAATGATGGATGGGATCCCGGCAAGGTTGGTAACGTTGATTTCGATGATTTCGGTAATGAGATTTTTCGAGGCATATTCCTCGAGATAAATCCCCGCGCCAATGCCCATGGGAACCGCGGCTATGGCGGTAACCAGCATCACCAGCGTAGTGCCTACCCATGCGGAAAGAATACCGGCCGATCCCGGACGGCGCGACGGAAAGGATGTAAAGAAATCCCAGGAGAGGCGCGGCAGCCCGTCTATCAACATATGGGAAAACAACGCCATGAATGTCAGCATTGCGATCATCAGCGCAAGTATGCCGACGATCATGAAAACGAGATCCCAGAGCTTATGGCGGGCAATGATTGTCCGGATTTCATTCAGATCCTTGTCATCTCTCATCAACCACCACCTGCACGGAAAGAAAGGTATTCATCAGAACCGGCACCCGCCTTCGGGAAAAGTAGATGCTGGGGCATTGGGCAAGGATATGAAGTCAATATATCTCCCTATAGCGCTTGCGCAGGACATGACCAAGGATATTGAATGCCAGAGTCATTAAAAGCAGCGTGAGCCCCGCTGCAAAAATCGTCTGGTAACCAATACTGCCGTGCGGCAGATCGCCCAGGCTGACCTGTACGATATAGGCGGTAATGGTCGCTGCAGGCTCCAGGGGATTCCAGGTCAGGTTGGGCTGCATGCCTGCAGCGATGGCAACCACCATTGTTTCCCCCACTGCGCGCGAGATGCCGAGAATATAGGCGGCGGCTATGCCGGAGAATGCCGCTGGCATTACTACGCGAAGAGCGGTCTGGAACCGGGTCGCTCCCATGGCGTAAGATCCTTCCCGTAGATGCATGGGCACGGACCGCATCGCGTCTTCAGCCATTGAACTGACATAGGGAATGATCATGATGCCCATGACCAGGCCGGCGGAAAGAAGGCTGAAACCGGGTAAACCTGGAATGATTTTCTGAAGAGCAGGCGTAACAAACAGCAGAGCAAAATAGCCATATACCACTGTCGGCACCCCGCCCAGCAGCTCGAGAAAAGGCTTGGCGACTTCCCGTACCGCAAAAGGCGCAAACTCGGACAAATAGATGGCGGTTATCGTTCCCAGCGGTATAGCCACCAGAAGCGCAACGGCGGAACTCACTACGGTACCCGAAACCAATGGAAGGATTCCGTAGTGCGCATCGTCAAACAGCGGAGTCCATTGCGTATCGGTGAGAAAATCCCATAGGGGGACATGCTCAAAAAACACAAGGGATTCACTCACTAGCATTACCACGATGGCAAGCGTAATCACAACCGAAATGAATGCCATCAGAAACAGTATGGCCTCGATGAAACGCTCACCCAGATGGCGGCGATAACTATAGCCGAGCCTTCTGGAATGAGCAGCGTCTGCAGGGGGGCGTACTGTCTGGGGAGGATGCATCGGGAGGGGGAGGTCTTCCTTGATCGAGGTATGTTACGACGCATATATTACAGTCTCGTGACACGGAAAGGAACACGATCTGCCCACTCTCCTGAAACCTGATCTGGATTTGAGATTCAGGTTTACAGCTGTTTCGACTGATTGTTACTGACGGGTTGACAACCCGTCAGTGTGCCTTCGACAGGTGCTGAGGCAAAATCTTATGGATATTCAAACGGCGAAGGTATGCTATTGTCTTAGGCACCGGAAGCGGTTGCTCACATCTGGCCGGACGTGCTATTCCGGTTTATCCACTCGGCTGGCATGAGACATATAAGCAAAACCGCTGTACTGGCGGGAAGCCGGACAGCGGCATGCAAGGTTGGGAACGAGATTGAAACAAGGTTGAGGTGTTGGCCTTGCGAGAATGAAGACGGACCGGGTCGATCCTACTCTTCCTCCTCATCCTCGTCGTCCTTATCCTTTTTCTCGGGTTTAAGGACCATCTTGCCTTCCTTGCGGCTGGCATTGAGATCGGTTTCCGCAACTTCCTTGTGCACCAGGTTCTGGTGGCAGTCGATGCAGGTGGC
>DASZUL010000076.1:0-35415 GCA_035547595.1 Nitrosospira sp.
GGAGCTGATACTGCCGATACCGGAGATATGGGTACATGATGCATGGATTTCCCTGCTGATAGGGTCGGTGTCGCATCTGGTGGCGTTGCCTGCTCCGCTGATCGCCTATCGCCAGCACAGCGCCAACCAGATAGGAATACCGCGGCGGGGCCGGCGCAAGCGGCATGGCGGAAGCTTTGCGCTCCTGTATGGTCCGGCGATTCGCTGTTTTGAAGTGTTGCGGGAGAGACTGCTGGAATCCGGTGGCCGCTTTCCGCACTCAGGACGCCATCTCGGCCGCCTGGATGCCAAGCTTGTTTTTCTGCGCGCCCGTTCCGGCTTGCCGCTAAAACGATGGCGCCGCCTCCCGGGTGCAATGCATGAACTGGTGACGCTCCGTTACCATCGCTATGCAAAAGGAATCGGGAGCTTTCTCGGCGATCTATGGCGTGTGGAATGATCAAGGAAGGAGCTGCGACGTTGCGGCCGGCGCCAGCCTATCCCGGATCTGGGCGGTCCGGGTAGGCTGGCGCCGGGGATGGTGAAGCGTCTGCGGGTCCCGCGGGTTCTCTTATACGGATTCGCCCTTGACCAGCGACAGCTCTTTATCGGCCAGCAGGGTACCGAGAAAGTGGCGGAAGCCTGTATCCCTGGCCATGACCATTTCCGCGCTGATCCAGAGTTGTATTCGCCTGTCTTTCAGCCGGTAAAGGTCCAGGTAGTTGGGTTTGGGCGAGATGCTGCCGGTGCCGATGCGCTTGGGATAATATACCCATTCGGGGATGATTCCGGATTGCCGGAGCGCAGTCTCGGTTTCTTCATATTTGTACAGCATGCCCAGGATTTCACTTTTCCAGCGGGCGATGGGCAGAAGAAGATGCACGGGGCTGCGGAGGGGCTGCGGAGCCGGCATTGCCCCTTGGGGATCCGTTTCTCCGGGACCGGCCTTTCCGGATGGAGCGGAATTATTTTTTCTGGGGTTGGCTTTCATGATAAGTCTCCTTTATACGGTCTCCTTGTAAGCGGTTTGCGATTCCTTCCTCCACTTCCCATTTGCGAAGTGAGAAGAATCCCGGAGCCATGAGTGACATCTTACGGATATGCTGGAGGCCTACAATTGGACCGAAGTACATCTGTACGGAAGTACCATCCCTCCGTTTTTCGAAGACGGGCCGTTGCGCTCCAGGCGGCGTCGCGGCAATGGACTCCGGCAGCAATTCAGTGCACAATAACGCAGTATGATGTGGGGTCCGAGCTTTCCATTCGCCGGTCCGCCATGCCGGTTTTCAGGCGCTTCATTGGCGCTTTGTCCAAGTTTCATATGGCGGGCCTCCCCGCATTGCATGGTAGTGAACCTGGTCAGGTCCGGAAGGAAGCAGCCACAGCTATTTTCTGCAAGTGCCGGGGGTCGGGCTCGCCACCCTATTGCCGTTTTGCCGGGTTGCTTGATCACCCGATTGCCGATTGCTTCTGGCGGCCCGGCATGGCAGTGGAAGACAGGAAATTTCCATGAACCGGGGTCGCCGGAGAGCAGTCTGATAGCCGTCGGGCTACAATAGCGTTTTCATCTTCCTTTTCCCGTCTCCTCGATATCGTGTCGCAGAACCAGGTCCTTGCCCGCAAATGGCGCCCCAGGAGCTTTTCCCAGTTGATCGGGCAAGAGCATGTTGTCAGGGCGCTGACCAATGCACTGGAGCAGAAGCGGCTGCATCACGCCTACCTGTTTACCGGGACTCGCGGCGTCGGCAAGACGACAATAGCGCGCATTCTGGCCAAGGCGCTCAATTGCCGCACAGGGATCACGCCGGTTCCATGCGGCGCGTGCCCGGCCTGCAGCGGTATCGACGAGGGGCGCTTCATTGACCTGATCGAGCTGGATGCCGCCTCGAACACCCAGGTCGAGAAGATGCGCGAGCTGCTGGAAAACGCGCTGTATGCGCCGACCGCTGCGCGATATAAGGTCTATATCATCGATGAAGTGCACATGCTCTCCAAATCGGCATTCAATGCGATGCTGAAGACGCTCGAGGAGCCACCGGAGCACGTCAAGTTCATCCTTGCTACCACCGATCCGCAGAGAATTCCGGTGACTGTCCTGTCTCGATGCCTGCAATTCAACCTGAAGCAGATTCCGCCGCCGCTGATTTCGGCCCGCCTCAAGCATGTGCTCGAGGAGGAAAAGATAAGCTGCGATCCTGTGTCCCTGCAATTGCTGGCTCGTGCGGCCCAGGGCAGCATGCGCGACGCCTTGAGCATCCTGGACCAGGCCATTGCTTTCGGCGAGGGCAATATCGAAGAAGCAGGCGTGCGCGACATGCTGGGCGCCATCGACCAGGGCTATCTCTACGATCTGCTGGATTCGTTGGCCCGAAAAGACGGCGCCGGTATGCTTGCCATCGCGGATACGATGGAAGCTCGCAGTTTGTCGTTCGATGCAGCATTGCAGGATCTCGCCTTGCTGCTGCATCGCCTCGCGCTGGCCCAGATCGTGCCCTCCGCCATAGGAGAAGACACTTCCGAACGCGAGCGCGTTTTTGCGCTGGCGGCGCTATTCCCGCCGCAGGATGTTCAGCTTTTCTATCAGATGGCCATACTGGGCCGCAATGACCTGAGCCGTGCGCCGGACGAGTATGCGGGATTCACCATGACCCTGATGCGCATGCTCGCCTTTCTCCCTGCAGATAGGGCGGACGCGGATGCAAAGTCCGGCGTGGCAGCCTCGCCCCCATCCGTTGCACCGATGAACGGGAGCAGGGCTGGCAAGGGTGCGGGACGATCCGCGCCGGTCGGAAGCGCCAAACCTGTTACACCGGCACGGAACACATCCAGTCCGCAACAGGCTGCAAGACAGCCTTCGCCGCCGGTTGCAGCTGCGGAAAGCATTGCAGTCGCTTCAGGCAAGGAAAAAACCGCGGCGGATGCAAGAACGGCAGCGGCATCGGGAGAAGCGGCGGAGGAGGCACGAATGCCAGCGGGACCGGATTCCGCCATGGATCTATTGAGCGGCGACTGGGCAACGGCCATAGGCCAGCTGAAATTGAGCGGCATGGCGAAAGAGCTGGCGCAGCATTGCGAAGTGAAGAATGTTTCGATACACGAGATCGAATTCGCGATACCGAAGGCGAGCAGGCATTTGCTCGATTACCAGGATAAGTTGAAGGCCGTGCTGAGCGAGCATGCATGCAGGCCATTGCGCCTGAAATTTTCAGTTGGAGAGGGGACAGGCATGACGCCCGCGGAACAGGAGGATCGTGAAAAGCAGGAAAAGCAGCTGCAGGCTATCGCAGCCATTGAATCCGATCCCTTTGTGCGCGACCTGGTGGAGAATTTCGACGCAAGGCTGATCGTTTCCTCGATAAAACCTATTCAATAGCGGAGGCAAGAAAATGATGAAAGGCGGCTTGGGCAATTTCATGAAGCAGGCGCAGCAGATGCAGGAGAACATGAAAAACATGCAGGAGAAGCTGGCGTCGATCGAGGTTGAAGGCCAATCCGGCGCGGGAATGGTCAAGATAGTGATGACCTGCCGGCATGACGTAAAGCGCGTCATCATCGACGACAGCCTGATGGGTGACGACAAGGACATGCTGGAAGACCTGATCGCCGCTGCGGTGAACGATGCGGTGAGGCGGGTGGAAACGACCACCCAGGAAAAGATGGCAGGCCTGACGTCCGGCCTGACCCTGCCCCCGGGAATGAAATTGCCGTTTTAGCTACGGTTACGGTCGCGGATGAATAACAGGTTGATCGGGAAGAACGGTGGGCCGGGCATGCGGCCGGGCCAGCCATGAAGGCGCCTGCCGGTCTCCAGGATTTGATGGAAGCGCTGCGCTGCCTGCCGGGCGTAGGCCCGCGCTCGGCGCAACGCATGGCGTACCACCTCCTGCAGCGCGATCATGCGGGCGCGCAGCGCCTCGCCGCCTCGCTGGATTATGCGTTGAAGTACATCAGGCACTGCGAGAAGTGCAATAATTTTACCGAAGAACCGGTATGCGAACTGTGCCGATCTCCCCGGCGCGACGCAACCCTGCTCTGTATCGTGGAGATGCCGGCCGATCTGCTGATGATGGAGCAGGCGCACTGCTACAAGGGCATGTACTTCGTGTTGATGGGAAGGCTCTCGCCACTGGACGGCGTCGGTCCCCGCGATATTCATCTCGACCGCTTGCTGAAGCGGATACAGGATCCGGTTCGGGACCAGATGGTGCGGGAGGTCGTGCTGGCTACCAATTTCACCGTGGAAGGAGAGGCGACGGCTCACTATATCGGCGAGCTGCTCCACGGCAAGGGAGTGAAAGTCAGCCGTATCGCCCGCGGTTTGCCCGTGGGAGGCGAACTGGAGCACGTGGACAGCGGCACCCTTGCGCAGGCGATGATCGAGCGCAGGGAACTCTAGGTCAAGGGTTGAATGAAAACCATCTCGCCGAGGGTTTCGCCAAGATCCCGCAAGCCGGCTACTGCGGCTGTTCCGGCTGCTGCCGCTGCGGCCGCAACGAAAGGGCCGAAAGCTCCCCGCGCGGTTGGCGGAAAGATGGCCGGGAAAACGATTCCGGCACCGGCAGCGTCTGCTCGCCACTCTGTTCCTCCCGTGCCGGGCGCCGGTCCGGTCACGCACAAGCTCCAGAAGCTGCTGGCCCAGGCGGGCCTGGGGTCGCGCCGCGAAATGGAAGAGCTGATTGCCGCAGGACAGGCCACCATCAATGGAAAGGTTGCCAAAATCGGCGACCGTGTCAGCGCGGAAGATGTGGTACGGCTGGGAAAACGCGTCATCCACTTTCGACGAAGCGGGACCCTTCCTCGCGTGATGATCTATCACAAGCCGGAAGGCGAAATCGTCAGCCGCGATGATCCCCAGGGTCGCCCATCCGTCTTTGACAGGCTGCCGCAGCTGCGGTCATCGAAATGGATCGCCATCGGCAGGCTGGACTATAACACCAGCGGCTTGCTGATTTTCACCACGGACGGAGAATTGGCCAACCGGCTGATGCACCCCCGCTTCGAGGTCGAGCGCGAATATGCGGTGCGCATCATGGGCCGCCTCACGCCGGAAGCCGCGGAAAGATTGATCGCCGGTATCGAGCTGGAGGACGGGCTGGCAAGGTTCGATCAGCTGTCGGACCAGGGCGGCGAGGGCTCCAATCATTGGTACCGGGTGGTATTGAAGGAGGGCAGGAATCGGGAAGTGCGCCGCATGTTTGAAAGCGTCGGGATGACGGTCAGCCGCCTGATGCGGGTGCGGTTCGGCCCCATCAACCTGCCCCCGCGCCTCAAGCGCGGCAAATGGATGGAGCTGGATGAGGTTGAGGCAAGGCGCCTGCTGGCGCTGGTGGAGGGCAATCAGGGCTGACAAGGCGGGTTTTCAGGCTATTTCGGGATCTCGTTGCGCCTTAGCAGGAATACGAATTCATCTCCCCCGCTGGTTTCGAGCCAGGTAAAAGGCGTCCGGGGAAAGTTTCTTTCAAGTTCGGCCCGGTTGTGGCCGATTTCAGCAACGAGTATTCCGTTTTCGGTGAGATGGTTCGCGGCTCCGCGCAGGATTGCGCGGGTCGCATCCAGTCCGTCGACGCCGCTCGACAGGGCGCCCCGCGGCTCGTGGCGATACTCATCGGGCAAGGTTTCCATCGAGGCCGCATTGACGTAAGGCGGATTGCTCACGATGAGGTCATAACGCCGGTCCGCCAAGCCGTTGAAAAGGTCGGATCGCACAAGGTTGATCCGGTTTTCCAGGCCATAGTCCGCCACGTTCGTTGCGGCGACCTGCAACGCGTCTTCCGAAATGTCGGATGCATCCACGGTGGCATTTTCGAAAGCGTGTGCAAGGAGTATCGCAAGGCACCCCGATCCAGTACATAGGTCGAGTGCCGAGCGGAGGGCTTCTGGTTCTTCCACCCAGGGCGCCAGTTGCTCGCGCAATAGCTCGGCAATGAATGAGCGCGGCACGATCACCCGCTCGTCAACGTAAAAACAGAAATCTCCCAGCCAGGCCTCATTTGTCAGATAGGCTGCCGGAATTTTTTCGGTGGTGCGGCGCTCGATCACATGCAAAACCTGCACCCGTTCGGTGGCGGTGAGGTGCGCATCCAGGAAAGGATCGAGCTGGTCTGGCGGCAGGTGGAGGGAATGGAGAATGAGATAGGCCGCTTCATCGTACGCGGATCTCAAGCCATGCCCAAAGAAAAGCCTCGCTTCGGTAAAGCGGCTCACCGCGAAGCGCAGCAGGTCTCGAATGGTCCGGAGCTGATCGCCTGCTTCATTGTACATAGGAGAGAATCCTGGGAAATTCCGGGATCTTGTGCCTCGCTTATGTCTTCAATAACAGGTTTTCCAGGGTCATCCGGTAAATCTGCGGCAACTGTTCAAGATCCCTCACTTCCACATATTCATTGATTTTGTGGATGGTCGCATTGCGCGGTCCCATTTCCACCACCTGCGGGCAGATATCGGCAATGAATCGTCCATCCGATGTGCCGCCGGAGGTCGAGAGCGTGGGTTCGATTCCCGTTACGGCCGTGATCGCACGGCTTACCGCATCCACCAGGCTGCCTCCGGGCGTAAGATAGGGTTTGCCCGAGAATTCCCACTTGAGGTCGTAATCGAGATGGTGCCGGTCCAGGATGCCGTGCATTCGCGCCTGAAGCGATTCAACCGTACTGGCGGTGGAAAAACGGAAATTGAACAGGATGATGACTTCGCCCGGTATGACATTGGTGGCGCCGGTGCCGCCATTGATATTGGAAATTTGCCAGGTCGTGGGAGGGAAGTATTCGTTGCCGTCATCCCATACGGTCTCCGCGAGTTCCGCGATAGCCGGAGCGGCAAGATGGATAGGGTTTTTTGCCAGATGAGGGTACGCAATATGGCCCTGTATGCCTTTTACCGTCAACGTCCCGGATAAGGATCCCCGCCGGCCATTTTTTATGGTGTCGCCGAGATTATCCACGCAGGTGGGTTCGCCGACGATGCAGTAATCGATCAGCTCGCCGCGCGATTTGAGTTTATCGACCACCTTTGCGGTACCATCGATGGCGATGCCTTCTTCATCGGATGTCACAAGCAGCGCGATGGAGCCGTCGTGGCTGGGGTGCCCGGCTACGAAGGCTTCGATCGCGGTAACGAAGGCGGCGAGCGAACCTTTCATATCCGCTGCGCCGCGCCCGTAAAGCCTCTCGTCCCGGATCTCCGGCGTGAAGGGATCACTCTTCCATTTTTCCAGGGGACCTGTCGGTACCACGTCGGTATGGCCGGCAAAACATATCAGCGGTCCGGTGCTTCCGCGCCGCGCCCACAGGTTATCGACTTCCCCGCAGCGGATTTTTTCGATGTGGAAGTCCATTTTTTCCAGGCGCCGGATAAGAATGTCCTGGCAGCCGGCATCGGAAGGCGTGAACGAGCGGCAGGCGATGAGCTCCTGGGCAAGAGTCAGCGTGTCATTTTGCATGGCATATTTTTCCAGAAAGAAAGCCTTGTGCTATATAAGCACGTATGCTGCATAAGCATTGCAGCCATGGGAGGATCGGTTTCGATCCGCGGGGAACATGTGTGGCGATCGGGACCGCAGTTCAAATACCGCGCAGCAATTCGTTGATGCCGGTTTTTGCCCGCGTTTTCGCATCCACCTGTTTCACGATGACTGCACAGTAAAGGCTGTATTTTCCATCGGCGGAAGGCAGGTTGCCGGAAACCACCACGGAGCCGGGCGGAATGCGGCCATAGCTGACCTCGCCGGTTTCCCGGTTGTAGATCTTGGTGCTCTGGCCGATATAGACGCCCATGGAAATCACCGAATTTTCCCCGACGATAACGCCCTCGACGACTTCCGAGCGGGCGCCGATGAAGCAATTGTCTTCGATGATGGTGGGATTGGCCTGGACCGGTTCCAGTACGCCACCTATGCCGACCCCGCCTGAAAGGTGCACGTTTTTCCCGACCTGGGCGCAGGAACCCACCGTGGCCCATGTATCCACCATGGTGCCTTCGTCGACGTAAGCGCCGATATTGACGTAGGAAGGCATCAGCACGACATTGCCGGCGATGAACGCCCCCTTGCGCACGGCTGCGGGAGGCACGACCCGGAAACCGCCGTTGCGGAAATCCCGGGAACTGTAGTCCGCGAACTTCGACGGAACCTTGTCGTAATAATTGGAGAAGCCGCCCTTGATGAAGCTGTTGTCCTCGATCCGGAACGAAAGCAGCACCGCTTTTTTAACCCATTGGTGCGTGTTCCATTCGCCATTGATTTTTTCCGCTACCCGCAGCTTGCCGCTGTCGAGCATCTCCAGCACCTGGGCAACGGATTCCTTCAGGCGGGCCTCGACATTCCTGGGGGTAATTCCGGCGCGCCGTTCAAATGCTTCCTCGATGGTGCTTTGGAGCTCATCCATGATTTTCCTTTTTTATGCGTGAGATATTTTTCCGGGCGCGGATTTCCCGCGCCGCTCGCGCTGCAGATCAGCCGCGAGCATGGCCATGCGTTGTGTTGCTTCGATGCATTCCGCCAGCGGCGCAACGAGCGCGACACGCACGAAACCTTCACCCGGATTGATTCCATTGGCATGGCGCGCGAGATAGCTGCCGGGCAGAACCGTTACATTATAATCGCGATAAAGCCGCTCGGTGAATTCGATATCGCTGCAGGGGGTATTCAACCAGAGATAAAAAGCGGCGTCGGGCAGGGATGCCGGCAGGGTTCCAGCCAGCAGCCCGACCACCTCTGCGAATTTTTCGCGGTACAGGCGCCGGTTTTCCACGACATGCGCCTCGTCGTTCCACGCCGCTTCGCTTGCCGCCTGCACTGCCGGATTCATCGCGCTTCCGTGATAGGTGCGATAGAGCAGGAATTTTTTCAGTATCGCAGCATCGCCCGCCACGAACCCGGAACGCATGCCCGGCACATTCGATCTTTTCGACAGGCTGCTGAAGACCAGCAGCCGGCGAAAGTCATGCCGTCCAAGCCGATGGGCGGCCTGCAGGGCCCCGAGCGGGGGCGCGGCTTCGTCAAAGTAGATTTCGGCATAGCATTCATCCGAGGCGATGACAAAGTCATACCGGTCGGAGAGTTCGAAGAGTTGCCGCCAGGCGTCCATCGGCATGACCTTGCCGGTAGGATTGCCAGGGGAGCAGACATACACCAGCTGGGTGCGCCACCAGATATCCTGCGGCAGCTCGCCATAATCGAGGGCATAGCCGTTTTCGGGTAGAGTATTCAAAAAATGCGGAGTCGCGCCGGCGAGCAGGGCCGCGCCCTCATAAATCTGGTAAAACGGGTTGGGGCACACCACCGCTGCGCCGGGGCGAGAGGAGTCGATCACCGCCTGCGCGATTGAAAACAAGGCTTCGCGGCTGCCGTTGACGGGAATGATTTGCAGATCGGGATCGATGCCGGGCAAGCGGTAGCGCCGGATCAGCCATGCGGCGATGCTGGCCCGCAGCGAGGCGGTTCCGAGCGTGGTGGGATAGTGCGCCATCAGGGAAAGATTATCCGCCAGCGTGCTGCGGATAAAATCAGGCGTCGCATGCTTGGGTTCGCCGATATGCAGGCTGATGGGTGAAAAAGCCCGATTCGGCGTAATTTCCGCGAACAGCTTGTTGAGCTTCTGGAATGGATAGGGCTGCAGGCGATCGAGGTTCGGATTCAATTTGGGTCCTACGGTGGCACGGCGGGATGAAGCGCAGATGCGCTCCCGCATGCTTTCATTGATTGGAAGGGGATGCGGAATTATAAATGGCGAACGTGCCGTTAACCAGAAAATATAAGCGGGCCGGCAATGCCTTTCCGATAGCTGCCCTGCTGGGCGGCGCCACGATCTGGGGCCTGTTGTGGTATCCCTACCGTTTGCTGGAGCAGGCCGATATCGGCGGATCCATCGCCACCGCGGTTACTTACCTCATCGCGTTGCTGCTGGGGCTGGCTGCATTCCGCAACAGCTTGCAAGGCACGCTGATCTTTGGTGGCAAGGTGCACCTGTTGCTGGGGATCGGGCTCTTCGCCGGATGGACCAATCTGGCCTACGTGCTGGGCGTGATCCATGGTGAGGTGGTGCGGGTGCTGTTGCTGTTTTACCTTGCGCCGCTGTGGACTATCGCATTTGCACGCCTGCTGCTCGATGAAAAACTGAGCCTGCATGGCTATCTCGTGATCGCGCTTTCGCTTTCCGGGGCAATCGTCATGCTGTGGCAGCCGCAAACCGGTTTTTTGCTGCCCTTGTCCTACGGCGACTGGATGGGCTTGTCGGCGGGAGTCATGTTCGCCCTGTCCAACGTCCTGAGCCGCAAGAACCAGTTTCACAGTGTCCAGCTGAAATCCCTGGCAGTATGGGCGGGAGTGACGCTGGTGGCACTCGCTCATACGTTTTTTGGCGAGGCCGCCATGCCGAGCCGTATTTCCACGGAATCGGGCCTGCTTCTGCTGGGGCTGGGGCTGGTCGTGTTCGGGCTGAGCGTGATGGTGCAGTACGGGCTCAATCATGTTCCCGCCAACCGCGCCATCGTAATCATGCTGTTCGAACTGGTGGTGGCGGCGGTGGCGGCGTATTTCCTGACCGACGAGGCCTTGACGATGAGAGAATGGGTGGGCGGCGGGATGATTATTTCAGCCAGTCTGTTTTCCGCGAAAATGAACCGGTAACCAGGGCAGCTCTGGACGGATTTCCATGGAAACCTGTTCGGGAATTCCCTGGCTGTTTGGAGAAGAGATATGAGCCACCATATCGTATTTCTGGAAAGGGATTCGATCAAGGCCAGTATTCGCCGGCCGCGTTTCGAACATACCTATGAGGAATATCCGCATACGGCACCGGAACACATCGTGCCGCGCCTGCGCAAGGCAACCATCGCCATCATCAACAAGGTGAAGCTCGACGAAGCGATGCTTGCGCAGCTGCCCATGCTGAGAATGGTGGCCGTTACCGCCACCGGATATGATGGCATCGATATCGCAGCCTGCCGCAGGCATGGCATTGCGGTGGCGAATATCCGGAACTATGCGGCCCGCACGGTGCCGGAGCACGTTTTTGCATTGGTGCTTGCGCTGCGCCGGAACTTGGTCGCATACCGGCAGGAAATCGAGCAGGGAGCCTGGCAGAAATCCCCGCAGTTCTGCCTGTTCGCCCATCCTGTTTCCGAATTGCACGGTTCCACCATGGGCATCGTAGGGGAAGGTACGATAGGCAAGGGCACGGCCGCCATCGCGAGTGCATTCGGCATGCGCGTGCTATTCGCCTACCATGCCTCGCCCGGGAAAAAAGACGTGAGGCTGACTCCCTTCGACCAGGTGCTGGCGGAGTCCGACGTGCTGTCGCTGCACTGCCCGTTGACGCCGGTGACACGCGGCATGATAGGGGCGGCAGAGCTTCGCAGGATGAAGCGTGGCGCGCTGCTGATCAATACCGCGCGCGGCGGCCTGGTCAACGAAGCCGAGTTGGCGCGCGCGCTGCAGGAAGGAATTATCGGCGGGGCGGGCGTTGACGTACTCAGCGTTGAGCCGCCACAGGATGACAATCCATTGCTCAATCTCCATCTTCCGAATTTTATTCTCACCCCGCATATTGCCTGGGCTTCGGATCAGGCGATGCAGGTCCTCGCCGACCAGTTGATCGATAATATCGACTCCTGGGAGGCGGGCAAGCCACAGAACCTGGTTACGTGAGGCCTGTCAGCGCGAGATATGCGCAGGGTGCAAAGGGTGAAAGGGTGGTATGCGGGCGCCATGGGAGTTCGATTCAGGGGGATCGTATCTCCGGCGCGGTTTTCCTGGAGCCGGAAGTTTGATCGAGCCAGTTGACAAGCCGGACCCCCTTCGCTAGTCTCCCACGGTTCAGTTCCGGCCATGGCTGCATTTCAGATAGGTTCCGGGCCAAGGGCTGGATTGAGTATACTGCGTCGAATATCTTAAAATAGGGAACGGCTGGATAAGTTCCCTGAATCCTGTACGGGCCGCCTTGAACAGGAAAATCAAGCGCGGCAATGGCATTCCGGGAGGGACGTCATATGCAGGACGCCTACGGGACCTTGTTCGGAAATTCGCCAATTCACTATAACTATTACTGCTATTAGCAAAGACTGTCAAACCAAAGGAGAGAGTGATGGAACTGAAAGGATCTAAAACTGAAGGAAATCTGAAAGCCGCTTTCGCCGGGGAATCCCAGGCCAACCGCCGCTATCTCTACTTTGCAGCGAAAGCGGATGTGGAAGGCCAGAACGACGTTGCAGCGGTCTTCCGCTCCACCGCCGAAGGAGAAACCGGCCATGCCCATGGACATCTCGAATATCTGGAAGCGAGCGGTGATCCAGCCACCGGCCTGCCTATCGGCTCATCCCGCGAAAATCTCAAGGCTGCCATCGCCGGTGAAACGCACGAATACACCGACATGTATCCAGGCATGGCCAAGTCCGCGCGCGAGGAAGGCTTTGATGAAATCGGCGATTGGTTCGAAACACTGGCCAAGGCCGAACGTTCGCATGCCAACCGCTTCCAGAAGGCGCTGGATAATCTGACCGAGTGACCCGGCGAGAAATACCGGAAACACGGAGGGGCCGGACGCTGCGGAGCCGATCCGGCCGATTCCTTTTGCTCCTCGGCTCCATCCCTGCCGACTTTCCAATCTTTTTTATTTTGCCATGAGTAGCCGAGAAGGCAGCCTGGAGCCGCCGAAACGCCACCCGCTCGACTGGCTGAACCCGGAATTCTACGACGAGCCCAAGCTGTTCAACGAGCTGGAGCGCGTTTTCGATATCTGCCATGGCTGCCGGCGCTGCGTCAACCTGTGCACTGCTTTCCCACGCCTGTTCGACCTGATAGACGAGGGCCCCACGGGTGAGCTGGATGGAGTGGAAAAGCAGAGCCTGTGGGAAGTGGTGGACCGCTGCTACCTCTGCGACATGTGTTTCATGACGAAGTGTCCCTATGTTCCTCCCCATCCATGGAACGTGGATTTTCCGCATCTGATGCTCCGCGCCAAGGCGGTCAAGTACAGGAAAGGCGAGGTCCGTTTTCGCGACAAGCTGCTTTCCAGCACCGATCTCATGGGCAAGCTTGCCAGCATTCCGGTGATCACGCAGACGGTGAACACCATGAACAAAACGCCGGCAGCACGCAAGGTGATGGATAACGTGCTCGGCATTCATGCCGACCGCAAGCTGCCGGAGTACACCAGTCACAAGTTTCGTTCGAACGCGAAAGCCAATTCCTCCCATGCGGTTCGCGATGGGGCGAGGACGCCGGGCAAGGTCGCGATTTATTCCACCTGCTACGTGAATTACAATGAGCCCGGCATAGGGCATGACCTGCTGAAGATACTCGATCACAACGAGATACCTGTTCGGCTGGTCGAAAAAGAGGCCTGTTGCGGCATGCCCAAGCTGGAGCTGGGAGACCTGGAAGGCGTGGAGGCGCTCAAGACGGTCAATATTCCTCCTTTGGCAAAGCTGGCCAGGGGAGGCTACGCCATCCTTACCGCAGTGCCGTCGTGCACCCTCATGTACAAGCAGGAACTGCCACTGATGTTTCCCGAAGATGAAGACGTGAAAGCGGTGGCCGAAGCGATGTTCGACCCGTTCGAGTATCTAAACCTGCGCCATCGCGACGGCCTGCTGAAAACGGATTTCAATCAGACGCTCGGCAGCGTGTCCTATCACATCCCCTGTCACCAACGCGTGCAGAACGTCGGGCAGAAGACGAAGGAGGTGCTGCAGATGATTCCCGGCACCAAAGTAACCGTGGTGGAGCGCTGCTCCGGGCATGACGGCACCTGGGGCGTCAAAAGCGAGCACTTCGCCGATTCCATGAAGATAGGCAAGCCGGTATTCAAGCAGATGGCTGCATCCACGCCGGATTACATCACCTCCGATTGCGCCATAGCAGCACGCCATATCGAGCAGGGAATGGGCGAAACCAGGGCGCAGAAACAGCATCCGCTGACTCTCGTTCGCATCGCCTATGGCCTGTAAGGTCCATAGGCGGAGGTCGGGCAGGTATTATCCGGTGACGAAAGAAGATAGGACATCGATGACATGATTACGCGTGACAGCTTGATGACTTTGGAGGCCTATGCCAGGGCGAGGGACGAATTTCGCGCCAGGGTCATGTCGCACAAGAAAAACCGGAGGGTCCACCTGGGAAAAAATGTGACCCTCATTTTCGAGGATGAGCTGACCATACGGTATCAGATCCAGGAGATGCTGAGAGCGGAGAAGATATTCGACGAGGAGGGAATTCAGGACGAGCTGAAGGCCTATGTTCCCCTGGTTCCCGACGGCAGCAACTGGAAAGCGACCATGATGATCGAATACCCGGACCCGGAGGAACGCTCCACAAGGCTGGGCGAATTGATCGGCATAGAAGACAAGGTATGGGTACGGGTGAACGGACTCGATCCCGTATACGCCGTCGCGGACGAGGACCTGGAGCGTGAAACGGAAGAAAAAACATCGTCGGTGCATTTTTTGCGCTTCGAACTCGATACCGAAATGACCGGTTCGCTGCACCGGGGCGCGGCCTTGAGCATGGGCATCGATCATTCCGCTTACCAGGCGCGGGTTGATCCTGTTCCCGAGGGAGTGCGCGATTCCCTGGCCGGGGATATAAAATAGGGAGTCAAAATAGGGAATCGGCTACATGAGGGGTATGAGGAGCGGTATGAGGAATCATATAAATAAAGCGATGAAAAGTGGGATTGTGCTGCTTGCCCTTTCCATCGTGCCTGCCGCAGCTTTGGCGCAGGATAGAAAGTTCGAATATGAATTCGATCATGAGAAGCCCTGGGTAGAACTGCAGTCCCAGCTTCCGCCTTACCCTTCAGAGGAAAACCTGCTCAAGTTCGATGCTGGCCCCGTCAGCAACAACCTGCACTACGTGGATGCGCCCTCGATAGTCGTAGGGGAGGATGGCGTGGTCCGCTACACTCTGGTGATCAAGTCGCCGCAGGGGGCGATGAACGTGAGCTACGAGGGCATACGTTGCCAGACTGCGGAAAAAAGAACTTACGCCTATGGCCGCAATGACAAGACCTGGGGGCGCGCAAGGACATCGAGGTGGGCGGACCTGGAAAATATCGCGCAGAACTATGCCCAGCGCGCCCTTTACCGTTATTTTTTCTGTCCGCTGGGAGTCGACATGGTCAAGAATGCGGATGAGGCCATTCAGGCCCTCAAGGCGGGCATTCATCCCCGTGCGGTGCGTTACTGAAGCATTCCAAAGAAGCGCCTTTTCTGTGCCTTATGATCATCCCGGTTTTATCAGTAACACGCTCAGCCAGGATTTGTTCGGCGCTTCCTCAGATGACCCCGGCAAATTTCAGGATGGCAAGAACGATCACGATGAGGCCTACCGTATAGATGATATTGTTCATGGCACGCTCCGTGGACTCGAAATAAAGCAGGTGCGCAGGGGAATGCAGGGATGTTGCTGCGCAATTCAGGCTCATTATCGTTTCACACGTGCTTGAGTTCCGTTCGCCAGTGCACAAAGCAGGATTGCCCCGTGAGGGTGCAATGGAAGAGCAAAATTACCTGGACATTACCTCGACCGCTCGTACAGCGTCTTCGCCCGCATTCCCATGCGGCAATAGCCCAGGGTCGGGCGTGGCAGCTTGTCCAGGATGGTCTTGAAGTCCGCTACGTTACCGTCATTTATCTGGCCGGGAATCACCGGCAGGTAGGCAAATTCCAGGCCCAGTTTCCTGGCTTCCGCCTCCATCAGGTTATGGTCGGGGTGGGACCCGCCATCCTCGCTATCCGGCCGGTTGCAGATCACGCTTTTAAATCCCGCGGCTTTGATATCCTGCAGGTCTTCGATATCGATCTGGGGAGTGGTAGAGAAATCGTCGTCGATGCGGGTCAGTGGTTTCATGGGTCTTTCCTTGTGAAGATAGTGGATGTTCAAAACCGGTCGCATAATGGACGCCGGTCTACCGGTTTTTTCATTGGAGCAGGACCAGGTTATCCCTGTGGATCAGCTCGGGTTCTCCCACATAGCCGAGTATGGTTTCGATATCGCCGCTGGCACGGCGAAGGATTCTTCGGGTCTCCGCCGCGCTGTAATTGACGAGTCCGCGGGCAATTTCCTTTCCCGCCGGGTCGAGGCAGCCCACCACCTCGCCACGCTCGAAATTGCCATCGATATGGGTGACGCCTATGGATAAAAGGCTGCTGCCGCCAATGGTAAGCGCTTTTACCGCACCTTCATCCAGGGTGAGGTTCCCGCGCATCTGCAGGTGGTCGGCCAGCCATTGCTTTCTGGCTGCGAGCGTCATGGTTTCAGCCAGCAGTTGAGTGCCTATGGCCTTTCCCTGGGCAAGCATCACCAGGACGTCGGGCTCATGGCCGGATGCGATGACCGTATGTGCCCCGCTGCGCGCGGCACGCCTGGCCGCCATGACCTTGGTCAGCATGCCGCCGCGCCCGATATCGCTGCCGGCACCGCCCGCCATGGCTTCAAGGGCCGGGTCTCCCGCCCGTGCTTCTTCTACCAGACTGGCCTGGGGAGTCTTGCGCGGATCGGCGGTGAACAGCCCGCCCTGATCGGTGAGGATCACCAGCACGCTGCCTTCGATCAGGTTTGTTACCAGCGCGGCGAGCGTATCGTTATCGCCAAAGCGGATTTCATCCGTGGCAACGGTATCATTTTCGTTGATGACCGGAATGACGTTCATGCCCAGCAGAGTGATCAAGGTGGAGCGCGCGTTGAGGTAGCGCTTGCGGTCGGACAGGTCCTCATGGGTGAGCAGGATCTGGGCGGCGTGCAGGCCGTGTCTGCGGAAGCAGGATTCATACGCCTGCACCAGCCCCATCTGGCCGACCGCGGCTGCCGCCTGCAGCTCATGCACCGCATGGGGACGTTTTTTCCACCCAAGGCGCTGTATGCCCTCGGCTATCGCTCCCGATGACACCAGCACGATTTCCTTTCCCAATTTCTTGAGTTCCGCGATTTGTCCGGCCCATCGTGCGAGCGCCTCGTGATCGAGCCCCTGTCCCTGATTGGTGACGAGGCTGCTGCCAACTTTGACGACGATGCGCCGGGACTGCTTTACGACGGACTGGATCACGATGGGCGTAATGTGGGGGTATGTTGCCGAAAATGAGCAAGGTCAACCGCTGGCGTTATCGATCCGGCAATAAATCACGAATTCATCCAGGCGACGGGCAGCTTTAAGCATTGCTGAATATTGCTTTCGCAGGCGTGACGAATAAACTGTTTATCGCGGGCAAACGGTGCAATAGTATAAGCCCTCGCAGGCGCATTATAAAGAAAGCAGGAAAATGGGCTATCCAGGAAGGCATGCGCCCCGGCCAGTCCCGTCCGGCTTGTCACCGGATCAGCTTGCGCCGCAGCAAGGATAGCGTAATTCGGCGGCCTGTTGCGAGAGCAGGATAAACCATGGTTGCCACATGCCTGTTGCGAAACAGGAGTCGGTTGAACATCCCGAAAATGCCGGGTTCGGTTCCCAGCACGGAGAGGAGATGCATCCCCGCCGCTCCGAAATAGTAATGCTCCTGCCATATCACGACCATGCCGTCGTTGACATCCATCCCTCGGGAGAGCAATTCCCGGACGAGCCCGGGTTGCAGGCGGGCGTCGATCAGCTCCACCTCAGCCACCTTTTTGCGGATGGCATAGAGCTTCACGAAATTCGCGCAGAACGGGCATTCGCCATCGTAAATGATCGACAATTGGCCAAAGCCGTTATCCGGATTGCCGGATTTCATGCCAGGCCTGCCCAATCCCGGACCACGGAGCTCGCCAGGATGACGGATGGATAGGTGGCGAGAAATGGCCAGACGAACGCGTTCAGGCCCATGAACCAGGCATTGGAAAAATGGAATGCCGCGAAGCAGGCGAGGCTCGCTATGAGCAGGCTCGGGGGGAGGATGAGCACCAGGGGAAACAATGTTTCCGTGGCGATGGTGAGCCAGCATACAAAAGTGCAAAAACCCGGCCGGTCCCGGGCAAAACGGGCAGCGAACGAATCGCCGTACGATTGGGTCTGCATTACGCCCAGCAGCGCGCCGCCTTCGCGCCAGACCGGGGAGGCGAGCTTTGCGGCGCCGGCGACAAAATAGGCGAGGGTAGCCTGTCCGGCAAGGGCGAAGATTCCGCACCACGCCAGGCTTGTGTCATCCATGACAAAGCCAGCCGACATGATCGCCAAGCCGAAGGCGACGACCATGCCCATCTGGTCCGATCCATCGCCGCCAAAGCGGCTGCGCCGGGACAGGTAGAAGCAGGAAAAGAGAATCGCCAGGCTGGCCGCCAAATCACCCGGCCCCGCATGATTCGGGTAGGGAAGCAGCAGCGCGAGGCCCGCAAGGATGCGCGCCAGCAGGACCGATACGATAAAGGATTCCGAGTACAGGTACGTACGGAAGGGGGATGGCCTGATCAGGCTCGGACGCAGCCCCAGGATTTTCCATGACAGCAGGCCATGCGGACGGAACAGATGAAGATTGAAAAGCCATTCAGCCGCGGACAGCAGCGACCACGCCGCCAGCAGGACTTTTGTAATGACCAGGCATTGGACGATATCCGGCGCGATATCCACCATATCTACCGAAGCCCTTCCTCACCTGCTGTGGAAATCCGAAAGGAAGGAGCACTCCAGCTTCCGATCGTCATGCCCGGTCGATTCGATGATCGCGATCTGGAATCCGGTGCTGTCCGGTTCCGGAGGCACCGTGTGGGAGGCGTACCGGAGGAGAAGCAGGTAGGGCATGGTGAAAGGCAGTCCCGTAGCGCCCACCTCGCCCTGTTTCTGGAGGAATTTTATGGACTGTATCGCATCGTTCATGATCTTTGACGAACGCTTCTCGGGGTGCCACAGCCACGCCCAGCCGGGACGCGGAGCGTAGACCGGAACGCTTTTCCACTCTGTCGTGCTGCCATCCACGCGCCTTTCCCGTACCACTAGGTGGTAATCCCTCACGCCCGGATTGGGGGCGAAAAAGGTCCAGCGCGGGATGACGTGAAAGCCGTCGAGCGAATTGATCAGGGGCTGGAACCGGCGATGCTGGGCCAGCAGCGTGATCGCCAGCCATAGCGCCACCAGTGGCCACAGCAGCAGGGAAAGCAGCGACACGACGAGCTTTATCGGTGTTCGAACGAATCCTGGCGCAGCTTCATCAGGCTGTCCACCGATAATCCCTCACCCCCTTTCAAGCCGGTGTTGTCGCCGGTATGGGCGATGCTGGCATTATTGTTTATCGGAATGACGATATTTTCGTATTTGTCCGAAAGACCGGGTGTCATTTTTCTTGCCGCAATAACAGCATCCAGTCCGCCGAGTTCCTTGTCGTTGAGCGTGTTCATCGATGTCCCCATAAAAATTGAAATATCAGCGTCTTGCAGCCGGTTTCAGGCAGCCGCCGAGGATCAGCGCGGGAGCGCCGCAATTCATTTATAGCAGAAACTGAAGCTCTCGTTATTCGTTGTTTTCATTGCTCAGGGAGGTCTGCCTCGCCGGGTTCCGTTTGTTCCGATTCCTGCTCCTGGATGGGTGCCGCATGCTCCAGGTATTCCATGATCGCGTACGTGAGTTCCTTGCAGCCTTCTCCCGTGAGCGCCGAAACAATGAAGCTTTTTCCGTCCCAGCCCAGGTTGCGGATGAATTCCCGGCACAGCCTGGCCCGGTCGTTTTCCGGCAGCATATCCGCTTTGTTGAGCACCAGCCAGCGGGGTTTGCGGTAAAGCGCTTCGTCGAATTTCCTGAGCTCTTCCACGATGGCGCTGGTTTCGCGCACCGCATCGGTATTGCCGTCCAGCGGCGCGATATCCACTACATGGAGTAGAAGCCTTGTCCGTGCCAGATGCTTGAGGAAGCGGTGGCCGAGCCCCGCGCCTTCCGCGGCGCCTTCTATCAGGCCCGGAATATCCGCCATCACGAAACTGCGATTGTGGTCCACGCGAACCACGCCGAGGTTGGGATGCATGGTGGTGAAAGGATAATCGGCAACTTTCGGACGGGCTGCGGAGACCGCGCGGATCAGGGTGGATTTCCCCGCGTTGGGCATGCCGAGAAGACCCACGTCGGCCAGTACCTTGAGTTCCAGCTTGAGTTCGAATTCTTCTCCCGGCTCGCCAGGGGTGAACTGGCGGGGAGCCCTGTTGGTGCTGGATTTGAAATGGAGATTGCCGAGGCCGCCGGCGCCGCCCTTTGCCAGAAGCACTTTTTGCCCATCTCGCGAAAGATCGGCCACTGCCTCCCCGGTAGCGGCATGGGTGATGACGGTGCCCACAGGCATGCGCAGCACGATGTCTTCCGCCCCCTTGCCATAACAGTCGGCGCCCCTGCCATTTTCCCCGTTCCGGGCGCGGTGCACGCGGGCGAAACGATAATCCACCAGCGTATTGATGTTGCGGTCTGCAATGGCGAAAATACTGCCGCCACGGCCGCCGTCCCCCCCGGAGGGACCGCCCTTGGGGATGTATTTCTCGCGGCGAAAGCTGGCAGCCCCGTCTCCGCCTTTTCCAGCCGTTACCTGGATTATCGCTTCATCTATGTATTTCATGCTTTTCGGCTGAGTTACCGCCTTCCCAAACAAAAAAGCCCTGTCATGGCGGACAGGGCTTCCTATTGCAAGTGCGGAGAAAAATTAATGCAGTCTGTTCTGATTCAGGAGACCGGCATGACGCTGACCGTCTTGCGCTGGAGCGCGCCTTTCGTGCTGAAGGTGACTTTACCCGCGATTTTTGCAAACAGGGTGTGATCCTTGCCCATGCCGACATTATCGCCAGGATGAACCTGCGTGCCGCGTTGACGAATAATGATGCTGCCCGCGGGAATCAATTCCCCGCCGAAGCGCTTCACGCCCAGCCGCTTGGAATTCGAATCGCGGCCATTCCGGGAACTGCCGCCTGCCTTTTTATGTGCCATGTCTAAATGCTCCTATGCCGAAATACCGGTAATCTCTATTTCGGTATAATTCTGCCGATGCCCTTGGTGTTTCTGGTAGTGCTTGCGCCGCCGCATCTTGAAGATGCGCACCTTGTCATGCCTGCCTTGTTCCAGCACTTTTGCCATGACGGAGGCGCCGCTCAGCAGAGGCTTGCCCATCGAGATGTTTTCGCCATCCGCAATCATCAACACCTGATCGATGACGAGCTCGCTGCCGACATCCGCTGGTATCTGTTCGATTTTAAGTTTCAATCCGGCTTGGACGCGGTACTGTTTTCCGCCGGTTTTTATGATTGCGTACATGATAAGCTCCGGTTGTTGCTCCCGCCGCCGTTGCCGCCGGAGAGCGCCCCAAAAAATGTAAGCGCGAATTATACATATCCGTTCCGGCAAGGTCAAAAGCTTGTGGCAACGCCTTCCATGGCCATGGAATACTGGACAAGCTCTCGCTGAGCGCGTTGCTGGTAAAATTGGAATGATCATAAAGTGTGCAGGCGTGTGATGCGGCCGCACGTTGAGCCGCCGCACCAGGAAGGGTTTGTTCTGGATATACCCCCGGTACGAATGCGGGATGCCGATCGAACTTGACACATTGGCGGCGACATTTCTACCATGGCGGTTTTTTCAGGAAGTTCCGTGTCGATCGAGCGTATCAGAAGTCTTATTGCCCAGGATATGGGCGCGGTGGACGCGGTCATCCGCGAAAAACTTTATTCCGATGTGGGGCTTATCCGGCAGGTCAGCGAGTACATCATCAATAGCGGCGGAAAACGCCTGCGGCCCGCGCTGGTCATCCTTGCCGCCGGCGCATTCCGCTATGCCGGCAAATTCCATTACAACCTCGCGGCTATCGTCGAATTCATCCATACTGCGACACTGCTGCATGACGATGTGGTGGACGCGTCGGAGTTGAGGAGAAGCAAGGCCACCGCCAATGCGCTGTTCGGGAACGCGGCAAGCGTGCTGGTCGGCGACTTTCTCTATTCCCGCGCCTTCCAGATGATGGTGGAGGTGGACAACATGCGAGTCATGCGCGTCCTCGCGGATGCCACCAATACCATTGCCGAGGGCGAGGTGCTGCAACTGCTCAACTGCCGCGACCCGGATGTGGACGAGGAGAATTACCTGCGCGTGATCCGCTACAAGACCGCCAAGCTGTTCGAGGCGGCCACCCGGCTGGGGGCGATACTCGGCAATGCGACGCCCGCCGAGGAGGAGGCGATGGCGACTTATGGCATGCACCTAGGCACCGCATTCCAGTTGACCGACGACATGCTGGATTATTCCGGCGACTATCAGGAAACGGGAAAGAACCTGGGGGACGACCTGGCGGAAGGAAAACCCACATTGCCGCTGATATATGCCATGCGGGTTGGGTCGGCCACCCAGTCGGCGACGATACGCGAAGCGATCGAGCGGGGCGGGGAGGGCGGCTTTCAGCCGGTGCTCGATGTCATACAGCAAACCGGCGCGTTGAACTATGCGCGGAAGCGGGCGCAGACAGAATCCGACACGGCTTCCGCAGCCATCATGTCACTGCCGGAATCCGAGTACAAGGAATGCCTGCTGCAGCTCACCACTTTTGCAGTTGCGCGAAACTACTAAGGAAGACTGAACAAGCCCTGCCGGGCAAGCCAGGCTTGAGCGGGTTGATCTTCAGTCGATCGGCCATGGCATTGTCTTCGGCACGGTGATTTCCTTTCGCGCCTCAGGCTCGGGCTGAGGCACGGCTGTGTCGACATCCCGCCACCACGGTTCTACCTGTTCCGCATGCATCGGTTCAATCGGTTCCCCGAGGCGCGGCATCACCAGTTGCACGCCCGCTTTCGAGCCCGACTCCAGCAAGGTTTCCGGGGGGGCGTCCCACGCGTGCATCGCCAGGTTGAACGTTCCCCAATGCACGGGCAGGAAAGGACCGCCGCCGAGCAGTTTCAGCGCCTCGAGCGCATTTTTCGGACCCAGGTGCATATCGCCCCATGCTGGATCGAAGGCGCCTATTTCCAGCATCACCAGATCGAACGGGCCAAACCGTTCGCGGATAGTCCGGTATTCTGTCGTGAGGCCCGTATCGCCACTGAAGAACACCGTGTGATGTGGCGAGCGGATCACGAACGAAGACCACAATGTCGTGTTGCGGCCATGCAGGCCACGGCCGGAAAAATGTTGCGACGGTGAAGCGGTCACCATCAGTTCGCTCTTCGGCAAGCAGTGCGATTCCCACCAGTCGAGTTCGACGATGCGCTCAGGCCGCACGCCCCAGGCTTCGAGGTGCGCACCGACACCAAGCGAAGTGACGAACGGTACATCGCGCTTGGCAAGTTCGCGGATGGTCGGATAGTCGAGATGGTCGTAATGGTCGTGTGAAACGATCACCAGATCCATCGTTGGCATGGCACGCAGCGGGACCGGAACGGGCTGGAACCGCTTGGGGCCGGCAAGCCGCGATGGCGATGCCCGCGATCCCCAGACGGGATCGGTAAGCACGCGGATTCCATCGATCTCGATCAGAAGCGTGGAATGTCCGAGCCAGGTGGCGCGCAACCCGCTGGCCGGGCGTTGGGTCCAGGTATCCAGCGGGTTCATTGAAGGCAGCGGTCTCCGCGGTACACGCCGTTCGCCGCCGCAGATAAACTCGCTGAGCGTGGGCATCGTGGCATGCGGATCCCGCAAATCCGGAATGATCGGATGCATGTTCCGGAATTGGTCACCCGCCCATAGCGGGGACGAGCGCATACGTTCCAATCGTGCGCCCTGCGGCCTCTTGCCCAGCGATTTCATGTTGCAGCCTCCAAAGCCATGTTGATCGTATGCCGGTTCCTTTCCCGATACGATAGCGCACCAGCCAGCAGAGCCAGAGAGCAATAGCTCTGCAAAATATGAAGACCCGGATGGGCCGTGCCGCTATTTCTTAAGCCAAACATCCGGCTCAGTCCACCGATGGCTCCGTGGAATGCACGCCGGCAGCCCCTGTCCAGGAAGCGCCATCAGCATGAGGCGGCTCGCCGCGATCGGCATGCTGTTGCGCGGGGCCGCTGACCCGCCGCAGGTTATAAGCAGTATTGATCAGGCCGATGTGCGAGAATCCCTGCGGAAAATTTCCCAATTGGCGCCGCAGGCGGGGATGGTATTGCTCGGCGAGGAGCCCGAGATCATTGCGCAAGGACAGGAGGTGGTCGAACAGCGCCTCCGCATCTCTGCGGCGGCCAATCATGATGTAGGCATTGGCGAGCCAGAAACTGCATACGAGAAAAGCGCCTTCCTTGCCGGGGAGTCCGTCATCCGTTTCCGCGGTCCGGTAGCGCAGCACCAGCCCGTCATTCATGAGTTCGCGCTCGACTGTCTCCACAGTGCCGCGGAAGCGCGGGTCATCCGGCGGCAGGAATCCCACTTCGGCCATCAGCAGAAGCGAAGCATCGAGCGCATCTCCGTCATAATACTGGACGAACGTATTCCGCTTCCTGTCATAGCCGCGCGCCAGGACTTCGCGATGAATCTCGTCCCGGAGTGCGCGCCATTTCTCGACCGGCCCGCTGGAGCCGAATTGTTCCACGGCTTTTACTGCCCGGTCGAAAGCGACCCAGGCCATCATTTTTGAATGGACGAAGTGCTTGCGCCCGCCGCGCACTTCCCAGATGCCTTCGTCGGGCTCGCGCCACAGGCCCTCCAACCGGGAAAGCAATGCTTGCTGAAACCGCCAGGCTTCCTGGCTCGGGCCAAGCTGCGACTTGCGGGCGGCATGCAGCGCATCCATCAGTTCGCCAAACACGTCGATTTGAATCTGGTCGCACGCGCCGTTGCCTATGCGCACGGGCGAACTGTTCTCATAGCCCGGCAGCCAGGGCAATTCGATTTCGGTGAGGCGGCGCTCGCCACTGATGCCGTACATGATCTGCATCTGGTCCGGTGCGCCCGCGGCTGCGCGCAACATCCATTCCCTGAATGCACCGGCCTCGTCGAAGTAGCCGGCATTCATGAGCGCATACAGCGTGAGGGTCGCGTCGCGCACCCAGCAGTAACGGTAATCCCAGTTGCGGATTCCGCCGATCTCCTCCGGCAGAGATGTCGTCGGTGCCGCGATAATGCCGCCGCTCGGGTGGTAGGAGAGCGCCTTGAGCGTGACGAGCGAGCGCTCCACGGCATCTTTCCAACTGGAGTTCTCGAATTCCGAAAGCTGGCAGATGCGGATCCATTCCTGCCACCACGCCGCTGTGCGATCAAGCCTCAACTGGGCATCGCTGATGAAATGCGGCTCGCGATGCAGCGGATGATACGCGAGCGTGAAAGGGATTGCCTGTCCTTCCTTTACATCGAATTCCGCGACAGTATGCATGTCCTGGCCGTGCAGAGGCACGGGCGTTACCAGCTCCACTGCGTCCGGACCGGCTACCGCGTGGAGGCCGTAGTCGCGGCCCCGGACCCATGGAACGGTCTTGCCGTAGCCAAACCGCAGCGTGAATTCCATTCGCATCGACACCCGGCCCGAAACGCCACGCACGAGGCGGATTACATCCACCTTCTCGGGGTCGTCGGAAAGTGGCATGAAATCCACGAGGGTGGCCTTCCCGCTCTCCGTCTCGAACGTGGTTTCGAGAATCGGCGTATGCGGCATGTAACGCCGACTGGACTTCCGTACCTCGCCAGCGGGAGAAATGCGCCAGTAACCATGCTCGGGCGTTCCCAGCAGGGCGGCGAAGCAGGCGTCGGAGTCGAATCGCGGGAGGCAAAGCCAGTCCATCGAGCCGTCGCGCGCAACCAGCGCACCGCTCAGCATGTTGCCGATGAATCCGTAATCCTCGATGGGCTTGCTCATCGCATACCTCTCGAAACATGGCATAAGCAGTCATTCTACAATCAACGGGCCGGGGATTTCTCGTCCCTTGGGGAAATGCCTGAATCCGGATATCGCGATGGCGTGGCGCTGCGGACCGGAGAGGACTGGTTTGCAATTGACGGGACCGGCAGACGATCAGGATGCAGTTTTGGGAAAACGATAAAACATTTTTGCGTTGCTCATGCATTCCTTACTGGTACAATTGCTGCCCACGCGTCAGCGAGGTTTCCCAGGAAAGCCGATCGTTATATTATCGGCTGGCGAGAAAGCGGTACAATTGTCATTCTGCGGCAACAGGCATCAGGAGGGCAAGGCTCGGCCGCCCGGACTTCACATCAAGTCCGGGATGACGGATCGGGCACCTGCCTGCACGCAATACAGAGCGGGATGCAAAGCTCGGTATATCATTCGGGGTGTAGCTCAGCCTGGTAGAGTACTGCGTTCGGGACGCAGGAGTCGGAGGTTCGAATCCTCTCACCCCGACCAATTCCGATCTGCCCCGGCCCAATATGGGCCAGGAGGGCAATATGGGTAAGTATGGGTAGACTGTTGTTTTTCGCCCTTATAGCCGTACTCGTTTTCTGGGCGTTGCGAACTTATATTCGCGGGGTAAAAAAGCGGCAGGAAGCGCAGCAGCACACTCTCTCTGTGGAGGGCGAAGATATGGTGCGATGCATCCATTGCGGCGTGCATCTGCCCAGAAGCGAGAGCGTACTGGCCGGCGGCGAGATTTTCTGCAGCGACGAGCATCGCCGTCTGCATGCAGGGCAATGAAAATAGCTGGCTGGACGGCATGCGCTTCATTCCTTCCCCGAATTGCGACGAGCGGCCGCCGGGCTGTCCCGTAAGCCTGCTGGTCATCCACAGCATCAGCCTTCCGCCCGACGAGTTCGGCGGCAATGGCGTGATCGAGCTATTCACCAACCGGCTGGATCATGATGAGCATCCCTATTACCGGAATCTCCGGGATCTCAAGGTTTCCGCGCATTTCTTCATTCGGCGGGACGGAGAAACCATTCAATTCGTGCCATGCGAAATGCGGGCCTGGCACGCAGGCGTCTCCTCCTGGCAGGGCAGGGACCGCTGCAACGACTATTCCATCGGGATAGAACTCGAGGGCAGCGATACCCAGCCTTTTACCGATGCGCAATACGAGGCATTGATTTCATTGACCGGGACGCTGCAGGCGACATACGCGATCGCGGATATCGCCGGCCATGCCGATATTGCGCCTGGACGCAAGACCGATCCGGGACCCTGTTTCGATTGGGAGCGCTACCGTAAAGGGTGTATCCGCCAGGCTTGAAGCCGGATGCGTCGCTGAATTCAGGAAAGCCCAGGAAGCCTGGCGAAGGGGCAGCCCCGCGAACCTTTTACCTGCTCACCTCGAACCGGAACGCGCGCTTCGTGGCGCCGGGCCAGCCGCGGTGACTTCCTGCGCCATCAGGTAGTCTTCGTAGTTGCCCTTGTAGTCGACGATTCCGTCCGGTTTCATTTCCACGATGCGGCTCGCCAGCGAAGAGACGAATTCTCGGTCGTGCGAAACGAAGACCAGGGTACCGTTGTATTTCTCCAGCGCGCTGTTGAGCGACTCAATGGATTCCATGTCGAGATGGTTGGTGGGTTCGTCCATGAGCAGCACGTTGTTCCTTTGCAGCATGAGCTTCCCGAACAGCATGCGTCCTTCCTCCCCGCCGGAGATGACGCGCACGGATTTCTTTACCTCGTCGCCGGAAAAAAGCAGCCGTCCAAGAATACTACGGACCGCCTGATCGTCGTCGTGTTCGCGCCGCCATTGTGCCATCCAGTCCGTCAGCGACAAATCCTGCCGGAAATCGACCGCATGATCCTGGGCAAAATAGCCGGGCCGCGCTTTTTCCGCCCACTTCACCTCTCCCGCATCGAGCGGTAGATCACCGGCCAGGCAGCGCAAAAGCGTGGTTTTGCCAATGCCGTTGGGGCCGATGATGGCGACTTTCTCGCCCGCTTCCACGTTGAGGCTGAATTTTTGCAGCAACGGTCTTTCCATGCCGGGAAAGCGTTTGCTGATGCTTTGCACGGACATGGCGAGACGGTGCAGTTTTTCGCGTTCATCCACATCGATGCGGATATAGGGATATTGCCGGCTGGAAGGCTTGATATCCTCCAGTTTGATTTTTTCGATCTGGCGTGCGCGGCTGGTCGCCTGGCGCGCCTTCGAGGCGTTGGCGGAGAAACGGCTGACGAAGGATTGCAATTCCGCGATCTGGGTTTTCTTTTTGGCGTTATCCGCCAGCATGCGCTCGCGCACTTGCGTGGAGGCTGCCATGTAGTCATCATAATTCCCGGGGTAGATCCGGATTTCGCCGTAGTCCAGGTCGGCCATGTGGGTGCAGACGCTGTTCAGGAAATGGCGATCGTGCGAAATGATGACGATGGTGCTTCTGCTTTCGTTGATGACTCCTTCCAGCCAGCGGATGGTGTTGATATCGAGATTATTGGTCGGCTCGTCCAGGAGCAGGATGTCGGGATCGGCGAAAAGAGCCTGGGCAAGCAGAACGCGCAGCTTGAATCCGGGGGCGATCGCGCTCATCAATCCGTGATGATGCGGCTGCGGTATACCCACACCCAGTAGCAATTCGCCGGCACGGGCTTCCGCAGAATAGCCGTCCAGCTCGGCGAAGCGGGCTTCCAGCTCGGCGGCGTGCATGTAATCGGCTTCGGTGGCATCCGGGTTCGCATAAATCGCATCGCGCTCCTCCTTGACCCGCCACAACTCGCCGTGTCCCATCATGACGGTATCGATCACGGGGACTTCCTCGAATGCGAACTGATCCTGGCGCAATTTGCCCACGCGTTCTCCCGTATCGACACTGACATTGCCCGAAGTCGGTTCCAGGTCGCCGCCAAGGATTTTCATGAAGGTGGATTTGCCGGAACCATTGGCGCCGATCAGGCCATACCGATTGCCATCGCCGAACTTTACCGAAACGTTTTCGAACAACGGCCTCGCACCGAATTGCATCGTGATGTTTGCAGTAGTGATCACAACCTTTCCTGAAAAAGTAAAAAACCGTCTATTTTATACCTTTCCCTGAGTAATTCCGAGTCAGCCCCCTATTGCGGATAAGAAAGCGCCGGGAAAGAGGCGTTATCGATCATCCTGTTTTTCATGTCGGGCTGCGCCGGTTGCGGTTATCTCGTGGAGAAAGCCGTCTCAAAAATGGGCGATTATCGAGGTTGTGATAAAAGTGTTCCCGCTTCTGGCGGTGCCATCCCTGAGGATAAAAATCTCGTCTTTGCTGCCCAATGTCCGCGCCTCGATCCGCCACAGCAAATTGCCGGTGAGGCGGTAATCGAAATTGGCCGAGAACCCCCATGTCTTGAAGCCATTGGGGGTCTTCGATGCGATGATAACGCCATGCCTGTCGTCATAGTATTCCCCCCGGAGCGTCACGGCCGTATTGGTTGTAGGGGTATATCTCAACGCAACCATGGAGCTGAACCAGAGGTTCATCGCCTCCTCATGCTTGCCCGCCTGCTCCGCGCCAATATCGAAATTCACCGTTGCAGCCAGCCTGTCATCCAGTTGGAAAATTCCGTAGAAATTATGGAAATAGCGCATTCGCCGCGAGCTGTCGGGCTTGTCGGTGCCGAGAAACGTGCTGCTGTTCAGTGTTATCCCCGGGGAAGGTTTATAGGTTACCTGGGTACCGAATGAAGGAAGGGAACTGCCTTCTACCGGCTTGATATGCTGCCAGCCGTTGAGGATCAAGGCGCTGACGAACCATTTTTCATCGGTGGACGTATATCCGATCTTGGCGCCCGATTCATAATAGGGTGTGTTGTCTGCCTCGATGCTTCGCGTCAATGTCCAGTTATCCTTGCCCACCGCGCTTTCGAGGCCTATATGCGACGGGAAAACGCCCGCATCCAGCCACAGGTTTCTTTCCCGAGACAGCTTTATGCCGACGTTGCCTTCGTAAAAATTACCCAGGAAGCCCGGCTCGAGCGCGTAGTTGGCTTTCATGTAGGTGCCCAACGCCAATGCGAGGTTGGCCCTGAACATACTGGTGGCATAGGATCCCCTAAGGAACGCCAGATTGACTGCGGCTTCATTATTCTTGTTGAAGCTATAAAGAAACGCGGGCCTGGTATTGCCCACCGGATTATTGAAGTCGCCGCCATAGTAAGCTTCCACATAGCCGCTGATGGTCAAGGGCGAGAGGAAGCCTTTGAGTTGCGGAAAGCCGTTTTGCGCATGCGCTTGCATGGTTGTCAAAAGACAGACTGCAAACATGAGTCTTTTCATCGTTGCCTTCACGCTCGCCGGGAAAATCCCTTTGCCTCAGGTTCGGATATAAGCCACTGAAATATCGTAAGAAAGACTGTAAGATCGGAAAACAACCAAAACAACCAATTGCGAGCCGTAAAAAGGCTGTAAAACGGGGCATGACCGCATCTCATGCGGAAAGCGGGATGCCCACGCTCCCGCCAAAAGATGCTGTTGTGTCCGGTTTTCCGTTCAGCTGGATGATTCAGATCGGATCATGCCGAAAGCGACCCGATAGGGGATGAGGTGATCACCAGCCTGTCCGCCCCTGAGATGAAGGCTGCTTCGCGTACGGCTGGCGTTTCAGATGCGTTTACTATGATATGGATGCGTTTCATGCGAGTTCTCCTTGCGGGGCGGCCACGACGGTGCCCGTGTCATGATGCTAGAAGAAATCGCATAAAAACAGTGTAAATATGTGATTGTCCCAAGTAAAGAATGCAGGGATCAGGGAAAAGCGCAGGATCGAAGCTATTCCAGGGACAGTAGCAACCGGTAGCCTACGGCGGTTTCGGTTTGCAGGTATTTCGGCCGCGCCGGATCGTCTTCCAGCTTTTGCCTCAAATGGCTCATGTAAATGCGCAGATAGTGCCCGCTTTCCGAGTGCGATGGGCCCCAGACCGCGCGCAGGAGCTGCGGGCTGGTGACGACGCGCCCCGCATTTTTTACCAGCGTCGTCAGCAACCGATATTCTATCGGCGTCAGATGCACCACCTGATTGGCTCGGGTGACCAGGCGCGACGCGAGATCGATGCTGATATTGCCGAACTTGACCACTCCGCTTTCATTGACATGGGATTGGAGGTCGCGCCGCTGCATGGCGCGTATCCGCGCCATGAGTTCGCCTACCCCAAACGGTTTGGTGAGGTAGTCGTCCGCGCCGGCATCCAGCGCCCTGATTTTGTCCTGCTCCTCACTCCGGGCCGATAAGACGATAATGGGAATGGATGACCACTTTCTCACATCCAGAATGAAATCGATGCCATTGCCGTCAGGCAGGCCGAGATCCAGAATGATCAGATCCGGTTTGCGTGTTCCCGCATCGATGAGCCCGCGCCGTGAGGTTTCCGATTCGAACACATGCCATCCCTCGATTTCCAGCGCCATGCGTACGAAACGCCGGATATGCGGCTCGTCTTCGACTATCAGGACATTGGGAACGGATCCACTCATGATTTGGAAGGATTCAGGCTTTGCATGACTCAGCGGCACGGCGGGCGCGTACCGCTCAATTCGGAAGACTAGCAGGAATTTCCTCCATTGAAGGCATATCTGGCGGTTTGCCGAGCGGAAGCGTGAATATAAAGGCGCTCCCGCCATCCGGCGGGCGCCTCGCACAAAGGGTGCCGCCATGCGCTTCGACGATCGCGCGGCAAATCGCGAGCCCCAGGCCGACACCCGGTTTGGCCGACTCTTTTTCTCCACGGGTGAATTTCTCGAAAACCGCTTCCTCCATGCCGCGTGGCAGCCCGGGGCCGTTATCGGAGAAAGTGACTTCCAGGAACCGTTCTTTCACTTCCGCCGCAATGATCAAGCATGAACCAGGCGGTGTATATTTGCTCGCATTTTCGATGAGATTGCACAGCACCCGTTCGATCAGTACGGCGTCGAAGTGAACCAGGGGCAGGTCGCGGGGAAGCCGGGTTTGCAGTTGATGCCGCGCCAGTTGAGAGCGGCAGGCGTGCAATGCGCTACCCACGACCTCCTCGAAGGGCTGCCACTGCAAATTGAGCTTGACCTCGCCGCTTTGAATGCGCGCCATATCCAGCAGGTTGGACACGAGATTGTTCATGCGGACAGCTTCGTCACGCACGGCTTCCGCCAGCTCCCGCTGGGATGGAGTGAGATCCGGAGCGGACATGGCCAGGGAGTCGGATAGCCCGACCAGCGAGGTGAGGGGCGTGCGCAGGTCGTGCGACAGCGCGGCCAGCAACGCATTGCGCAGCCGCTCCGACTCCATGCGTATCAGCACGCTCTTTGCAATCTCGATGTAATGCACGCGTTCCAGCGCGATGGCCGCGAGCGTGGCAAAGGTATCGAGCTGGCGCCGCTGCTCTGGGATAAGTATCCAGCGGCGATTTTCGGGCTCAATGGCAAGCAGGCCGCGCGTACGCATCGGTGCGACCAGCGGCAGATAGAAAAAGTTTCCGCCGGGAAGCGTATTCGTGCCGATGCCGGCCGGCTCCGCATGATCGAATGCCCACTGCGCTATTCCCATATCCGGAGCATGGGTGCCAGGAGGTCCGGATATTTCCCCTGGCGCCCGGGCAAAGTGCAAATGGCCTGCATCGTCGGGCAGTAATAACGTTGCCCCCGCACGGAACGTGCGTTGAACAAAATTACGCGTCGCTTCAGAAATCTGTTCGGTTTGCAAGGCGCCGGACAACTCGCGCGCATATTCATACAAGGCGAGTGCGCGTTCCTCGCGATGCGATGCGACGCGCGCCTGGTAGCGCAAGCCGGCGGTGAGATGCCCAATGATCAAACCCACCGCAAGCATGATCATGAATGTCACCAGGTATTGCAGGTCGCTGACAGCGAATGAAAACCTTGGAGGTACGAAAAAGAAGTCGAATGCGATGACGCCTACCAGCGTTGCGGCAATCGATGGGCCACGTCCCCATCTCACAGCGACCAGCACCGTAGCCAGCAGAAACAGCATGACGATGTTGGCGAGATCCAGATAGCGCGACAGCGGCATGGCGAGGAGGGCGGTCAGCAGGCTGACCGCCGCTGCCCAGGCATAGCTCCACCGGAGCATGGCCTGCCCCCGTGAAAGTGGTGCGCCCGGAGCTGACTGGAATACTTCTGCTCCGCTCGATTGTTCAAAGCCCGGTGATTCTTTCGGAAAGGGACGGCCTATTTCAATCATATCCATGTCCGGCGCATAACTGGCGATCCTCTTCGCATGAGCGCTGCGCCAGGGCCAGACGGGGGAGCGACCGCGCCCCACCACGATGTTCGATAGATTGTGGGCGCGCGCGTAGTCCACTATCCCCAAGGCAATATCATTTCCCGCCACCACCGCCGAGGTGGCGCCCAAATTCTGGGCAAGCTTCAGCTTTTCCAGTATGCGCTCGCGATGCGTGGGCAACAGGCGCTGCAATTGCGGTGTCTCGACATAAATCGCGTGCCAGTCGCTATTCATCCGTCCCGCCATTCGGGCTGCTCCGCGAATCACATGCTCCGCATCCAGACCCGGCCCGACGCAGGCGAGCAGGGTCGAATCGGTTTTCCATACCGGCACGATCGATTTTTCGATGCGGTAAGCCTTCACATCATCTTCCACACGATCGGCGGTGCGGCGCAGCGCCAGTTCGCGCAAGGCGATCAGATTGCCTTTACGGAAAAAATTCCGGGAAGCGTGCTCCGCCTGCTGTGCCTGGTACACTTTTCCGGCCCTGAGCCGCATGAGAAGCTCGTCCGCCGTTATATCGATCAGCACGATTTCACTGGCTTCGTCGAATACCGTATCGGGCAGGGTTTCCGCCACGCGCACGCCTATGATGCCGCCGATCACATCGCTCAGGCTTTCCAGATGCTGCACATTGACTGTCGTGACTACATCGATGCCCGCATCCAGCAATTCTTCGACATCCTGCCAGCGCTTGGGATGACGCGAACCCGGCGCATTGGCATGGGCGAGTTCATCTACCAGGATCACTGCGGGATGGCGTGCCAGCGCCGCATCGATATCAAATTCGGTCAGCGTTTTCCCGCGGTAGTGGATTTTCTTTTCGGGCAGGACCTCGAGCCCCTCGACGAGGGCTGCCGTTTCATCGCGGCCATGGGACTCGATAACGCCAACCACGATGTCGTGGCCACCGGCTTGCATGCGTCTGGCGGCGGTCAGCATCGCATAAGTCTTGCCGACTCCTGCCGAGGCGCCGAAATAAATACGCAGTTTCCCCCGGGATGTGGACAGCTCCCGCTTCCGGATTTGCGCCAGCAGCGCGTCGGGATCGGGGCGCGGAGGCTCAGCCGGGGGCATGGCGGCCAACGGCGTTAAAGCTATTTATCGGAATCATAAGTCAGGCGCATCAGTTGTTTCCTCAGCGGGGCTCGGTACCGCCGGTGCGGCCGAAAGCCCGATCGAGAGCTAGGTTGAGGGCCAGCACGTTCACGCGTGGTTCACCGAAGAATCCGAGATATCGGGTCTTGCCCAGTTTTGCTATCATGCCGCGTATTTCTTCAATGGTGGCATTGCGCGCGCGCGCAACGCGCTCCAGCTGGTAGTATGCTGCAGCGATACTGATCTCCGGATCCAGGCCGCTTGCAGAGGCCGTCACCAGGTCGATCGGAATCGGGGCGATATTGCCGGGATCGGCCCGTTTCAGGGCTTCGATGCGCATCCTTACCGTGTCGATCTGTGCCGGGTTGGTAGGGCCCAGATTCGACCCGCCCGACGACGCGCCGTTATTGGGCATGGGGCTGGTGGCGGAAGGCCGGCCCCAGAAATATTTCGGGGAAAGAAACATCTGGCCGATCAGCAAGGAACCGACCGGTTGGCCGTCGCGCAGCACCAGGCTGCCCCCAGCTTTATCCGCAAACAGCGTTTGCGCGATGACGGTGACAGCGAGCGGATACAGCAGGCCGCAAATGATCGTCAGTATGGCAAACAATGTCATGGCGGGACGAAAAATGGTTTTCACGCGGTGCTCCTATGCAAGGCCGAGCATGGCCAGCGCCATGTCTATCCCCTTGATTCCGGCAAACGGCACCAGGATGCCACCCAATCCATAAATCAGCAGATTGCGCCGCAGCAGCAGGGCAGCGCCGATGGCCCGGTATTTCACGCCCCTCAATGCCAGCGGAATCAATGTGACGATGATCAGCGCGTTGAAGATCACGGCGGAAACAATGGCGGATGACGGGCTGGTAAGACGCATCACGTCGAGCGCGGCCAATTGGGGGTAGGTGGTGGCGAAAGCCGCGGGAATGATGGCGAAATATTTGGCGGCATCGTTGGCTATGGAAAATGTGGATAAAGCGCCACGGGTCATCAGCATCTGTTTGCCGATCTCCACGATCTCGAGCAGCTTGGTGGGATTGGAGTCGAGATCGACCATGTTGCCTGCCTCCTTTGCCGCCTGCGTACCCGAATTCATGGCGACGGCCACATCGGCCTGCGCCAGCGCCGGCGCATCGTTGGTGCCGTCTCCCGTCATCGCCACCAGGCGTCCACCAGCCTGATATGAACGGATCAGCTTGAGTTTATCCTCGGGCGTGGCTTCCGCCATGAAATCGTCCACGCCCGCCTCGGCGGCAATCGCGGCAGCGGTGATCCTGTTGTCGCCGGTAATCATCACCGTCCTGATACCCATGCGGCGCAATTCCGAAAAGCGTTCCTTGATGCCGCCCTTGACGATATCCTTGAATTCTATTGTTCCCATTACGCGGCTATTGTCCAC
>DASZUL010000077.1:0-46224 GCA_035547595.1 Nitrosospira sp.
GTATGGTGCGTCATTCTTCATGCTGACCGGCTTCCACGGCTTCCATGTGACCTTGGGCTCGATCATGCTGCTGGTCATCTATTGCCGGGTGCTGGCCGGGCATTTCACGCCCGAGAATCATTTCGGCTTCGAGGGCGTTGCCTGGTACTGGCACTTCGTGGACGTCGTCTGGCTGGGATTGTTCATCTTCGTCTACTGGCTGATATAGATGGAAACGATATAGGTAGAAACATCCGGGCGAACCTGCAATGATCTTGTCCCGCACTACCCAATACGCCGTCCAGGCGCTTATCTACATGGCCACGCAACCAGCCGGGGTCGCGGTGCTGAATCGTACCATCGCGGAACACCTGAAGTCGCCGCCGACCTATCTGGCGAAGATTTTGCAGGAATTATGCAAGGGTAACCTGCTATATTCTTTCCGTGGCAAGCAGGGTGGTTTTTGCCTGCGGGAAAGCAGCGCTGAAATCAACCTGATGCAGATCGTGGAACTCACGGAAGGTCCGGGATTTACGGAAGAGTGCGTATTGGGACTCAAGGTTTGCAGCGAAAAGACGGCTTGCCCGCTGCATTCCCGATGGTGGCCGATCAAGCAGGAGATAGTCGGGCTGCTGCAGAGCCAGACCCTGGAAATGCTTGCGGCGGGCGTGACGAGCGGCAAATATCAGTTAACGGATCTGCCCTGCGCTCTGCTGGATGGGCTGCGTGCGAAGGATGGCAAGAAAGCGGCAACAAGGCAGCAACTCTACATGAACGAATGGTGAATCATATGTCGAAAGTATCGAAATGGGCCACGGTCGCGGAAGTCCCCGCAAGCATACCCCAGGATTGCAGAAACTGCGGTGCGTACAAGCTGTGCATGTCACTTTGGCTGAAGAGTGGCGATGCGTCGCTGCTCGATCGGGTAGTGAAAAGAAAACAGGTGCTCAAGCGCGGAGAAACCCTCTATCGCATGGGGCAGTCCGTCGAATATCTGTATGTCATTCGTGGTGGATCGGTCAAGACATGCATCACTACCGAAGATGGCCAGGTTCAGATAATAGGCTTTCATATAGCGGGAGAATTGCTGGGGCTGGAGGACATGGAAACTCGGGAACACAACTGCGAGGCACGGGCGACGGGGCTTACTTCCGTTTGCGAAGTTTCCATCGACCGCTTTGAAGAATTGACCAGGAAAGATTCAGCCATTCAATACGAGATATTCAAGATCCTGAGCATGGAGGTCCGCCATGCCCAGGAATTGGCGCTGCTGCTTGGCAAGCACAATGCCGAAGAGCGCCTGGCAGCCTTCCTGCTCAGCCTTTCGAAGCAATTTTCCGAACGTCATTGCTCAGCCAATGAGTTCGACCTGAGCATGTCGCGCGGTGATATCGGAAACTATCTGGGAATTGCTGAAGAAACGGTGTGCCGGGTATTCGCGCGCTTCCAGCACAGCGGGCTTATCAGCAGTGACTGCCGTCACGTCAAGCTCAACGATCTGGAGCGCCTGCAGCAACTCGCCCACCACCGTGTCCCCCACCACCGCCTCCCCGAAGGATCGCGCAGCGCGGATATGGGCCGCCCCATGCTTCTGGCCGCGACCAAGGCCTGATTCGGTTCTTGCATTCCTGCCGGATTTGCTGTTCTCCCCGGCCCCATCTTCTTTGCCTTCCTGAGACTGGTCCCCGTCCCAGGTGAACGCAGTTCCTCGTACCTGTTCGGCCACGCTGGATTGATCCATTTCCGAAGCATTCACTCCTTCACATTCGAGGTTTGAGGCGCTCCTCAACAAGCTTTCGGGGATTCCTTGAGCCCCTTGCAGTGAGGCAAAACTATTATTTGCCCGAAGATGAATAACCGCCGGCAAGATGATATTGGTCAGGGTTCTTCCGCACGCCGCGCAATATGATGGTCAGTGCAAACCGGATGGTGACGTCGCGATAAGCGCAGACAACACTTCCGTTTCGCTTTCAATCAACCCAGGAGAACCCATGAAAAATTCCCTCATTTTCATCGCTGCTCTGGCGGCATTCGGATCCGCGCACGCTGCGGTCAACGTCAATACCGCAACCCAGGAAGAACTGCAGACCCTGAAAGGTATCACTGCTGCCAAGGCGAAGGCCATCATTGACTATCGTTCCAAAGCCGGGTCGTTCAAATCGACGGACGACCTGGAGAAGGTCGAAGGCGTCAATGCACGCTTCGTGGATATGCAGCAGCTTCGAAAAGATATCACGCTGACGGGTCCCACCAGCGTCAGGAAAGAGAGCCAGCCCAACGTCAAATAGGCGAGCCGAGCCGCAATGCTTTGCTGCCGTGGCTTCTCCCATCGGGGTCGTAGCCATCCGGAAGGAACTCGTTCCTTCAGGGGGCTACTTTTCTTGAGAAATTCCGGAGATGAATATCGTGATCAGGATTCATTTCTTATCGCCTCGTGATTTATCCGGCCAGGGACTGCGGACCTATCGGCAGGAAACGACCGGTTATTTCCCTGGCATAGAAGCTGCGAGCGCCGTTTCGACGGCTGAGAATCCGAGCAAAGAAAAACAGGACCGGCATTGCGAGAAAGCTCCAGGCCGATGCAGTTGTTCTCCCGGCAGTAACAACAAAGCCTGCAATTCTTTCTCCCGCCTTTTCCTCTGCCTTTTACTCCATCCGGTCCTTGATTGCCCCAGCGGCAGCAACCCCAGCTGTTCAGGAGACGCACGGAAGATGACATGCGTCAGGTTCTTTTTTTCTGCCGCACCATATCATCCATTAGCGGATATAAAAATCCGCTTGTCCTGAATAGACGGCGCACTGCCGATTCTGGCCGTAGCGGTGTTCACGCCGTGCCGTAAATAAGTACTGCTGTTCTTTCCCGAGCTTTTCTCAGGCTCAGCCATATCCGAATGAAGCAGCAGATCAACAGGTTTTGATATAACAATGGGGGAAAATGGTGAAAGGTGATTTTAAAAAGATACGCCCGGCTGGTAGTGCTGGCGCTGCCCTGCTTGCTTTTGTCATGATGATGCCCGCGCCGGCAGCGTTAGGCCAGAATGCAAGGACTGAAGCCTTGGAGCAGTCGCTGAAACAGCTGGAAGCAAGCATGCAAGCCATCCGGAACGAGCTGAACCAGTTGAAATCCGAATCCGCTCGCGATACGCAGAAACTGATGAAAATCGAGGAAAGATCAGTTGCAGTGGAAAAGAGGCAGGCGGCGGAAGTGCAGAAGGTGGCCAAGCTGGAAGAAGCCGCGGCAGCAGGGGAGAAGCAGCCAGGGGGAAAGACGCATATGCTGTTTTTCCGTGGCGGCTTTGCGCACAGCGATCACCTGCGCAACGGCGTATCCATTCAAAGCAGTGGTCTTGGAGGACCTGGAGGCCAGGCGGACAGGGATGCATGGTATATTGGAGCCGGTTTTGATTTTAACCTGACCAACGATGTCTGGGGAGCACTGCCCGGGACCAGTGTCATGTCGGAGGTGATGTTCGAATACAAGGAATTCGGCTCCAAGGTGAGGGGCAACGCGCTTCCCGCTCCGGGAGCCGGCGTGAACGTCAGCCAATTTACATTGACGGCATCGCCGAAGATCAAGTTTCTGGAGGGCTCCAGGTTCAGGCCCTGGATCATTCCCGCAGGTCTCGGTATCCATGTGATCAGTCCCCCGTCCGAGTCCATTACTGTCCTGATTCCGGGGATCATCTTCGGTGCCGGTGCCGATTATCGAATCTGGAAAGATTTCTTCGTGGGCGTCGATGCCCGCTACCACCTGACGAGTGGCAGAACGGACGGTGTCAAGATCGACGGCGTGACGGCCGGTGGTTATCTCGGAGTCGGCTTTTAACGCCAACGAGGGAGCTTCCGCCTGTCCTGACACTTGAATGACATCATGGGATGGTATATTTTCGGGTCCCGCCGAGACAGGCTGAGCCGGGGCGGGACCGGGCGGCACGAGGCGCACCCCTTCGCCGTCATTTTTCGAACCAATTGCCAGCCGGTTCGTCTATGTATGTTGCAGGCACACTACCTGATATAATCCCGCGCTTTTCCGTACCGACCGAGGTTTCCGATGCTTCGTCCCGTTCGCAATATCGCCATTATCGCCCATGTCGACCATGGCAAGACCACCCTGGTCGACAAGCTGTTGCACCAGGCAGGTTCTTTCGCGGCTCACCAGCATATCGCGGAGCGCGTGATGGATTCCAACGATATCGAGCGCGAACGGGGCATTACTATTCTTGCCAAGAACTGCGCGGTTGATTATCAAGGGGTGCATATCAACATCGTGGATACGCCGGGCCACGCCGACTTCGGCGGGGAGGTGGAGCGCGTCCTTTCCATGGTGGACGGTGTCCTGTTGCTGGTGGATGCGGTCGAGGGGCCGATGCCGCAGACGCGGTTCGTGACCAAGAAGGCGCTGGCGCTGGGGTTGCGTCCCATCGTGGTCGTCAACAAGGTGGATCGCCCCGGCGCCCGCCCGGACTGGGTAATCAATCATACTTTCGATCTATTCGACAAACTGGGGGCGAACGAAGAGCAACTGGATTTTCCCGTGGTCTATGCCTCTGCGCTCAATGGCTATGCCATGCTGGACTTGAAACAGCCCAGCCCCGATATGCGTCCTTTGTTCGATACCGTGCTCAAGCATGTTCGCGCGCCTGAGGGAAATCCGGACGAGCCGCTGCAGTTGCAGGTCAGCGCACTGGACTACTCCAGCTTCGTCGGCCGCATCGGCATCGGCCGCGTCAGCCGCGGGCGGCTCAAGCCGGGACAGGAGGTCATGGTCCTCGCCGGCACCGCCGCTTCGAAGAAGGCAAGGGTCAACCAGGTGCTGGGTTTCCGCGGTATCGAGCGGATACAGCTCGATGAGGCGCTCGCCGGCGATATCGTGCTGGTCAACGGCATTGAGGAGCTGGGTATCGGCTTCACGCTTGCGGACATCGATCGGCCCGAGGCATTGCCCATGCCCGCCGTGGACGAGCCCACGCTGACAATGAATTTCCAGGTGAATACCTCGCCTTTTGCGGGCAAGGAAGGAAAGTTCGTGACCAGCAGGCAGTTGCGCGAGCGACTGGAAAAAGAGCTGCTCACCAACGTGGCCATGAAGCTGGAAGAAACCGCCGACACCGACTCGTTCCTCGTTTCCGGGCGGGGGGAACTGCACCTCACCATTTTGCTGGAAAGCATGAGGCGCGAAGGGTATGAATTGGCGGTTTCGCGTCCCCATGTGGTGATACGGGAGGTGGATGGCGTGAAGTGCGAGCCGTTCGAGATGCTTACCGTGGATGTGGACGAGGCTCACCAGGGCGCGGTGATGGAAGCGCTGGGCGCGCGGCGCGGCGACCTGCAGGACATGGTTTCGGATGCGCGGGGGCGGGTGAGGCTGGACTATCGCATTCCCGCACGCGGCCTGATCGGCTTTCAATCCGATTTCATGACCATGACGCGCGGCACCGGTCTCATGAGTCACGTATTCGACGACTATGCGCCCATGCGGCCGGAAATCGCGGCGCGGCGCAACGGGGTGCTTATTTCCGCCGAGCAGGGCGAGGCGGTAGCCTATGCGTTGTGGAAACTACAGGAGCGCGGGCGCATGTTCGTGAATCCGGGAGACCGCCTGTACGAAGGGATGGTGATTGGCATTCACAGCCGCGATAACGACCTGGTAGTCAATCCCATCAAGGGAAAACAGCTTACCAACATTCGCGCTTCCGGAAGCGATGAAGCCGTGACGCTGACCCCGCCGATCCAGCTCACCCTGGAATCCGCTGTCGAGTTCATCGCGGATGACGAACTGGTTGAGATCACCCCCAAGACCATCCGCATACGCAAGCGTTTCCTGCAGGAACATGAGCGCAAGAGAGCCGCGCGCGCAGCTGCCTGACGTTAGCTCCCATTCGAGCAAGTCATCCCGCGCGGCCTTTCGGTATCGATGATGGAAAAGACCCTGTGGTATATTGCCGACCCCATGTGTTCCTGGTGCTGGGGTTTTTCGCCGGTAATCGAGAAAGCCCGGGTGGAATATGCGCGACAGGTGAAATTCGAATTGCTGCTGGGCGGGTTGCGGCCGGGAACGAAAATTCCCTTGCCGGCGGCGCAGCGCGAGGAAATCCTGGGCCACTGGCAGGCGGTTCATCGTGCCACCGGCCAACCATTCCGTTTCGAGGGAGCGATGCCGGAAGGATTCGTCTACGATACGGAACCGGCCAGCCGTGCAGTGGTTGCGGTTTCACTGATGGATGAAGAGATGGTCTTTCCTTTCTTCAGGCGGGTGCAATCGGCTTTTTATGCGGAGCAGCAGAACGTGACGGTTCCAGATGTGCTGGCGCAGTTGGCTCGTGCGATGGGGCTGGATGAGCAGCACTTCCTTCGGGTTTTCGAGTCGGATGCAGCCAGGAGCAGGACTCTGGAACATTTCCAGGAAGCGCGCAGAAGGGGTGTGAGCGGTTTTCCGGCGGTGATGATGCAGGGTCCTCAAGGATATGCGTTGCTTGCGCGAGGCTATTGCCCTTATGAAACACTCTGTTCCCGTCTCGATGCATGGCTTGGGTAACGGTACAGGGTTGATGGAAGGCCACGCGAACAGGGACAAGAGTGAGGGAATCGCGAATGCGTAAAATTATTTCGGTTTTTTGCATTTTCGCCGCTATGACCGTAGCCATGGGCATGCCTTTGCCCGCTTCCGCCGAAAAACCGGCATGGGCTGGTAAGGGCAATGGCAATGGCAATGGCGGCAAGCATGGTTACCCCGGTGCAAAAGGAAACAAGGGCAACGCTGGTCAGCACGGGGCTGGCCGCGGCAACGGGAATTCCGGTCGGAACTGGAACAATCAAGGCGGCAACCGCTATCCCGGGTCGGGAAATTATCCGGCCCAAAATTTCAGTTTCGATAACCGCCAGCGAGCCATCATCCACGATTATTTCGTGCCGCGCTTCCAGAGCGGCCGCTGTCCGCCCGGTCTGGCAAAAAAATACAACGGCTGCATGCCGCCGGGACAGGCAAGGAAATGGGCCATAGGCTATCCTTTGCCCCGCAACGTGGTTTTTTATGACCTGCCCCCGCCCTTGCTTGCGCAATTGGGGTATCCGGGCCCCGGATACCGTTATGTGCGGGTTGCGGCGGATATCCTGCTGATCGCTGCCGGAACCGGAATGGTTTTGGCGGCGATGGGGGATTTGAACTCCATGTAATCCATATCGGCATCACGTCAGCCGAATGCTTTCTCCTGCAGGTCCAGCGCTTCCTTAGGTTCCCTGCGCCTGTCCGGTGCCATCAGCAGCTCTCTGCCTGCTGGCTTGCCTTCCTCTCGTTTCATTTCCCAGCTCCTCTTTCCGCGAAGCTCATGCGCTCGCGGACACCGTGAACAGTTTTGCATAAACACCCTCATTCAGGGACGGGATTGTCGATGATGCTGACATCGGTGGTTTTTTGTCAAATATTTTCATTTAATTTCATTGTATTATAAATTGGCACGGTTGTTGCTTGATAAGGGGTGGGCGAAACACTTTACTTAGACGAGGAAATGATGAAACTGCAACGAAAGGCAACAAAGGGCACTTTTTCCAGCGTGCTGATAGGATTGGGAATGATTATCGCGCCACTATCCGCCTCTGCTTTGACGATCGATATCAACACCTATGTGACGGGGAGCGTAACGGCTGCCAACGCAACCGTTGCTACGCTGACCCTGACGCAGAACGGAAACAATGTGGACTTCAGGTTTGACAATCTGGTGAACAATCTACCTGGAAGTATCGGGGATGACGCTTATATCTCCCAGCTTCTCTTTTCCTACGATGGAACGCCTACTCTGACCAGCGGCTCATTTTCCAATTTCGGCGGGACGCAACTCGTTACTTCCGCCGATTTCGGTATAAATCCGCCCGGAAAGGATGCGGGCTACGATTTTTACCTGGATCTCGATTATCCTAATAGCGCTGCAAACCGCTTCACCAACGGCGAGTTCAGCACCTGGACAATCAGCAATGTCGTGGTTAATGACTTTCTCGTTTCGGTATCCGGCAGTGGCCCCGCGTCTCTCGCAATGGTACACATCCAGCAGGTCGGCGCCGGGCCGGGAGGTGGAGCTTCGGTAAAATATGCGGGAAGCGTGGGCACCCCTCCGACGCAGGATCCCCAGAATCCCGTGCCCGAACCCGTGTCCCTTGCGCTTATCGGTATTGGGCTTGTCGGCCTGGGAGCAACGCGCCGCCGCAAGTAGCAAACTCGAATGGAGCACGGCTGATTATTCCCGTCGTGCTCCACCAGGGCCTGTTGACAGGCCCTGGTTCACTTCAAAAAAACCTACCGCTGTACTCATGCTGATGGATGCGAAGGCAATTCCGCAGCATTCATGGCATGTGGCCCATCTTGCCGCTCTGGTAATCTGCCATCGCCTGGCGGATTTCGCTGGCGCTGTTCATGACGAAAGGACCGCTTCCCACGATCGGCTCGCGGATGGGTTCGCCGGACAGCAGCAGCGCGGTGGCATTTTGCGCACTTTCAATACGGATATGGTCGCCCGCCGGATCGAACCGGGCAATTTCGGCCGCACCGAGTATTTCACTTCCTGAATCTCCGCCTGCGATGCGCAACGAACCCTTCAGCACCGCCAGCAGGGTGGTGTAGCCGTCAGGTATGGCAAAATCCATTTCATGCGCGCCATCGAGGCGAAGATCCCAAACGTTGACCGGCGTGAATGTATGCGCGGGTCCTTCCACGCCATCAAACCGGCCCGCAATCACGCGCACGATCCCCTGCTTGTCAGGCAGGTTCACGGCTGGGATCTGGCTATTCGAGATGGCTTGATAGTGCGGAGGCGACATCTTGTCCCTGGCAGGCAGATTGACCCATAACTGGACCATTTCGAGCATTCCGCCCTGCCGCGCGAAATCACAGCCATGGAACTCCTCATGCACCAGCCCTGATGCTGCGGTCATCCATTGCACATCGCCCGGCCCGATCTTGCCCCCGCCGCCGGAACTGTCGCGGTGTTCCACTTCGCCGCTATAGACGATCGTTACCGTTTCGAATCCGCGGTGCGGGTGGCCGCCAACTCCGCGCCGTTGATCCGTAGGCGTGAATTCTGCCGGGCCCGCGTAGTCGAACAGCAGGAAAGGGCTGATGGCGGCACCCATGTTCGAGTAGGAGAAAAGGGTCTGTACGGGAAAACCATCGCCCACCCAATGGCGGCCTGTGCTGCGCTCGACGCGAAGCAGTTTTTTCATCGATTTGCTGGCTGATTGCATGGCTGTTCTCCTCTCTGGTTGCTGTTTACATGCACGGAATGCAAGTCAAGAATCCTGGTTGAGTTTTTTCTCAATACGGCGATCGGGAATTATCCACATGATGGCGGCAGCCACGTACAGGCCGAAGGCAAGCCACCGGCTAAGGAACGACAGCGGTATGGCAGAAGCATAAATTACCAGGGATGCCTTTCCCTTGAAATCGGCGCCGACTGCCCTGGCAAGCTGCGAATCCTTCCCCTGGATCCTGATGAGCGCAAACTCCAGGATCGAGTAGGCGATGGCGGCCATCAGCAGGACGATCCCATACAGCGCAACCGGCCAGGTAGAAAAGTGGTTTTCTCCCATCCAGCCGGTGACAAAGGGAAGCAGGGAAAGCCAGAACAGCAGGTGGAGATTGGCCCACAGTATCGGCCCGCTGATTTTCTGCACGGCATGAAGCAAATGATGATGATTGTTCCAGTAAATGCCGACGTAGATAAAGCTGAGCACATAGCTCACGAATACCGGAAACAGGGGGTGCAGCGCGGCCGGATCATCTCCGTGCGGCACTTTCATTTCCAGCACCATGATGGTGATGATGATGGCGATCACGCCATCGCTGAAGGCTTCCAGCCGATTCTTTTCCATTAAAAAACTTTCCCGAGATGCTTGAGTACAAATCTTCTTCGGCGCAAGAGATGGAAGCCCGCCGTATGATCTGCGCCATTGCCGTGCACGTTTCGATATAGCTGCAAGTTACTCTTTTTCGGCTTGCTTCGGAATCCATCCTTCTTCGAAATCAGCGTTCGGAAAAACAGAACGACATGCCATCGATTAGACGATCATGGCTTTCATGCGGCGATAGCAGAATGGTGTATGCATATCCGTGACGTTGGCATGAATTATGTGAATACCGCCAACAGGGCCTCCGCGGCGGGACCTGAGGAACCCGGGTTCTGCCCTGAAATCAGCAGACCATCACGGACTACGTGAATGCGCCAGTTAGCCTTCTTCGAGAAGGTGGCACCCAGCCTCAGCATTTCATCTTCGAGAAGAAAGGGCACTACCTGGGTGAGTCCAACTGCTTCTTCCTCACCGTTGGTAAAACCGGTGACTTCCTTGCCCTCAACAAGCGGCTTGCCGTCAGCAGTCCTGGCATGGCGCAATGCCGCCGTGGAATGGCATACGACGGTGACCGGTTTGCCCGCTGCAAGGAATGACTCGATCAATGCGATCGAATGTTTGTCTTCGGCAAGATCCCACATGGGGCCATGTCCGCCAGGGTAGAACACGGTGTCGAAATCGGCTTGCCTGACGCTATCGAGGCGAACCGTCCTGTCAAGCTGAGCTTGAGCTTCGCGATCCTGTTCGAACCTGAGTGTAAGGTCGGTACGAAACTCCGGGTCCTCGCTCTTGGGATCCTGTGGCGGCCGTCCACCTTTCGGGGATGCCAGCGTGATTTCTGCACCGGCATCCTTGAAAACATAGTAGGGAGCCGCGAGTTCCTCGAGCCAGAATCCAGTCTTTCGTCCGGTATCCCCCAATTGGTCGTGGGATGTGATAACTATCAGTACTTTCATGCCGACATCCTCCTAGTTCAGTTGTACATATAAACCTGCTCGTCCCGCGCTGAAGCCGCTATCCATCGGCAGCCGATGGCCGACACAAAGCCTGCCTTTGTAAGGTATAGCACGGTTGCACTATCTCGTCGATGTGTACGGTGCGACCCAGCGGATGCAGCCTGTCGAACACAGCATGGATAGTGGCCTCGCACCGGCTGGCGCACCACATTTCAGGTCTGATGCGTGCTATCCCTTTCATTTGCCCGCAAGAGCAGCCTGGCCGATGTGCGGCCCAGGCGAGCGTAGCGACCCGGTGGCTGACCAACATGCCGGCTGAATGCGGTGCTGAACGCGCTTGCAGATCCGTAACCTACCCGCTCGGCAATGGTTGCGATTGCAACATCGCCTCTCCGAAGCAAATCCTTGGCGATGGCCATGCGCCATGCCAGCAGATATTCCATCGGGGGGAGCCCTACGGCGCGCGCGAATTGCTCGAAGAACGCGGACCTTGACAGCGCGGCCTTCTTTGCGAGTTCACCGACGGTCCAGGAGTAAGAAGGATCGCCGTGCATGAGCCGCATCGCGGCTGCGAGCCTTGCATCGGCAAGCCCGCGAAGAAGCCCCATGGGCGCATCTGTCCTGACCATCGAGCGTATCGCTTCGACGAGGAGAACTTCCACGAGCCTGACGAGAATATGATCGCGGCCAGGACGATACGCCATGGATTCTTCTCTGAGGATATTCGTGAGTACGGATAGCCGCTCCACCCCGCGTACGTGCAACAGGACGGGCAATAGCGATACCAGCAACATCGCATCCGGTGAGTCAAACGAAAAATATCCGCCAAGCATGCGCACATCCGGCCGGCCGCCGAGTTTTCCGTGGCGGACCTCGCCCGTTGGAGCAGGCACGGTTTTCGGGTCAATCTGTTCAGGCGTCACGGGTTCGAACCCGGCGATGGTGAAACCCGGCGTTGCCGGCATGAGTACGAAATCTCCCGCGTTGAGCGTAACGGTCTCCTGTCCATCGACTGCCAGAAGGCAACTGCCTTCGAGGACAGTGCAGAAGCTTGGCTGTTCGAAAGCAGCGTAACGGACTCCCCACCGCCCGGCGCCGCTGATCAGCTTGCTGAACACGGTCCGGGGACGGAGCAGCGTGATAACCTCAGATAGCGGATCAATCAATTCTGGATTTTCTATAATTAAAATTGGATTTTTGATCATAGAAAATCCTAGCTCATATGGCTATCGTTACGTCATCTTCAACGACCAAAAAGGCCATCATGAAAACAGTACTCATCACAGGATGCTCAAGCGGTTATGGGCTTGAGACGGCGAAATACTTCCATGCCATGGGCTGGAAGGTGATTGCCACCATGCGTGCTCCCCGTGGGGATATACTGCCTCAGTCAGAGCGTTTGCGGCTGCTAGCGCTGGACGTCACCCACCCGGAGAGCATTGCCGCCGCTATCGAGGCCGCCGGTCCCATCGATGTGCTCGTCAACAACGCGGGCATCGGCGTCGTCGGGGCGTTCGAAGCCACGCCGATGACCACGGCTCGCGAGGTTTTCGAAACCAATACCTTCGGCGTGATGGCGCTGATGCAGGCAGTCATACCCCAATTTCGAGAGCGCCGATCCGGTGTGATCGTGAATGTGACCTCCAGCGTGACGCTGGCGGCGATGCCGCTGGCGGGCATCTATACGGCCAGCAAGACCGCGATCGAGGGGCTCACGGGTTCCGTCGCGTTTGAGCTTGCTGCCTTCAATATTCGTGTCAAGCTGGTCGAGCCCGGCTACGCTCCCACGACGCGCTTCGCGGAGAATGGAAGCGCCCGTATGCAGGGTGTGGTTCCCGATACGTACATGGCATTCGCACGGCCCATCTTCGCCGCGTTTGCCAAGCCAGCCGCAGTGACGACAGAGGCTGACGTGGCCGAAGCAGTATGGGAGGCAGCGAACGATGTATCGGAGCGGCTTCACTACGCTGCGGGCGCAGATGCGATTGCGCTCGCCAATGCAACACCGGTCGGAACAAAGTGTTGATAGTGGAGCCTGCGCTGTTCCGTGCTTCAAATGGAGGCTGTTGTGCGATTTTCTGCCAATCCGGCCGCTGTTGCCATCATGGCTTTGCCGGCTCGTTGACCTCCTGAGATTTGCGGAAGCGCGCCGCATCACGCGCCGGGGGAACCCCAAACTGGCGTGTATATTCGCGGCTGAACTGACTCGGGCTTTCATATCCCACGCTGAAGCCGACGCCTGCAATATCTCTCGATTGCGCCAGAAGGCGGGCCCGGGCCGTCTGGAGGCGGATCTGCTTCTGATATTGGAGGGGGCTCATGGCGGTCGCTGCCTTGAAATGACGATGGAACGACGCCGGGCTCATCCCGGCCAGCTCGGCGAGGCGCTCCACCCGCATCGTCTCGGCAAAGTTGGTGCGCAGCCATGTGATGGCACGGCTCACCTGCGAGAGACGGCTGTCCGCCATGGCGATCTGGCGGACCATGGAACCACACGGGCTTTGCAGTATCCGCCAGAACACCTCCCGTCGGATCATGGGTGCAAGAACCGCAATGTCCTCCGGCTGGTCGAGCAACCGCACCAAACGCCACATCGCATCAAGTAAATCCGGCTCCGCGCGGTTGACCTCTACTCCGGCGGTGGCACCCCACTCCGGCGCCATGGGCTCCGCGATCAGGCTCGCGAGCATGTTCAAGTCCAGGTCCAGCGTGACGGCGGAGTATGGCGGCTGGGTCACCTGTCCCGTCGCCGGCAGGTCCACAGACACGGCCACGTAGTCGCCCGGCGCGATGTCGAATACCCGGCCGCCGAGCACTGTCCGCTTCCCCCCGCCAAGAACCAGGGCCAGGACCGGTTGGTAGACCACGTAGGTCGCCACCGACAGATCCGTCTCGATGTAGAGCGTTAGCCCGGCAACCGCCGTTTCAGCCGGGCCTTCCCGGCCATGGCGCTTCACCAATGCGCGAAGTTCATGCAAGTGATCCAAGCCCGCCTCCGAATGCATGAGGGCATTGTACCTGCCGGAAAACACCGATTGATAGGATTATGCAAGAGGTTGGCGGCATCGCGCTACCACCGCAGACGGTATCCGCGTTTCAATAAGCCTTCCAAAACACTATTTGAACAAGGAGAAACCGTTATGACGAACACACCTCAAAAACCTGTCGGTTCGGGCTTCGGCGCAGCATCGACTGCCTCCGAGGTCATCAGTGGCATCGATCTGACCCACAAGACCGTTGTGGTGACCGGCGGCGCTTCAGGTATCGGGATAGAGACCGTCCGCGCGTTGCGCTCCGCGGGCGCAAAGATCGTTGTGCCGGCCCGCGATACAGCCAAGGCGAAAGCAGCGCTTGCCGCCATGCCTGACGTGGTCGTGGAAGAAATGGATCTGCTGGAACCGACATCGATCGATCGGTTCGCCGGTCGCGTCCTGTCGCTGACGGACAAGCTCGATATCCTCGTCAACAATGCCGGCATCATGGCCGCGCCGCTGACGCGCGATGCGCGAGGCTATGAAATGCAGTTTGCGGCCAACCATCTCGGCCATTTCCAGCTCACCTGCCGGCTTTGGCCGGCTCTCGTCCGTGCTGAAGGCGCCCGTGTCGTGACGCTCAGCTCCTACGGGCATCGCCGCGCCGGCATCGATTTCCATGATCCTAATTTCGTGCGGCGCGAATATGACCGCTGGGTGGCCTATGGCCAGTCCAAAACTGCCAACGCCCTGTTTGCCGTGGCGCTGGATTCGATCGGCCGCAGCCGGAAGGTGCGTGCTTTCGCCGTCCATCCCGGCGGCATTGCCACCCCGCTGACACGCTACATGCTGCAATCCGAAATCGAGGCGAGCCACATCTTCGATGCGGATGGTAAGCCGATCATCGATCCGGAGAACAACATGAAGACGCCCGAGCAGGGAGCCGCTACCTCGGTGTGGTGCGCGACGAGCCCGCAACTGGCAGATATGGGAGGGGTCTACTGCGCCGATTGCGACATCGCCATAGCGCTTCCCAGCGACGGCAGTCCTGAAATGCGCGGTGTCACACCCCACGCCATCGATCCCGTAGCCGCCGGTCGCCTGTGGCAATTGAGCGAGCAACTGACTGGTGCGACGCTGGATTGAGCAGGCTGCCCGACGTGGGGCAGCCGTGCCTCATACCGATTACCATTGAAATATTACCAGGAGAAAAAAATGCGGACTATATCACTTGGAAGCCAGGGCATGACGGTAAGCGCCCAAGGTCTTGGATGCATGGGAATGAGTGCCACCTATGGACCGAGCGATGAGCAGGAAAACCTGACAACGCTCATGCGGGCGCTCGACCTCGGTGTAACGGTTTTTGATACGGCCGAAGTCTATGGCCCGTTCACAAACGAAGCGCTTCTCGGCAAGGCCTTCTCAGGAAAGCGAGACAAGGTCATTCTGTCGACAAAGGTAGGCTTTCGTTTCACCGAGAATGGCGAGCTCGCCATGGAAGGCGGGAAACCCTTGGTTACGGGCGATCCGACATACATTCGCAAGGCGATCGAGGGCTCGCTGCGGCGCCTGCGGACTGATGTCATCGACCTCGTCTATCTGCATCGCATCGATCCTGTCATGCCAATCGAGGTGACGATTGCCGCGCTCGCGGGTCTGGTACACGAAGGCAAGATATGCTACATCGGGCTTTCCGAGGCATCGGCAAGAACGATCAGGAAGGCCCACCTGGTTCATCCGCTCACCGCCGTTCAGATGGAGTATTCGCTGTTCGAACGCGGTGCCGAGCATAACGACGTCCTGGCGACTGCCAGAGAGCTAGGGATCGGTTTCGTCTCCTACTCGCCGCTGGGCCGCGGCTTTCTGACTGGCGGGCTGAAGGACTTGGGCAATCTCCATCCGAACGACTTCCGCCGTTTCGATCCACGCTTCCAGGGCGAGAACCTCCAGTTCAATCTACGGTTGGTCAACCGCCTTACCGAAATAGCCGAAGCGAAGGGCGTCAAGCCGTCCCAGCTCGCCATTGCCTGGACGATGAACAGGGGAACAATGCCGATTCCCGGCACGAGGCGCGTCAAGTATCTCGAGGAGAACGTCGCCGCGGCCGATATCACGCTGACCCAGGACGAGCTGAATGCTCTGAATGAGGCCGCCCCGTTCGGCGCCGCCGCCGGCGAACGCTATTCGTCCGGAATGATGGCCACGCTAGGTCACTAGACGTTGTGCATGCACATCCGCGACATGCCATGGGCCGTCCAGGTTTGGTTACGAGCGCATGCACGTCCTGCTGCGGCCCGAGGCTGGCATGTCGATCTCAAACCTGTCCGTCGGTTGTATGCCGGGAAGGCCTTCAAGTCCGCTTGCAGGCACGCTGAAAGAAGCGTATGAACCCTGCATTGCGGACTGACGGGCGTCGGTTGGAGGTGTAGCCCTTAAAGATATTGGCGGTAAACCCCGTAATCGCTTACTTCTCGCGATCATAGGCGAACTGGATGCCGGCCGTTCCTCCCGTTTCGATGAACAAATCCATGAATGCAGGCACGGTGTCGGTACGTGCCCAGTCGCGCTGCAGCTCACAAAGCAGTTGAGTCCAGCTGATCATCTTACCACCAGCCTGCTCGATGCGTCGCAACGCGGCATCATGCGCCGCAAGGGAAGTACCGCCGACAGCATCCACTACGGCATAAATTTCGTAACCTTCCCGCAATGCGTCCAATGATGGGAAGGTTAGGCACGCCTCGGTCCACAAGGCCGTCATTATTATTTTTTTGCGACCGGTCGCTTCAACCGCTTTTCTGAACTCCATGTCTTCCCAGGCGTTGATCGTCGAGCGGTCATATGTCGGCAAATCGCCGATTACGTTGCGCAGTTGCGGTATGGCAGGTTTGTTCAGGCCGGATTTCACATTGACGGTCGAATGAACGATCGGCAGGCCATAGGCCAAAGCAATCTTTGCGGTCACGACGATATTGTTGATCAACAGTTGCCGGTCCATCGATGCAATCGAATTCACCTGCACAGGCTGATAATCGATGATCACCAATGCGGCGTTCCAGGGGGTAAGTAGATGATCTTTTTCTGGATCACGAATCGTCTCGCTGGTCATTGCATTCTCCTGTTATCTGAAGTGATAAAAATATGCTGAAACGCGGCACCCACTGCTGCTCTTGAAGCCAGGCTCCGCTGTTGAAGTCCGTGACGTCTGCCCGCATACTACGAATCTCTATCGTAGATCGGGCTTCTTTGATCAGCGCTCATGGATCTGTTGCGGCGTGGGCCCCGACGCGAGGCGCACAATCCAGGTGCGGTCGCCATGGATAGTACGCTTGGAATATGAGCAACGCCGGATTCACTTCTTTTCCCTTTGCACTGCCTGTGCCTTGTCATAGCTCTCGATCAGCAGGCGGTAATGGGGCATGGAATAGTCGGCATAGATATCGGCAAAGGCCGCTGCTTCAGGCCGATTCCAGGTAACCTGCAGCTCCGAGATGACTGCAAGCGTATCGATGGGAATCACTCCAGCTTGTACGATACGAGCGATAGTCAGTTCGGTGCCCATGACGCTGGAGTTGCCGGAGGCGTCTACCACAGCATATACCTTATATCCACCCGCCGTCGCGCTGATGCAGGGAAAAGCCATGCATACGCTGGTGAGTGTGCCGGCAATGATGAGCGTTTTTCGGCCTGTCGCTTCGACAGCCTTGACGAAATCAGGACTATCCCAGACGTTGATCTCACCACGGCGTCCCACGAATTGGGCATGCGGTGCAGCCTGGTGGATTTCGGGGATCAATGGTCCGTTCGGGCCATCCGGCACCGAAGCGGAGGTAATGACCGGAATCTTGAGCAGCGCGGCGACCTTGGCGAGCGCAATCGCGTTACGGCGCAGATCCGGCACCGGGATGTCCTTGACCAATTGAAACAGGCCGCTCTGATGGTCGATGAGAAGCATGACGGCTTCGTCGGGATTGATGTGGCTCATGATGTCCTCCTTGAGTCTGGTTTCTATAAAAAGATTTTACGGTCTTAAAAAACGAGGCAGCTGTAGAAACCTTCACGATTCATCTGCGCTTTTATTTCCGGTAGCATGATGTGATGAGGTAACCTCGCCATCGCTGAATGCCTGAGCGCAAACTTTCCGGCATAAAAGTTGAAGCCTGAAATATGATCCATGCCATTGCCTTATCCGTTTCGATATAGACTGTAAGCTACTCTTTTTTAGTTTGCTTCGGAACCCATCCTTCCTCGAAATCAGTGTTCGGAAAAACAGAACAATGCGCTATCGGCTCAATGATATTATGGCCTTCGTACAGGTAATGGAAACCGGAAGCATCAGTACGGCGGCGCAGCGTATGGGTTTATCGAAGTCCGTTATCAGCAAGCGCGTCACCGACCTGGAGGCTGCGTTAAAAGTCGAGTTGCTGCATCGTTCGACGCGAGGAGTGGTTGCGACGGATAAGGGGACGGCGTTCTATCAACGGGCGCGTTCCATCATGCAACAGCTTGACCTTGCGGCTGAGGAACTCGTGGAGCAGGCTGGCGGGTTATGCGGGTCATTGCGGATCTCGGCCCCGATGACATTAGGCACCGCTTATCTCGGGCCGATACTGTTCTCTTTTATCAGCCGTCATCCACAACTGGAGCTTGCGCTGGACCTGGATGACCGGGTCACCGATCTGCCGGGCGAGGGCTATGACCTGGGGATCCGTATTGGCCGGCTGCGCGATTCATCTCTTGTAGCCCGCAAACTGGCGATAAGCCGCCGGATCGTCTGTTGCAGCCCTGCGTATGCGAGACACGCGGGGCTGCCGAAGACGATCGAGGAATTGGCCGATCATGCATGCATCGGCTACACTAACGTTTCGCCCGGCCAGATCTGGCAGTTCGACCCTGCAGAGCCTCACGGCATGCCGCGCTCTCTGGCTGTGCGCAGCCGGATCATCACCAATAACGGCGAAGCGATGCGCGATGCTGCCATCGCAGGATTGGGCATTTCGGTTCTCCCGGTGTTCATCGTTGCCAAAGCGTTGGCGAGCGGCCAGCTCATCGATGCGCTGCCGAGCGCGCGTCCCGTCGCGGATGCGATCTATGCGGTCTATCCGCGCAATCGCCATCTCCCAAAGAAGGTCCGTGCAGCCATTGATCACCTTGTTGCCGCATTCGAAGGTGAGCTGCCCTGGGAACGGGAGTTGAAGGCATAGCCTTATTTTCCGAGTTTCTCAATATTGATAGCAGAGGTGTCATGATCAAAATCGTTGGAATCACGGGGAGCCTGCGCAGCGGCTCATTCAATACCGCGCTGTTGCGTGCGGGTGCGGGACTGATGCCGGACGGCGCAACATTGGACATCACGACGCTCAAGGGGATTCCACTCTATGACGGAGACATCGAGGCCAACGAGGGCATTCCCGGGACGGTCGTTGCGTTGCAGGAGCGGATTGCCGCAGCCGACGGGCTGTTGCTGGCCACCCCTGAGTACAATAATTCCATACCCGGCGTGTTCAAGAATGCGATTGACTGGCTCTCGCGTCCGCCTGGCGAGATCGCCCGTATCTTTGGCGGTCGTCCGGTTGCGGTAATGGGGGCATCGCCCGGCGGATTCGGGACGATTCTGTCCCAAAATGCCTGGCTACCCGTGCTGCGAACGCTCGGCATGCGCCCCTGGTTTGGCGGGAGGTTGCTGGTCTCGCGAGCGCAGCATATCTTCAATGAATCGGGAGAGATGGTGGATGAAGCGGCGCGCAAGCAGCTTCAGGTTTTTCTGGCAGGGTTTGCCGAGTTCGTCCAGGCGAGCAGCAAGCTGCGGGACTGAGTAGCCAGGGGAGCGGAGACCCTGCAGTGCGATCTTCTACAGTCCGGTTCCTGCCGACCAGCCAAAGCGTTCGAGCCATCCCTGGACTGCCTCGCTCGAAATGATAAAGGCGATCAGGGATGAGGTCAGGCTTAACAGGACAATGGTGGTGATCAGTCTCCAGGGGCTCAGCGTGGAATAACGCTGCCATTGCGCCAGCATGCTCGTATCTTCCGGATCATCCGAGTCCCTGCTCAATTCGAATTTTGCGAGAATATTGCGCCGCGCCTTGCGCAGTGCGTCGGATACGCCCATGCGGTAGGTGGAATCCAGCAGTTCCAGTCTTTTGGGTTCCATTTCAAAGGGGGTGCCTTGCAACTGCGCTTCTCTGCTCATCTCCCGGTAGAATTCCTGCATGCGGTCAAGATAGCGGTTTTCGTCAAATAGATAGTCAACCATCTCTTCAACGGTCGTGCCAGCCTCCTTGCCTTGAATGCCGGATCCGGGTTCGGCTTCCCTGGCTATTTCCTGGATGAATTCCTGTTCTTTTGCGCTAATGAGATTGAGCCAGATCTGCTCCGCGGCCTGGGGGGAGGGCGGGCGAAATTTCCCCTCTTCCGAGCGTGCGGACGCGTGGAGATTATCGACTTCCGCCGTCGCTTTCGTCTCACAATCCAGATCGATTGCTTCAAGCCTAGCCCTGAGCGTATTCGTCATCGTCCACTTCCTGAAGCAAGATTCGAATCGAAACGTTGCATTTGTTACAGTTTAGCGTAATTCATGGAAGAGGTGCAGCGTATGCGTATTGCGGGGGCGGCGGTGGCAGGGCCGGTTCAGGGCTTCCCTAGATCGGCAGGGCGCTGAAGGCATCGAGGTCTTCGACGGCGGCTGCCGTCCGCCGGATAAGCTCATGATTGTTTTCCAGCTTCATCATTCCACCCACGGCCAATGACACCACCATGGCTTCGAACGGATACGCCAGGTGGGCGCGGTATCGCTGCAGAAGATCGCCAAGCTCGATTTCCGCTATGCCGTTATCCCGAAGCGCTTCGGCGTAAGCGGTAACCAGCCGTGTCTCATGGTTCCGTCTGGTTTCCGGGGTGAGGGAAGTTGCAAGAAAGTACGCGACGTCGCTTATTCCTTCTCCAAAGCGCACGAGCTGCCAATCGAGAAGGCCAGGTTGTGTTTCGTTCCAGAACAGATTGCCGGGATGGCAGTCGTGGTGGACGAGCGTCAGCGGGGCGCTGGAAAGAAAGCGCATCGCCCGCGCGCGCTGCTGCGCATAGCGGACCGCCAACCTGTGCAATTTCCTGGGCACCAGGTGGCCCGCACAGCGTAATCCGCGCCTCATCAATGGCACCGCCAGCGCTGCGCCCAGGCGGTCTTCCAGGCGGCGCACCGGTCCCGCGAGCCACTGATAGGTTTGCATGAAGTCCGCTTTGTTCCAGAAGCAGGCGTGAAGGCGGGCGAGCTGCCTGACTACCAGCGTGGCTTGTGCATCGGTCAGAATATCCCCCGGCTGGCCTGCGGTTGCTCCGGATTCGGCCACATCGGCAAGCACCAGGGTAGCGCCTCTTCCCGGCGCGCTTTGTGCCGCCAGCACGCCAGGCATGGCGATTGGCATGCCTTGGGCCGCTTCGTTATAGAAACGCACTTCGGTATGCAGCAGCCTCGGCAGCGCCGTAATCAGCCGCGCGCGCCAGGCGAGCGACGGCAATTTCACGAACCATTGCCGGGGCAGATTCTCCGGGCCATCGTGCTTGACCTCGAGGCGAACCCTGGTGGTGGTGCCGGTATCAACAGAGCGGATACCCACTCCGGATACAATGACGTTCGGGTAGTTTCCCCCGATAACCCGCTGTGCCCAGTCGATCGTGAGGTTGCTGGGATGGCGGGCAAGAATGCTCTGTTTCATGGGAACCGATGCGCACTCAATCTTTCAACGGAAATCCGGGCCGGGCAAACAGGTTGTCAAACAGTACAAGAATGGATACCTATAGCATAGCCAGAATGCAAAAAAAGGGAGCCGTCAGGCTCCCTTTTTCGGAATCAGGCGATCAACGCCTTTTTCAGCCGTTATTGCAGCTTCCAATCCGGATGGAAATGCGTCTCTTTGGTGGAGAATTCCTTCCATATGAAATCGGGATAAATGATGGGTTTGGTGGGTATGACGAAAGTCACCAGATCCACGACGCCGGTCAGCGTACGTCCTATGCCCAGCACGATGCCGGTAAGCAGCCCGACCGGTATGCCATAGGCAGGACCCTGCTGGTTGGATTGTATGACCATGTTTTTCGGCACTTCCCCTATGCCTGTAACCGTGTTGGCGATCCCGTGAGCAAGTTTATCCCCCACTTTCTCAGGATAGCTATCCGCCGCCATTGCGCCCTGAGGCGAAAAGAATAGTAGCGCAGCCAGTATCAGCAGTGATTTGAGCATATTTTTCATCGATACCTCCCTTAAGTAGATTAATTAATTTAAATCCATATCAATACTAGCATATCGTAAAACAGTTTGGGACATCAAAAATTCACGTTTCGGCCCCACCTTTGGATGACCGCTTTCAGTGAGCCAAAAGGAGGTGTGCGTAGTGCACAGGACTAGGGAAAGCGGGCAGGAGTGGTGGGGATCCGGGGAACAGACCGCGTGCGGGCAGTACAAATGGCCCGTAAATTCACCATTCCGCGCACTCGCGGCAGAGAATGTGCTACCCTCGCGCTGGCGGATTATCAGCTGGTTCAATACGGGTTCCGTCATCGCCGGCTACGCGTTTGAAGCGGTCAGAAGCTGGCGAAAATTGATGACAGGCATACGGTTCATATAAGAAGCAAGAGTATAGATACGACATGCAGTTGCCCATATCGCCGAATGCGACCACCTTTCTATCGTTGCACACCCCCCCGTCAACGTCGCACAGCCCGACTGATACAGACATCACCTCCAGCCTGAAATTTTCCGTAGTGGTGCCCACGCTCAATGAAGCGGACAACATAGACCCGTTGTTGACGCGCCTGTTTGCACTGCATGTGGCGCACGACGACTATGAGGTGATCATCGTCGACGATGGTTCGGTGGACGGAACTCCGCAGAAGGTCAGGGAATGGGAAGGGCGCGGGAATGTTCATCTGTTGGAGCGGCGGGAGAAGCCGGACCTGACGGGATCGATACTGGCCGGGGCGGCGATGGCCCGCGGCGAGGTCATCGTGGTGATGGACGCCGACCTGAGCCATCCACCCGAGCGCTTGCCGGCCCTGGTTGCACCTGTCCTGGATGGAAGCCATGACGTTGCCGTGGGCAGCCGCTACGTGCCTGGCGGCAGCACGGAAGGATGGCCAGTGCACCGGCAGCTGTTGTCGCGCCTGGGGGGCTGGCTGGCGCGCCCCATCTGCGATGTCAGCGATGCGACTTCGGGGTTTTTCGCCTTCCGGCGCGAACTTGCCACGATCGTCGCCCAGCGGGCACGCGGATACAAGATTCTGCTGGAATTGCTCATGGCGGGACAGGGCAGGCTGAGGGTGATAGAGGTCCCCATCTGCTTTCGAGACCGCACGCACGGTGCCTCCAAGCTCTCGTTTCAGCACCAGTGGACCTATCTGCAGCGGCTGATGACACTGGCGGGGGGCAACGTTTCGTTTGGTACAGCAAGCCGTTTCGCTGCAGTGGGACTGTTCGGCGTGCTGGTGGATGCCTTGATATTCCAATGGCTCATGGGCCGCGACGCCGGGCTTGCGATGTCGCATATCCTGAGCTTCTTCGCGGCAGCGACGCTGAATTACTCGCTTAATTCCAAATGGTCGTTCCGCCACCATCATGCCGGGCAGCTGCGTTGGCGCCAGTTTGCGCGCTTTCTCACCGTGGGGATTTTCGCCTTGCTGATGCGCGGCGGCGTCCTGGCCCTGCTGGTCTACGGCTGGCAGGTGCCGGCCTTCCTGGCGATTTTTCCTGCCATTGCTGCGACTGCCGCCATCAATTACCTGGGCTCCGCTTTCTATGTATTTCCCGTCGAGCAGAATGGCCCTTCCCTGGACGTGCGCTGGCGCGTCGCCTCGTTCGGCGTGGTGGCGTTCGTGCTGCTGCTGCGCCTGATCTACCTTGGAGTAGGGCAGCTCATCCCGGATGAAGCCTACTACTGGAACTACGCCCGGCACATGGACCTGAGTTTTTTTGACCACCCGCCCATGGTCGCCTGGCTCATCTGGCTGGGCACGGCAGTCTTTGGCGATACCGAGTTCGGCGTGCGCATCGGCGCTTTTGCCTGCGGTCTGGTCACGATGGGGTACCTGTATGCGCTGGCAGCCAACCTGTACAACAAATCGACCGGCATTCGCACCCTACTGTTGCTGGCCGTCCTGCCATTTTATTTCGCCACAGGACTGTTGATGACTCCGGATGCCCCGCTCGTGGCGGCCTGGGCGGCAACCTTGTACTACATGGAGCGCGCGCTGATAGCCAATCGCAATATGGCTTGGCTGGGAGTGGGCATTGCCTTCGGCCTGGGGATTCTCTCCAAGTACACGCTGGGCTTGCTGGGCCTGGCGGCGCTCGTCTTCGTCATTCTCGATCCGGTCGCGCGCCGCTGGCTGGGCCGGCCGCAACCCTATCTCGCCGCCGTCCTTGCCCTGTTGCTGTTCTCGCCGGTCCTCATATGGAACATGGAGCATGACTGGGTTTCAATCATGTTCCAGTCGGAACGCGCAAAGGGAATAGGCAGGCATTTTTCACTGCAATGGCTATTTCTTCACATCCTGGTACTGCTGACGCCGGTGGGCCTCGCGGCCGCCGGGATGGCGCTGCTTCCGGGAAGTGACGGCGGCGATAGCGTTTCCGACCGCAGGCGCCGCCTGTTCGTTCGGGTATTCGCCGGCGTGCCGCTGGCGGTGTTCGTATGGCTTAGCCTGTTCGGGGCGCCAAAATTTCACTGGACAGGTCCGGTATGGCTTGCGTTGCTGCCGACCATGGCCTGGATGCTGGGGCAGGCTGATGGACAGCGTTCGATTGCCGGCCGGTTGAGGGCGGTCTGGAAGCCCACCATCGCGCTTTGCGTCTTCCTGTATGCTTTCGGCTTGCACTATGTGGTGCTTGGCATTCCTGGAATGCCCTATAAATGGTTCAACGACCACTATTACTGGCGAGAGGCGACAAGGGAAGTCGAACATCTCGCTGCGGAGGTTGCGCGCGAGACCGGGCAGAAACCTATTGTCGTAGGCATGACCAAATGGTCGGTAGCCAGTGCGTTGTCCTTCTACGAACGGAAGGAAGACCCGATGGACATACGCTCCCGCAATTTCTTCGGCCCCAGTGGCGCCATGTACGATTTCTGGCAGCCGGCGGATCTTCCCACCGACAGGCCCATCATCCTGGTTTCCATGAAGGCCCATTTACTCGAGCATAATGGCGAAGGATTCAGCCTTGAGCCCATGCTGGCCGGGCTTGGTCCGATAGAACGGCGGGAGATCATGCGGGACGGAAAACCGCTGAGGGAAATATATTACCGGATAGCGCACGGATATAAAGGCATTCATCTTCCCGCAGACAAGAAAAATCGGGGTGAAGATGATCCGGGATAAGAAAACCGGTTCTGCTTCGGGCAACAGAGCCTCGTTGCGCTTCAGGTTGCAAATCTGGTGTTCATGCCAGTGACAGCAGCAGCGAAATCGCGCTTCGTTGTTGAATATCCCCTGGGGCAACAAGCAGGCCATTTCGGAAAGCGTGAACTGGATGGTCCCAGCCCCCGGCTGAACCTTGCCGGTATCGATGATGCGATATTCGGCGATGTCCCGAAAGAAACGACCACCTTCGTCCGACTGCCGCACCGACAGCCGTACTTCGCCTGGGGAGGCACAACTCGCTGGACCGACAGTTCCCGCTGTTCCCGTAATCCTTGTAGGTCCAGGCCCTATTCCCGGGCGCAGGATCCAGCCCTCGCCCGCCTGGATGTGCGATGCCGTACCGAGAAATATGCGGTAATCGCCTAGACTGAACTCGTAGTCAATTCGGTATCTAAAGCTTTTTCAGGATTTATCATCATGGCCAAGTATCTGATAGCGTGGTTGCTGGGCGTGCCCGCAATAGTCCTGTTGATCATTTATTTGTTATAACAGGTGAAGCCGCTTGAATTTCACTTTATCGCCGCACTGCGCGTGCGCGTATTGATGCTTCATTAGCATGGACAGCATTTATCCAGGCAGTGAGCCGGCGCGTGCAGAGATCGATGCCCTGGAAGGGCTGGCCATGCTCGAGTTCGGGGCGCAGTGGTGCGGATACTGCCGTGCTGCCCAACGTTCGATCGCCGAGGCAATGGCCGGCCATCCGGAAGTGAGGCATGTCAGGATCGAGGACGGAAAAGGCCGCGCCTTGGGGCGCTCATTCGGGGTGAAGCTTTGGCCCACGCTGATTTTCCTGAGGCAGGGCAAGGAAATTGCCCGGGTGGTCAGGCCGGCGGATAGCGTTCCCATCAGGCAGGCGCTGGAAGCGGTCGGCGCACCATAATGCGCCACGTTTCACTGGAAATCAGATCTACCTCGCCGTTGGACTTGCGCGGGTATTCGATTCCCAGCAAAAGCAATGTGTCGTCCCAAACGATAAAACGGACCCGCATGCCCGAGCCGGACATGCGGGACTCTGTCGGGTTGCTGTTTCTCCGTTTACCGCTGGTCTGCCGAAGTCACATTGATTTTCTTCGGCTGGACAGCTTCGCGTTTTGGAATGACGATTTCAAGCACGCCATGGTTGGATTTCGCTGATATGCCATCCGGATTGGCTGTATCCGGCAGGCTGAAGCGGCGGTAAAAAGAGCCATAGGTGCGTTCCACCCGCTTGTAACCCTCTTTATCGACCGTTGCTTCAGTTTTCTTTTCACCTTTTACGGTAAGTACCCCGTCTTCCATGCTGATGTCGATTTCTTCGGGTTTCACCCCGGGAAGATCCGCCTGCAGAATGAATTTGTCCGGAGCCTCCTTGATATCGACCGCCGGCGCCCATTCCGCGGTAGCAGCCGACCCCTCGCCGTTCCCGGATTCGCGCACGCGGTCCAGTTCCCTGTGCAACTGATGCAACAGACTCCAGGGTTCATAACGAGCAATAGCCATAAAAACCTCCACATAAGTTGATTGGTGTCAAAACCGGTAATGCCGCAACCGGTACCTCATAATCAATATAGTGGCAGCCTGCGTTTTTTCAACCAGGTATTCAGCCTGAAAAAGCGAGCCCAAGGAATTTCTGAACAAGGGGCGGGCAGTTTTTGAGAGGAAAACCATTCTTCCGCGAATGGCATGCGAGGAGTGGAATAAGCCGGGGTGGAATGAGAAGAAGGAGGAAGGCGGATTAGCGCAGACAACCCCACACCGCGATTGGTATCATGCCAACGGCAGTTCTCCGCTGCGCATGCCGATTCCCCCGATTTCCTTTACCGCCTTGGCAAAAGCGGAATTCTCATGCAATTTCGTCAATGAATCTGGATGCGGCTTTCCCCGCATCCGTGCGAGGCGCGCAACGCTGACGGCGGGAATATCCCAGTGCAATCCCGACAGCAATGCTTCCGCGCCAGCAGGATTATTGCATGCCAGCACCATGTCGCATCCGGCCTGCAGCGCAAGCTGGGCGCGCTGCAGCATTCCGCCCGCACTCGCGGCGCCCTCCATGCTCAAGTCGTCGCTGAAGATACAGCCTTCAAAACCCAATTCGCCGCGCAGGATGCTCTTCAGCCATATTGACGAAAATCCCGCTGGCCGCGCATCCACCGCGGGATAGATGACATGGGCCGGCATGATGCCTGCGAGACCGAAGCCTATCATTTTGCGAAATGGCAACAGGTCGGTGCTTTCGATGGCGGCGTAGGAACGCTCGTCGACCGGCATTTCGAAATGGGAATCGGCCTGGATATGTCCGTGCCCGGGAAAGTGCTTCCCCACCGCGGCCATGCCCCCGAGCCTCAGCCCGGATACAAGACTATGCGCCAGTTCCGTGATCACCAGCGGAGAGCGATGGAAGGCGCGGTCCCTGATGACGCAGCTCTGGCCATAGTCGATGTCCAGCACCGGCGTAAAGCTGAAATCCACTCCCGCAGCGCGCAACTCCGCAGCCAGCACATAGCCCGTCTGCTGAGCCAGGTGCCGCGCCCGCTCCGGATGCTCATCCCATGCATTGCCCAGTTCCCGCATGGGAGGGAGCCGGGTAAAGCCGTCGCGAAAGCGCTGTACCCGGCCGCCCTCATGATCCACGGCGATCAGCAGCGGCGGAGTTCGCAGCGCATGTATCTCCGCGGTCAGCTGGTTGAGCTGCGCGAGCGAAGCATAATTGCGCGTGAACAGGATGACTCCTCCCACCAGGGGATGCCGCAGCTTTTCCTTACCCGCCGCAGTCAATTCCGTGCCCTCGATATCGAGCATGAGAGGCCCTAGCGACATCAGCGGCTCCTATGATCGGATATTTCCATGCTCATGACCAATGATGAGCATGGGATGCCCCGCCGCGGGAGGCTGCGGCATATCATTTTTCGAGGATGACGAAGGCGCAGGCAAGATTCAGTTCGTCGCTGATGGAAAGATGGTGGCCGGTGATGCCTTCATTCCTCACGAAAGCGCTCAATTCGGGGTGAAAGGCAAAAAACGGCTTGCCGCGAGGATCATGCGTGATGCGGATGCGATGCAAGCTGACCGGATGCCGCAGCCCGGTACCCATCGCTTTGGAAAGCGCTTCCTTCGCGGCGAAACGTTTTGCCAGGAACAGGGCCGGCTTTCCGCTGCCGAGATACTCGGGCCATTCCTCAGCCGCCAGTATGCGCCTTGCGAAACGCTCGCCGTATTTTTCCAGCAAGCGCGCGATCCGCGACGGTTCGACCAGGTCGGTTCCGATGCCATAAATCATTGCGAGGCAGCCCGCATCAGCGTTTTCATTTCCCTTACTGCCTCAGAAAAACCCACAAACAGCGCATGAGCCACGATGGCGTGGCCGATATTGAGCTCGGATATTCCCGGTATTGCGGCGATCGACTGGACGTTTCCGTAATGCAACCCATGCCCGGCATTGACTTTCAACCCCATCGAGAGACCCATGGCCACCGCCCGGCGGATACGTTCGAGCTCCTCCTGCTGTTCGTCGAGCGTGGCCGCATCGGCATAGTGCCCGGTGTGTATCTCGATGGCCGGCGCGCCCGCCCGCGTTGCTGCTTCGATCTGGCCAGGATCCGCGTCGATGAAAAGCGATACCTGTATGCCTTCCGCTCCCATGAGGCGGCAGGCGCGCCGTACCGGCTCGAGGTAGCGTACCACGTCCAGGCCGCCCTCAGTGGTCAGTTCCTCCCTGCGCTCGGGTACGAGGCATACCTCCTGCGGTTTGATGCGCAACGCGAATTCGATCATCTCGTCCGTTGCCGCGCTCTCGAGGTTCATGCGGGTTTTCAGTATTTCCCGCAGGATTTCCACGTCACGCTCCTGGATGTGGCGGCGGTCTTCCCGCAAATGCAGCGTGATCGCATCCGCGCCCGCCGCTTCCGCGGCCATCGCGGCTTCCACGGGGTCGGGATAAACCGTGCCGCGCGCCTGGCGCAGCGTGGCCACGTGGTCGATGTTAACGCCGAGTTCGATCATGATCTTTGAAGTGATGAAGGTTTCACAATGGATTCCGCGATTACCGCATGGGCGAAGGTTTGGCGCTCCTGCCACCAGCGTATGACCTGAGCCTACTATACTACTGAAAAGATGACTTGCGGAATATGCCGGCGGATAAATCCCGGCAAAGTTTCGCGCGGGAGCGAATGATGGTAAGGTTCTTCCTAAACGTCAATGCCGAGGTGAACAGGCTGGAATGTCGGATACGCGCATTTTTTTCGCTGCGGAGCGCACCCTCCTGGCATGGGTTCGCACCGGTCTTACGGTGATGGCGCTGGGTTTCGTCGTGGCAAGATTCGGCCTGTTCTTGCGGATGATCGCTCTCTCCAGTCCGGCTTTGGCGAACGCATCCGTTCTTTCCGGCGCGCACTGGCCCTCCGAAGCGCTTGGCGTCATCCTCGTGCTTGCCGGCTCCGCGATAATCCTGGGTGGGCTGCGCAATCATCGGGCATACGTATCCTCGCTTCCGGCGGAAGATATCCCTTTGCTACCTATCCCGCAGCTCTCATCGTTTCTGTCCTTATCCGTGGCCACGGCAGGGATCATGCTTGCGGCCTACCTGATGTTCGCATGAGCCACGATGCGCCCCGAATATGCTGCATAAATAACCGGTGGAAGGAGACCGGGGTGGGCTGTTGTCGTTTGCGATTTCTCAGATCACGTTCAAAGGAATTTTCAGGTAGCAGGTGCCGTTCTCCTCGGGAGGGGGCAATCTTCCAGCCCTCACGTTGACCTGGACCGAGGGAAGCAGCAGCATTGGCATATCCAGCGTTGCATCCCGTGCCTCGCGCATGGCGACGAAATCGTCTTCGGATATGCCGTCGTGCACATGGATATTATGCCCGCGCTGCTCCGCCACCGTGGTTTCCCATCGTGCTTCGCGCGCAGGCGGCGGGTAGTCGTGGCACATGAAAAGCCTTGTCCGGACAGGCTGGTCCAATATCCTTTTTATCGATCTGAACAGGCTTCGCGCATCTCCGCCGGGAAAGTCGGCACGTGCCGTTCCAAGGTCCGGCATGAAAAGCGTATCGCCCACGAACAGGGTTTCGCCAAATTGATAAGTCAGATCGGCAGGCGTATGGCCGGAAGTGAAGATCGCCTTTGCCTCCAGTTTGCCAACCTGGAGTGCCTCTCCATCCGATAACAGGTGGTCGAAATGGCTGCCATCGGGAATGAATTCCGGTCCGAGGTTGAACATCTCCTTGAAAATCCGCTGGACTTGAGGGACATTCCTGCTTATGGCGGTCCTACCGCCCAGCGTGCCCTTGAGGTAGTGAGCGGAAGTCAGGTGATCCGCATGGACATGGGTGTCGAGTATCCACTCCACTTTTAACTGCTGGTTCCTTATGAATCCGATCAGCCTGTCGGCGGAAGCAGTCCGTGTCCTGCCCGACCTGGCATCGTAATCCAGCACCGGATCGATAATGGCGCAGCTTCCACCCCGCTCGTCGAAAACCACGTAGCTGACAGTGCCGGTAGCTGAGTCAAAGAAAGCTTCGATGTTCGGTTGCATGTTTTTTTCCGGCAGATTGGGTGGTCGGGTGATACAGGCTGCAGTCATAACTGCTGCAGGTCTTTCAACAGTTGGCGGGTGTGCAGCGGCTGCCCGCCGAGATAATGGTTCAGTATGTAGCGCATCAGCGCTTTGCTCTGCTGGCGGGTGGTGACGGCGGAATAGTCGCCTTGCTGCATATCCAGGAGCGTTTTGCCTCGCAACGGCAAGCCGAGGCCGGGGCGGTTTTCGTCCCAGGCCACGGGTCCGCGCTCGATTTCATAGCTGTAATTCCGCTGCGGCTCCATAGGCTTGCCCGATGCGGCGTCGCGATCCAGCGTGAGCGCGTATCCCAGTTCCTGCAGCATGCGCTGCTCGAATCGCCGCAGTATGGGAATGGTATCCTTTTGGCTGCTTAGCGCCGCCAGGGTCTCCTGATAGTAGGCGAATAGTTGTTCGTGGGGATCATTGCGGTGCAATAGCCGGACCAGGAGCTCATTCAGGTAAAAGCCGCAAATCAGGCTTGTTCCCTGCAATGGCGCGAGCCCGCCCTGCCATTCCGCTTTATGCAGGGTTCGCAGTTCCGACTTGCCCCCCCAGTTGAGCAGCAGGGGTTGGAATGCCAGCAACAGGCCGCGCATGGCGGATCTTGGCCGCTTGGCACCCTTGGCCACCAGGGGCACTCTTCCGAAATCGCGGGTAAAGGCCTCGACCACGAGGCTGGTTTCAAGGTAGGGATAGGTATGCAGGACGAATCCGGGCTGGGCGTCGATGCGGTGATTGTCGGAAGTCATCGCTGCCGTTTCCTTCCTGGCGGCAGAACAACGCTGCTCATGGCTCGTAACCCAGGCTTTTCAAAACATGGGCGTCATCAGCCCAGCCGCTTTTCACTTTGACCCAGATATTGAGATATACCTTGCCGCCGAAGTTCTGTTCCATGTCTTTTCGCGCCTGCGTCGCGACGAGCTTGAGTTTTTCTCCCGCCTTGCCGATGACGATGGCTTTCTGATTGGCTTTATCGACGATGATGGATGCATGGATTTTACGCAGCTCGCTTCCATCGCTCCCGCTCTCGGCGATGAATTCGTCGATCACGACGCTGATGGAGTAGGGGAGTTCTTCGCCCAGCAGGCGAAACAGTTTTTCACGGATCAGTTCGGCGGCGATAAACCGCTCGTCCCGGTCGGTAACTTCGCTTTCCTGAAACAGCGGCCCGCCCTGCGGCAGATAGGGGGCGGCAGCCCGCAGCAAGTCCGGCAGTTGTGTCCCGTGCTCGGCACTGATGGGGACGATGGCTGCGAAACTGAACTCATCCGCCATTTTCTGGAGAAAAGGGAGCAGGCGCGACTTGTCGGCCTGCCGGTCGATCTTGTTGACGGCAAGTATTACCGGCTTGGCAGGCCTGCGGTTTTTGTCAACCGGTAGAAGTTCGATTACCTGGCGATCGCGGCGGTCGAAATGCAGCGCTTCAACGACCATTATTACCATGTCGACGTCGCGAATGCTTTGGGTCACCGCGCGGTTCATACCGCTGTTCAGCCGGCTTGCGTATTGGGTCTGGTAGCCGGGAGTGTCGACAAAGACAAATTGTGCTTCCGGGCTGGTGAAGATGCCGTGAATGCGATGGCGGGTGGTCTGTGATTTTTTCGAAGTGATGCTGATCTTCTGTCCGACCAGTTTGTTGATCAGCGTCGATTTGCCGACGTTTGGCCGCCCGACGATCGCGACGTAACCGCTGCGATAGCCGGGGGAATGACTGGGATTCGGGGTTATCGGGGGAAGCAGTTTAGGCCCCTGGACAAGTTCGGTCTGGCCGCATGTTCACCGTTTCAGCTTGTGCATCAGCTGTTCGCATGCCTGTTTTGCCGCATCCTGCTCTGCGCTGCGGCGGGAAGCGCCTGTTCCGGTGGTGCGGATATCGAGCTGTGGAATCAGGCATTCCACACTGAACTGCTGCTGGTGGGCTTCGCCCACGATGGCGACGACCGCGTATTGCGGCAGCGCCAGCTTCCGGCCCTGGAGATTCTCCTGTAGCAGCGTTTTCGGGTCCTTGCCCAGGGTCTGCGGTTCCAGCTCCTCGAGCAACGGGGCAAAGAGCGTAATCACCACTTTTTCCGCCGCGGCGAATCCGCCGTCGAGATAGACCGCGCCCAGCACGGCCTCCAGCGCATCGGCGAGGATGGAGGGGCGACGCTCGCCCCCGCTCTTGAGTTCTCCCTCTCCGAATCGGATCAGCCTGCCCAATCCCAGCGTTTGCGCCAGTTCCGCCAGTGCCTGCTGATTGACCAGGTTGGCTCGAACCCGTGAAAGGCTGCCTTCGCTGAGGTCTGGAAAATGCCTGAATATCAGCCCCGCAACGGCGCAATTCAGCACGGCGTCCCCCAGGAATTCAAGGCGCTCATTGTGCGGAAGGCTATGGCTGCGATGGGTCAGGGCCTGGGAAAGAAGGGCCGGTTGATTAAAGCTGTAGCCGATCTTCCGGCTTAATGCTTCGTTGTTCATGTCATGCACCCGGGATTTCGCGGGTTTCCAGTCTCCGGTATCGTGCCCGGCTTGACGGTGTGATTGGTTGGGGAAGCGCTGAACAAATCCTCGCTGGCACGACGGCGACTTTGCGGGATGGGATGCGCGAAAGGCGACGACGCGAATGGCTGATCCCCTTCGCCAGGAGCCTGACAAGGCAGACTGCCCGCAAAATCCCGTCCATCCGGGTTGCGGTAAAATCGCGTGCTCATGGCGTTACGCTCCTTGGCATCGTAGTCCTGGCTACGACCTTCGTCGCGCGCCTTATGATCATCCCGATTTTACCAGCAACGCGCTCTGCGAGGATTTGTTCAACGCTTCCCTAATCAATGGATAGCCCGATTCGTTTCAGGTCGCCGAAATTCCACCAGATCATGAACGCCTTCCCCACGATATTGCGCTCAGGAACGAATCCCCAGTAACGGCTGTCGCTGCTGCTGTCGCGATTGTCGCCCATGGTGAAGTAATTGCCGGCAGGAACGGTGCAGGTGAATCCGTCTTCATTGTAGGCGCAATGGTCGCGCAGCGGAAAAGGATGGACGCTGGGAAGATGCATGTCGGGGACGTTCCGGTTGATGAGGATGTTATAGGCATGCTCGCCCAGCGTTTCGGTGAAGCGGTCGCTGTATATGTAACTCAAGCCGGATTCCACATAGGCATATTCCCCGTCCGGCTGGGTCTTCACCGGAACGTTGTTTACGGTCAATCGCTTGTTCTGGTAGGTGACGGTATCTCCCGGTACGCCTATGATGCGCTTGATGTAGTCCATCGAAGGGTTTTCGGGGTAACGAAATACCATGACTTCACCCCGTTTGGGTTCCTGCACGTCCATGATCTTGACATTGGCTACCGGCAGACGTATGCCATATGTATATTTGTTCACCAGGATGAAATCGCCTACCAGAAGGGTCGGGATCATGGAGCCGGATGGGATCTTGAAAGGCTCGACAAGAAAGGAGCGCAGGCAGAATACGACGAGGATCACCGGGAAAAAACTTTTCGGGTATTCGACCCACCATGGCCCCTGGGCCTCGGGCGGCCGTTTACGGCGCAGCGCCAGGCGATCGAACAGGGAAATGCCGCCAGTGATGACCAGCAGCACCAGCATGATGAGTGGAAAGTTCATTCCGTTTCCTTCAAAGGAATATAAGATATCCCGAATGGATTAGTCTTCTATTTATCGCCCACTTGCAGAATGGCGAGAAACGCTTCCTGGGGAATCTCGACATTGCCTACCTGCTTCATCCGTTTTTTACCCGCCTTCTGTTTCTCCAGCAGCTTGCGCTTGCGCGTGATATCCCCTCCATAGCATTTGGCGAGCACATTCTTGCGCAGCGCCTTGATGCTTTCACGGGCGATGATATGCGAGCCTATGGCCGCCTGCACCGCGATGTCGAACATTTGCCGGGGAATCAGTTCACGCATCCGCTGGGCCAGTTCCCGTCCGCGGTACTGGCTGTTGCTGCGGTGAACGATCAGTGACAGCGCATCCACCTTCTCTCCGTTGATGAGTATGTCCAGCTTGACCAGGTCGGAAGCGCGGAATTCCTTGAACTCGTAATCCAGCGAGGCATAGCCGCGGCTGGTGGATTTCAGCCGGTCGAAGAAGTCCATGACGACTTCATTGAGTGGCATTTCATAGGTGAGCATCACCTGCCTGCCCATGTATTGCATGTTTTTCTGCGTCCCGCGCTTGCCGATGCAGAGCGTGATGACCGATCCGACGTATTCCTGCGGCACCAGGATGGTCGCGGTAATGATCGGCTCGCGGATTTCCGCTATCTTCGATGGATCGGGCATGCGCGACGGATTCTCGATTTCGGTGGTTGAGCCATCCCGCATGACTATCTCGTACACGACCGTGGGGGCGGTGGTGATGAGATCCATGTCGTATTCGCGCTCCAGCCTTTCCTGCACGATATCCAGGTGCAGCAGTCCGAGGAAGCCGCAGCGGAAGCCGAATCCCAGCGCCTGTGACGTTTCCGGTTCGTATTGCAGCGACGAATCGTTGAGCTTCAGTTTTTCCAGTGCATCGCGCAACGCGTCGTACTGGTTGGATTCGACAGGATAAAGCCCCGCGAACACCTGGGGCTTGATTTCCCTGAAGCCGAGCAGCGGCTGGGCGGCCGGACGATCCGCCAGGGTGACGGTATCCCCGACCTTGGCGGATTTCAGTTCCTTGATGCCTGAAATGATGAATCCGACCTCTCCCGCGCTGAGCGAATCCCTGTTTTTCGATTTTGGCGTGAAGACTCCCACCTGTTCGCACAGGTAGGATGCCTTGCTGGCCATCAGCAGTATCCTGTCCTTCGGCTTGAGCACGCCGTCCAGCACGCGCACCAGCATGACGATGCCCACGTAGTTATCGAACCAGGAATCGATGATCAGGGCCTTCAAAGGCGCGGAAGGGTCTCCCTTGGGAGGAGGCATGCGTTCGATTACCGCCTCCAGGATGTCTTCCACACCCTCGCCGGTCTTGGCGCTGGCGCGCAAGGCCTGCTGCGCGTCGATGCCGATGATGTCTTCTATTTCCTTTATGACCCGCTCCGGTTCGGCCGCCGGCAGGTCGATCTTGTTCAGCACCGGCACGACTTCCACGCCTTGTTCGATGGCGGTATAGCAGTTGGCCACGGTTTGCGCTTCCACGCCTTGCGAAGCGTCCACCACCAGCAGCGCGCCCTCGCAGGCAGCAAGGGACCGCGAGACCTCATAGGAAAAATCCACGTGGCCAGGGGTGTCGATCAGGTTCAGCAGGTAGTGGCGGCCATTGCGCGCCTTGTATTCCAGGGCCGCAGTCTGCGCCTTGATGGTAATCCCGCGCTCGCGTTCCAGATCCATCGAATCCAGTACCTGCGCTTCCATTTCCCGGTCCGACAGGCCGCCGCACAGATGGATGATCCGGTCTGCCAGTGTGGATTTGCCGTGGTCGATATGGGCGATAATGGAAAAATTGCGGATATGCTGCATCGGAACCGGGACGGATTATCGGCGAGCGTCGTTATTGGCAAGGCGGCATACTAAAAAAGGGCACATGCCGTGCCCTCTTGAAGTTATGGCGGGAATGCCCCGTACCTGTGGCGCGGGAATCCGTCTGCGCTATTATTCGAAAAGGGGCATTCTAGCGAATTTTACCGAAATAAGCATCTAGACCTATTCAGGACCTCCCCATAAATCGGGTCAGCGCAGCCTGGTCGAGATGATAGCGGCAAATTTCTTCACCGTTTCCCACCAGAACCGGGACAAGCGCGTTATAGCGCGACCTGAGTTCCTCATCCCTGTCGATATCCACGATATCGAAACGAAAGGGAAGCCGCGCCTGGAGTTCTTCCAGGGCGGCTATCATTTCATGGCAAAGATGGCAATGCTGGCGGCCGTATAGCGTAAGCGAAACCCCATCGGCCGCCGCCGGATTATTTGCTGTCGCCATTCATTTTCATCGTGATGAAGGTTGCCGTGTCGCCGCGCCTCACCAGCAGGGCGATGTTATGACCCTTCGGCACCTTGTTGAGCAGCTGGTTGAATTGGTCCACGCTCTTGACATCCTGGTTATTGATGCTGAGGATGACGTCGCCCGGACGGATGCCTGCGCGGCTCGCGATGCCCGGCAGCATATCTTCCACCAGCAATCCGTTTTCTATTTCAAGCTGCTGCTTCTGCTCTGCGGTAAGTTCACCCAGCATCAGCCCGATGCGGTTCGAGGTGTCCTGCGCCTTGCCGCGCTTGCCTCCCCGGCCAGGCGCCTTTTCATCCGGGGGAAGCTCATCCACGGTTACGGTCAGTTCCTTGGTCGCGCCGTTCCGCCATACCTGTACCGGCACCTTTGACCCGGGCTTGGTTGCACCCACGATTCGCGGCAGATCGCCGGAAGCGGTCACGGTTTTGCCATCGAATTTCAGGATGACATCGCGCGCCTCGATGCCGGCCTTGTCCGCGGGACCGCCTTTCTGCACCGACGCCACCAGGGCCCCGGCTGGTTTCGACAGTCCGAAGGATTCGGCAAGTTCTTTCGTCACTTCCTGGATCAGCACGCCTATCCTTCCACGGCTTACCTTGCCGCTGGCGATCAACTGGTTCGCAATGTCCATTGCCACGTCGATGGGGATGGCGAAAGACAATCCCATGAAGCCGCCGGTCCGGCTGTAAATCTGCGAATTGATGCCCACGACCTCGCCCTTGAGGTTGAACAGGGGCCCGCCGGAATTGCCGGGATTGATTGCCACGTCCGTCTGTATGAAAGGCACGAAATTTTCCTGTGCGAGGGAGCGCCCCTTGGCGCTTACGATGCCTGCGGTCACGCTGTTTTCGAAACCGAAGGGGGAACCGATTGCCACCACCCATTCGCCGACCTTGAGCTTTTCCGGATCGCCCTGGATGATTTTGGGCAAACCTGCAGCCTCGATTTTAAGCAGCGCGATATCGGTTCTCCGGTCCGACCCGATCAGCTTGGCGCGGAATTCGCGCTTGTCGGTAAGCTTGACGTTGATTTCCTCGGCGCCATCCACCAGATGGGTATTGGTCAGGACATACCCGTCCGCGCTGATGATGAATCCTGAGCCCAGCGATTTGGATTCGAAGTCTCGCGGCTGCCCATGCGGCTGCAAATGGCGGCGGAAAAACTCGAAGAAGGGATCGTCTTCGGGGATGTTCGGCATGCCGGGGAAACCGCGGCCGGAAGCCATGCTGGGAGCTTGCACGGTGCTGATGTTCACCACGGAATGCCCCTGCTTTTCCACGAGTTCGGTGAAATCGGGCAATTGCGCGGAAGCCGCGGTGGAAAGTCCCAGCAATACCGCCAGTATGAATTTAGCTATCATGCTTTGCCTTTGATAAAAGATTAAACAAACATCGCTTGCCTGAAAACATCGATTGGAGAAAATGAAAACCGAAACAGGTAAAAGGAAATATGTGAAACACTCCATGCAGCGACCGCGGGTGCAAGCGCGTCGGTGCACCACTGCAGGCGCGGCTATCAGGCTGATGGGATTACCTGCTTGTCACGGAATTGCCGATTTGCATTACGGTGGCCGGAGGCACTTCCCCCACGGTTGTCACCATATTGTCGGATACCGTGCGGGTATAGATATTTATCGCTCCCCGGCTGTGATAAAGGCCTTCTCCCGGACGGGAAATTTTCTTGGACATCGGTTCGATGAACACCGATACGGCGGCGAGGCCATCGGATAATGCAATATGGCTCACCGGTCGGGATTTATCCGAGAGATTGCGCTTCATTTCCACGATTTTCCTGAATCCACGCGGAGGGTCCTTGATCTCCCAGCCCAGCTTGCCGCTTCCCGTGCTGGTGGAGATGAGATTGGTGCTGCGCCAGCGATCGGCCTGCGCCAGGTATTTGGATTTCAGCAATTCCTTGTCTATGTCTCCCCCGATCTTCAATTCGGTAAAGACGAATTGTTCCACTACCCGATCCTTGTCCATCACCGCGGCCTTGAGCAGCAGGCCGGTATTGGCGTCTACCCACAATTTCTGGCCATAGCGCTTGTCATCTCTCGGTTCCAGCGTTATGACCTGGCACAGGTAGTCGCTGATGCGCTCCTGTCCTCCTTTCTTGACGACATAATTCTCATCGAGGTCGGTCAGCGGCTGGGGCAGCAGGGAAGGAAAGACTTTTCGCAGCCAGCGTTTTTCCGTGACGACAGTTCTGCTTTCGGGAAGATAGCATTTCATTTCGTCGTTGTTGCGGATTATCTCCCGCGGCGCTCCGTCGAGCACCTCGCTCTTTTCATGTTCGCCGCCCTCATTCACGAGATGGATGATGCGGGAAGTTTCGATATCTCCCCCGGACGAATAGATAAAGGTGCCGACGTAGTTGTAATGCTGGGGGGCGGCGGCTATTTTATGCAGCCATTCCAGTGCTTCAGGGGATGAACTTGGCTGCTGCGATGAGCTGGGTGGGGAGGAATTCGGTTGATTTTGGGCAAACAGAGGCTGAACCACTGCTGCCAGCAGCAGGGCGGGCAGGGCATACCGGATCATCTGGCGGATATTTCGCGCGATTCCGCGACGGCACGCACGTAGGGTACTGCTCCAGGCATGGCGGTGCCGGGGGAGAATGCCCGGTGCGCCAGCAGGTAGTCGTTGATATGGACCGGGGCGGAGACTGAAACGGAAGTGGCCGGAATCGGTGGCATTGCGGTGGCAACGGTCTGGGCCGGAGCGGGAGCCGCGGGGGAATTATCCGCCACGAGCTGGGCTGGTTGCTCGGCCACCTGCAAGTTCATCCACCCGATCACGGCTGCGGCTGTTATCGAGGCCGCGATGGCGTAGGTTTTCGTTTTTTGCTTCGGCACGGAGCGTGGCGCGAGGACGGTAGGCTCGACCGCCAGCCTGGTGCTGACCCGCCGCGAGATATCGGTGGGTATCGGCCCTGCGGTTTGTCCCGACTGGCCCATCACATCGCTGATCATGTGATAAATTGCCCATTCATCGCGAAACCGATCTGTTTTTCCGAATTGGGAGACCATGTTTACCGCTTCTGCCGCATCCAGTTCCCCATCCATCAGCGCCGATATCCTATCCTTCATCTTACCACCTCTTATCTTTTCCAGTTCCCAGCAAGGGACGCAATTTTTCCGCTATGGCTTCGCGTGCGCGGAATATGCGCGATCGTACGGTGCCAATCGGACAGTTCATGATGCCTGCAATTTCCTCATAACTCAGCCCTTCGATTTCCCGCAGGGTAATTGCCGTGCGTAATTCTTCAGGCAGTTCTTCCAGAGTCTGGTTTACCGTTTGAGCGATTTGTTTGCTGGTGAGTTCACTTTCCGGTGTATTCATTTCGCGGAGATTACTGGCTTCTTCGAAGCCTTCCGCATCCTCGCTGTCAAATCCGCTCGTAGTGGTGGGCGCCCGGCGGCCCTGGGCTACCAGAAAGTTTTTCGCTGTGTTGATCCCAATCCTGTAAAGCCAGGTATAAAACGCGCTATCGCCGCGAAACGAGGGTAAAGCCCGGTAAGCCTTGACGAAGGCTTCCTGCGTCACGTCTTCCACTTCAGTCGAATCCCGGATGAATTGGGATAGCAATCGCGCGAGTTTCCGCTGATACTTGACCACCAGCAGATCGAACGCATGCTTGTCACCCTGTTGCGCGCGTTCCACCAATTGCTGATCGACTTCCCGGTCACCCATCCCTGATCCCTGAATATTATTTTATACCATGGCCTTGCTGCGTTCAGCAGGCTGACCAAGTATACCCGTTCAGGGGGTAATCGGGGAATGGCATCCGCGGATGCCTTAACTGTGTCCGTTTGGAAGCACAGACAACGCGCAGTATAGATTAGTTCAGACGAAAACGTGGTTATTCCAGAAAAAATTGGAGGGAGCATCCGGTTGAAACGGCGGTAAAAGCGCAGCTGCGGCGACTCTGCCATGAACTCTGCTATGATTTACGATTCTGGTTTTTTGAAAACAATGTCATGCAAACCCAGCGGGATCAACTTCGTTTCGATACGCTCATCATCGGGAGCGGGCTGGCCGGGCTCACCCTTGCGCTTCACCTGGCGCGAAGCGGAAAGGTGGGGCTCGTCACCAAGGGCGCTCTCCTGGACGGCGCCAGCGGCTGGGCGCAAGGAGGGATTGCCGCAGTGCTCTCGGAAGAGGATTCGCCTGCTGCCCATATCCGCGACACGCTTATCGCCGGCGCCGGCCTTTGCGACGAAGCCACCACGCGTTATGTAGTGGAAAACGGCCCCCGGGCCATCCAGTGGCTCATCGAGGAGGGCGTGCCTTTTACCCGGGACCAGGGCAGCGGGACCGGTTATCACTTGACCCGCGAAGGAGGCCATAGCGTGCGGCGGGTCATCCACGCGGCCGATGCGACCGGGCAGGCGGTGCAGGCCACGTTGAGCGAAAAGGCCCGTACCCATCCGAATATCACGGTGCTCGAACACCATGTCGCCGTCGATCTTATCACCGACATGAAACTGGGCCGCGCAGGCGCACACCCGGGAAGCGGCGCCGGCCGCTGCTATGGGGCCTACGTGCTGGACAAGGCGGCGGGCAAGGTCAGGACCATTGCAGCGCACAGCACCGTGCTGGCCACCGGCGGCGCCGGCAAGGTGTATCTTTATACCACCAATCCGGACACCGCGACCGGCGATGGCATCGCCATGGGCTGGCGCGCTGGCTGCCGCATCGCCAACATGGAGTTCGTCCAGTTTCACCCGACGTGCCTTTACCATCCCCACGCCAAATCGTTCCTCATCAGCGAGGCGGTGCGCGGCGAGGGTGGTTTGCTGAAACTGCCCGATGGCTCGCGTTTCATGCTCTGGCACGATGAGCGGGCGGAACTCGCGCCGCGCGACATCGTCGCCCGGGCGATCGACTTCGAAATGAAAAAACGCGGCCTCGATTGCGTTTACCTCGATATCTCGCACAAGTCCGCCCATTTCCTGCGCGAGCACTTTCCCAACATCTATAGCCGTTGCCTCGAATTCGGTATAGATATCACCAGGCAGCCCATTCCCGTGGTGCCCGCGGCGCACTATACCTGCGGGGGTATCATGACCGACCGGAACGGCAAGACGGACCTGGATAATCTGTATGCGATAGGCGAGACAGCCCATACCGGTTTGCATGGGGCCAACCGCCTGGCAAGCAATTCGCTGCTGGAGTGCCTGATTTTCGGCCAGGCCGCGGCGCAGGATATCGTGTCGCAGATCCCCCCGCCGACCGTTGAGTTGCCCCAATGGGATGAAAGCCGCGTGACCAATGCGGACGAGGAAATCGTCATCTCGCACAACTGGGATGAGCTGCGGCGCTTCATGTGGAGTTATGTCGGCATCGTGCGCACCACCAAGCGCCTGCAGCGTGCACGGCACCGCATCAATCTCCTGCGCGAGGAGATCAACGAGTATTACGCTCATTTCCGCGTCACCAGCGATCTGCTGGAGCTGCGCAACCTGGTGGATACGGCCGACCTGATCGTGCGAAGTGCAATGATGCGCCACGAAAGCCGCGGGCTGCACTACAGCCGCGACTATCCCGAGCTGTTGCCGGAAGCGTGGGATACGGTGTTGAGGCGGGGGGACTGAGTACCGTGGCGGATAGGGGAAAGCGGTTCCATGCCGCTTTTGGGCACGTGCTGGGATGGATGATCCCGATCAGGAAAGCGCCGGGCAAATCTCCGACGCCGCGCCAGGGGCCGCATCAAGGTTTTTCAGCTTCGAACAGTATGGCTTGCATGGGATAGCGCGTGGGATTGGAGCCGTACTCTCTTGTCAGCGCTTCCGCCAGCGCCTCGACTATCCTCTCGGGCTCGACTCCCCCGCGCTCTCTTATTTCTTCGATTACCGGGCTGAACACCAGCCCCCGGGCGAAAGCCCGGACATCCAGAATATCGTATTCCCGCCGCTGAATCGAGATGGCGATCCGGTCGAACTCCGAACGAATGAGCGCCTCCTTGATAGGGTCGATTTCGAAGCAGGAAACGGGAAGTTCCAGGAAGCCTGGCGGGTTCGAAGGAAAGAACTGCTTCAGCACCTCGAAAGTCAGGCTGGCGAAGGGATTGTAGCGCCGCGAATCCCATACGCTGAACAGGTATCGCCCGCCGCGCCTCAGCGTGCGGTATGCCTCGCGAAACGCCGCGTCCTTATCGAAAAACATTACCCCGAACTGGCACACCACGACATCGAATGCCTCATCCTCGAAAGGCAGCGCTACCGCATCCGCCACCTGGAACGTGGCCTGCTCGTGGGGAAGAAATTTTGCGCGCGCCACATCCATCATGGAATCGCTGATGTCGATCGCAGTCAGCAGCGCGTCCCTGGGGAGCGCATTGCGCAGTTGCCGGGTGACTACTCCCGTGCCTGCCGCGATTTCGAGCACGTGGCGGACAGATCTTTCCGCTGTGCGCCGTGCGATGTCGATCGCATAGGGTTGGAAAAGTACGGGCCCAAGGTCACGATCGTATGCGATGGCGACGTCGCCAAAATAGCCTGCCATTGTCGATTCTCCGGTAAATGCAATTTATGAACGGTCTGCTTCTGTGGAATCCGCGCAAGCGTCAACATACGTCAACATGGATCCCGTTAGAAAACGCGGGATTCGCGCCATCCTCGGGCACCAATACGCGTTGCGTCATACCCTTTTCATTGATGAACTCCCGCAATTCCTTTCTTGAAAGCATGGCATGGTTCACGGATTCCATGTGGCTCGCAATAATGGTTGCGCCGGGAGCAGCCTTATAAGCCCCGTAAACGTCCTTCTTATCCATGATAATCGGCTCATAGCCCAGCACCTGTGCGTCTCCGCCGTGCCGGCCAGGGGTTTTGATGAGCGTGATGTCATCAAAAATAGTCTTCTCCCCCAGGGTACGGACACTATTGAATCCTTCTCCCTTATTTGTGCGGCATATTTCTCGTCTTGCGCAAAAAATCAACATGTCCTTGGGCACCAGCTTTATGGCTGCGTCATCCCAATGGTCCGGATGAATATGGGTAACGATGACGGCATCGACATCGGGGATCTCGTCCATGGGAATAGGCAAATCGACCAGGGGATTGGCTATGTGACTGTTTATAGTGCCTCCGAATCCTGGAACCGAACCCTTTCCCGCGAGCATGGGGTCAATAAGAAATTTTTCCCGCATATTCGATAATGAGCGTTGCATTTCGCAGTTGCCGGAATTTCATGAGGACCTCCTTAAAGTCTTCTAAAGATATAAAAAACGATTGCCGCCGCAATCGCAGCCAGCAGGGGCCAGAATTGGGTGATGTTTCCGTACCATGGCGTACCCACGGTGATGGGGATTTCCAGCATGAAATCGGCCTGATCCCCATCTTTTCCCGAGAGATAAAGCCTGTATTCGCCCGTTTCGCCGATACGCAATACCTGGGTGATGGTGCCGGCCCCATAGATTGCCGCAGGAATCGTCACGAGCGTTTTCGACGGCGTGCCGATTTCCATTTTCGCGAGCCTCATGGCCAGGGGCCACTCACGCGCGGACTCGGGGTAAAGAAGATCGATCGTGACATCCAGCATTCCTGGGGAGGGTATTTTTCCGCACAGGACGGGAACGGACATCGCGCTGTTCGCATTCTCGGGAATTTCATAATCTCCAGGAATGAAATAACCGGAGTACCCTACCACCAGGGGTTCCGACTCGATTGTGCACGTACCGCCGCGAAAGCCCTTGGGATAGGTATCCGACTGGTCGCCCTGAGAGCTCACGTTGAATTGCAGGACGATCGCGGTGATAACTGCGAGCACTCCGGTCAGGACCAGAAAACGCCGCATCCCGATCGATAGATTTGCCCAGATACCATTCACTGATTTCTCTCCTGTAAAGATTCCGGCTAGGCCGATTTTCCGCTCACGGCCTTGGCGGAGGTCATGAAGGAAGGGGATTCCGCAAGGGAAGGTGCGTACTCCACGCACCGCAAAACATCTCCCGCGGCAAGCCGGGCGATACGGGCCGCCTTGCTGTTTTGAGTGACCATGGCAGTGATGATCGCGCCCTCGATGATCAGGCCCAGTTTCTGGGTGACGATATCTTCGTCCCTGGCACCGCTTTCCAACACCAGTACCCGGAGCCGGTCGATGATCTGGTCCCGGTAGGTACCGGCCATATCCCTTACCCAGCCGCTATCCTTTTCGTGCTCCGCCACGGCATTAACGAATATGCAGCCGAAAAAATCTTCTTTTTCGAACCATTGCTCGAGGAGATCGAACAGGGCGAGAATGCGCTCTCTGGCGGAACACTTCAGATGCGGCAGGTCCTGGTCGAACCAGTGAAACCACATGCTTGCCTCCGTATCGAGCACCGCCTTGAGCAGGTTTTCCTTGGAACCATAGTGCGTATACAGGCTACCGCGGGCGACGCCGGCTTCCTCCAGAATCTGTGTGATGCCCGTGGAATGTATTCCGGCGCGGCAGAACAGGCGGCGCGCGGCCAGGAGCAGCTTTTCTTCGGTCGATTTGCGGGTTGCCTTCATCAGGCCATTCCTCCATGATCGGTAACGATCGATGCGGGTTTGCCCGATCGGGAACTGCGCGCCGCCAGTTGTTTTTCGATTTTCGACGCAATTTTCTCCGCTTCCAGGCGAATCTCCCGCAACTGGCCGCTCAAGGGATTGACATGTCCGATAAAGTACAGGCGCGGTGCATCGGAAAATTCCCGGTCTCCCGATACGGCGGGCCTGCCGTCCGGCGTAGCGATGCCAGGAACCTGCACCAGTTCGGCGATGCCGGTGCGAAAACCCGTTCCGGCAACGATTGTGTCTACGCTCAATGCCGTCTCCTTCGCCTGCTCCCCGGATCGAGCCTCAACGGAACCGAAAGCATGCACGGTCCGCCCGCTGATTTTCCTGATCGGGCCCACGACGCGGATGCGTCCCGCGCGAATATCCTCCACGAAGGGGTAGTAGAGAATCGGCACCACCTGGGTCCTGGCAAACTGCTGGGATACCCGGGATGAAGGATAGGGGAGGCCGTGTGATGCCAGGTCGCCTATGAAGAGCCGCCGCAACACATGCAGGAGGCCATCCACCCATGCCAGCGGCAGGGAGCGCGTTACCACGCCGATTCCGACCAGCGGAAAGCCGAAAATACTTTTAGGGAGGATGTGCGGCGGCGTTCTGACGGATATCGATACTGTCCTGGCGTGCTCAGCGAGCCTGCTTGCAATTTCAGCGGCGGAATTTCCGCTTCCGACCACCAGCACATGCTTTCCCGCATAGGTTCTGGCATTCTTGAATTTCGAGGAGTGGAGGATTTCTCCGGGGAAAGTTTCCATGCCTTCCCATTCCGGAACGACAGGAATGCGCGCGCCCCCTGTCGCGACAACCACGGCGCGTGATTCGAAGGTTTCACCATCCTGGCTGGAGATGGCCCAGGTATCGCGCTGAGGATCGTATTCGATTTTCCCGATATCGATTCCGGTTCGAACCGCGAATTTCCCGCGCTGCGGAAACGTTTCGAGGATGCGCACGAGTTCATCGCGCGAAGGCCAGGAGCCGGCCGAACGGGGAAAGGGGCTCCCGGGAAGCTGGGAGAAGAGGTTCCCCGAATTCAAGCGCAGTCCATCGTAATGATTGCGCCAGACATCTCCTAC
>DASZUL010000078.1:0-20572 GCA_035547595.1 Nitrosospira sp.
TCTCGATCTGATGTATGCGCTTCCGCATCAGACCCTGCAGGATGCGCGCCGCGATATCGAAACCGCTATTGCATGCGGGGTCCCCCATATTTCGGCGTACCACCTGACCCTGGAACCCCATACGCTGTTTCATCGCCACCCTCCGCCGCTGCCGGACGACGATCTGTCCGCCGAGATGCAGATAATGGCCGAGCAAACGCTTGGCAACGCCGGTTATGTAAATTATGAAACGTCGGCATTCGCAAAACCTGGCTTTAAATCGCGCCATAACATGAACTATTGGAAGTTCGGCGATTATCTGGGAGTCGGCGCGGGAGCCCATAGCAAAATCAGCTTCGCCGACAAAATAGTTCGCCAGATTCGCTACAAGCAGCCGCGCGAATACCTCGCCAGGATGGCGCCCGATTTATCGGATGCCGACCCCATCATGGAGCAACATGAAGTGGGGCGAGAAGACCGCGTATTCGAATTCATGATGAATGCCTTGCGCCTGACGGAAGGCTTCAGCACCCGAACGTTCCTGGAACGTACCGGCATCCCCGTGATGCGCATTCAGCATCAGCTCGATGAAGCCGAACAACGCGGACTCATTACGCGTGATCGTATGCAGATCGTGCCCACGCTTGCCGGCCGGCGCTTTTTGAACGATTTATTGCAGATTTTCCTGCCTGATCCGGAAAGGGCAGCAAATAGCGGTGCTTGATCTGCTATCGTTTGCGAAACACGAGGTCCCACACTCCGTGCCCCAACCGCAAGCCCCGCTGCTCGAACTTGGTCATGGGCCGATGGGCCGGGCGTGGCGCATAGCCTGCTGCGGTATTGGCGAGTTGCGGTTCTTCGCTGAAGACCTTCAGCATCTGGACTGCGTAATCCTCCCAATCGGTGGCGGCGTGAATATAACCGCCGCTTTGCACGCGCGCGGATAAGAGCCTGACGAATTCCGGCTGTATCAGCCGGCGCTTGTGATGCCGGGCCTTGGGCCAAGGGTCCGGAAAAAAAATATGCACCCCGCTCAGGCAACCAGCCGGGAGAGATTTCTGCAGCACCTCTACGGCATCATGCTGGATGATGCGTATGTTCGCCAGCCCGAGCTCGTCGATCAGCTTCAGCAAACCGCCTACTCCCGGTGTGTGGACTTCGACTGCAAGATAATCGTATTGCGGATGTGCCTGAGCGATAAGGGCGGTAGTTTCGCCCATTCCAAATCCGATCTCCAGAAACCTCGGTGCCTGCCGGTGAAAAAGATCGTCGAAATCCAGCAAGGCACCGGTGAATGGAATTCCATACTTGGGCATCAGGGAGTCATGTGCGCGGCGCTGGGCGTTGGAGATATGTCCCTGCCGAAGAACGAAGCTGCGAATCGAACGATGCTCTGCCATTAATCGAGCGAAGTGATCAAAATTTCGGAAAACGGGAAGGCGGGGAAGAGGCCGGTAGGCGGGCGGGAAATGAACTAAACCGCTTTATTCTTGCTGGATGCGATCACTCCGCTCACGGGCGAGCTGGGGCTTGCGCTATAGATTTTCTTTGGCATTCTTCCCGCCAGGTAAGCCTCGCGGCCCGCTTCTACCGCCTTTTTCATGGCGGACGCCATGAGCACCGGGTTCCGGGCGGCAGCAATAGCGGTGTTCATCAGGACACCGTCGCAACCCAGTTCCATGGCAATAGCAGCGTCTGAAGCGGTGCCGACACCTGCATCCACAATGACCGGAACAGTGGCGTTGTCGATGATGATCTGAAGATTCCATGGATTGAGAATGCCCATGCCGGAGCCGATGAGAGAAGCCAGGGGCATTATCGCCACACAGCCGATCTCTTCCAATTGCCTGGCCGCGATAGGATCGTCCGACGTATATACCATGACCTGAAAATCTTCCTTTACCAGGATCTCCGCTGCTTTCAGCGTTTCAATCATATTGGGATAGAGTGTTTTCGGATCACCCAGAACTTCCAGCTTTACGAGGTTATGCCCATCCAGCAACTCGCGCGCAAGGCGCAGGGTACGAACCGCGTCTTCCACGGTATAGCATCCGGCGGTGTTGGGCAGGAAGGTATAACTCGACGAAGGCAGCACATCGAGCAGGTTGGGCTCATCAGGATTCTGCCCGAGATTGGTGCGGCGTATCGCCACGGTAATGATTTCCGCGCCGGTGGCATCGACGGCGGCACGCGTTTCGCTGAAATCCTTGTACTTCCCCGTACCGACGAGGAGACGCGAGGCATAAGATTTTCCCGCAATGACCAGATTATCCATGAACTCCTGTTGGTATTCAGTGCAGACTTGTTACGAGGGAGGCGAGAACGTTATCCCCCGCCCACCGCAACAACAATTTCCAGGCGATCCCCATCCGCAAGCATTGGCTGATCGAATTTGCTTCGTGGGACAATTTCGCCGTTGCGTTCCACAGCAATGCGCTTGCCGTGGAGTCCCATATGCTCCAGCAATTGAGTGATATTCAAAACCTTGTGACCTAACTCTGACGCTATTCCCGCTTCTTGCGGCAGGGGAACGCGCTGGGGTTGACCGTTGACGATAAGTTGTATCATTTTCAAAATGAGAGGATAAGCATTGCCGTACATTCATGACTTGGCTTCCTATGCAATTATACGGGGCGACACCTGCATAGTCGATCATTCGGAATTTCATACGTCAAACATTTAGCGACGGCGAGCCTTCGCCAGCATTACGATAATTATATCCCGTACTGTTTCCACCTCCATGGCCGGCAACCCTTGTCCAGTTGGGATCTCGGCCACCGGACGGAAGAAAGCCTCATATGCACATAATGCCGGGAAGTAGGCTCACCTGTTCCGTTGTATAATCTTTGCGCCTTGCGGGTGTAGCTCAATGGCAGAGCAGAAGCTTCCCAAGCTTACGACGAGGGTTCGATTCCCTTCACCCGCTCCAGTTCAACAATTCAGGGACTTCCAAGGAAATCCAAGGAGCATTGTAAGCCTTGGTGGATTGGCCGTGATCGCCATATCAGCGTTGCTTCAAATTACCGATGGCCTGGCCCCAATGAAGCGCAGCGTACCAACAACGGGTTGGGTAATACGGGTGATATCCGGAAAATAAAGGACACGGTCATCCTATGGGCGATTCCGCACCTAGCGGAGCTGGAGTCGACCCACGGATCGTTCGCAGTCTGAATCTATAAGGAGCCATTCATGAATATTACCTACAACTTCAAAGGACAAGTTGCATTGGTTACCGGCGCAGCGTCAGGCATGGGATTCGCTACGGCAAGGGCTTTCGCTCACGCAGGGGCTGCCGTCACTTTGGCGGACATCAGCGAGGATGCCCTGCAGAAAGCCGTGGAAGAGATCAAGTCGGGCGGCAGCAATGCTATTGGCGTGCTCTGCGACGTATCCGACGAGACCCAGGTAGCGGCAATGGTGGAACGCACGGTTGCTACTTTTGGCCGTCTTGACGCCGCCTTCAATAATGCCGGCATCCAGGTTCCTTCCTCGGAGGTGGCAGACCAATCTGCGGCGGATTATGATCGGGTGAACGGTGTCAACCTGCGCGGCGTCTGGGCATGCATGAAGCACGAACTCCAACAGATGCGAAAGCAAGGCAGCGGAGCGATCGTCAACTGCTCGTCGATCGGTGGGCTGGCCGGGCGAGCGCTGCTTGCGGCTTATCACGGCTCCAAGCATGGCGTGATTGGCTTGACGCGTAGCGCGGCGCTCGAATACGCCGCGCGCGGCATACGCGTCAATGCCGTTTGCCCCGGCACGATCGATACACCGATGGTATCGAGGATGCTGGAAACAGGCATGCTTGCAATAGACGATCTCCTGCGTGACCTTCCCATGAAGCGCCTGGGGCGCGGCGAAGAAATCGCCGATGCGGTACTCTGGCTGTGCAGCCCGGGCTCGACATTCGTGACTGGACAAGCATTGGCCATCGATGGCGGCTTTACCGCGCAATGATGATCTGGAGGCATGATCTGTTGCGACAGCAGGTTGCGAGCACCCGCTCCAATCGCCGCCGTGCTCGGCGCGTGCCGGGCATCACAGCGTATTTGCGGCATTCTTTTTTTAACAGGTTGCCAGATAGCGTAGCGGGCCTCCTCGCATGCTCGCCTATCATGCCGAAGGTGCGCAGCCAGGCGGGCACTCGGCTGCTGGCCACGGACAAGTCACCCGGCACCTCGCCTTGATTCAGATTACACGAACATAGGAATAGTACGGCTTGATGTACCAGTTCACGAACCGCCCCTTGGATGGGGCATCCAGAAGGTCATCAAATACAGCGCCCGGCACATTTCTGTAGTCATAGGTGTCTCCATCGATATAGCGCAGCCGCAACGTTCTGCTGCGCGCGTCGTAGCCGCCGGCCGCAATGCTGCTGGAATTGAACATGATCATCGGTATCTCGCGCGCACCCGACAATTAATCACCTATATGCTGTAAGCTAATCTTCGAGCAGCTTCGTTGCTATTTGTCCGGTAGTTGGGCGCCGTCTCCGAACTTTCCATCAAACCCTGTTTTTGACCCAAATATCTGTCCGCGTGCAATTGGCACGTATCCGCTAAAGAATGCCTGACAAGAATATGCCTCAGTTCGCCGCCAAACTGATAGATTGGCACGGACTCCACGGCCGCAAAAACCTGCCATGGCAGAATACGCGCGACCCCTACCCTATCTGGATTTCTGAAATCATGCTGCAGCAGACGCAGGTGTCGACGGTCATTCCTTATTACGCGCGGTTCCTGCAACGCTACCCGGATATCGAGACACTAGCAGCCGCGCATCTCGACGATGTGCTGGCGCAGTGGAGCGGCCTCGGCTATTACTCCAGGGGAAGAAACCTACATCAGGCTGCGCGCCGGATCGTCGACGATCATGGAGGGAAGTTTCCGGATAGAGCGGACATCATACAAGGGCTTCCAGGCGTGGGACGTTCCACCGCCGCTGCCATTGCCGTATTTGCTTACGGAAAACGCCATGCGATACTCGACGGAAACGTGAAGCGCATCCTGGCGCGATGCTTCGGGATAGACGGTTACCCCGGCGTGAAAACGAATGAGCGGCGACTGTGGGAAAAGGCGGAAGCGCTTTTGCCAGATCCGGCAGGCACTGGAACGGACAATCGCATCGAGGTTTATACCCAGGCGTTGATGGACCTGGGTGCGACTGTTTGCACTCGCGCCCGGCCGAAGTGCGCGGTATGCCCCCTGCGGGAGGATTGCCTGGCTTTCCAGGAATCCCGTGTCAGGGAACTCCCTGCGCCCAGACCCAGAAAGAGGCTTCCGGAAAGGGAAACCGCCTTGCTGATATTGATCAGGCAAGGAAAAATTCTGCTTGAAAAGCGCTCGCGCACGGGAGTCTGGGCGAGCTTGTGGTGCTTCCCGGAAATGCCGGGTGACGAAGATACGCATGCGTATTGCAGCCGCCGTTTCAATATGGAAGTCAAATTTCTTCCGCCCATGGATAAATTTCATCATACCTTCACACACTTCAGGCTGAAAATTCTGCCGTTGCCGCTTCAGGTCGTCTCGCTATCGCCGGAAGTCGCGCCGGAAGGAGATACGGAAGTAAGATGGTTCACACCGCATGATGCGCTCGGCGCCGCAATTCCGGCGCCGGTAAGAAAGCTGCTCGCCAGGATCGATGACCCCGGGACGCGATCCCGCATGTTATGGCATTCTTGGGATTATGTGGAACATGTGGAATAGCGGTCAGCAGCTTGATATGGAGAATGAATGGAACGACTCGGCAAGATAAATGGATAACTGGCAGGAGTGGAGAAAGCAGCGTCGTGCCGAATTGATGGCGCTGAGGGAAGCCGTATCGGAGAATGACTATTATTGCTGGAACACTGCCATTACCGAATCGCTGAGATACGGCTTTCCATGGTTACAAAAGGTTACGGTAGGATTTTGCTGGCCCCATCGCGGGGAATACGACCCCCGTCCGATGATGGATTTTATCCTCCGGCATGGTGCTATCGTTGCGTTGCCGGAAGTGGTTGGGAAACATGAGCCATTGGCATTTCGCCAATGGTGGGGCGACGCACCGATGAAAACAGGTGCTTATGGTATTCCTGTTCCCGACAATACTCCTCTGGTTTCCGTGGAAGCGATGGTGATACCGATGGTTGGATTCGATCAAAGGGGCTTTCGCCTCGGCTATGGGAGCGGTTATTTCGACCGTACGCTGGTTTCCAGCATACCGCGGCCGGTGGCGATCGGTGTAGCATTCGAGATAGCACGGCTGGCGGACTTGCACCCACAGCCGCACGATATTCCGATGGACTTCATCGTGACTGAAGCCGGCATATATCGCACGGCAGGAAATGGCCTTGCCCCGGTTTCCGCCGAGGAATGCGCCGCGGCGAATTACCCGATTTAGAAGCTTTTCACCCGCCCATACAGGATCAATCCTTTCCGATCCGGCCTGCCTGATCGTCATCACCCCACCGGGGTATAAGGGAATGGCTCACCCCGAGATGATCCAGTATCCGCGCCACCACAAAATCGACTATATCCTGCACGCTTGCCGGCTGGTTATAAAACCCTGGGTTTGCCGGCAGGATCACCGCCCCGTTGCGCGCAAGCCGCAACATGTTTTCGAGATGGATTGCGGAAAACGGTGTCTCGCGGGGGACCAGGATCAGCTTGCGGTTTTCCTTCAGCGTGACGTCCGCCGCGCGCTCGATCAATCTTTGGCTCAATCCGGCGGCAATAGCGGCGAGTGTGCCCATGGTACAAGGGCAAACCACCATCGCATCCGGTGGATTGGAGCCTGAGGCTACGGGAGCAAACCACTCCTCCCGCCCGAAAACCCGAAGCTGTCCTTCAGCAGTATTGAACCGCTCGCGAAACAGTTGCTCCGCCTCGCGCGGGCGCGACGGCAGCACCAGCTGCAATTCCTGGTGGGCGACAATCTGCGCCGCCTGGGAATACAGCAGGTAAACGCGATGTCCACCCGCCAGCAGCAGTTCCAGCAGACGCAGGCCGTAAAGCATGCCCGATGCGCCGGTATATGCCAGTGTGATAGTTTTTCGTGCATCCATTCAGCAAACCGATCGCATAGTAGTCATTCCATCACATTAGTCATATATACACTTGGTGTAGCTTCAAGGAAGAGCGGAAACCCGGTCGCTCCGCGGTCATTGATTGAGTTCCCGGTGGCGCACCAGCACCTGGTTATTCCCTGCAAAATGCCGCGCCAGGCGTTCCGCGAAGTAGACTGAACGGTGCCTTCCCCCGGTGCAGCCGATGGCAACGGTCAGATAATTCCGGTTGTCACGGATAAAGCATGGCAGCCAATCGTCAACGAATCGCCGAATATCCCCGTACATTCGATTCGCATCGGGCACCGCATCGAGAAACCGGATTACAGGGTGATCCTTTCCGGTGAGCGGCCGCAACGCGGCCTCGTAATGAGGATTAGGCAGGCATCGAACATCGAATACCATATCCGAATCCAGCGGAATGCCATGCTTGAAACCGAAAGACTGAAAAAGAAGCGTGAGGCATGCGTGATCGAGATCGACGAAATCCCTGACCCACGCCCGCAGGGTGCTTGGGCTCAGATCGCTGGTATCTATACGGTTGGCGAGATCGTGTATTTCGACCAGCATTTCCCGCTCAGCCTGTATGCATTCGGGCAAAGTTGAATGCGCATCGCTGAGCGGATGGCGGCGGCGGGTTTCAGAAAATCGCTTTACCAGCGTTTCGGTTTTAGCCTCCAGGAATAGCAGATGCACATCCATTCCCTGGCGCTTCAAATCAGCCAATTGCTGCGGCAGCAATGGCAGCGTTTCGCGACTGCGGGCATCGATACTGACGGCCGTTCGCTGATGCCCGGACTCCTTCAAGTAAAGGGTAACTTCACTCAGCAGACTGGCGGGAAGGTTATCCACGCAATAATAACCGCTATCTTCGAGAACGGTCAGTGCGATGCTTTTGCCGGATCCTGCCAGACCACTAATGACGATCAGTCGCATACTTTTGACTCAGGGGCGAGAAGGTTTGCCGTGAATTGTTCACGCCCTCGCCTTGTGCGGTCATCCAGGGAAGCCTTCCGCTTGCACTGAACCCGTTCGGAGATTTCCCTTTCGCATTCTATTCCAATTTCTCATTTTCCATCTCGTCCTGGTGCCGGGTAAGAAACTCCTGAGCGCTGTCGATGCCTCGCAACTGCAGCACATAATTACGAACCGCAGCTTCGACCAGCACGGCCAGATTTCGGCCGGCGGCTACGGGAATAATGACTTTGCGGACATTGACTTCGAGAATGCTTTCGCTGACATCATTGATCGGCAAGCGTTCCAAGGAGGCCAGATCAGCGCTGCTCGGCTTTTGAAGATGAACGATGAGCTTCATATTCTTTTTGCGGCGCACGGCAGTCTCGCCGAAGATGGTGCGGATATTCAGCATGCCCAATCCACGCACTTCAAGGAAATCACGCAGCATCGGCGGGCAGCATCCCTCCAGGGTTTCCGGTGCGATTCGATAGAGCTCGACCACATCGTCCGCAACAAGGCCGTGCCCGCGGCTTACCAGTTCAAGAGCCAATTCGCTTTTGCCTACGCCGCTATCGCCTGTAATCATCACCCCCAGACCCAGCACGTCCAGCAGGACACCATGCCGAGTGGTGGAAGGGGCTAGGACGCGTCCCAAATAAGGGCGTAGCAGCCAGATTACTTCCAGGCTGGGAAGAGGGGAACAGAAAAGAGGGATGGCATTCGAGTTCGCCAGCGCCTCTATGGAAGCTGGCATGGAAGCCCCGCCGGTGATGATAAAACACCATAGCCGGCTCTGAGCAAGGCGCTGCATGTGTTGATCCAGAGATTCGGGGGCAAGGCCGTTGAGATAATTGACTTCTGTATCACCCAATACCTGTATCCAGTTCGGATGAATGAAATTGAGATGGCCGATTACGCCTTGCGTGGATTTCGCGATATCCTCATCGTCGAGATACTTTTCTCCCCCGTCCCGGCCCGCAACCCAGGTCAGTCCCAGCTTCTGCCGCTTGTCATTGAAGAACAGCGAAATTTTGATTTGCGACATTCGATATCCGTTAGGAAAAGCATCCGATTTAAGAGATGAGGCGGAGTGAACAAACAGCATCAACGGGTCATGTGCGCTAGCCACGAATCGACGCGTCCTCTCTGCGCCGGCAACAGGGATTATTCGGGAGTATTCAAATCCTGGTTCTTGAGCGCACCGTTGCGATAACTCGCGTTCTTTTCCTTATGCTTCAGTATTTGCCGATCCAGCTTGTCCACCAAGCTATCGATGGAAGCATACATATCAGCGTCATCGGTTTCGACAAAAATATCCTTGCCGCGCACATGAACGTTTGCCTCGGCCTTTTGCTTGAGCTTTTCCACCGAAAGTATCACCGTGACATCAATGACATGATCGAAATGGCGCGTGATCTTGCTCAGCTTTGAAGTGACATAGTCGCGCATGGCCGGAGTTATTTCCACGTGATGACCGGTAAGGTTAAGATTCATTATGCCTCCTGGCTTGGATTAAAAAGATTTGCGAAGATTGACGGGAGGAATCTGAATGGATTCCCGGTATTTTGCGACAGTCCGGCGGGCAACCACAATGCCCTGCTGTGCCAGAATTTCAGAAATCTTGGTATCGCTCAACGGTTTTTTGGAATTCTCCGAATCGATCATCTGCTTGATCAGGGCCCGGATTGCCGTAGCGGAACAGGCGCCCCCGGTATCGGTCGCCACATGGCTGCTGAAAAAATATTTCAACTCGAATATACCGCGCGGCGTCCGCATGAATTTCTGCGTCGTGACGCGCGATATCGTGGATTCATGCAGATCCAGGGAGTCCGCGATTTCCCGCAGCACCATGGGACGCATTGCCACTGCTCCGTGATCAAAGAATTGCCGCTGGCGCTCAACCACCGCCGCAGAAACCTTGAGGATAGTGGAAAAACGCTGATGCACATTCTTGATTAGCCATTTTGCCTCGTGCAATTGCCCGGACAGCCTGCGGGCGGAGTCATCGTGGCTCCGTTTCAGGATATCGGCATAAAGCCGGTTGATCTTCAGCCGCGGCATGGCTTCCGGATTGAGGCTCGCTGTCCAGTTGCCGCTGACCTTCGTGACAATCACGTCCGGGATGATATAGCGCGCCACCGCGGAACTGAAAGCCGTGCCAGGCCGCGGGTTCAACCGGACGATCATCTGCTGGACGGAACGCAGGCACTCATCATCGCAATGCAGCAACTTCTTGATGGTGCAGAAATCTCTGGAGGCCAGGCTTTCGAGATGATTGTTCACCAGAAGCAGCGCCTGATCCCGATAAGGCGTATCTTCCGGCAGAACGCGCAACTGCATGAACAGGCATTCCTTCAGGTTGCGGGCTCCGATACCCGGCGGATCCAGATGTTGCAGATATTCGAGCGCGATGCGAAGGTCGTCGATGTCTATCCCAAGCTCGGGTGGCAGCAGGCTGGCAAGCTCTTCCAGATCCTGCGCAAGATATCCATCGTCATTCAGGCTGTCGATCAGCAATCCTACTATCCTGCGGTCTCGTTCCGGAATCTGGCTGAGGCTGAGTTGTGAGAGAAGATGCTCGCGCAAACTCGGTGGTTCCGCCGCCTGCTGCGGGAACTCGCGCTCCTCATCATCATCGCGGAAGGTGCGCGCGGCCCCGTCATCATTGAACCAATCCGGCTCATCCATGACGCTGCCTTTGGCTTCCGCCTCAACGCCACCAGCAAGCATCTTCGCCTCGGCATCATCCTGGATTCCGGGCAGTTCAGGGGAAAGCGGCTCGTTCTGGTCGTCGAGCGGCGAGCTCCGGTATTCGGCGGCCTCCCCACCGGAAACATCCTCCAGCTCCAGAAGCGGGTTCTCCTGGACCATCCGCTCGATTTCCTGCCCTAGCTCGACCGTCGAGAGTTGCAGCAACCGGATCGACTCTTGCAGCTGCGGAGTAAGCGTCAAATGCTGCGTCAGCTTAAACTGGAGAGTAGGTTTCATAAGCATGGAAAAACAATGTTCTAACCAGATTCCTGCGGATTTAATTTTTTCAAAGCCGGAAATGTTCCCCCAGATATACTTTTCTCACATTTTCATTATAAATAATTTCGTCAGGCCTGCCGCTTGCCAGTACGGCACCATCGCTGATAATGTACGCCCGATCACAAATACCCAATGTTTCCCTGACGTTATGATCGGTAATGAGCACCCCGATCTCCCGATCCTTGAGAAATTGTATAATTTTCTGGATATCCAGGACTGCGATAGGATCGACACCCGCAAAAGGCTCATCCAGCAGGATGAATCTCGGACCGGTTGCCAGTGCCCGTGCAATTTCGACACGCCGGCGTTCCCCTCCCGAGAGGCTGATGCCAGGGTTGTTCCTTATATGGCTGATATGCAGATCATGCAAAAGTTCTTCGAGATGCTGCTGTATTTCATCGGCCGAATAACTCTTCAATTCGAGCACGGCCCGAATGTTATCAGCCACCGAAAGCCGCCTGAAAATCGACGCCTCCTGCGGCAGATAACTCAAACCCAGGTGAGCGCGCTCGTGCATCGGCATCTGGCTTAAATCCTGCCCATCCAGAAAAATGCTGCCGCCATCTACCGGCACCAATCCCACTATCATGTAGAAGCACGTCGTCTTGCCCGCACCGTTAGGACCGAGCAGGCCGACCACTTCGCCGCTCGTCACTGACAGAGACGCATCCCGCACAACAGTACGGGATTTATAGCGCTTCTTCAAGCCATCAGCCCTGAGCTCGCTCATCTCTGCCTGGATGAACGCGGTTGGGCTGACTTCATTGGTTTTCGGCGTTTGATTTCTGCTCCTTTCTTTTGGGTAGAATGACGGCCCTCACCCTTCCCTCCGATTGCTTCGGAGTACTTGTACTCGCCTCGCCGATACCGTTTACCTGAAAGAACTCGTTGACCGCGTCGTAGGAAATATATTCTCCATGCACTTCGTCATGCCCTCGCCTTAATCTTGCCCTCTTGAAAAGCTGTACCTTGTCAGCCTTGCCATCATATTCCATGCGCTCGCTCCAACCTTCGACATACTCGTCCATTCCATCGCGCTTCTGCCGAAAACTGGCGAGATTTCCGAATGCGGTAGCATACTGAAAACCGTTGGCGTCTTCCTTGACGGTCATCTTGTCAGCCCGGATGGTAAGTGTTCCCTGGGTGAGAACGACGTTTCCCATGAATGTCGCAAGCTTGTTGGCATCCTGCACCGTCGCCTTGTCGGCTTCGAGATGCACGGGCTTGTCGCGGTCGGCTCGTTCTGCCCAGGCGACGCCCATGGGCACAACAAAAAACCATGACACTAATATGGGTATTATAACCTGCTTCATGTAACTCCGATAGCGAACCTAGCGTCCTTGCTTCTGCATGACTTTTACCTGGGACAGCAGCTGGGTAGTCTGCGTGCGGCTGTTCATTTCCATTCCAACTGCATTAATTACGGTGTTCTTCTCCGTTATCACTACCGGCTTATCGGTCTTGGCAATATCCTTGTCCGGAATGAGATGCAACAAGCTGGTGGTCATGGTGGTCTCTCCCCGGCCCTTGCCTACATTTCGGAGCACCATCACGTTGCCCGTCAGGTAAACATCCTCTCCCTTGCTGGACATCTTTGCATGGTCCGCATTTACCTGCATCGCCGGCTTGTCGGATGCGACATCGACGAAACGGGGGTTTTCCATGCTTATGCTATTATCATCGGGAAAATGCATCATGCTTTTAGCAAACAGCTGGTGGCGCACCAGACCATCAGCGCTCATGCGGATGATCGAGAAGTCTTCGATCATGTAATCGGGCAGATGTGTTCCCTCGTTTTGCGATGAAGAAGGTGGTCTCGCGGTCTCACTCAGCCAGAAAGGCAATGCCAGCAGGGAAGCAAGCAAAATAAGGGGAAGCCGCGAAAGCAACTTACTTTTCACCTGAGGTACGTCTCCAGATGAGCCTCCAGCGTATTTTGCGCCTGCATTATTATTTCGCAAACCTCGCGCACCGCTCCTCGTCCGCCCTCACAGCGGGTAACATAATGCGCGTGCTTTTTTACCAGCGATGGTGCGGCAGGAACGGTAATGGCAAGACCGCAGCGTAACATGACCGGCAAATCGATCAGGTCGTCGCCCATGTATGCACAAGCCGCGCCATCCAGCCCGAGCTTTTCCAGCAACGCTTCAAACGCCGGGAGTTTTTGTTTTGCTCCCTGATATACCAGGGTAACACCCCAATCCTTGGCTTTCAAATCCACACAGGCGGATTGCCGGCCGGTAAGAATAGCGATACCTACCCCGGTCGACTTGAGCATCTTTATACCATGGCCATCCTGGCTATTGAACGCCTTGATCTCCTCTCCGCCGTCGGTAAGATAAAGACTTCCGTCCGTCAGAACGCCGTCGACATCAAATATGATTGCCCGGATATCCCGGGCTTTTTCCAGTATATGTTGCATGTGATTACAACGGTTGTACCCATCGATTCGGCGGGTCGCGAAACAAACCGCCGCAAAAAATCCGCGCACCCCGCGCAAGGCCTCTAGTTTCGGCTGTTATCCTTCTCGTTCGATGAATGGATGGGAGATGGTAATACGACCCGGAGAGCCTTTATCCAGAGCGAGAATGCCCAATACGTCCAACACGTTCAGCACACCCGATGCATCCAATGAAACCGAAAGTGCGGCCACCAGCGCTCTCGGTTATTCCTGTGCGAAATATTCCGGGGAATATATCCTGACCAATCAAGTACCGGACGCGCCAATTTTCCGTCAGCGCGGAATGATCGCTAGATGGCGCAAGTACAGGCGAAAATCGAGGGATGATAGTGGAAATAGGATCCTGTTGTATTAAGGGAGACCGGGACGGCGCAACCGGTCCATGGAATATTTCATCGCAGCTAATAAACTTGCTTATTGCAAAAAACAAAAAATTACCCGCATAGGCGAATCAATTCTTGGGCAGCGGAAAAACCACCGACTCGACCACGCCGCTGAGTTCCTCCACAACCACTTCCCTGTGTCCCGCCGCTATCTGCCTGAGCCGTGAGATGACCTCCTGCACCAGCACTTCGGGAGCCGATGCGCCTGCCGTGATGCCAATCCGGTCTTTATCTTCCAGCCATTTTTCCTGCAACTGCTCCGCACGGTCTATCATGTACGCATCTACCCCGGCATTTCTGGCAACTTCACACAAGCGGTTGGAGTTGGAGCTGTTCGGCGAGCCGACAACGATCACCAGATCGCACTGCTTCACCATCATTTTGACCGCATCCTGACGATTCTGCGTGGCATAGCATATATCGTCTTTCTTGGGGCCGGTAATCTTGGGGAAACGCCTCTTCAATGCCTTGATAACGCGGGTAGCATCGTCCACCGAAAGCGTGGTCTGGGTAACATACGCCAAGTGCGTGGGATCCTTTACCTGCAGGTTGTCCACATCCTCTTCCGTTTCCACTAGGTACATCTGCGGACCATCCCCTTCGGCCTGACCCATGGTCCCCTCCACCTCGGGGTGGCCCTGGTGGCCGATCATGATGATCTCTCTTCCCTGTTCTCGCATTTTCGCGACTTCAATATGGACTTTTGTCACCAGCGGACAAGTCGCATCAAAAACCTTGAACTGCTGCGCCTCGGCTTCCCGCCTCACCTCATGCGAAACCCCATGAGCGCTGAATATCAGAATGCTGCCCACCGGAACTTCATTGAGGTTTTCGACAAATACCGCGCCCTTCTTCTCAAGATTTTCCACCACGAAACGGTTGTGCACCACTTCATGGCGAACATAAATGGGAGCGCCATGCATTGCCAATGCCCGCTCGACGATTTCAATGGCGCGATCGACCCCGGCACAGAAGCCTCTGGGGTTTGCAAGCAACACTTTCATCATTGGTTGTTCTCCATAAGAACCACGTTCATTGGTCATGTTCGCTAAGCTGATGTCGCTGACGGTCATGGCTGTTCGCATCCCTTGTGCATGAGTATAGATAGACGATACTTTGCTAAATCCAATAACCCCGTTATTTTAAAGCATTTATATATTTCCTCAAGGCGCTTTTTCGAGCCCGCCCGAAACTTGCGGCTCCGTTACAGCGGATCAGTCCCGCTTCGCGGGGCTGAGCGCACTTTCTCCAGTTCCTCGCAAACCTTGCGTACCGCCTGAAGTATGCGCGGCGTCTGGCGGTGTATGAGATCGGGGTGTATGAAAATCATCTCGCCGCTTTCCATTGCGCCTCCGCCAATCCAGCCTTCCGATCGCATTTCCCCCCTATCCAATTGAGGCGATATGCTGCTCACGATTGCCTGCGGATGGGCTTCGAGCAGATTCTCCATGCCTATAACCGGCGTTAAAGCCGGTGCGGAGGCAAACAGATTGACGCCTCCGCAAATGCTTATGATATCGCTGATGATATGATTCCCGTTCACCGTCATGAGCGGTTCGCGCCAGATTAGCTGAACCACCCTGACCTTCTTCCGGCCTGCATAACTGTTCCGGATGTGCCGCAATTCATTTTCATAGATTCCAGCGGCCGATTCCGCCTCCATTGACGTTCCCGCCCACTGTCCTATCAGCCGCAACAATCGCGGAATGTCCTCCAGACTGTTTGCTTCGGTAGCTGCAACGTTCAGCCCCAGCCTTTCCAGTCTTCGGATATCCGCGGCCGCGCTGCCGCTGCGCCAGGCGATCACGAGATCAGGCTCGAGTGCAACAATCCTTTCGAGATCCAGACTGGATGCGTCTCCGATGCGGGGAGTCGATTTAACGGCATAGGGATAATCGCTGTAGAGGTCGGCGCCAACCAGCTTATCGCCGGCACCGGCGGCGTATACCAATTCGGTGATACTGGGCGAGAGCGAGATGATGCGGCGGGAGAAATGGCTCAGGCGTATATGTTGCCCACGGTCGTCAATCAGGTTGGCTGACGGCGCCTCCTGGACATTCGGCCGCGTCCCGGCCGCCCCGACGGTCCAGGCCCATAATAAAGCCGGAATGACCCACCATCTTCCTAATCCATCAAGCCGCATACGAGCTGGAATGCCGCGTCAAAAAAACTGTAGCCTTGCTCGATCCGGGAAACTTTCCCTCTTTCAGGATATTCCGACCGAATGAGTGTGGCGGCAGCCAGAGAAATACGATAGATGCAGCTGCCGCGGTTAAATGTCCTGATAACGCTTCACCAGCGCAACACGCTGTTCGTAAGCTTCCCGGGCAATGCGGACATCTTCCAGAAACAGGGGAAGCTCCTTGAGCAGCAGGGCTTGCGGGCCATCGACGAGTGCTTTGTTCGGAACCGGATGAAAATCCACCAGTACCATGTTTGCGCCGGCTATCACTCCCTGGACCGTTGCATGCATGATATCGAGAATTCCGTCCGGCGAGGAAGCACGCAACCCGACCGAATGGGAAGGATCCACGCAAACCGGCATGCGGGTCAGTCTTTTGACTACGGGTACGTGAACAAAATCGACAAAATTACGGTGAGGATCTCCCATGTTGGTCTTCATGCCGCGAAGGCCGAAAACGACTTTCCGGTTTCCTTCCGAAGCCAGATATTCCGCTGCGTTGAGCGACTCATCGAGCGTTATCCCGAAGCCGCGCTTGATGAGCACCGGAAAATCCTGCTGGCGCCCAACGATTTTCAGCAATTCAAAGTTCTGCGTGTTGCGCGTGCCGATCTGCAGCATGACGCCGGTGGCATTGCCTGTCCGGTACAGCGCGTCGCAGATCTCTTCGACGTGAGACTCGTGGGTAATCTCCATGGCAATCACCTTGATGCCATATTTGCCCGCCAGCTCGAATACATAAGGCAGGCAGGCCTTGCCATGTCCCTGGAAGGAGTATGGGCTGGTGCGGGGCTTGTAGGCTCCCATGCGCGTGCATACCTGGCCATTGTCACGCAATGCCTTCATCATCAGCTCGACATGCTCGAGCGTATCCACCGCGCACAAGCCGGCGAAAACGTTGAGCGTATCCTGCCCGAACCGCACTCCGTTGTAGTCGAAATGCGTAGGCCGATGGTCGTTCTTGTGACGGCCGAGCACGCGATATTCTTCCGAAATCCGGACCACCTGTTCGACACATGGCAGGCTCTGCATGTCTTCGATCGGCAGCGCCTTGGTGTTGCCGATCAAATATACTTCGGTAAGCGTCTGCTCGCTGCCCACTTCAGTATGAACGCGGGTTGATATTCCGGGCAGATTGGCGAGGTGCACCAGCAACTGCTTATATTCGGGGCTGTCCGCCCGCGTATCCGGGTTAAGTACAAGAATCATGAATTAGTATGGGATATGGAACGACAGGACGCGCTACGGGCGCGCGGGAAACATGGAATTCTACCCGAAAAACCAAGTCCTTGCCATTCAAGCGAATATCGCGTTTAATGATTCTCGCTCATGACCCATGCAGCGCCTGTCCCGTCGCCATTCGTGCCATAGGGGAAACGAGCACGGCAAGCGCGCTTTCCGCTTCTATCCATCATGCACGAAAAAATAGGGGAGCAAGGAACGGGGCTGAACCGGGCTGTTCTGCAGGCATCGTTCCCGCCAGGCTGCTGCAAGTCAAGGAGTGAGACTGACCGCGCAAATAAAAAGACGAGTCACATTCTGCCCCGCACCTTCCATGACAGCTCAAATCCCGGACCACGAAGACCAGGATTACGCCGCCCGGCCCCCCGTAATTTTATTGATGGGCCCGACAGCTAGCGGGAAAAGCGGAATTGCCCTGGATATAGCCAGCTCGTTCCCGGTGGAAATCATCAGCGTCGATTCGGCCCAGGTTTATCGACATATGGATATCGGCACCGCAAAACCCAGCCAGGAGGCCAGGGCATTGGTTCCGCACCATCTCATCGATCTGATCGAACCGCATCAACGCTACTCTGCGGCGCAGTTTCTGCATGATGCTCAAGCGGCCCTGCGGGGAATTACGGAGCGGGGAAATATCCCGCTGCTGGCAGGCGGGACCATGCTTTACTTCCGAACACTGATCGAGGGGCTTTCAGAACTGCCAGCCGCAGACGGCGTGGTGCGGGCGATGATCGAAGACAGGGCGAGGATGCGTGGATGGCCTGAACTTCACGCAGATTTATCTCAACTGGATCCGGCCAGCGCCGCACGGATCAAGCCGACCGACAGTCAGCGAATCCAGCGTGCCCTCGAAGTGTATTACCTGACAGGCAAGCCGATGTCGGAAATTATCAAGGAGTCTCGTGCTCCCGGTCTTCCTTATCGCACCATTTCCATTGCGCTTGTTCCCGGCGATCGCGGCATTCTGCACCAGCGCATTGCGCAGCGCTTTGAAGATATGCTCGAACTCGGATTGATTGATGAAGTTCGGGCAATCCGTGATAAATTTCGTATTACCGGTGAAAACCCGTCGATGCGCTGCGTCGGTTACCGCCAGGTCTGGATGTACCTGGAAAAAAAGGTGAATGTCGCGGAAATGCGGCAAAAAGCGCTGGCTGCCACCCGGCAATTGGCAAAACGGCAATTGACCTGGTTGCGCTCGATGCGGCATGTGCATGAATTCGATTGCCTCGCGGAGAATCTACCGGATCAGGTGCGAAGGCATCTCGAGGCAGCAGGCTTGCAATCGCCGGGAGCATCGAAAGTTTTATGATCTCAGCGATACTTTTTTATAGCGGGTTTTATTAAGGAAACTCTGAAGAGGGAAAAGGAAAAACATGAAAGGCAGGAACAGATCGGTTATCGCCGCCATGGCGCTTGCGGTATTTGCAGGCGCAATCTCCATCCCCGGCTGCACGCGGCATGAGGATAAGGTGCATGAATCCTGGGTTACTCCTCCCGAGAAGGAAGCAGTGGATGATACTATGCTGGTCAGCGCCCTGCGGGAAGCCTTGCGCTCCGACCCGGATGTCAAAAACCTGGATATAAGGATTGAAGCGCATAACGGCGAAGTAATGCTCAGCGGTATTGCAGATAATCAGGCGCAAATCGACCGCGTGGCCATGCTCGCATGGATGATGGAAGGCATCAAGAAAGTAGACAACAAGATGGGGTTGCGCAATGCCTCGGCCGCTACTCAGAATTGAACTGCAGGGCAGGCCGCGGCAGCTGATGCCGTCACCCCGAAATTTTCCGGGAAAACCAACTTGATCTCGTCACTGATCGTCACGCTGGGTGCAATTCTCGGCGTCATTCTTTTCGTTCCGTCGATACGGCGCCCGCTCATCTCGGATCGATTGCTGAAGATTTTTCGCCGCAAGCTGCCGCAGCTCTCCCAGACCGAGCGGGAGGCGCTCGACGCCGGGACCGTGTGGTGGGAGGGCGACCTGTTCAGCGGCAAGCCGAACTGGTACAAGCTGCTGGCATTCCCCAGGCCGGCCTTGAACAAGGAAGAAAAGGATTTTCTCGCGGGACCCGTCGAGCAATTGTGCGGAATGCTGGATGAATGGCACATAACCCGGGAGTTGCACGACCTGCCGCCGGACGTCTGGCAGTTCATCAAGGACAACGGCTTTTTCGGCATGATCATCCCCAAGCAATATGGGGGACTGGGGTTTTCGGCGCTGGCGCATTCCGAAGTGGTGATGAAGATCAGCTCGCGAAGCGGCACCGCCGCCGTGTCGGTAATGGTGCCCAACTCGCTGGGTCCGGCAGAACTGTTATTGCAGTATGGCACCGAAGAGCAAAAAGACCACTATCTTCCCCGCCTGGCTAAAGGACTCGAAGTACCGTGTTTCGCCCTGACCGGGCCGGATGCCGGATCGGATGCGGGCGCGATCCCGGATTCGGGAATCGTCTGCTACGGCGAATTCAATGGGGAGAAAGAGGTGCTGGGCATGAAGGTGACCTGGGAGAAACGCTACATCACCCTGGGACCGGTAGCAACGATTCTTGGCCTCGCCTTCAAGCTGCACGATCCTGACGGACTGTTGGGCGGCGAAAAGGACCTGGGTATCACCCTCGCGCTGATTCCCACGAGCACCCCGGGCGTCAATATCGGGCGCCGGCATTTTCCGCTGGATGCCGCCTTCCAGAATGGCCCTAATTCCGGAACAGATGTATTCATTCCAATGGAATGGGTAATCGGAGGACGCGATGGGGTAGGCCGAGGCTGGCGCATGCTGATGAACTGCCTCGCGGCGGGGCGCTCCATCTCCCTGCCAGCCACCAGTACGGGCGGTGCCAAGCTTGCCGCGCGCACCAGCGGAGCCTATGGCAGGGTTCGGGTGCAATTCAAGACGCCCATCGGCCGTTTCGAAGGCGTCGAGGAAGCGCTTGCACGGATTGGCGGCAATACCTACATGATGGATGCAGCCCGAATAATGACAGCCGGAGCGGTGGATCTCGACGAGAAACCTTCCGTGATCTCGGCGATCGTCAAATACCACCTTACCGAACGAGGGCGGCAGGCGATCAACGACGCAATGGATATCCATGGAGGCAAAGGCATCTGCCTGGGGCCGCGCAATTACCTCGGACGCAACTATCAGCACATTCCGGTCAGTATTACCGTGGAAGGCGCCAACATCCTTACCCGGAACATGATCATCTTCGGCCAGGGAGCGATACGCTGCCATCCCTACGCCCTTACGGAAATCAAGGCGGCCAGCGACAGCAATGCGGTGCGATCCTCC
>DASZUL010000079.1:0-34700 GCA_035547595.1 Nitrosospira sp.
GGTTGCGCCACACATCCCCTACCGCCGCCGTTTTCTCCAATACCAGCGGATCGAAGCCGACTCTTTTCAGCTCGTACGCCGCCGACAATCCGGCAGGGCCGGCGCCGATCACTGCCACATCGTGTATGGCCGTCACTTGCATGCCTCCCAGCCGGTTATGAAGCCTGAGCCGCCGGCTCAGCCTGCTTGCAGCTGATCTCGACCTCGAGCGGGACCGGCCGGATGATGGTGTCGGGAACGGGCGCGGTCTTCAGCAGCCTCTCCAGAACTTCCTTCACCTGGCCAGGCGGGGAGCCAGCCTGGACATCCACCGCTACCCTGATGCCATCAAACCCGGGATTGGCGGCCTCAAGGCCATAGGCAGCGCGGAAATTCACGCGGCCGGAAACATGGATACGCAGTGATTTCACCGCGATGCCGGCGGCCGACAGCCCGCCGATATAGGTGGCTGCAAGGCAATTGCCGACGGCGGTGAGCAGCATGTCCTCCGGTGTGATGCCGACTCCTTTGCCACCGTATTGCTCGGGTTCGTCGCCGATGACTTCATGGCCGTCGGTAACGCGCGATAGGGTATGGTAGCCATTGTTCCAGACAACGGTCGACTCATAGCGGGGATTGGCGAGAGGTCCCTGAGCGTCCGCTTCGATAAGATCCTGCGTTGCCCGCAATCTGTCGAGGTCGACTCCATTCACGCATTTCGCCGTCATCGTTCATCTCCTTATCGTTACGGGGGCTGCTGCCATTTTTGATTTCTCATGCATCCGGAAGGCATCGGAAGGGCATCAGAAATAGACCGATCAGTCTATTTTCATTCTATACCGTGAAAAAAGACATTACAAGAGGAAGGAACAGGAATCTCTTGAAGAGGCGGATCTCCGTCGCTTTCATCCATGCTCTTCAGTTATCCGATCCTGTTACCGGCCATCGCGCGCCGGGTGCGGAGGGCGGTTCCGGACTGTTCGTGCATCATCATCCCGCACCGATGAAAACGATCGGCGATCGGAAAATTCGCGGCGGACGAGATTCATGATTGCAGTGTTGCACCGATTTCGTTTATTGTTGTTCCTTGTCCCTTTCTCTTCGCTGCGTTCGCCTTTCCCGCTGATGACCCGAGGAAACCGGTTGTGTTTCTAAAGTTTCGTTTTTCAGGCGTGCGGTAAACTCCCCTGGCGTATCGCGTTACATCCGGGCGATCGCATTTGCGGATGGCCTGCTTCACGTCCCATAGTGCGTGGTTTCGGTACCGGCCACGTTCCGCCCGATATCGCAATCGTATGACTCCAGCCGTCTTCAAGTCGCCGGAACGCTCCGCAAGATTATCCAGAGATCCTTATGTTCACTCATTTCGAAAAAAAGATTTACCCCTATCCGGAATCGGGCAACAGGATTCCACCCAAAGGCTTTCTGGCTTTCATCTGGGAAGCCACCGATGGCGTAAGGCGGCATCTGGTGGCGATGACCCTGCTTACTGCGAGCATAGGCGCATTCGAAGCGCTGCTATTTGCCATGCTGGGCAAAATCGTCGACTGGTTGAAAGACACGCCTCCATCGCAGTTATGGGAGCAGGAGCGGCATACGCTCATCCTGTTCGCGGCATTGCTGGTGGCGAGCCCGCTGCTGGTATTCGTGCAGAATCTTTTCAAGCACCAGGTGCTGGGCGGAAATTTTCCCATGCGGCTGCGCTGGAATTTTCATCGCCTGATGCTTGACCAGAGCATGAATTTTTACCAGGACGAATTTGCGGGGCGGGTGGCAGCCAAGGTCATGCAGACTGCCTTGGCGCTGCGCGACGTCTGCTTCATCCTGGGCGACATCCTGGTTTACGTGACGATCTATTTTTTCACGCTGGTTGCGGTCGTCGGCACCTTCAATTCGTGGATGTTGCTGCCTTTCCTGGGATGGCTGATGCTTTATGTCGTCTCGTTATGGTATTTCGTGCCGCGCATGAGCCGCGTTTCCCAATCCCAGGCCGATGCGCGCGCACTGATGACGGGCCGCATCAGCGATGCCTACACCAATATCGCCACGGTAAAGCTTTTTTCCCATGCCGGCAGGGAGGCTGGCTATGCCAGGGCCGCGATGCAGGATTTTCTCCAAACCGTGCACAGCCAGATGAGGCTGGTGACCAGCTTCGAGGTCATCAATCAGGTCATGGGGGCTGCCCTGATCATCGGCGCGGTCGGCGTGGGGTTGCTGCTATGGGTGGAAGGCCATATCGGTGTGGGCGCGGTGGCGGCTACGGGCGCCATGTCGCTCAGGCTCAACGGCATGTCCCACTGGGTGATGTGGGAAATGGCCTCGCTGCTCGAACAGGTAGGCACGGTGCGGGACGGCATCAACACCCTGACACGGCCGCACATGGTGACGGATGAGCCGGATGCGCAGCCGCTCGTGGTCAAGCAAGCCGACGTGCGGTTCGACAACGTCCTGTTTTGCTACGGGGGCACGACGCCGGTAATCGATCGCCTTTCCCTGCATATCCGGTCGGGCGAAAAGATCGGCCTGGTCGGCCGCTCGGGCGCGGGCAAATCGACTCTGGTAAATCTGCTTCTCAGGTTTTACGACATCGAGCAGGGGCGCATATCGATCGATGGCCAGGATATCCGGGAAGTCACGCAGAACAGCTTGCGTGCGAGCATCGGCATGGTGACCCAGGATACCTCGCTGATGCATCGCTCGGTACGGGACAATATTCTTTACGGCCGGCCCGACGCGACCGATGCGGATATGATCACCGCCGCAAAGCGGGCCGAAGCGCATGATTTCATAGCGGGCCTGACCGATCCCATGGGGCGCCGGGGCTACGACGCGCATGTAGGCGAGCGCGGAGTAAAACTTTCAGGGGGCCAGCGCCAGCGGATCGCCATTGCGCGCGTCATGCTCAAGGATGCGCCTATACTGCTGCTCGACGAAGCGACCAGCGCCCTGGATTCCGAGGTGGAATCCGCCATCCAGTCCAGCCTTTACCAGCTCATGGAGGGCAAGACGGTAGTGGCGATTGCGCACCGGCTGTCGACGATTGCGGCAATGGATCGACTCATCGTGATGGATCGGGGCCGCATCGTGGAAGAAGGGAACCATCAGTCGCTTATTGCGGCCGACGGGCTTTATGCCCGCCTGTGGGAACACCAGAGCGGGGGATTCCTGGGAGAATATGCGTAACAACGGAACATGCCCGATATCCGGTTATGCGGGTCCCAGTTCCGCTTCCGCCGGCCTGACACTCGAGCGTATGTCGGCTTCGGTGAGCGCGGGCAGGCAAAGCTCGATGAACCGGTAGGCATAGCCGCGCAGGTAGTGCCCGCGCCGTACCGAGATGTTCGTGATATTTTTCTGGAAGAGATGCGAGCTGTCGAGCAGGTTCAGGCGGACATCGCGCGCCGGGTTGAATGCCATGGAAGCGACGATGCCTATGCCCAGTTCGAGTTCCACATAGGTCTTGATGACGTCGGCATCAAGCGCGGACATGGCGATATCCGGTATGATTCCTTCCCTTGCAAAGGCTTCGTCGATTCCCGCGCGTCCGGTGAAACCTTCGTGATAGGTGATGATCGGATATTCGGCAATGGCATTGATGGTAAGCGGATGCACCGCTTCCAGCGGATGGCCGTGCGGGACGATGATGGCGTGGTGCCAGGAGTAGTACGGGAAGGAAGCCAGTTCGCTGACGCTTTCCAGCGCTTCCGTGGCAATGCCGATATCCGCCACCCCGTCGAGAAGCATGGAGACGATCTCCCCGGGACTGGATTGATGCAGGACGAGATGCACCTGCGGGAATGCTTTCTTGAATTGCGTTACCACGGGGGGCAGCGCATATTGCGCTTGCGTATGCGTCGTGGCGATGGTCAGATATCCTTGTTCCTGATCGCTGAACTGCTGGGCCAGGCGCTTGATATTCCGGGCATCCAGCAGGATGCGCTCGACGATCTTGGCCAGCTCCTTTCCGGGATCGGTCAATCCCAGGAGCCTTTTCCCCTTGCGCACGAACAATTCCACGCCAAGTTCGTCTTCCAGATCCTTGATATGCTTGCTGACGCCGGATTGGGAGGTGAAGAGGGCATTCGCGGTGTCGGTCAGGTTGTAGTTCTGCCTGACTGTTTCATGAATGATGCGCAGCTGCTGAAAATTCATGGAATCAAATTCTTTATCGATTAGTGCTGCTCAAGTCCGCACGGTTTATAAAAAGAGGGCCTGTCCGCTCCGCTTCGCAAGACGGAGGGACAGGCCGGCATGGAAAATCCTGCGATTCCTAATAATTGAAGCGGCCGCCTTGCAGCCGGCGCAGGGCAGCTACCAGCGCATCGACATCGGCGTAAGTATTGTACAGCGCCAGCGAGGGCCGCACGGTGCTTTCATGGCCGAAGCGTCGCAGGATCGGCTGGGCGCAGTGATGGCCGGCACGCACGGCGATGCCTTCCCGATTCAGTGCACCGCCCACCTCCTGCACGTCGAATCCCTTGAGCACGAAGGACAGTACGCCCGCCTTGTCGGGCGCAGTGCCGATCAGCCGCAGCCCGGGAATGGAACCGAGGGCATGTGTGGCATAGGCCATCAGTTCGTGTTCGTAGCGGTTTATATTGTCGATACCGATACGTTCCACGTAATCGATTGCCGCGCCCAGTCCGACGGCATCCGCGATATTGCCCGTGCCGGCCTCGAAACGCGCAGGCGCCTCGTGATAATCCGTTTTCTCGAAGGTGACGTTCTGTATCATGTTGCCGCCCCCCTGCCATGGGGGCGCGCTGTTGAGCAGATCTCTTTTCCCGAACAGCGCGCCAAACCCGGTGGGTCCGAACACCTTGTGGCCGGAGAAAACAAACCAGTCGCAATCGAGTTGCTGCATGTCCACGCGCATGTGGGAGACCGACTGGGCGCCGTCGACCAGCACCCGGGCGCCGACGCGATGGGCCATTTCGATCATCTGCCGGGCCGGAGTGACGGTGCCCAGCGCATTGGATACCTGCGAGAAGGCCACGAGCTTGGTCGGGGAGCCCAGCAGTTTCTGATATTCATCCAGCAGTATCTGCCCGTCGCCGTCCACCGGAGCCACGCGTAGTTTCGCACCCGTTTCACTGCACAGCCGTTGCCAGGGCACGATGTTGGCGTGGTGTTCCAGCCAGGTAATGACGATCTCGTCGCCTTCTCTCACATTCTGCCGCCCCCAGCTCTGAGCCACAAGGTTGATTGCCTCGGTCGTTCCCCTGAGAAAGACGATCTCATCGGCGGATGGCGCATTGAGAAAATGACGCACCTTTTCCCGCGCATTCTCATAGGCATCGGTCGCGCGTGCCGCAAGCTCATGCGCCGCGCGATGGATGTTGGAGTTTTCGTGCTGGTAGAAGTACGTAAGGCGATCGATGACGGCTTGTGGCTTCTGCGTGGTAGCGGCATTGTCCAGCCAGATCAGCGGGCGCCCGTTGACCAGTTCGCTCAGGATCGGAAAATCCCGTCGAACGGCATTGGCGTCAAAGGCGGGATGCGCCCCTGCAGTTCCCGGCATCGCCGACGCCCGCGCTCCACTGCCGAAAGGTACGAAAGGAACCGCGCCTTCCAGGAAATAGAACGACGGCCCATCGGGCCCTGGAACCGGCAGGGCGTCCGCAGGGGCCGGCGAGCGGGCGTGAATACCGGGAGCTTCCCGGGACGGAAGCATGGAAGGCAAACCCGCGAATCCGGCAAATGAGCCGGTATCGGCATACGGAATGCCGCTATCGAACAGGGATGGTTCCGGCAGGCTCATTGCCCGCGCAGCCGCGCCAGCATAGGGAACGGCGGAATGCGATTCTCCCCCCGGTATAGCGGCTGGCGCAAAACCCCGGCCTGGTCCGGCCGCAGCCGATGGCGGCACACCATAGGGTCCCCTGGGGGCGACTGGTGTCGGCGCGGACGTCCGCGAGAATGGACCGACGGAAGCGGAAGACGGTACATGGTACGGTACTTCGGGAGTGATCCCGGATGTCGCATGCGTTCGCGGCACAGGTGCGGCAGCGGCTGACGGGGGCACGCCATAGGGTCCCTTGGGAGCGACCGGTGTCGGGGTGGCTGTTCGTGAAAAGGGCGAGGCGGAGGCGGAAGGCGGTATATGGTATGGCCCTTTGGGAGCTACCGAGGGTGCCGTGCTGCTGTCCGGATAAGCGGCCGCCGCATCCGGAGCCGGAAACTCGGACGGTATCCCTTCAGGACGATTATCTAAAAAGGATAGGGTGTGCGCTCCCACCGAAGAGGGCAAGCCATTGTATGCGGTGCCTGCAGGAGCAGGGATAGCAGGGGAAGCAGCCGATGGCCAGGATTGGGACTCGCTCGCGCCCGGTGGTGGCGGCACTGAGTCACGAGGCGGTTGCCCGCCAGCTCGGGTGCCGGAAGGAGCGGAATGTCCCGGGGGAGCCAAATAGAATTCATTGGCAAGGCGCGTAAGCTCCTCAACGTCTGGAAGATGGCCTTGCGCTCCCTCCCATTCTCCCATCCCCGAGGGGTTACTTGGCGTATACATGCTTGTAGTCATGATATTTACCAACCTCGACATCTTCAAGTATGCCGACCGCATCCTCGGTGAGAACCGCCAGCGAGCAATAGAGCGAAATCAGGTAGGAGGCGATGGCTTTGTGGTTGATGCCCATGAAGCGCACCGACAGGCCCATGCCCTGTTCTCCCGTCAGCCCGGGCTGATACAACCCGACTACGCCCTGGCGGCTTTCCCCGGTGCGCAGCAGCAGGATGGCGGTCTTGCCTTCGACGACATCGATCTTGTCGCACGGGATAAGAGGAAAGCCGCGCCAGGTGAGGAATTGCGAGCCGAAAAGCGAAGTGGTGGGTGGAGGAACGCCGCGTCGCGTGCATTCGCGCCCAAATGCGGCAATGGCTATGGGATGCGCCAGGAAGAAAGCCGGCTCTTTCCATACGCGGGAAATCAGTTCATCCATGTCGTCCGGCGTGGGTGCGCCGGCGCGGGTTTTTACCTTCATGCTGTTGTCGACATTTCTCAGCAATCCATACTCCTGGTTATTGAGAAGCTCCCGCTCCTGGCGCTCCTTGACGATTTCGATGGCCAGGCGAACCTGCTCATGAATCTGGTTGTGGGGACTGCTGTACAGGTCGGAAACGCGCGTGTGAACGTCCACGACAGTGTTGACCGCGCTCAGGTAGTACTCTCGCCCCCATTCCTCGTAATCCACGAAAGTCGTATTGAACTCGCGTTCTTCCTCCCTCTGGGAACAGTCCACAATGATCTTGTTGGGGTCCTTCACCTTGTTGACCCGGTAGATACCTGCTTCGACCGGCACCCAGCTAAGCATGTGGGTAAACCAGCGCGGCGTGATCAGCCGCAGTTGCGGAACGGTTTTGGTGGCGTTGGCGAGTGTACGCGCCGCCACATCTCCGAGTGCGCTATGTCCCTGATGAATATCTGCCATTTTCTCCTCCTGTCGTGGTTTGGGTAAGCAAATCCGTCGATACGTGGTTAAAGGAAAGCGTTCCTTGAGGTCCTTTCATTTATATCAGATTATTATTAACTTATATTAAATTATTATATGAATTCCTATGATAAATTTTCATGGAAAACCGGCTTTTCATTCCATTTCGTGTGAAAGCATCGCGCACAAGATGATCATCGGCAGCGTGGAAGTGCGGAGCGCGTTGGCGATGGACTTCCATATTCGGCCAACGGTTTGCGGCGCTAAAGGGTATTTACGGCTCACCAGATAGGCGGTTTGGCCGTCAAAAAGAAAAGGCGCCAGCCCGTGGTCGGTCGGCGCCTGGATGTCTGAAAAGGAGAAAAACATTGCGGCTCAAAGTTATCAGGTATTCCTTATGCTGAGAAATAATAATATTTACTTTGATTATCTCTTTTTTGTATAAGGTTGGTTTCAGGCAGATGCGAAGAATGAAATGCAGCATGTTGCAGAGGACACACCTTTTTTGTCCCTGGTATTCAGGGCTTCCTAATGCGAATCAGAAGTGGTGATTGAGCTGAAGAGAAATGATGTGAACATTGGTGTCGAAGGAACCGCGGACAACCTGGAGCGATGGGTTGGGAAAGCTCGGACGGTTGATTTCAGCACCTTCGAAGAATACATGAGAGTATCCGACGTCGATCGATGTCCGTTCGCCCAGCTTCTGGTTGAGGCCCACCGCCAGCCAGAAGCGATCGGAGTCAGGAAGCCGGACGGTCCGGTCCAGGGAATTGCGCACGGGTGATCGATCGTAGGCGAATCCGGTATGGAACCGCAGGCGCTGCGTGTATTGGTATTGGGCCCCAAGACCTACCCGAAAGCTGTCTTCGAACCCCAGCCGCTCGTTCGCCAGAATGGCGCCCGAAGCCTGGCTTCTGGCTACGATTGCCTGCAGGCTGCTCCAGCCTGTCCAGGTCAGGTCCGCGAGCAGCCGCAGGCGGTCATTCATCATGTGCGAGATTGCCAGGGATGCGGCGCCGGGCAGCTCGACAGGAACTGACGCGGGAATGGCGATGCCAGGGGCACTGACGCGTCCGTCCACTTTCAGATCCATCGCCGATCGATAGGTCAGCCCCATGCGCGTGGATTCGGACAGCCGGAACATCACTCCCAGGTTATAGCCGAAACCGACATCGTCCCCCTTCAGCCGGGTCTGGATATCCACCGGGAGTGGCAGCAGCGATGTCACCGGCGCCATGCTACGCAAGTCGGCTTCGAACATTGCGACGTTGAAACCCACGCCGATCGAGACATCCTCGTGCAACTTCCAGGCAATGCTGGGATTGAAGTTGATAGTCGTTATTTGAGACTCAACCCCCTGGTAGCGGCCGATAAAAGTTTTGCTCCACTCAGTGGCATTGCCGAAGGTCGGCGATACTCCCAGTCCTATGCGAAAGGCGGATCCCAGCGACATGCTCCAGTAGACCGCAGGAATGACCGAAAGACCTCCAGCCTGGCCGCCGTTATCCCCCAAAGGGTAGTTGAGAAAGGTGCCGGTGCCTGTATCGTTGAACCTCAATGACCGGATGAGCAGGTTTCCCGCACCGGAAACATGGTGCCCGGGGGCAAGATAGGTCATCCCGGCCGGATTGAAATAAATCGTGGAGGCGTCTTGCGCCACGGCCGCGGCCCCCGCATAAGCATAGCCATTTCCGGCACCGTTCTGGTTTTGCAGCGCAAATCCGGACGCATCGGCGCTGCCGCCGATGGACATGCCCTTGGCCAGCAGGAGACCCATTAATAGTCTGGATGGCTGCATATTCATTTTATGTGCATCCCAAAGTGGAAATGGAGAGCAAGTTTTGCGGGACTTCGCACCAGGTTCAAAATGGCTCTCCTGAGCCATGCGTCAATTTATTTTTAGCTCAAAAGTATCATGAACAATCTATTTGTAGTTCAAAAATTGCGTTCTGCCGAGGTAGCGAAATAAGGGCGTGATCTGCATAGTGGGTAGCATTGAAGGCTGGAAGCAGATGGGTGGTTTTTACCCCGTGTATAAAGCAGGCGGTTGCTTGCATTCCTGCCTGATTGCCATTGAGGCTGGAGATACGCAGCGGCTGGGGCGCTGAATTTATTGGGCGCTTGCCTCGGGTACCCTGGATCTCGCCAGATGCTCACCCGTGTGCTGGCGCAGCCAGACACTGAACTCGTCCGCCGTCACCGGCTTCCCGAGCAGGTATCCCTGCATTTCGTCGCACATCAGGCTTTTCAATTTTGCGAGTTGTGTGGCGGTTTCGACACCTTCGGCTACCACGTCCATCTCGAGGGAATGGGCCAGCTTGATGATCGCGGTGACGATGGCGCTGCCCTCGCGCCCATATTCATCCAGGCCGTTGGTGAAGAAGCGGTCTATCTTCAGCTGCCGGGCGCGAAAACGTGGCAAATAGGCAAGGCTTGAATAGCCGGTACCGAAATCGTCGATCGAGATTTCGAACTTGTTCTCCTGGAATTCGCGAATCATGTTTACGGTTTTCGGCGCATCCTGCATCGCCACGGTTTCCGTGATTTCGAACATGATCTGTTCGCAAGGGACCCGCTCGGACCGGACGATATCCAGCATTCTTGCGACCAGATCCGATTGCTCCAACTGGCGGGGAGACAGGTTGATGGCCATCTTGATCGCCGGCATGCCATCTTCCTTCCAGCAGCACATCTGCCGGCAGGTTTCGCGCACAACCCAGTAGCCTATCTGGACGATCTGCCCGGAGCGTTCGGCGATGGGAATGAATTCCGCGGGTGGCAAAAGTCCGAATTGCGGGTGGTGCAGCCGCAGCAGCACCTCGGCACCGGTCAGTTTGCCGTCGTTGCCACGGAACTTTGGCTGGAAATACAGGGAAAAATAGCCGCTGCCGGGCGCCTCGTGCAAGGCGTGCTGAATTTGCAGCGTGCGGGTGGCCGCCTCATTCATACTTACCTCAAAAAAACGGTAAGTGCTGCGCTCGCTCCGTTTTGCTTCGTACATCGCGGCGTCGGCATTCTTCAGCAGCATTTCGACGCTGTCGCCATCTTGCGGAAACAGGGAGATCCCAATGCTCGGCATCACCTGCAGGGGCTGGCTACCGGCCCACAGGCCCTGGCGCATGCGGCTGAGCACGCTTTCCGCCATTTCCGCGGCGTCATCCGGGGACCCAAGGTTCTCGAGCAATACCACGAATTCGTCACCACCCAGGCGGGCAACCGTGTCGCTGCCCCGCACACAGTGCAGCAATCTTTGTGCGAATGCTTTCAGGATCTCATCACCGGCAGAGTGCCCGAGCGAATCGTTGATGATCTTGAATCCGTCGAGATCCATGAAGAGGATGGCAAACGTATTCCGGTGGTGCCTGGAGGCCTGGATCGCGCGCTCCACCCGCTCCATGAACGTCCAGCGATTCGGCAGATCCGTCAAGGTATCGAATGTCGCCATACGGACGATCTGGCCGTTAAGCTGGGATACCGAGCCGACAAGAAAATTTGTCCGCGCATCGTAGCGCGACAATATGAGTGTTACGATCAGGATCTCGAAAGTGAGTAAAACGATAGTGGTGGCAAGCCATTGCGAATCGATGTCATTGGCTGCGCTGCTCATCGAACCGTGCGGGAAATGGGCGGCAGCCATACCCGTGTAGTGCATTCCGGTAATCGCGATACTCATCAGGAAAGCGGCGCCGATGCGCTTGGTGATCAAATGGCCGTGGTCCGCATCACTGAGTGTTTGTGCAAGCCACAGTGCTGCCGTGGACGCGGCAATGGCAATGGCAATGGAGGCAACGAACAGCATGGGGTCGTACTGAATGGCGGGTTGCATATCCATCGCGGCCATGCCGGTGTAATGCATGCCGGAGATACCGAAGCCCATCAGAGTACCGCCGGTGGCAAGACGAGACATCCTCAATTCTGCCCGCGTGACGACATACAGCACGGAATAGGAGAGCAGTATGGCGATGGCCAGCGAATAGCCGGTAGTCGCCAGGTCGTAGCCGAGTGGAGTGGGCAGAGAGAATGCAAGCATTCCGATGAAATGCATGGACCAGATGCCGATGCCCATTGCCGCCGCGCCACCGGCGAGCCACGCGTGGCGCATCCTGGGCCGTGTCAATACGGATATATGGCCTGATAGATCCAGGGCGGTATAGGAGGCAAGCGCGGCAACCACGAGCGACAGGGCAACCAGCCAGTAATTGTAGGTGCTGTGCATGATGGTTTCGGTAACAGCGCTATTTCTCGGGGTTGTACCTGATCATTAATGGTGGCAAATATGGAGAGGTTGTGCGCGGCTATTTCATCGATAACTACGTCAATTAATAATTGACAATAGGCAAAAAGTTTCCCACAAGCTCTGCCGAAAAGTCTAGTATAACTTGATATAGAGAAGGGAATGGGAAACTTGATATGTAGGGGGTTAGGACCCTGCTTCATCCGGTTATGCCGCCTGTACAGGCTCAGCCAGGCCGAGCCGGGCGAACTGTGCGGGTGTTGCCGAGGCTGCTGTTTTCGAATGGAAAATCGGGGAAACCATGCCGAAACTTAAGAAGCTGCTCGAGCTTCGTTAGCAGGCCGGCTATTGCCGCGCCGTACCTTTCCGCCAGTACACCAGTACGGATGATATTAAAAGGGATGATACTTCAAACAGGCTCCTTCCATTTCCAGCGGAGCAGCACCCGCAACTGCCTGAATACTTCAGCGTCGATGGCGTCCGGCAGGATCACCAGGCTGCGCGGAAAAAGTTTCCTGCGCTTCTTCCACCAGTTCCACCATCTTCCCGTTGCAGCCGCGCTTCCGTCTTTGCCTCCTTCGGGGAGGAGGTCCAGCGGCTTCAACTCGAGCACTGCCAGATAGGGTGCGACGAAGCTGCTGCCCAGTATCGAGCAGGCAATATTGCCTTCTTTCGTCTCGAGAATGCAATTCATGTCCTCCGTCAGCTCGAAACCGAGGATGGACCTCCTAGAGCGTCGCGCGATATGGTGCCGCCAATAGAGAACCAGGCTTGCCGCCAGCAGGGCGCTGCCTCCAAGTTTGATTCCGGGCGGCACCATCAGAGGCCATAGCAGGCCGATAGCGGCAACATGGGCCATGCCAAGGATAACGGCAAGCCGCATGGAGGGTTTCAGGCACACCGCGAGCAGAGGGGCGGCGGAAGCAGGCATGGTCGAAGGGGCAATGGATGAGGGGGTTTGAAGGGTTGGCATCCTATCATTATCCCGTTTGGCACAAATCAGGCGAGCCCTGCCGTAGCAGGCGGGGCAACGGGCGCAGCTGGATACCATCCGGCGCGATTAACGGCAAGGACCGGCGTCAACGGAGAGACCATATTGGTTATAATACTTTCCGTGAGTTCCTTTTTTGTTCATAGCCGCGGTAAATCGTTCCTGCGGCATTCCATGCATGGACCCTAGGTGGCAGGCGTATCTGCAAAGCTGTAACGCAAGCATTCAGGACGGCCGCGTCGCGAATTTCGGCAACAGCGCCGCCGAACTGAAAAGCGCGGGCTCAGCTACCATTATGGCCGATCTGTCGCATTTTGGCGCGATCCGGTTTTCGGGCGAGGATGCGCAATCTTTCCTTCAGGGCCAGTTGAGTTGCGACGTAGCGGAGCTCAATGGCTCGGCTGCCGTTTATGGGAGCTATTGCAATCCCAAAGGCCGAATGCTGGCGAGTTTTCTGATCTGGAAAGACCACGGCGGTTATATCATGCAGTTGCCGCGGGAACTGCAGGCGGGAATTCAGAAACGCTTGTTCGTGTATGTGCTGCGGTCCAGGGTCAAGCTTGCCGACGATGGCGATACCCTGGTACGTATCGGCCTGTCCGGCGAACATGCGCAGGCGCTGGTTCAGGAAGCGGTGAATAACGTCCCGCCCCAGGGGGAGGGTGTTCCTTTGAAGCTGGGGATGGTTCACGGCGACAATGTCGCCGTGCTGCGCCTGGCGGCGGACCGGTTTGAAATCGTTACCTCCGTTGAGCAGGCGCCTGGGCTATGGGATCGCTTCATGCAGGCTGCCACGCCAGTGGGAGCATCGTGCTGGAGCTGGCTGGATATCCGGGCGGGCATTCCGGTCATCACATCCGCCACCCAGGAACAATTCATTCCGCAGATGGTGAACCTGGAAGCCATAGGAGGGGTCAGTTTTCGTAAAGGCTGCTATCCCGGGCAGGAGATCGTCGCCCGCACCCAGTACCTGGGAAAAATCAAGCGGCGCATGTATCTGGCAAATATCAGGCCGCATTCCGCATCCCCGCCGGTTGCTGCCGGCGATGAATTGTTCAGCGCCGCGATGGGAGACCAGCCCGTGGGCATGATAGTCAATGCCGCACCTTCTCCCGAAGGCGGAGTGGATGCATTGGCGGTCATCCAGATAAGCGGTATCGGGGGGGAGAGCGAGGATAAGATCGGGTGGAAGTCGTTCGACGGGCCTCCGCTTGCGTTCATGCCTTTGCCCTATCCCGTGGAGGATTGAGCTCTTCGAACGCTCCTGCTCTTGTCCAGTGTCCTGAAATGAGCTTGCATGAACTTGGTTAGGCTTGCTGTACATTGCTTATTGCCGCGATAATGGCCGGATGGAAGCCGGGTAGCTGGACAAAGGGCCACAAAGGGCCATGTACGGCGTGTCGTTCACCATGCGACCATAGCGCTTCGAGATGCCATGCCGTCTCCTAGCCTCCTAAGCAGGGCAGGCCATTCCCATTATCGCGGTCGTGGCTCAGGATCGTCGCCTTCCTGAAGCTTGCAGGCGGGAACGGTTGAAAGGCTTCCGTCTCCTCCATCGCCGCCATGCCCATAACGAAGCCAAAGATGTTGAAAAACAGAATGCCTTCCTCCCATTTTCTTGACCAGCCTATGACGAGACCGCGGAATTCCCCGCTCTGCCATGCCTTCCCGGAAGCTGGCTTCGGCGCACGGAGCCCAGGACGCCAGCCGGCGGCGCAGCCAGGGGTTGCCGGCCTGCTGTGCCTGTTGATGATGGTTCTGGCGGTCTGGCTGGCGCAGCCGGCATTTGCCGAGGTGCCGGCACTCGAGGATCGCGATATCGTTTTTTACTATGGCAGCCGCCCCCCCGTGGAGGATTTGCGCCACTACGACCATATCGTCATACAGCCGAGCCAGATTCTGCCGCACGAGAGAACTGCGCTGCTGAACCTGGATTCTCTGGTTTTTGCCTACGTTTCGTTCGGCGAGATCGCGCGCAATAGCGACGACATGGAGCGCATCAAAACCAAATGGTCGATAGGGGTCAATCCCGCCTGGAACAGCCTGGTGATGGACATGACCAATCCAGCCTGGCACCAATACCTGCTGGAGCATCACTTCGACCGCCTGTGGCGCGACGGATACCGTGCTTTCTTTCTCGACACCGTTGACAGCTATCTGATCGTGACGACTGAAGGCAAGCAGCGTGAGGAGCAGGAAAAAGGCCTCGTTGCCCTGCTGGCGGAGATAAAGCAGCGCTATCCGGAATGCAAGCTTATCCTCAACCGCGGGTTCGAGGTACTGGACCGGGCCGCCCAATATGCGGACGGCATGGTTGCGGAATCGCTGTTCCACGGCTTCGACCCCGTAACGGGCAAGCACGCGCCCACCAAGGAAGAGAACAGAACCTGGCTTATTCAAGCACTGAGTCGCGCGCAGAACGAGTTCAAGGTTCCCGTGATCGTGCTTGATTATGTCGATCCCGGAGATTGGGCCGAAGCCGAGAAAACCGCGCGCGAGATCATCAAGCTCGGGTACATGCCATGGGTGGCGAACGGAGATCTGATCTGGTTGGGACAGGGGCGCCTGCGTCTTGCTCCCCGGCGGGTGCTCGCCGTCATCAATGGCACCCCGGCGCAGCAAATGGATCACGAGCTGTTCAAGCATGCCGCCATGCCCCTGGAGCATCTCGGCCTGGCGATCGACTACTGGTACATCGACCAGCTTCCCCTTCCTATCGAGCCCCTGGTGGGCCGTTATTCCGGAGTAATCACCTGGCTCGAGGAGGACAGGCTGGGGCGTTACGAGAGTCTTTGCGCGCGCCTGAAATCGGAAGTGGATGCCGGATTGCCGGTCGTGTTCATGGGCCATCTTCCCGCCGGCGTGGCCTGCCGCAGCATCGTCGGGTACGAAGGGGAGTTGCAGCCGACCACGCGCCAGCTGTCGCTGGAAGCTTCCCATGAGCGGCTGGGACGGTCCGCGGCGGCGCCGGTCGTGGGCAGCGGAACGCCTGATATCCGCAATCCCGCTGGCGCGCAGCCGTGGTTGACGTTGAGCGATGGCGGCAATCTGTTTCATCCGATCGCCATTGCCCCGTGGGGAGGTTTTGCCCTGAATCCGCATGTGATAAGCGAAAGCGCCTCCGGACGGCACGAGTGGCTGCTCGATCCATTTTTCTTTTTCAAGAGTGTCCTGCGGCTGCCGGAGCAGCCCGTATTTGATCCGACAACCGAAAATGGACGGCGGCTGGGCATTGTGGAAGTGCGCGGCGACCGCCTGTTCGCGAAGGACGAGCAGGGCGTGGAGGCGATAGACCGGCTTCGGGAATGGATCGGGAGAAATCCCGCGCCGGTGACGCTCGGCGTGATTGAAGCGGAAGTGGACAGCGAGGAGCATTTCGCCAAATTGCGGCAGTTCGCGCAAATGCCCATGGTGCGAATGGCCAGCCATACTTACAGCCATCCGTTTTATTGGGGGATTTTCGAAGGCAAAACCGATGCCGATGAACAATTCTACCGCTACGGCGTGTTCATGGAAGGCTATGCAGCTGAGATGACGCGGGAAACCCGGGGAACCACCGGCTTCATGCAAAGGCTCGCTCCCAATTCTCCGCTGCTGCTGATCTGGTCCGGCGACGGCAATCCCGGCCCGGCTCCCCTGGCGGCCGCGCAAAAAGGAGACCTGCCTCACTACGGCGGTGGCGGGCTGCACTGGCAGAGCGGGCGGCTCTCACTGGCGGATCTCTCGCCGATGCTGCGGCCCACCCAGTGGGGCACTCAGGTATTGACGCCCTTGACGGCCGAGCCCCTGTTCGCCAGACTCTGGTACGGCGAGGCGCTGAATTTTGGAAAAGTAAGCGAGTGGAACCAGCAGCTCGATGCGCAGCGCAGGCTGCGCATATCCTCGATATCGATCAACGCCGATGCGCTGTTGAATGCGAGAGGGACGGAACTGCTGGACCAGCTCGCCAGCGAGCAGCGCAACGGAGACATCCTGCCGCTGTGGGTCGATGAGTACGCCCAGCGCGCGCGTGCATTCCAGACGGCAAGCATTGCCCGTACGCTCGATGGTGACTGGTCGCTTTTCGGTGACGCGCTGAGGACCGTAAGGTTGCCTGCCGCGGCAATGACGCCGCATATCTCCGACGAGGTCATGGGATATACGGATCGCCATGCCGACCGTTACATCCATCTTGCGCGCAATCACGCCATTCTGAGATCCGGGAAGGACCGTGCCGCGTCGCCGCTGCGCCTGATCAGTGCGGCCGCACCCCTGCAATCGTGGCATCTCAATCCCGACGGTTCGGCAACACTCTTTTTCGAACCGCGTGGAGACCTGGAGGTGGAAGTGCCGCATCCCTGCATATTGAGCGTGGGCGGCGCCGCATTGCCCGCTCATCCGCATGGCTCGCATTCCATGTTCGTGGCGCCTGCAAATGCCGCCTCGGGAGAATTCCGTCTTGAATGCTGAAATACAGCGTGAATCGCTATTGAACGGTCCCGCGCTCATGTTCATGAGCGTGGTGCTGCTGATCGCGTTCTGGGTCCTTTTTCCCCGCCAGCCCGCATTCAGGGATCCTTCCAACCTCTCGGCGAAGGACGCCTTGTCGGTCGCTTACCTTCGCGTCCTTGTCCAGTCCGACCCGAACAATGCGCCGCTGCGCCTGTCGCTGGTGCAGGTATTGACTGAGGCCGGCCTGACCGAGGAAGCGGTCCAGGCGATCGAGCCGCTGAAGCGCGCTCCCCAACCAGACCTCGCCTACGAGATCGGCATGGCGGAGCTCAAGCTGAGCCTGCAGCAGCTCTACCGCCATCCTCCGCAGGATGTCGAGAGAGCGCTGCGCGACCGTATCGCCCAGCTCATACCTTCCTTGCTCCACATGGCTGCCAACGGCCGCGAGCTGACCCAGGTCGTCACGCTCGCGGAGCAGTTTGCAGAGCCGGCGGTGCTGGCCGAAACTTTCGAGCAGCTACTGGTGATACGCAACGAGACCGACGAGCGAAAGTCGAACTGGCTCGTTTTTGCTGCGAAACAGCGCATCGCCGCAGCCCAGCCGCGGCTGGCGGCGCGCGACCTGTTCAAGGCGTTCGCGCTCGACCGCTCGTTCAAATCGAAAAGGGAAACCGCAAAATCGGGTCTTCGCGCCTACCTTCAGGCGGGTGTCGACGGCGAAGCGCTCAAGGCCGCGGTGCGCGCGCTGGATACGCTCGGAACAGAAAATGATGACGGCAAAAGCGGCGTCGATGCAGAGCTGTTGCTGCTGGCGGCGAGCATCGCCGAGCCGCTGGCGGATAACGAGCACGCCCTGGCCTGGCTGAAGGAGGCCGGCACGCTGCTGCCTGACGACAAGGCCCTTGCCGAGCGCATCGTGCGGTTGCAGATATCGATGGGCCTGCTGGAGCAAAGCCTGCCTTATGCCGAGCGCTTGCTGCCGGCAGCTCCCGGCAGCAAGCGGCAGAAATTGCTCGCCCATATCTACGACTGGACTGCCCATCCGGACCAAGCCCTTTCCTTGTGGCTGTCTTTTGCCCGCGCCCGTGGAGACAGCGAGGCGGAATCGCGCGCTTTTGCGCTTGCCGGTGCAAAACCAGATCATCATGCCATGCTGCAATTGCTCGAAGCCGTCATGGAACGCCGCAGGTTGACTCACGCCGAGGCGGAAGCCTATATCACTGCCGGTCTCGCAGTGACGCAGCCTTCGCACGTGGAACAGCAGTTGCGCCAGCATGCCGCGCGTTTCAACAATCCTCCGGAAACGCTGAAGGCATTGACGGAAGTGCTGGTGCTGCAGGGCAAGCCCCGGGCGGCGCTCGACGTACCCCAGGGCGAGCCGATGGCGATGAGCGGACGCGAACGGCTGGCGTTGGCCAGGCTTTATGAAGAAGCAGGGGAAGCGCAAAAAAGTTTCGAATTGCTTTCGCAGGAACCCGGCACCCCGAATCCAGCCGATGCCGAGGCCTACTGGTTCTTGCTGGCAAGGGTGGCCACCCAGCTGGGCAAGGATCCGCATGCCGAAAAAGCGTATGAAAAGCTGCTGGAGTTGCGTCCGAATGATGTGAATGTGCTGGAAAACCTCCAGCGCCTGGCGGTGCGCCACCGCGACGATAAAAAAAGCGAGCGACTTGCCCGTTATGGATGGGAGCGATTGAAGCGAATCGAGGATCTGCAGCGCCTCATGCTTTTTTCATGGAAGCGGAAGAACTGGCAGGAACTCGAACAGTGGCTTGCGGCGGCCGACAAACTCGGAGCAGCCAACCCCCGGTTGCTGGAGCAGGCTCCGGACTATTGGTATTTCCGGGCGATAAGTAAAATGACCGGCGGCGACAGGAATGCCGCCCGCGACGCGTTGCGCCAGATCCTGAAGTCGCGCGGCGCGGATCCGGAAATTACCGAGGCGATGGTCTGGCTGCTGCTGTCGGACAAAAAGCTCGATAGCGCGCTGCTCGAGGCCGTAGTCCAGCCGTACCGCAGCCAGGCCGGCAGCCAGGCGCCGGTAAGTCCGCCGCTGATGGAAGCGTTGGCGGCAGCGGAGCATGCGCTCGGAAAGCCTGCGCAGGCGGCTGCATGGTACCTGCGCACGCTGGAGACGCGGCCCAGGGATTTTTTATGGACGCTGGTGCTGGCCGACAACATGGAATGGGCGGGCTGTCCCGCCAATGCCAACCATGTGCGCTACAGCGCATTGAAGATGTTTGCCGCGCAGCATTTCCAGCGAGCCGAGGTGCGGCATTATGAACGCCTTGCAGACTATTTTTCCAGTGCGCAAGCCGCCGCGGATGAAACGAAAAAGCTGCGGTCGCTGGCGCAGCGCTGGGGTTATGCGAAGGCGATGGACAACGTGCGCCTTTTCGCGTTGAGCCGCCTGAGCGAGCGGCTTTCGCTGCCGCTGTGGCTGGAATTCGCCGACGCGGTCAGCGGCAACGACGCGAAAATGATCGCGGCAAAATTGACGGCTGTTTCCGACCATTTGAATCGCGAAGCTGGGTCACCGGTACCCGATGGCGTACTCCCGTTGTCCATAGACGATGTCGATCGGGCTGGTCAATGGATGGCGGGAGAGGGTACGCCGGCCCGGACCTCCCTGAACGACGAGCCGGAGGTATGCCGGCAGACTCTATCCAAAATCAGGGCGCTGCAACAAAGCCCCGTACCGGACAAGAAGCAGGCGGCGCCGGACAGGAAGCAGGAAAATCCATGAAAAAGCCCTGGCTCGAAGGCATCGAGATAGTCAATATCAACAGTCCCGATTCGGCGTGGGGGGGCTGGCTTGAAACTTTCATATTGACCGCGCTGGTCATAGTGGCATCCTTCGCCACCCAGCAGAATCATGATCCATTCCGTTTGGGCGGCGGTTTTCCCTGGCCGATACTGGCGCCTTTGCTGGCAGGGCTGCGTTATGGCTTTGCCTACGGTTTTGTCAGCGCATTGCTCATATTGGCTACGCTGGGCGTGGCCATCAACCAGCAATGGCAGCAGGCAGCCGGGTTTCCCGTGGCCTGGGCGCTGGGCGTAGTGGTCGTGGCAATGGTGGCGGGAGAGTTCCGCGACATGTGGGGGCGCCGCCTGCACCGGCTGGAGGGTGCGTACCAGTATCGTGCCGAGCGCCTCGAGGAATTTACCCGGAATTACCAGTTGCTGCGGCTTTCCCATGACCGCCTGGAGCAGACGGTCGCCAACAGCGGTTTTTCGCTGCGTGAAGGCATCATGCATTTGCAGCCCGTACTGGAGGCCAACGGGGCGGGGGATCGCCCGGCTCCTGCCGCTTTCCAGAGTCTTATCGAGTTCATCGCCGATTATGGCGCGATCACCCAGGCCTGCATCGCCGGTATTTCTGCGGAACATCTCGATGCGGCCCAGGTATTGGCCCAGGTGGGTGAGCGGTTCGAAATCGCCCCCAATGATCCAGTGCTGGGCGCCGCGCTTGAAAGCGGCGAACTTGCGACGGTAAACCGTGCGCCGGAAGAGGTGATGGATCAGGATCAATTGCTGGCAGCCATACCCCTTGCCGACTCGACCGGGGAGATCCACGCCATGCTGCTGGTGAGATCCATGCCGTTCTTCGCGTTCCACGAAAACAATCTCAAGCTCATTGCCGTGCTTGCAGCACATGGCATCGATCACCTGCGTTTCGGTGCGGGCGCATCTTCCGTCAAGCGGTTCATCGCGTCCTTCGAACGGGCGTATCAGGATTTTTCGAGATTCAAGCTGGATGCTTCGCTTCTGACACTGTCCGGGAGTCCATCCGATGTGCTGGCGGCATATGACAAGCTGCGGTCGCTGGTCCGCGCGATCGACATTGTCTGCATTGCCCGCCGTGCCGGACACCCGGTTGCGCTGGTTCTGGTTCCCCTTACCCCTCGCGCCGGTGCGCAAGCGTGGATGGACCGGACGGGGGATGTTTTGGGACAGGTGTCGAAAGACCTGGTCTCCATCCAGGACGCCGATCCGCAAGCAATCCGCTCGCTGGAGGAATATTGATGCAGCGGCTTCCCTTCCCTTACGCCATGCTGGCGGGCGCAGTGGCGGAAGGGCTGGCCGCGTTGTCACTCTGGTATGGGGGAGGCGGATTGGGAAGCCTGCTTGCCGCAGCCGCACTGCACGCGCTTTCGTCATATTTCCTGGCGCGAGGTTTGTGGCAGCTGCTGCCCCGCAGATACAAGCTGCCTGCCCCGAGAACCCTTGGGTTTCTGTTCACGATCGTGTGGATACTGCCCGTCATCGGTCCGCTGGGCTTGCTGGTGACCCTGAGCAGTATCCTGAAACACCCTCTCGACCGTTTTGCGGCAAAAGCAAAAATCATTGCCTTGCCCGAGTTGCCGTTTTCTCCCCCTGTCGTTTTTCCGGTCCCCCCATACAGCGGGGGCGCCTTGCGCCAGATCGTGTATTTTGCCCGAAGACCGTTGAAGCGCCTGAAAGCGGTAATGGCGACACGGCAAATGGCGCCGCGCGAAGCAATGAAAGTATGGTCGAAGGCGACCCGCGATCCCGTCGACGATGTGCGGCTGCTGGCCTTTGCCATGAGGGACAACAGCGAAAAGAAACTGGTGGACCGCATCCAGGCGCTGACGGAGGCACTGCCCCATGTTTCGCCGCATCGGCGCGGCCACCATAAAGCCATTGCGGCGTTATGCTGGGAGCTGGTGTATCACCGCCTGGTGCAGGGGGCGGCCCGGCGGCACTGGCTCCAACTTGCCCGGCACCACATCGAGTATGTACTGAATCCTCCCGTCCCGGAGCCATCCCGCGCGGACGGCTCCACTCCGGCTGCTTCCGGCGTTCCGGGAGAGCCGGTGCTGGTCCACGATGCCAACAGCTGGCTGCTATACGGGCGGATCCTGCTCGATTCGGCCGAGGAAGAGCCAGGTGATCTGGTTTCGGCGAAAAAGGCTTTCGACAATGCACTGGCTTGCGGCGCGGATGCGCAAAAAATCCTGCCGTGGCTCGCAGAGATCGCTTTCAGGGAACGAAAATTTGCCAAGGTAAAACATTGCCTGCAGGCGTTGAACCGCCCGGGTGAGAAGGGGCGGGAGCTGGCACAGGTAAGGGCGTGGTGGATCACATGAATCAAGGTATCCCGGGGCAGGGTGTGCAGATGCCGGAGGCATCCATGCCGAAATCAGCGGGGCCGGCGAATGCGGGCAGCGCCCTATCCCGGGTACAGGCAGGGAGGGAAACGGTCGCGGATATCGCGCTGCTGCTCGAAGGTACTTATCCCTACATCCGCGGAGGCGTATCCGCCTGGGTTCACCAGATCATCAGCGGCCTGCCGGAAATCAGGTTTGCCGTCGTTTTCATTGGCGGCGAAAAAACGATGTACGGCCCGGCGCAGTACACTTTTCCATCTAACGTGACGCATGCCGAGACGCACTATTTGATGAATCCGGATGCCTCTCCCAGCGCGCATGCGCGCAAGGGCAACCGCAAGGCTTTCCTGGAAATGGCCGAATTTCACGCGCTCCTGCGCGAACCGGGGCCATCCGGATGTATGCCAGATGAAAAGATGGCTAGCGCATTGGGGCAACTGGGTGCCGCAGGGGGCATCCGCCGCGAGGATTTTCTCCATAGCGAAAGCGCCTGGAGCTATATTACGAGCCAGTACCGGGAGCGCTGCACCGAGCCTTCCTTCGTGAATTATTTCTGGGCGGTGCGTGCGATGCATGATCCCTTGTTCATACTTGCGGACATTGCGGCCGGCCTGCCGCCCGTGGGCGCGGTGCATGCCATTTCCACGGGATATGCCGGCCTGCTCGGGGCGATGATACGCCTGCGGCGCTCCATACCCTTCCTCCTTACCGAGCATGGCATCTACACCAAGGAGCGGAAAATCGACCTGGCCCAGGCAACCTGGATCCATGATCACAGTGACGATGTGTGCAATACGCTTCACGACGAGATGGGCTACATCCGCGGCATGTGGATCAGTTTTTATGAGCATATCGGCCGTATCGCCTACGGACAGGCGGCGCAGATCGTCAGCCTGTACGAGGGCAACCGCCAAAGGCAGATTGCGGACGGCGCCCCGTCCGGAAAGACTCGCGTCATTACCAATGGAATCGACCTGAAACGGTATGCGCCGGTGCTCCAGCGCCGGCCTGCCGAAATTCCCGCGGTGCTCGGCCTGGTCGGGCGGGTGGTGCCCATCAAGGATATCAAGACCTTCATCCGCACGGTGCACGCGCTCGTGAATGTGCGGCCCGATGCGGAAGGCTGGATTGTCGGCCCGGAAGACGAAGACCCGGCATATGCGGCGGAATGCAAGGATCTGGTTGCAAGCCTGGGATTGAACGATCATGTGAAGTTCCTTGGTTTCCAGAACGTGGCGGAGATACTGCCGAAGCTGGGCTTGATGGTATTGACCTCGATCAGCGAGGCGTTGCCGCTCGTCGTGCTGGAGGCGTTCGCCAGTGGCCTTCCATGCCTGGCTACGGATGTCGGGTCCTGCCGCGAACTCATCGAGGGTCGCACCGAAGAGGATCGCGCCCTGGGGGTTGCCGGAAGCGTGGTATTCATCGCCGACCCGGAGGGCGCAGCACGCGCCGCGCTGGAACTGCTCAACGATGCCGGGCGCTGGCAGGCAGCCCAGAAGGCAGGACTCGAGCGTGTGCGGCGCTACTACAATGACCGCCTCATGTTTGATTCCTACCGCGATCTCTATATGCGGGCGCTCGACGGTTCAGCGCCCCCTTCATCCCCTTCAGCCGGAACCGGATCCCCGCCTCCGCAAAAGTCCCCGGCAATGGAAGCCTCATAATGTCCGGCATCGGTTCCGAAATCCGCAAAATCCTGGAACATGACAGCTACTGGTCGGTGCTGCGCGCCTATGGCTATGCCGGACTGGTCAGCGGCGGCCCCTGGGTGCTTTCCATCCTGAGCATCATGATGATCGGCATCTTTGCGGTCACCCTGGGCGTGGCTCAGCGCGAGGTCAACGCATTCCAGATCTGCGTTACCTACCTGATGGCCGGATCGCTCATATGGACCGGCGGAATGCAGCTGATGTTCACGCGTTTTGCTGCGGATCGTACCTATGCGGGGGCGCAGGCCGAGGTGCTGCCCAATCTCTTCGGCGTGCTGCTGGTTACCATGGCCGGCGGATTTGCCTGGGCAGCCCCCTTCGTATTCTGGTTCTTCACGGACTCGCTTCTCCAGCAGCTGTTGTTGCTGAGCAACTTCATCGTGCTGAGCGGCATGTGGATCACGCTGATTTTTCTGTCGGGCATGAAGGCATATCGCCGCATCATCGGGAACCTGGCCGCCGGCTATGCCATCGGTATTGCCGTGGCACTTCTCGCATCGCGATGGGAGCTGAATGGCTTGCTGCTGGGCGTCCTGGCCGGTCACAGTTTCCTGCTGTTTTCGTTTTTGCGCCATATCGTGCGCGACTATCCCGGGAAGGACCTGCTCAGGTTTGATTTTCTCGAAAAAGGGCGGAGCTTTTACAGCCTGTTTCTCATAGGAACCCTCTATTACCTGGCAGTATGGGTCGATAAATTCATATTCTGGTTCGTTCCTTATACCTCGGAGGCGGTCGTCGGGCCACTGCGGGCGTCCATCATTTACGATCTCCCCATTTTTCTGGCTTATCTTTTCATCCTGCCCGGCATGGCGGTGTTCCTGGTCAGCATCGAAGCCGATTTTGCCGACCAGCACGAGCGTTTTTACCGCGCCGTCCGGGAAGGTGACACACTGATGCATATAGAATACCGGCGGGACCGCATGGTCTATGCGGCGAGGCAGGGGATTTACGAAATTTTCAAGATACAGGGCCTGACCGTCGTCCTGTGCCTGTTATGGGGACGCGAACTGTTGCAGGTAGTCGGCATCTCTCCGCTATATATCCACCTGTTCTACATCGATATCGTTGCGGTCAGTGTGCAGGTGCTGCTGATGGCGATACTCAACGTGCTGTTCTACCTTGATGCCCGCCGGGAGGTGCTTGTCATCACCGCGTTTTTCTTTGTGACCAACCTCGCCTTTACTTTCGCCACCTTGCACCTGGGAGCGGAAGCTTTCGGCTACGGCTTTGCCGCTTCCGTGACCTTGTCTGCTTTTCTCAGCCTGTTCATTCTTTCGCACAAGTTCAACCGGCTGGAGTACGAGACGTTCATGCTGCAAAATTAGGCTCTGTCAGCATTTGTTTTGTGCCTGCGTCGGTACGGAAAAGCATGAGGATAAGGCATGAAGCGAGGGCGACGGAGCCTGGCCTCCAACTAAGATATCCCTTCCTTCGAAACGCTGTCGCATTTCAATATGCTGCGCAGTGTCTCTACCGCCTCAAACTGGATCTGGCGCACCTGTTCGCGAGTAAGTCCAAGGCTTGCCGCCAGCTGTCCCAGGGTTTGAATTTCGGATTCATTTAGCCCATAGCGATGTTCGATGATGTAGCGCTGCTTGTCGTTCAAACGGCTGAGCCACTCCCTTACCCGGTTACTGATTTCGGATTGTTCCGGCGTCGCATCGGGGCCGGGCGATTTTTCGTCGGCCATGATATCACCCACGGCCAGAGGGGGATCCATATCAAGCAGGGTATCCAGCGACATCATCTTCATGTTCAGGGATAACATGCGTTCCACATGCTCTACGGGGCGGCCCAGCAGATGGGCCACATCTTCCGGTTCAGGTGCCTTGCCTGAGTGGGCTTCAAGGTGGTGGGCTGCCTGCAGAACAACGTTCAGGTCCTTGATGATGTGTACAGGCAGGCAAATGGTGCGCGACTGATTCATGATGAAGCGTTCGATGCTCTGCCGTATCCACCAGGTGGCGTAAGTGGAGAAACGAAAACCGCGCTCCGGATCGAATTTGTCCAGCGCATGCATCATCCCCATTTTGCCCTCCTTGATGAGGTGCGGTAGCGCAACGCCGTGATTGGCATAGAGCTTGGCGATACTCAGCACGAGCCTCAGGTTGCACTCGATCATTTTCCGGCGTGCATTCTCATCATTTTGCTTAACGCGCCGGGCGAGTTCGGCTTCTTCCTGCTTGCTCAGCAAAGCGCTATGGCCAATTCCCCCGATGCCCTTGGAGTAGCTCCGGGTGAGGTTGGTCGGCAGGAAATCATCGGGCATTTCACTTCCTGCGGCTGGCTTTGCATCGGAAGTTTCCAATAATGCGGGTTCCGGCTCATCGAAGAAGATATCAGTCATCTCGTCCTCATCGGGTAAAAATAACGGCTCATCTGGATATTCAAGTTGAATAATATCCAAGCCCGTGAAGGAAGTCGTAATGGAATGGTTAAATATTCGTTAAATGGAAATGTTTTTTATATTCCGGAAATTGATCTCAATATGTATAGATACTGACTGAAACCTGGAAGGCTTTGTTTGTTTTAGCCGGGAGTCGAGGATTACGGAGAAATGGCCGGAATGGGTTGAAGGGGGATAGGATATGAGGAGGCGCGATGGGGACAGGTTGATGAAAGACCAGCTATCGTTCCGGGTTGGTTTCCCATGGCGCCGATTTCTTGCGATGCAGCGATCGGATGATCAATGCATGGTCAGATTCTGAACGATAGCTCTGGAGCGCATCGCGGAGGCGCCGCCAGAATCGAAACTTGGAAATGCCAGTTCCTTGTTACCGGTGCTTCGCCCAGACAGTGCCCCATGCGCCGCCGCCGCCACCCCAGTTCTCCACATCCGCCGACCGGACAAGCAATTTTTTATACAAAGGGAAAAGCCGCCGCGAGTCCATTTTAGTCATGAGGATATCCACGCAGTCAGCAAGGAAATAAAGCAGGTAAGACCCGCTGAAACCGACAATTTTGCGCATTTCGAAAGCCCTTCAAATGATTCACGTGTTATCAGGCGGTCAGCAGGACAAGCACCGGCAAGAAAGAGGGCCCGGAGCAGGATCGCTGCCGCCGGGCCGGATCCCCCTTGTGGAGAGAATGCTGTCGCCTCCCTATCCTCATTGATGCATAACTCGTGCCAGGTAATGGATTTCAAAATTTCCTGTTTGATTACAATATACTGCGTGCAGGATTATTTCCTACTTCTTTTCTTCTTCACAAATTCCTCACAAACTGTAAAAATTTTCGTCATCAGGCAGCCCCCAGAATGTGGAACAGAAAGATGCCGTGTATTCATGTGACGCGCTTCCCTAATTTACGTGCCTCGATCCGCTTGAGGAACACACCCATTACCTCATGATAGAGCGCATCCTGGAGAACGGCATCCTCATTGCCGTGGTCGACATTGGGATTGTCGTTGATTTCGATGATGAGGCAGCGGCTTCCCGCCTGCTTGATATCCACGCCGTAAAAGCCGTCGCCTATCAGGTTGGCTGCTTTGAGCGCGAGCCCGACGACTTCTGGAGGCGCTTCATCCACCCGCACGGCTTGCGTAACCCCCTCGCTCACTTTGCGATGCTGCTCGTCGCGCTTGATGATCTGCCAATGGCCGGGCGGAAAGCCATAACGGGCAACGAACAATACCTTGCGGTCGATTATGCCGACGCGCCAGTCAAACTCCGATGGGACCCATTCCTGGGCGATGATCAGCGCCGAGTGCGCAAGCAATTCCGTCGCAACGCCATGCAACTGCGGTTCTGTTTCGATCTTCACCACGCCTCTTGAGAATGAGCTGTCGGGTTGCTTGAGGATGCAGGGTAGTCCGAGTTCGGGAACGATACGCCCGATATTGCCGGCATGCGTCAGCAGCGTTTTCGGGGCGGATATGCGGTGCTGCGCCAGGAGTTCAGACAGGTATACCTTATTGTTGCATTTCAGGATGGAGTCCGGTTCGTCGATGACCACCAGCCCATGGGCCAGCGCCCGCCGGGAGAAGCGATAGGTATAGTGGTTGACATAGGTGGTATCGCGTATGAACAAGGCATCGAACTCCGGCAACCGGCCGATATCGCCGCGCGCGATGAATTCAACCCGTATTCCCAGCTCTTCGGCTGCATGCCTGAATTTTTGCATGGCCGGCTCGTTGGAAGGCGGTTCCGGATTTTGCGGTGCATGGAGAATGGCAAGATCAAAACGTGGGGAAGCATGTTTTTTTGCCGGTGCCGCTTTGCCCGAAGAGTAGCCGATTATCGCAGGCATGAGGGTTTTCCGCAGGCCGGGATCCATTGCGCCTGCTGCAATCGGGCGTACGCTGCGCAGGCTCCACAGATCCTTGTGGCGCTCGAAACGGGCGCACAGCAGGGGAATCTGGAGCAAGCCGAATAACTGGCGGCCGAGTGGAGCATACCGGCTATGGATGCAATGTCCGAAGCAGGTATTGAGCTCGAATTCGTTTTGTGCCAGCGGTGCCAGGAGCCGCTGGATCAGCTCGCCGAGGTCTTCCGTGAGGTGGCGCACGAGATTGGGAGACTGCAGATCTTCGACCGCACCCACCTTGGGCAGCGGCCTGTGTCCGCGGGCTTCGGCCAACAGGGAAACGTAATAGCCGGGGCTCAGGTAACGATAAGAGGCGCACAGGTTGAGCACCTTGATGCGGAAGCCGGGTACGTGGAAGTCGCCGGCGGCACGGACCGGATCGGCCAGGTAGTCATGCGCGGCAAGGACCTTGATATCCGGGGCATGGGGTGGCGGAATATCGTGGATTGCGCCGAACCAGCCGATGGAGCGGTCCGCCGGTCCATCGACGACGATGAGGATTTTCATCGGTTCGTCTTGCCTGCTCCGGCCGGTCAACTGGCCGGTTGAGGCGCGCTCTTCCGGGTTTCGCCCGGCGGCGTGCCCGAGCTGCGCACATTGACGAACTTGCTCAAGGTATCGAACCAGAATGGCGCCCCCAGCGATACTGCCAGCACCGAAACCATCAGTCCGAATATTTTATAAAACACCCATCTGGCATAATGGAGCGACCATTCGAATTCAAGGAATTTGAAATAGCGGGGATCGTCCCGCTCCAATGACCATCCTACCGGAAGCTCGATATTTTTCGTGGTGCGCAGGACTTGCTGCAGGTCCGCAGTGCCGGAATTCGACGGAGCCGAAGCTTTTACTGCCTCCTGCGCCGCTGCCGCGAGCGAGGTGCGCAGGTCGTTATCCTTTGAAAGCCATTCGATCAGCATGATGGTGTCCGCATTGGAAACCGCCACCAATATTATGGCCAGGCCGAGCAGCACCCGTTGCGTCCAGCGCTTGTACCAGCCGCCCACCCGCTCCATCGCGCCGTTGAACCAGCCTTCCAGATTACGGCGGAAAGCCTCGGCCTGGTGCTCGACGGAAGCCACTTCCCGCCGGGTCTTGTCGATAAGGACGAGCAGCGTTTCCTTGCTATCCCCATCGGGGAGTTTGTTGAGCCCTTCCTGGATATTTTTCAGTGGATCGGGGTATTCGGCGGCGAACCCGCGCACGAAGCCAAGCGCTTCTTTCAGGGTCGTGCTCGCTTTCATGAGTAGAGCGGTATCTTTCGGCTTCCTGGTGCAGTCGACGGCGATTCGGCGCGCATCCAGCATCCTGAGCGCCGCATCGCCTATCCCGGCGTCTTTTTGCGCGTTTGTGGCCAGCACAGCGAGGTTCGTATCCTCCGGCGCGCCATCCGCCGCCTGCCGGGCTTGCTCCCAAGCGGTTTTTGCCTGGGTCACCGCCGTTTCAAGAGCGGTGTGCGCCTGGTCGCTGGCAGCCTTTGCCTGGGCCTGTGCCGCGAGAATGGCGGTATCCCGGGGTGCTTTCGCCGCCGCTTTGCACGCTTCCTGGTAGTCGTCGTCCGCTTTTTCCGCGCTTGCGAGCAAATCGCCGTATTTATTGGCTATAATTCCCCGCGCCCCGAGGATATCGAGCAAGGCAAGCGAAAAATTCGCCGGCGACATGTAGGATGGCTTGCGCGTCGCCTTGTCCGGATCGGCGGCATACTGCGACGTACCCGCTATCAGGCCGTGGTTGTACAGCTGTTGTGCCAGTCCGGTAAACTGGGGATCGTTGAGAAGATTCTTTATTCCCTCGAAGAGGTTGCCCGATCGCTTGTCCAGGAGCGATGCAATTCCCTCATTGAGCGCCGTGCATACGAGGCTGAGGAGCAAGTAGACAAATATGACGCCAATCGCGACTTCCAGCACATCCGATCCGAACATTTGCTCCCCCGGCAGGCATATCTCATTGCATCACCGGTAAGTTTAGCAGAATACGATTTTCTCGCTGCCCTCACCCCCGAAGCGCTCTCTGCTTGGGCTGCAACTTCGACGACACGCCACAGTCTCAACAATGCTGCGGAAATCCGGACCGTACCCATGGAAGGCATGAAGACATTTTTCCTGATGATGGCCATTTGCAGCGCGGCGCTTGCGTTCGGCGCCAGGGTTGCCGTGGCGGCGCCGGTCGACGTGCCCGATACCATGGCTGAAAGGGTGAAGCCCTGTGCTGCCTGCCACGGGCTGGAAAGTGCCGCCGGCCGGGATGGTTTTTATCCACGGCTGGCGGGCAAACCGAAGGGGTATCTTTTCAACCAGTTGCGCGATTTTCGGGACGGCCGCCGCTACTACCGGCCCATGGCCCTGCTGCTGGAAAATCTGTCGGATGAATATCTCATGGAAATGGCGAGTCATTTTGCCGACTTGAAGCAGCCTTATCCTCCGCCCGAGCCGGCCAATCTCACACCGGGTGAAGCCGCGCTGGCCCGCAGATTGATTGAAAATGGGGATCCGGCCCGAAATATTCCCGCATGCGTCGAATGCCATGGGAAGGCTCTGATGGGCACGCCTCCCTACATTCCCGGTTTATTGGGGTTGCCGCGCATGTACATGGTGGCGCAGTTCGGCGCATGGCGCAGCGGGGGGTTGCTTCGGGGGCGAAAAGCCAATTGCATGTCCGAAATCGGAAAGCAGCTCACCGCCGAAGAAAGCAACGCATTGGCTGCATGGCTTGCTTCCCGCCCCATGCCCGAGCACGACTTCTCCGCTGCACCCCTTGCGGCCCAGATGGCGCAACGCTGCGGCGACCTCGTCCGATCCGGCGCGGAACGATGAAGCGCGGCAGCCTCGCGGCCATACTGGCGCTCGCCACCGTTCTGGGCATCGTGATGGTTCTGGCAGGACTGGATTTGTCCCCGGGGCCCGCTGATCCGGCGTCGGCGCCGCCGGGAGGGAAGACGGGAACGGCGACCGCCGACCCCGGTTCGCTGCAATCGCGCCAGGAGCGGGGCAGATATCTTGCGCAGGTAGCGAATTGCATGGGATGCCATACAGCGCAAGGGGGGCAGCCTTATGCCGGTGGCAAGGAATTGCCGACGCCGTTTGGCACGTTCATCACGTCGAACATCACCCCGGACAGGCAGACCGGAATCGGAAACTGGAATGAGCAGGATTTCTGGAAGGCGCTGCATGAAGGCAAATCACGCGATGGCAGGCCGCTTTATCCGGCATTTCCCTATACCGAGTATACGAAAATCAGCCGCGAGGATTCCGACGCCATTTTTTCTCATCTTCAATCCCTTGCTCCGGTAGTGCAGGAGAATCCCCCGGGCAGGATCCAGTTCCCATACAACTTCCAGCCATTGCTCAGCCTCTGGCGTTTCATCTACTTCAAGCCGGGCGTCTACGAGACCGATTCCGGGCAAAGCGGCGAATGGAATCGGGGCGCCTACCTGGTGCAGGGACTCGGGCACTGCAGCGCCTGCCATGCGGAACGCAATCCGCTGGGCGCCGTCGTCGGCGCTGCAGGAGGCGAGACGCTGGGTGGTGGCCAAATCATGGGTTCAAACTGGTATGCGCCCTCGTTGACGTCCGGTTCCGAAGCCGGCTCTTCCGGCTGGCCGCTCGGTGAAATCGCGCAGCTGCTCACGACGGGCGTTTCTTCGAAGGCCACCACCTCCGGTCCCATGGCGGATGTCGTCAGGCAGAGCCTGCAGCATCTGACGGCGGAGGATGCGCGGGCGATGGCGGTATACCTGAAATCCCTGCCGGAAAGCGCGCAACGGCCGCTACCCGCGGCCCAGGCCATCAACGAGCAGGGCAGGGCCTGGCTGGAGCGGGGATCGGCTATTTACGAGAAACACTGCAAGGACTGCCATGGGCCGTCGGGCGAGGGTGCGCCAGGCATTTATCCGCCGCTGGCGGGCAATCGCGGCGTAGTCATGACTCCCCCTGTCAATGCCATCCGCAGCATACTCATCGGAGGTTATCCCCCCTCCACCTCGGGTAATCCGAGGCCCTACGGGATGCCGCCATTCGCGCAAGTGCTGCGCGACGATGAGGTCGCTATGGTTTTGTCATATATACGGACCGCCTGGGGCAATGCCGCTTCCCTCGTCACCAGGGACCAGGTCGACAAGAGCCGGGTAGGTTTGCACTGAGGAAGCGCTGGACGCTTCCTGCCGGGCTTGCCGCGGGTATACCGGGATGATCCTGATGCAGGTGTGACGCCATCGCCGCACCCGTAGGGACTTGTTCGAGGATTCCTGCCGGGACGGCGCGGGCGGCGAGACCACCGGTGCATCAGCGGCCCGAAAGCGGGGCTGGAAGCGCTACCTGGCCTCGAAGGGAAATTCCGGCCTGATGAAATCAGGATCCGAGGTCGGGGACGCGTTTCAGTTGGCCGCGTATCTCGCCGCTTTTGTGCTCACTGCTGTGAACATTGATGTAGAGGCCCCCCGCCTTGTAAGCATCATATTGCGCATCGGTCAACTTGGCGTCAGGCGGGACCGACCATTCGTTATCCCCGGTCTTTTTGAGCGTGATGATGTCCGGGCCATTTTTTCCAACGGCTCCTTCGTGGATATGCGCGCCGTTACCCTTGATGCCGTCGGTGGTGATCTTACCTTTGACGGATTTATCGTCCTGCACCGTAACGCTGCCGCTGCCGCTCGCAGAGGTTTGCACCGGCGGCACTTCCTGGTCGCCGCTCAGTTTGACCTGGATTTCGGCTGCGGTGACCATACCCGCGAAAGCGGCCAACAGCAATGCCGCCAATGCGCAGTTGATCAGGGTCACGCGCGATTTCAAAATCGGTCCATTCATTTTTTATTCTCTCCATAAAATTGACTAAAGAAAGCGGAAATCCCGCAGGTTCCACGCTTGCTCCTTTATCGAGCTGGGGATCCAATGATGATGGCAGCATATAGCGCCAGACCGCATTCTATCCACCGTGAGGGAAAGCCGTCCGTACGGTAGCGTACGTAAGTAAATGCTTATCATTTACAAATCGACGCGAGCGATAGCCTGCCCAGCCGTAAGCCGGCCGAACCATCGCGCTATTTCAGGGGAATGGGGACGCCGTGAGGGACGGAGACGGCACTGATGCTGTTTTTCGGACTGCCTTCTATCAACTTGTCCGAATAGGCAAGATAGACAAGCGTGTGGCGCTTCGAGTCGACCACGCGCACGACGTGCAGGCGCTTGAACAGGATGGACATGCGCTCGGTAAATACGTCTTCCTGCCGCGGGAGTTTGTCGGCAAAGTGGAGGGTGTCGCCCACCTGCCGGCAGGCGATGGATGCCTCCGCCTTGTCTTCCGCAAGCCCGACCGTGCCTGTTACTCCGCCGGTTCTTGCCCTCGAGACATAGCACGTCACGCCGTGCACCTTGGGGTCGTCATAGGCTTCGACTACGACCCTGTCGTCTTTGCCGAGCCAGCGAAACGCCGTATCGACTTCCCCGATGAGTTCCGCCCTGGCCAGGGGAATGGATAATGCGCCAAGAGAGCAGAGGGCGAGGAGGGCACAGGCTTTTGTAGAAAAACGGATTTCTTTCATGGAACGATCCTTTTGCGAGTTTAATCCGAATGCCGGATGAGTATGCCGGGTGGGTTGGCGTATATGGCGGAACCAGGAAAGGGCGGCGAGGCTACCTAACCTGTCCTAAGCCAGAAATATAGCGGATTGCCGTGGCGCTGGGCAGGAAACAGTAAGCCGCGCCCCGGCAAATGACAAAGCGCGCGAGCCCTGTTAATTCGATCGCCCGCTTTCTTCCCTCGACCGGGATCAGGAAGGTACTGCCGGCCCCGTCCTGATTTCCGATGACCGGATCGGTGGTGTCGCGCAGCCCGGGTGCGAAGCCGCCATTATTGGCCCACTCCGACATCAAAAACTCGAATTGATCCTTGAGGCTCACACCGATGAACAGCCCGAGCAGTCCGCGCTCAATGCCGTCGTCCGGATTGGCGGGATCGTAAGGAGGGCCGTAGGGCAGGCCGCGGCGGATGATGCGGTGCTTGAGGCCGCCATTTCCGGCCACCGTGGAGCTGCGCGGGTTCATGCGGCGGATATGGGAACCGAGCGGGCAGCGGTAGCCGCGCCGGTCGTCGAATGCATCGGGTACGCTCTCGCTCGGAACGTAGTCGAAGCTGTTGCGCTGCTCCAGCGGAATGCGCTCGTCTGGAAAATCCGGAGAAAGGGAGAGCGGGATGCCATTGCGCCAGCGGCCGCACAGCTTGGCGGCGATCAGTTCACGGTCAAGCCCCGTTTCCCTCGCGGCTTGCGTAAGGAATTGCTCGAAACCGTGGCAATCCTGGGCGAGGATTCGAAATGCGACGAAACTGCCATTCCTGCCCAATTCTCCGGGCGCTGGCACCGGGTACGCGAAATCCGCGTGCTGGCTGGGATATCCCAGCAGGAATGCACCGGCTGGCGCTTGCGGCAGCACATCGGGCATAGCCGGCGGAAGTCCCCCCTCGATGGTCGGCTGGGCGAAGCCGTCGCGGTAG
>DASZUL010000080.1:0-51964 GCA_035547595.1 Nitrosospira sp.
CTCCTCCGCCACCCGCGGCGGTTCTCATGAGCAGCATGTCAAGGCAGGCAGCCAAAGCCACAAGAATCAGGAAAGCACCGCCAGTTCTCATTCGCGCGGGGGCAGTTCTGAGCAGCATGCCGAGGCTGGCCGGCAGAGCCATAAAAATAGATGATTGCTGCATGTAGGGAAAAGCTCGGTGCGTTCCGCGCCGGGCTTTTTTTAATGGCTATATTTTTTATGTACCCATGAAAAAGCCCGCGTGACGCGGGCTTTCGGGATTTTCCCGGATTTGCTTGGAATCTGAATGGGGTAAGCACTATAGGATTAACAATTAACTTATTGAAATAAGAGGGATAGATTAAACAGATCTGGAAATATGCCCCCAATTATGCCCCCTACCACATTGTGCGTCTGAATGAGAAGTGGGGTATTGATCGTTACAGAGCCTGATCCACTGTTCAATCTTTGCTATGTGTACACGTATGGGTACACATAGAACGTTGCGAAATCAATGCCCCACTGGAGGCCATGCAACCGATGCGCAGTCATAAACATAAACCCGACCGTCTTTATTCTCATGCATATGAATAAGCCAAAACCCTTTTTGCCCCAGCGATTTTATCGTATGAACTTGTAGTAACTTTACGATCTTTTGCATCCAGCCCCGCATCGATTTCTCCACGTAGTGATATCCGTCTCGACCATCATACGGATTGCGGGCATGTAGCATTCCCCCACATTTGTTATAGATGTGGACGAAATCCACCTTTGTGAGGAATCCATCTGTCAAGGTGGCGCATTCCATCCTGATAATATCATTCTTCTCCCTCGGGGTTTCCGAAACCGGCGAGGGAAAAAAATCTGGATTGATCCGTTCCAAGTTATCCAGTAGTTTTTTTGCGTTCCAATGTATTGCGAAATCTTTATGAACGGTCTCGTACGCTTTCGCGTTTGCAATGAGTGAACTAAATGCAATTAACTCTAAAATTTTCCGTATCTGAAGACAGACCGACTCAGCCGTAGTAGGGGTATATAGTGCGTGCCCTTTTCCGGAAAGAAAAAACTCTATCACCTCTGCTCGCTTCTTTATTTCCGTCATTAGGTTGGCATAGCCTTCCATCGGCGTAATTTGTTTCTTCATATTCGATAGTACTCGTAGTAAGTGAAAACTAATGGCAAAATTTTAAGTGATTTATTAGCCTAATCGTCCAAACTCAGCGTAAGGATTACGACCATCAGGCTTAAATGCGGCCACCTTAGACCGATCTGCGGGGCTCAGCCCCAGCTTACCCAACACCTCAAAATGGCTCAGCAATTTCCGGCAATGATGGACAGGCAACAAAAAACCCGCCGAAGCGGGTTTGGAAGTAGTAACGCCGCCCTAAACAGAATTCACACTCGAACCAACTGCATCAATGGTTCAAACATATATATGGCCGATCTTCTTCCGGATCCTTCTTCTATAGGCACTATTAATCCATTTTCTAATAGAATCCTCGTAAATCTCCCTGCCGTAGGCTTTGGAATCCCGCTCTGATTAGTAAATTTATTGTTTTTGTATACCGGATTTGTGAATATGAAATCCAAAGCGGCCACACTCCACCTTGATGCCAACAAGTTGCTGAACTTCTGCTTCATTTCCCCATATAAGGTATTGATATTTTCTGCAATTTGAAGATTTCGGATTGCCTGCTGTTCGACAGCTTCTAAAAAAAATAAGCACCAACTCGTCCAATCACCTTTTTCTGAAACTCCTCTCATTAAATCGATATACCGATCTTTATTTTCTTCAAAATATCCGCTTATATAGTAGTGAGGCGCGGAGATAGTCCCAGCTTTCCATAGCATTAAGGTGATCAGCATCCGCCCAATGCGGCCATTGCCATCCTTGAATGGATGTAACGCCTCGAATTCGATATGCGCAATCGCCGTTTTTAACAGAACTGGGTCACTTGATTCTTTAATATATTTGAAGAGCTTATCCAACCCATCTTGTAGCATTTCCGGTCTAATGGGAACGAACAAGATATTCCTCTTGGTATGATCGGTAAGGTAATTCTGTTCAATTTTGTATTGTCCTGGCGATTTTGTTGCGCCACGTCCCCAAGACAACAACTGCTGGTGGGCAGTTCTTATTAAATGCTCGGTTATCGGTTGGCCCTCTTCAATAACCCTTTGTACATTCTTAAGCGTCCTTTGGTACAAAAATGTTTCAATAGTTTCCGTGCGGGCATTAGCTCCGACCGGTTCAGTGTCATCGTAATCTGCTTCAAGTCGTAGAATTTCATCCATGGTGCTGACCGTACCCTCTATCCTGGAAGAGATCACTGCCTCTTGATTACGTAGAGGTACTGACAAAATGTTACTGTTATGCATATTTTTCAGCATTTGGTCAAAACGCGCGAGCGCGCCAGCTGCATTAGCTAATTGGCCCACAATTTTTTTGTAGTCAATATCCTCCGGAGGAAATTTGTTGTAGTGATACTGTACAGCTTGATCGAGATTCAGTTGTAGTATGGACAATTCAGTTTTCTCTTTTAAATTTTGAATATCAATTTAAGTTAAATATTAATATCAATAGCTCTTGATATTAATTTATACACATCTAACTAGCTTGTTTGCCAAATTTAGCTAAATATGATTAGCAAGATGATCCCCCTTGTTTATCAGATTATATTAAACATAATCATCAATAGCTCTTGATATTAATTTATACACATCTAACTAGCTTGTTTATCGAATTACACCCTATTTGATCTTCAAAAAAGAATTCATACGGCCTCCTTGATATGCACCGTCAGTACTGACACATCGAGGTTATTGGTGGTGCTGCCGCTCTCCAGCTTGATCTTGAACTTCATCGCCCTGCAGGTCAGGTCAGCCACAAAAAACGGAGTCCATTCGCCGTATACCGGGGTCCCGGCGGGATCATCATTGGTAGTGGCAACATAGACCGTCGCATCGCAGTCATCCACGCTGTTGCCGTCAACGGAAGCCCATGAATCCACGTCTCCCATCGAGTCTATGAAATCAGTGGCGACATAGTTTAGTACCTGTACATCCACCTCCACCCGTCTGGTCTTTACTGTTCCCATATCGACGTAGTTATCGAACTCATACTCCCCCTCCGGATTCACTTCCGGATCCGTAAGCCGTAACACCGACCCCGCTACCGTGACATTCGTCTTGGTGCCGGTGAATCCTGGCGCCTGCGTACTCGTCGCAACCGTAGTGAACCCGGTGGTCATGCCCTCCGTGGCAACAAACGGCGTCATGGCCGTCGAATAATTACCGGTCGAATCCTTGGCCTTCGCCATGTAGGTGCCGGTAATCAGGGCGACAATCCCTTGCACCGCGCCGCCAGGGAACTCTTCAAGGATGATTCCATCCTCCCAAACCGCACTGCTGGTTTTAGAGGTGTGCCGGATAATGATCGAGCCGTTGATCTGAACATCCAGATCCGGAGAAAGCGCCCACGAGGCGAGTGCGTAACCGTTGGAAGCGATGACGGAGAAGTTACTGACTGCTGAAGGCGGAGCGCTCAGCCCCACGATATTCACCCGCACTTCGCTGGTGTAATTCGAATCCACGCCTATCGAGTTGAATGCCTTCAGGCGGAAGTCGTAGAAACCCGGTGCGAGGTCTATCAGTTCTGTTTCGAATCCTTTAATCCCTGTCCTGACAAGCCAGTTGGCCTGAGTCGCGGGCTTGTATTCGAGCTGGTAGTTATCCGCAAACCCATCAGCCGATGGGCCCCATGACACGATGGCCTTGCTCTTTACCCCAGCGCTGCCGGTGGTCTGGTAGAGCTCCTCTGTGATGGACGGATTGCCGGGAACCTGTACCGTGAACGGATTCGGCAGAGTCGTATTCGGAGCAAGGTCTATCGCCGTCTCTTCCCCGCTGTTCCAGTCATAGACTCCCGATGCGGTTTCTCTCAAGACCAGATCAATGCCGAGTCTCGGAATGCCGTTATCGTCCCGAATGGAGAATTTCCAGTTCGTGACCTCGAACGGCTTTGAGCTCCACCCCCAGCGTGCATTGGTGAGATTCACCACATCCCCGGCCTGAACCCTGAATGCGGTCAACTTGCAGGGCCAGGTGGTAGTGATCTGTTGCCTTGCCTTCTCAAGCTCTATCTTGGCGATACGCTGCGCCATGGATCCCGAAGTGGTAAAGGGAAGCTCTATGTCCTTCCAGATCCTCTCTCCCTGATCTTCTGCCAGATAGGTGGCATTGGTGATAGGCGGGAAGTCATTGGGCTGGTAGAAGTCCAGGGGATTGATATAGACGCCCTTGACGGCGTTGAATGTCTGGCTGCGGCTGATCCTCGAAGTCACCCTGATCGGACCGTCCAAGTCGTTCTCATCGAGGGTAATGGTCGGATTACGGTAAGCACCCGGCAGGATGATCCACTCACCTCCCTGGTACGTGACCTTGCCCTGCATCGAGGTCAGGAGCTTCCCTATTACGTCCTTGGGCTTCTCGTCGGTATCGAATGTGCCATTGCAGGTGTAACGAACTTCAGAGGCTGAATTCAGCGTATGCGTACCGCTTCCCAAGCCGGTGATATCAACATGCGTCCCGGCCAGCGCATTGGCCTTGCTGGTAGCGAGATAGTAGGAGCCGTTGCCAGTATCGATGACGTAGTAAGTTCCTGCGGATAACCCAGCCGGCAGCGTGCCGGTAGTGGTCAGCGCGACTGATTCTCCCGTTGATAGAACAATCTTGCTGCTCGTGACACGAATATCATCCAGTACCGCCGTGGTGCTGGAGACTGGAGCATTTGCACCCAGGGAACCATCCGCCGTGGCATCCGCATATTCTGTCGTGGTGTTGTCGCTCAGGGTGGCTAGGAGCTTCAACTGCGAGCCATTTGCAGCGGTCCTGTAGATCTTCCTTGCCGTGGTTCCGGTCGGTCCCTTTGAGATACCCGAGAGCGCTACTCCCCAGATCGCAGGATTCTGCGACCAGGTAGTCTGAGGTCCAGGAACCGTCTCTCCGGAGGCATCCGCGAAGGTGAAGGCGTATTTGTAGACGCCCGCCGCTGGAGTGCCAGAGGGAACGCTGACAAGATTCTGCTTTGCGATGGGTGCGGCAGTCGGCGCCGGGATCTGGTAGACGGTGAAGTCTCCTACCCGCGTCAAAGTCCCCACGGCCTCATCGCAGACGTTCGCCGATGCGCTGGCTACTGTGTCGTTGACATTCGCCTCACCTAAACCATAAGTCGAGTCCTTCAGGTAATTGCGAACGCACAAGGCTGCGTTGTTACTCCACTCGATCAAACCAGTCCTGGGATCGAGCAGCAGCTTTCCCTTGACGATGCAGGATATATTGGGGATGCCGTTAGGGAACAAGGTGGCGTTGTACCTCAGCCTGACATACAGCTTCCCGCAGCCGGATTGCCGGTGATTCGATGTCCAGACACCAGGACAATAGGCCATCATGGCGCTCAGGAGATCCGCGTCTCCAGACGCGCTACCCAGCCCCTTCTTGATGATCACATAGCCCGCATACTTCCCCGTTGCATTGCCATTTGAGTCGAGAGGTATCAGCTCGTCGTCGAAATAGACCGAGTCGATGGACTGAATCTGGTGGCCGGAAAGGGTGAGCAGCAGGTTGATGTACTGGTTCGAATCGGTGGAGTGGATGAAGGTATAAACCCCGGAGACTCGAACCGGTCCGCCGTAGATGACACGGCGCGCTGTGATGGGCTGACGGACTGCTTGGGTGCGGTCTTGCAGGGCGCCGAAAGTGGCATTCGGCTTAGGTTTGCCGGTAATGGCTTTGGATACCGCGCCAAGGGCAAAGGTTGAACCAATGGTCGCAATTGCGCCGACGATTTCGCCTACCGTCAGTCCCGCGACCACAACCATCTCGGACATGATGAATCCGATTACCGGCGGCAAAAGCGCAGGCATTAGCCTATCCTCCTCTCACGCAAAAAGGCCAGTTATCCAATCTCATCGATTTAATCGGTTATCGCGGAGATGGTTGGAGGCACCGCGTGGAAGTCGTACAGGTCGTAAATGATGGAACCAACTGCATTGGTCATCCCGGTAACGTCCACCCGCACGCAACCGAAACCGTTATTGATGTCCAGATCGGAAACCCGGAGCTCGATCTGATACAGCAGCAGCTTCCCGTTCGTGGCATTGGTGGTGAACGTATCAGATGTGACAGCCGTCTCCAGCAGCACGTCTGAAGCAGCGCAATCGGTATTGATGAACATCTTCCCGAACGGGAGCGGCTTTTCATTGGTACCAGCAACCGCGGTGGCCTGCTTCAAGGTCACGGTCCCGCCCGTTACGGTGGTGCCATTCAGTATCGAGAGAGTCATGCGCATCTTGCGCGCATTCTTGAAACTCACGTACCGCCCATCGCCCGCGGTGGATGTCAAAGCGGCGGGAGTGCAACCCATGACGGTTTTGGTGTAATCAAAAAGACGGCTCATGATCGGTATCCCTTAAGGTAGAGCCGGGTTTCCCCGGCTCCGAGTTGGCAATTAGCGTGCCTGCAGCGCCACGAAATGGCTGCGAGTTGAAGTGCTGTAGGGCGGGGTGATCGGTGCGGAGAGCTGCGGCCCGCCATCCATCCGGAACACCAGCTTGAAGGCCTGGATGTCCTGATCGAACCAGAGATGCATCGAGGTAGATAGCTGGGGCCCGCTGTCCTTGGTGATGGCCCGATAACCGCGCATGTTCGCCAGTACGATATCGCCCTGGTTGCCGATGCCCTGGCAGGCGTCCGTCAGCACGATCGGCCGGCCGAGTAGCAGCCCATTGGGCGCATTCTGGAAGCCGCCGCTGGCTTGCACCCATATGGGGTTGTTGTTCAGGGTCAAGGTAATGATCTGCGGGAACACATCCGGATTCATGAGCCACACCAGATTGGCGTTGGCTCCCACCACTACCCGCGAGAGCATCTTGGCGATGTTCTGGGGAACGACGGTGCCATTGGCCTGCCCGGATTCCTTGGACTGCACCACCAGGCTGCCGGCCTTGAGTATGCCCAGCGGCATGCCGGCGCCGTTGCCGTTGACCATCGCATCCTGGGTTTTCCAGAACACGGCCTCGCTCATGGTGTCTGTAAGGTGGGCGGACAGGTTGGAGGCATCTTCCAGGACTTCATCGGAAGCGGCCACCAGCACCTTGAGCTTCTTGAGCCGCAGCTCGGCACGCTTCAGCAACGGTTTCTTGGGATCGGATTGATTGCCTTCACCCTCCCAGGCGGCAATGATGCCGGAACTACCCCAGGGGGTGGTCTCATCACCGGGGAAAGACATGCTGTTGCCGGATACCGGCATGTTATTGGCAAGTCCCAGGAGGGAGGTTTCGCTATACGCGACCTTGGAGATTTCGCTCGCGAATTCCGGGGGAAGATCATAACCCCCATCGGGGCCAGAAGCCTCATTGGCGAATACCGAGGCGGCGCGGGTCAACGTGTCCGAGATATTCCCGCCACGCTTGCAGGCCTGGATCACATCGGCGCAGAAATGCCCGAGGTTGCGGAAACCGAGCTTCTTGTCCTCGATGAGGTTGTCGTGGCTTCGGGCGCCCTGCCCATAAGGTTGGCGTTGAAAATGGATAGAAGTGCTTTTGCGCGACTCCAATACCTGGCGCTGGAATTCGGCAAGGCTGGTGCCTTCCTGCACGGCGCGTGCGGCAAGCTCCGCGGCGCCGAAGTCCCGGCCTATGGTGAGGATGTCGTTGGTGCGCTGTCTTTCTGCCTGTAATTGGTCCTGCATGTGTTGCTCCTTGTCGGTTAAAGAGGAAGCCCGGAGATCGCGCCCCACCCCTACCACAGTATCGGCGGGCACGGAGACGAGGCTGATCTCGTATGGCTCCCAATCGGTAATTCGAAGGGTCGGGAGAGACGAATCCTTTGTCTTCTCCTCGACCGCGTCATGGATGATGTAGGCAACGCTTGCGTTGACCCGGATGCCGTCCTGAACATCCTGGAACACCTCTTCTGCACGAGCGCTTTTTCCAAAACGCACTATGGCGCGTCCAGTCAAGTCCGCGTCGACACGTACAGATTCGATGACTCCAACAATGTCCCTGGCATCATGATCGACCAGTAGCGGCCCGCCAGTCCTGAGCCGGCCGAGCCGGACTGACTGCTTGCCATGGTCGAGTATTTCCATTCCCCAGGAGCGCTCGACCGGAGTCTCCGAGGAAAAGGAAAGCTCTACTGTCCGCGCTTTCCTGTCGGAAGAAGCGCGGCTGAAGGTGAAGGTGCGGGTTTCTTTCCCACCTGGTTGAAATGTCTTGCTTGCGATTCCCATGATGAGCCATGGTAGCAAGGCAATAGCGACATAAGACAGGGCATTTATGTCACTTCGTTTTCGGGGAAAGAAAGGAGCGACGGACTGTTAATCCGGCGGATGTTTTCGGGGGAGGAATGGAATAGGTAGACACAAGGGACTTAAAATCCCTTTATCGGTATAAACCGATCCAGAAATAAAGGTCTATCAAGAAAAGTAGCAGAAGTAGCAACGGTAGCAGTAGCAAACAGCGCCTATTCTTTACAATCAGCTTATCCTGAGCGAGCTTTTTTATTGGACTCTCCCCTGCCATCACCCTGTGACATCCTGTCACATCTTACAGCTTGTATATTTGCTAACATCGGAGCCAAATATCTTTGCAGCCGACGGTATTCATAGCTGCAATCACATTCTGTGAACCTATTACGAGGTGTAAACATGCCAGCAAAAAAGTCAAATGAAACCACATCTGCACGGGTGGCCTCCGTCGCCAGTAAGCAACTTAGTAATCCAAAAACTTCAGCACCCGCAAAGACAACAGCCGGCTCAGCGTTAACCCAAAAGACCAAAGGCTCCACGAAGAAATAGCTCTAGCGGTTGTGATCTTTTAAGCCCTCACCCGAGGGCTTTTTTAATACACGTTATTCTTCAGAAAATTCAAACTCCTTTTCCCGTCGAACTATTTCCTCGATCTCAGCGCGTATCTCGTTCCTCAACTCTTCTGGAAGACAAGACTCAGCAGGGCCTACCAACCGCCAGAGTTCACTTCTATAACCCGCATCCTCCCGCGCACGAACGATCCCGGCACAGACGGCCAGGAAAGCATCAGAAGCCTGTCTCAGTGTCATATCAGAGTCAAGTATCAGCTCCGCGCAGATGTCTTCCCTCGCATTGATAAACAGCGTCCTCAAGAAGTCCTCATATGGATCCGGAATTAGCTCTGCCGGCTTCACCTCGGCTTTCAACTTACGCTCAGCCTCATGGTGAAGGGTTAAAGGCCACTTCGCCGGATCGCTGGTCGCCTTGATTCTGGTCTTGCTCTCTTCCACCAAAACGCGTTTACCATCGGGAGTTAACACTAAACGATTGGCAGATTTAAGTTGTGAGACATAAGACTTTGATTTATTGATGAGTTTAGCAAATTCTGCAAAGCTTACGCCTTCAGAAAGTTTAGCTGGTTGACTTGATTGTTCAGTTGCCATTATGAGTTCACCATATTAGAAGGGAAGTCTTAACAGTTAAGTTAGCCGAAAGTTGGCCCGCTAGAATTTTATCGGGGTTCGAATTACCCGTGCAATCAATGACTTGGGAAGAACCTTTCCTATTCATAATAAATACTCTTATCATACTGTCATCCTTCCCAATCCTCTCTCACGTCAACCCTCGACAATTTTTCCTTACGCTGATTGCTGATGCCTGACTTACCGATGGGCTGCAATCCTCTCCCTTGCTTTGCTCCATTCATCTTGTGAGGCTTGCACATAAGACAGCCTGCCCTGGAGTTCTTTGGTTTACCGCGCTTGTGGTTCATTGCATACCCCCTTATAGAGATGGCAGCCTTATTACGCTTTATTGATATCAGGGTCAAGCGTAAACGATGGTCTTCGTGACTACATCGAAACGCCGGAGTAAGCACTGGGCTGCATACTCCAGATCGTAGGTAAGGGGGAAGTCCACGGTGAGGCGCATTCCCTCGTCTCTACTGAAGATCAAGACATGAGCCTCGGTCTCCTGTTTGTCGATGACCGCCAGATCCTGGATGTGATCGAATTGCTGGAAGTGTTTTGTGGCCGCCTGCTCAGCCTTGTTGGGCTTGATACTCTCGTTGGTTTTCATCTTCATTCCTTCTAATGGTTGAGTTCGATATGCAGTATTCATGATTCAGGAGGATTTGCCCTATTTATCCTGCTGTTTTCGATCCTTCCGAATGGTTCGGTATGGGTAAAGGGCAGATCGTACGCTGTAGGGCTTCCTGGCGCGTTGCGATCTCAACAATGTACAGCTTCAGTCCTAGCATTGCTGAAACGGGATGCAAGCTCCATGGCATCGGCCTCCAGTCTGTCTGAAACAGGCACGCGCACGGTTATTCTCTTGCCCAATGCACGATCAAAGATCGACACGTCCGCCTCAGTTTTGCCCGTCTGCTCGATTACCACTGCTTGATCGATATGAGGCCGGTTCCTGAAGAAGTCCTGCGCTGCCTTGGCGCTCTTCGCCAAAGGTATCGATTCCTCGATTGATTCTGTTTCAGGTGATGCTGTGGTCATTTGCTTGGTCTCCAGTGATGTCGGTTTGAATAAATTGAAAATAGATTTCATATCGGTCTCGTAAATGGTTATGTTTGCGGTTGTATTGCCTTCGCTATGCGTTCGCATCTGATTTCAGAAAGGGATCAGAACCTAGAAATAACCGACTGGGTTTTTCTGGGTTTGAACATCTGTTGAACAGACCGTGACGATCCGTTGACGTTTCGTTCACGATTTGTTGTCGATTTCCATAAGTTATTGAAAGTAATATTTATTTCTCCTAAAACTTGCAAGCTGCTTGTTTTATCGTGCTGGCACGATAAAGTTGCGATGTTCCAAATGACCCCTGAAAGCTTTGCAGGGGTGCAATATTTGCAGGGGTCATGCTGCTTTTTCTCCCATTTTCGAGTCACAATGCTGCTCTAGGACCTCGATCAGCGTCATTCCATCGTAGTGAGCCTGAGGTATTGAAAGGTCGAACACTGCCAGGCCTCTGATGCCTACAGTGACCAGCACGGGATCAGTGCCTGCGTCGTGGACAAATAGGGCATATTTCCTTTCAGGGTCGGCCTCAAGCATTTTCAGTACTCGCTTATCCCTCAACTCGAAAAGAATGGTCGATTTATTTTCGCGAATCGTCTCCAGCCAGCTATCAATTTTCGTTTGGTCTCCATCGATATCGAGAAATCCGTCTTCTGAAATCGATAGCGTCAGACCGTCAGCAGCAATGCGTTCAAGGATCAAGGTCGGTTTCATACTCTTACCTTTACCTTTGAGGAAGCTTCAATCCGGGCCTCCTCTGCTTCCATTGCAACGATGAAAGGATCAGGGATAACTTCTTTCTCTAATGACTGGTTTTGACTTTGCTTTACTTGGCTAAGCTTTACTGAACTTGACTTATCTATACTAAGACCCCGACCTGACCCCGACGGGGTGGCTGACGGGGTGGCTGACGGGGTGGCTGAAGAGTTTTTATCTATGCGGTTCTTGGCCTTCTTCTTTTTATCGTTTGTGATATCCGCGCCCGCCTTTCCGCTTCTGCTCAGCTTCTCTTTTCGTTCCAAAAGGTGGTTTTTATAATCATCCAATTCAGGACAAAAAAAGAAGCCATCGGACACACTAAAAAAGGTCCTTACAGCTGGCAGAGAATCGATTATTTCCTGCTCAGAAAATCCCAACACTTTCGCCAGCAGGAAAGGATTTTCAGGGAGCTTGCCATTCACCCAGCATTCGAGACGCATGGAATAAAGCAGGCCACGGTCCTGTAGAGTCATCATGCGATACTCTATCCGCGCCATCATGGCAGCCGCGTATTCCTGATAGGCCGGTGCTTCCCGATTCTGGCTCATTGCGGGACCTCCCATGATCCTGAGGGAGATCCATCCAAGAACGTCGCCATTCTCATCAAATGAGCCCGCTCGGATTCTTCCGCCACCTTGGCAACCGAGAGCGCGCCAGCCGGAAGCAGCAACTCGATATTCTCACGCAGCAAGTTCCGCAGTATTCCGGCCGGCATGGCCTCAGCTTCGACAGTGAACTCCACGTGCCGAGAACGTATGTCGGATTCTTTTGAGGCTTCGTGGGCAGCTCAAATTCTGCAATCTGATCCATGTTAATTGCGATTCGCTCGAACTTGAGCTCTATGTCGTTACTGAGGTGGCACCTCATCTCTTTTTCAAGGCTGCGGTCTATCAGCACCCCGGCTGGGTCATAGTCGCCAACGTAGAAGATTTGAAGCGGTCTCAGGTCGCCTGAATTGTTGTGCTGCTCAGCTGCTTCGTGCACAAAGGACAGACTGGAAAATCCACCGCAAGGGAAGAGGCCAACCGCTAAGTCTTCACAGTCTTTCTGCAGCACGCTGGCTATAGATCGTGACTCCGCCCAAACCTCACAACGACAATCTGAATCTGCCCAAAGGTCAGATCGATAGAGCCCTGCCATACGCTCCACAAAGTCGCCAGCACCGCTAAAAGTAGCCACGTGATACCCCCGTCGCGACATGTCCGCTATCCAGGCGTAAGGGATTACTCCAGAGCGTCGCAGGGCCACGCAACGCTCCTGCACATGCCGATATCCACGGTCACTTTTCTCGACCGGTTCAGGCAGTCGGGGATCCGTCATCCGGTAGAAAATATGCCGCACCGATTGCGGATGATCCTCCCGCAAGGCTTCAAGAATCTGCTTGTCGAGCTGCTCTACCTGGACCGCCGTGCGCCTTACACGTTTTATCGTGCTGGCACGATAAAATTTATCTGTGTTGACGCTCATAGAACCCCCGAAAAAGATTTGTTACCAGGGGAATATGGATTACAATGCAAGCTCAGTTTCGCTTCATATCCCGCCAGCGCGCCAACGCTGGCGTTCTTATTTGTACTCATGGTTTTTCCCCATAATTCCTTTCAAGATCGATCGGTATCCGCTTCGCGCTCTTGAATGCTTCCTTGGCTTCGTCGGGGCTTACGCCCATCTGCTTGGATAACTTGAATACCAGCAGATTGAATACGTGACGATTTGCGATCAGGAGCGATCGGTTGTAAGCGAGAGCTTTCCTGAAAAAATACCCTCGCTCTTTCCGAAATGTCTTGTCCAGGTAGTTGCCACTGATAGCAGCCAGAATCTTCTTATCTATGACAGCACTTGGATGGCCCAGGCCCATGAACTCCTCGGCGTGGAATCCACTGCAATTGGCGATAACATCAAAGAACACTGACAAGGCAGGAGTAACAGGGGATTTCAGCTTCCCGTAATGGATTCCTCCCGCATATCCTTTCTTCTTGGGGTGGATCCTCATGCTCTCGATGGGAGCGCCTAGGCCATAGATGGCAAGGGCAAATCCAGTTGCGTGGGTAGCGGCCTGATGGATATTGGATATCGGCTCCCCATACTCCCCATAAAACTTCTCCGCTGTCTGGAAAACACAGGCTTCAATTACCGGGGAATTCATGGGATGTGCGCCGCAAGACCTTGCGGCAGAGAACAACTCCGAGTTCTCAGCAAGCTCAAGAATATGGTCGAGAGCTCGCTGGCTTTGGCCTTGGGATAGGAGATTGTTGGCGCTCATGATGTGGCCTCATAGTCAGCACATGCTCGCTTTTCTTCAGCAATATCCTTATCCAGTTCAGCGAATACGTCCATGCGCTTGGTTCCCTTCAGAAGATACTGGGATAGCTCGGTTAGAAAGCCGACCCAATATCCTTTGGCGTCGGAGTCATCCTCAAAGTCGATATCCCGCATGATATGACCAAGAATGTTATTTGGAACCGCTGAAGGATCGTCTTTCAGAAACTGAACGAAGTGCGCGGCGTACTCCATGCCGATACGACAGGCCAGACCGTAGTCGTCGATGCGAGGAACGTACCAATAACAAAACGGTATCTTTCCGATCTCTTTGATGCATCTAGGACTGCGTTCAAAGGGAAGTTTGACCGGGCCGAACGTTTTTCCCTTATTGGCCTTGTAGTCGTAGCGTTTTGGAATGGCTGGCAGGGAGGGAGCGTATTTAGTCATGGCTCGTTTCCTCCTTTCCCAAGCCCAAACTGATATCGGTAAGCTTTGCTGTTGTGGCCACGAGCCGTTCAGCCACGCTTTGCATCAAGCTGATAAGCGTTTCGCTTTCACCGAATGAAAGAGAAACATGATCTTCTTGGGAATCCTGTACCCGCATGATGAACGTGCACAGGAACTCTGAAAGGTTCGAAACCTCGCAGAGCTCGCCAATTACAGGCGTCAATTGATCGGGAAGAATGGATACGACAGGTTTGGATTGGGCTTGGGTAGGCTTAGTCATGGCAAGCGCCCTCCAATTGAGTGAGGTCGCGCACCGCCTTTTCGATTCTGTTTGCAAGGTCTTCAAGGACGTTGCTCAGCCCATATACTTCCCTGACCGATAACGTGACCTTTTTTCCTTCTTCCCGCGCGAATGTTCCACGCAGAAACTGGACAACATAAGTTGTCTCGCAGAGTTCGTTTATGGTGCTGACAAGCTGAGGATTATTGCTGAGAGATGCAGGCGCGGACGCGCCGGGGGAATTGGTTTTCATGTGAGACTCCTAGCTAAGCGGTTAGTGTTTTCCGCTCTCCCGACGCCAATCGGGTGGGCGGACTCGTGCAGGTTGGCGTACCGGGCTAGGACCGGCAGGGATTTCTCCCTCCCACACGAGCCACCCAAAAAGGGTGATCCATGTATGACGGACGTAAAAAAACCGCTCAGAGGCGGTTGTCCGCCTAGCATCCGGGACGCCAATCCCGACCAGTGAATTACACCGGCAGAGAAAGCATAATCCCGCGGTAATGCGGATGTCAAGGGAAATGTCAGAATCATTTTGCTTCTCTTTGAGAAGCACGCGGGCGACTTACCAGAAATTCTTCTATCTCGTCGGCATACCATCCCACCGAATTTTCAGCCAGGCGTATAGGAGCAGGGAACTTGCCCTGAGAAGCAAGACGGTAAATCGTGCTGCGGGAAAGCTGTGTTTTTTCTTTAACGCCGGGAAGGCGAATCACATCTTTGGTATGCATAACTTCTCCTAATAAATTTCACCGCGTTTCGTGCGGTGCTAGGAGAAATCATGAAACAAACATAAGGAGATGTCAGGGTGAAAAACGTTACGTTTTTCACCCTCATTTCTTTTTTTTCCTACGTGAACGAGGATAAATAGTTTCGCTTATTATTGATTCTGAGAGACGGAAATCATCCGCAGTACGTGCTAAAGCAGCGTCCTTCGGTGTTTCTATTTGCATTCCATTTTTTGTTTCAACCAAGTTTTTTAATTTAAAAAATCTTAATCTCGCCTCAAAAGCTTGCTTCACAGCATATTCAGAAAATAGAAACTTTCGTGTTTTTCGGGGAGCCTTAATTTTTTGAAATAAAATATCCATAATGAATTTCTTAGCGTGCTCGGGCAGGGGATTTCCGTTCTCATCTCTTAAGCCCGCTACCTGCTCCTCAAGAAAAGAGGTAACCGCCCCTTTGCACCATATATCTCGTGATATATGCCACATACATTGCTTATAGTACTCATCCATAATTTATAAAATAAGCCACGTTATACATTAGTATCGGCTCTAATCTTCTCCAAATAATCCGCCCATATCTGCATCATGGACCGCCGTTCCTTCAGGAACTTGGTACGGTTGTAGGCTGAGCCCAGAGCATCAGGGACTTTATGCGCCAACTGGTGTTCGATCACTTCCGGTTTCTGGTGCAATTCTTCCGCGAGAATCGTTCGTGCCATCGCTCGAAAGCCATGACCGGTTATTTCGGTCTTGGTGTCATACCCCATCCGGCGCAAGGCAGCATTCACCGCGGCTTCGCTCATTGGCCTTTTTGGATCACGGCCCGGAAAGACATATTGCCGGTCTCCGGTCAGAGCCTGGAGCTCGCGCAGTACCGCCACTGCTTGCGTAGCGAGAGGAACGGAATGCTCCGTCTTGGTCTTCGTGACAAAATAGCGCCACTCAGCTTTATCAAAATCGATATCCTTCCACTCGGCTCGCCGTAGTTCGCCAGGACGCACGAAAAGCATTGGGGCAAGGGTAAGGGCACACTGAACAACGAAAGTGCCTCTAAAGCCCTGTATTGCGCGCAGAAGCTCTCCCACCTGCTCAGGGTCCGTAATCGAGGCGAAATGGTTTTTTCTCACTGAGGGTAAGGCACCCCTCAGATCCTGAGAGGGATCGCGCTCAGCTCTTCCGGTTGCCACGGCATAGCGGAATACCTGGCCGCAATTCTGCTTGATGCGGTGCGCCGTATCCAATGCCCCCCTGGTCTCTGTCCGACGAATAACAGCCAATAACTCCATTGGCTTTATTTCGGAAATAGGCCTGCTTCCCATCCAGGGGAAAACATCGTTTTCCAGGCGACTGATGATCTTGTCAGCATGCGAAGGCGCCCATTCGATAGCAAACTTTGCGAACCACTCTCGAGCAATGGCCTCGAAACTGTTTGCCGCACTTTCCTTGCTGGCACGCTTAGATTGTTTCTTGACCACGCCTGGATCAACCTCATTTGCCAGCAGCTTGCGGGCGTCATCGCGCCGGCTGCGCGCGAGGCTTAGGGACACGTCTGGATAAACCCCAAAAGCAAGGCGCTTCTCCTTGCCGCCAAACCGGTATTTGAACCGCCAATACTTGGACCCGCTTGGCATTACTTCAAGATACATGCCCCCACCGTCCGCCATCTTGTAAGGCTTGGCTTCCGGCTTGGCTTTGCGCACCGCCATGTCATTCAGTTTCATCCGAAATACCTATTTGGGGGCATCAAATTTCGATTGGGGGCACATATGGGGAAATTATGCCCCCTTTGAGTGCTGGATTCAATAGAACTGCTTAGGACGCGCTTGGACGCAAAACAAATGAAAAAGCCCGCGTGGTGCGGGCTTTGGTGACTTACTTGGACTTGTTAGGACTTCTTAGGACGACGAAATGGTGGAGGTAAGCGGGATCGAACCGCTGACCTCTTGCATGCCATGCAAGCGCTCTCCCAGCTGAGCTATACCCCCTTACACCACCGGATGCCGCGGCAAAAAAGAAGGCGAATTATACGGAGTCATGCAATTTCAGTCAATGTGAAGCGGTAGCAGTTGCGTAGCAGCCACTGCACGGAGAGACGATCAAACCGGGAAATCGGCGAGGCGGGAATCTATCCGCTTCAAGGTCTCTTCCCTGCCTAGCAATTCCAGCACCGCGTTTATGGCAGGCGTTTGCGATTCGCCCGTCACCATTACCCGCAATGGCATGGCTACCTTTGGCAGTTTCAGCCCATGGGCGACCGCTGCTGCCTTGATCGCATCGTGGATGGCATGGCTATCCCACTCCATCTGCGTAAACGCTTGCCTAAGAGCCAGGATCGCGGGCTTTATTTCCGCAGTTAAATACTGCGCTTTCAACTCCTCCGAAGGCTCCAGCGGACGAAAGAAATAGACCGCGGCATCAGCCAGTTCCGCGACTGTCGCTACCCGCTCCTTGAGCAGATTTATTACCTTCGCAAGATCCGGCCCTGCCTGGGTATCGCATCCATCGGCCTCGAGAAAAGGCCGAGCCAGCCCAGCCAAACGCCCATCATCGGCGCCCTTGAGGTATTGCTGATTGAGCCATTGCAATTTTTCCGGATTGAACTTGGCCGGTGAACGGTTGATAGCGGAAAGATCGAACCACTCGACCAGTTGCTCGCGGCTGAATACTTCTTCATCCCCATGGGACCAGCCAAGCCGCGCTAGGTAATTGACGAGCGCCTGCGGCAAATAGCCATCGTCATGATATTGCATAACTGAAACCGCTCCATGGCGCTTGGACAAGCGCTCCCCATCCGCGCCGAGGATCATCGGCACGTGCGCATAATGCGGCAGCGGGGCGCCCAGGGCCTTCAGGATATTGATCTGGCGGGGAGTATTGTTGACGTGGTCGTCGCCGCGGATCACGTGGGTGATGTTCATGTCCAGGTCATCGATAACCACGCCGAAATTATAGGTCGGTACGCCATCCGCCCGCAGCAGCACCAGGTCGTCCAGCTCGCTGTTGGCCACGATGATTTCACCTTTGACCAGGTCGTTGAATGCCACCGCGCCATCGAGCGGGTTCTTCAGCCGCACCACCGGCTTCACCCCTGGTGGCGGCTTCTCTTTCGAATCACGCCAGCGTCCATCGTAGCGGGGCTTCAAGCCTGCGGCACGCTGCTGTTCGCGCATTACGTCCAGTTCTTCCTTGCTGCAATAGCAGTAGTAGGCATTGCCTGTGCGCAACAACTGGTCCGCCACCTCATGATAGCGCGCCAGCCGCTGCATCTGGTAAAAGGGGCCTTCGTCGTAATCCAGTCCCAGCCATGCCATGCCGTCGAGTATCGCCTGGGTGGATTGCGCGGTAGAACGCTCGAGGTCGGTATCCTCGATCCGCAGGATAAACTTGCCGCCGTGGCGGCGAGCGTAAGCCCAGGAAAACAGCGCGGTGCGTGCGCCGCCGATATGAAGATAGCCGGTAGGGCTGGGAGCAAAACGGGTTCGTACCATGAACGGGGTGCCGGCGCGGGGCCAGCGGGCAAAGTGAGCTATTTTACGCGAGCCCGGCCGTTCCTGCGGCCTCATTTGACGTGTTGCGACGAGGCAATGGAATGCTGGCTCGGAATGTTTTATGGGAAATGAACTGACTCGCCGCCCGGCAGCGGAATAGGCGGGCCTCTGTTTTCACCTGCCTGAATTGATAGGTTCTGCGAGATAATTGGCCGGGATTCGACCCTGGGCGCTCACCGGCCAACCAAGAAGGGCTATGCAAAAAGCTTGAATTCTACTGCGACGGCTTTTTATTTATAGTTCAGTTCATGAACGATGGATAATAACTTATCCGCGTGATCGCGATGCGACACCAGCGCCGGACGCACTTTCACCAGAAGCGACTTCAGATCGGTATTCTCCGCGCTGGGCAGAAGCTTGCTGTCGACGGTATCGATTACCGCATTATGAAAGGAAGATTCGTCATTAAGGTACAGTTTGTCAAAATCCTTGCCGCTGAGTTTTTTCATCCTGTCCATGTTTCTTTTGGCATCGGATTTCATGGCCTTGCTGATCGTCGAATCTTCAGGGGTAATTTTAAGCTTGGTCGCCAGATCCGCCGCCTGCTTGTTGACATCGGTATGGTCGGCAATCATCCGATGGGCAAAAGCCTTGACTTCCGGGTTGGTGGATTTCGATTCGGCGAGCTTGCCGGCATCGATATCGATCTGGTTGGCAGTTACCACGATGGCGGCGATCTGGGCATCAGTGAGCGTATCGGCAGCGCTTGCCAGGGCAGGCGCCACCAGGACAAGGGCCAGGATTATCGAATTTTTCATTTGAGCTCCTTAGGTTAAATATGTATTGCACCTCTTCGTCCCGAGGTGTAGCCCATAGTTGCGTTTCTCATGAGAATCTTCTGTGCGATAACATACGCATCAGGTAGAAATATGAAGACAATCCCGGATTGCATAACACAACGGCATCAAATGGAGTTGAATGCTATTCCGTAAGCTTCTCACGGAGAACCACCTTCGCTTGGTAAGCGGATCGGTGCAATCCGACATCGACGTTCGGGCTGGTAACAGGCACTAACAGCGCGAGGTGCTGGTAATTGGAGAAAAGTAGCTGGTGGCAAATACGCTAGAGGATCGGCACTCCCTTGCCGGGTTTCGCAGGACTAGCACGAGTAACGGCCAGTGATTATCCTTGGACCAGGCCCCGACGGATGGCGGGTATTACGGTTCGCGCCGCGTTGACCGAAAGCGCGAATTCATGCTCTAATTGCGCCTCCCCAGCGGTTATTCCGATTATTCATCGGGTTTCCCCAGCGGGCGGTTAACTCAGCGGTAGAGTGCCACCTTCACACGGTGGAAGCCACTGGTTCGATCCCAGTACCGCCCACCAAGAGATTTCAGAAAATGCGATAAGGGCTGCAAAGCATTGTAAGCAACTTTCTTGTTGTCCTCATTCCATGTCTTCGTGAGATGCCCATGCATCAACAAGCTCTCCAATCCGGATGTCGCTCACAATAGCTTTCGCAGCTAGCCAGCTTCTCACAAGTGTCCTGTGTTCCTCCGTGACACTTCGTCGCTGATCAGCAGTTACAAAACCAACGATATCTTTTCCCCAGCCTCCTCCAATTGCAGGCTATTTTTCTCGATGGCTTCCTCTATGAATTGATCAAAAAAACTGTCCAGCCTCTCCTCATCGAGATTTTCCGGTAGGGTGAATGAAATCTCGAACCCGAGTTCCTGAAATTCGCTGATATGCAGCTTTTTTCTGAGACGTCTGCTTCTATTTTTGGACATGCTTAAAATAAACAGGGGAAATGATTCTAGCCTTTTTCTTCCGCCTGAACCATGGGCTCCTCCAGCACTGACACCCCGCCCGTCGTGCCATCGACCTCCACCATGTCTCCATCCTTGAGCCGATCGAGTATGCCCGGGAGGTTAACCACTGCTGGAATCGCGAATTCGCGCGCCACGATGGCGCCGTGGGACAGGTAACCACCGGTTTCCACGATCAGTCCACTTGCCTTCAGGAAAAGCGGCGTCCAGCCGGGATCGGTGGAACGGGCAACGAGAATATCTCCCGGTTGCAACTTGTGGCCTTCTAAGGGATGGCGCAGCAGGCACACCCGTCCCCTGCCGCGGCCGGTGCCGGTAGGTATGCCCCGGTAGCGGCGCATCGCGCTCTCTCCGGCAATGCTTGGGGCATGACCGGCATGGCTGATGGGTGTGGTATGGGTGCTGGCGTCGGCATTGAATGGCTGCGGCTGTCCCGCTGGCGGCTCGACTATAAGGTCGGGTGGCGTTTCCTGCGACCATTGCTCAAACAACCGCCTTCTTCTCTCCACCCGGGCCCTTATCCCGTTCGCCGAAATATCGCCGCCGAGGGCACGCAGGACTTCCGAAAGCATGAGCTGGAAAACATCCTCCTCCTGCGGCAGCGCCTTCCGCCGGACAAGATAGCATCCCGCAGCCAGCAGGGCCTGGCGTTCCGGTTCCATATAGGCGACCAATGCGCTGCGCGCCGCCTCGCGCTGATTGCATTCCTGGCGCGCCACTTTTGCCAGATGCAGAATGGACAGACGTTTCCAGAACGAAGTGCCCTGCCTGATCCGGCTCATTGCTTCCGCCAGGGCCGCTTGCTGGCGCGACCGTAAAGCCGACTCATCGGCATCGGCCAATTGGATCAGCAGCGAATTGAGGTATTCCGGCGCTTCGCGCCAGCGGGGATTGCGAAAATAGCTTTCATATATGCCGCGGTGTCCGTAGCGTTCGAGGAACGCATCGTAAGCCTCATGGAACGTACAGGCTTCTGCATCCTGCGAACGGCCTTCAGAAGGTGAAGTGATCCCCCTTTGTCCACGAAGACTTTTCTGACGCAAGCTTGCCAGGGCCATCAGGTCGTAGCCCTGGCGGGCCGTGACGCTTGGTTCGCCTCCGGCCAGCAGCGCGGTAGCCAGCGCATGCCCTTCACCCGGAAAGCTTTTGTCCAACTGCTCTACCAGCATGGACAAGCCTGCACCTCCGGAACCCTGCAGGAAAAACAAGTCCATCGCACCACGGCCCGCGCGGAATCGTCGAAGCAATTCTGTTTGCAATCCCTTCGCATCTTCAGGAAGCGGCTGCCTGCGCCATTGCCCGGCTTCGATCATCGCCCGCTCGACCGCCTCCATCCCCCTGCGCCGCCGTGCAGGCGAACGCAGCGCGTAGCGCGCCAGCCTGCCTAAACGGGCAAAACCATCGCCCGATCCCTGTACCGGCAACGCGATTTCCGGCTGCTGGCCGCCTATCAGCGCGTTTACCGCCTTGGGCGGCACTCCCAGCGCATCGAAGCACTCCCACTGAAGCAGGGAAAGCTCCAGGTACAGCCGTCCCCTGAAGAGCCCCGCCCGCTGTGCGCCCGGCAATGCCCGATATCCCGCCAGGATGTACCCCTGCGTCAGCAGTTCGTTCACCAGCTTGCGGGAATTGCTCCAGTCGATCGCCGATAGCGGCCCGGGCACTACTTCGCACGTATTTCCCCGGGTCCAGTAGGCAGGCTGCTCCCGTAACGCGGTATACGTATAGCGCGGCCGTGCGGTAATCGGCCGTGCCTGCGTCAACCAGAACCGGTCTCCATCCCAGACCCACTCAACGTCGTAGAAAGGCCGGCTGAAATCCAGTGCCACCGCGGCATCGCGCGCCAGTTCGGCCAGCTTCAGGGCTTGAATGGATGAAAGGACAAAGCTATCTGCTTCCGCCGCGAGAGTGGCAACCGTTTCGATCCCGCCTTCGGACCGGGCAATGGCTTTGACCAGTTTGCTCCCCTTGCTTTGCCCGAGCAATGCCCAATAGTCGTCGAGCAGGTCTTCCCCGAATATATATTCGTCACCGGCAGCCTGTCCGCCGACCAGTGACTCCCCCAACCCCCACTGCGCATGGATGACCATCCTGTCGTCCCGGCCGCTTGCCGGGTCGCAAGTGAAGGCAATGCCCGAAGCCACCGCCGGCAGCAGCGGCATGACGATCACCGCCATGGCGGCGCCCTTGCCGGCCAAGTCCGCTCCCAGCTTATGGCGATAGGCTGCCGCAGCAGGGGAATGCAACGAGGCTCGCACCTCCCGCAGCGCGCTTCGCACCTGCTCCAAGCCGCGCACATTCAGGCACGTGCGGTAAATACCCGCATAAGATGCCTTGGCCGAGTCTTCCCCCACGCCGGAAGAGCGTACGGCCAACGGCCGGTCCAGCCAGCCGCGGGAAGCCAGTTCATCATGCAATGCGTCAAGCAGGTCCGGGGAAACGTCCTCTGCCATTGTGCTGTCCTGACTACTCTCTCCACTGGCCTCGCTTCGAACGGCATCTCGGGCAAGCGCCGTGGCGGTAATCACCAATCCCTCGGGTACCGGCAACCCCAGTTGCCATAATTGTGCCAACTGCCAGGCCTTGCCGCCAACCGCCACAGCATCGGTGTTCAGGACGCCTGGCCAGTCCAGTATGGCAGTGGAAAGATCGTCTCCGGTCATGGGCGCGGCTTCAGTCCAAGCAGGAACAGATCGAGCACCTGTGAAAACTCCTTTTCCAAGGAAAGGTTCTCGTCCGCCAGCCAGCGCAGCAATGTCGCGAGGTAGAGGAATTCCAGGTAGCCGGCCAGCACCGCCGGTTCCTGCTCAGCGCGGAATTCACCTGCGGCCTGCCCCCGCCCGATTAAATGGGCAAACATGCCCTCCAGGCCGCTGCGGGCGCCGTTATCCGTTCCACGAGGCTCGCGCAGGCGGTACTGTATGTAGGGCAGCAGGTAATTGCGATGGGCTTGCGCCCAGGCGGCGCTCCGCGTCAGGAACGCGCCTAGCCGGTCCGTGCCGGTTGGCAGGTTGCGGATCTCGGTCCTCAGGGTAGGCCAGGTTTTTTCGAGCTCCCGGTGGAAGCGGTACCGCAATAACGCCTCTTTTGCGGGAAAATGCTTGTACAGCGTACCCTTGGCGACATCCGCCACCTCGGCGATGCGCTCCATCGTTACAGCGGCATACCCCTCGCTTTCAAACAATTCCCATGCCGTATCCGCCAAAGTATCGAGCAGCTTGAGGCGCTTGCGTTCCCGGCGGCCGGGCTCGATGGTTTCGAAGTCCTCTGCAATCCGCTTATCCATATCTTTCGCCAAGGCAATAAATACGCAGACGTAATAATTAACTATACGATGTAAATAAATATACATCGTATAGTTAATTATTGCAACAAACTTCTTTTGATCTTATATCGGGTTTGGAAAAACCATTTATTGCAGTGTCGCTCCATTTCTGTACTTATCGAAGGCAAGAACGGCACAGGCAGGGAACTTATGGCGTGCGCCATCGATAGGGCGCAGGGCTAGCAGACAGTTGGGATCAGTATCGCTACCTGATTGAGAAGTTCGGCGTTTGGCATGGACACCTTATTGCTGGGTATCCTGAGCGGTGAAACGCAAGGGGCCTATGCTGGCCTGAGCAATAAAAACGTGTGCGGTCGCTTATTTGCGACCAAGGATAAGGTCTCTCAGCGCCACCGCATTGTTGTGCTCTTGGTCATGCGCTGAATACACCAGCGTGATCGTGCCTTCGCGCGCCAGGATGCGAAGCTGCTTCAGTTGATCCGCATGCTCGCTCACTTCCTCGGCATAGCGCTCGCGAAATTCCTCCCAGCGCGCGGGGTCATGGCCGAACCAATGGCGCAATTCGGTGCTGGGGGCCAGATCCTTCATCCATTGGTCGATGGCCGCGTCCTCCTTCTTCACTCCGCGCGGCCACAGCCGGTCCACCAGTATGCGAGTGCCATCCCCGGCTTCCGGTTGCTCATAGGCGCGCTTCAACTTCACGTTTCCTGCTTTCATCGCAGTGCTCATGGTTCGGCTCCAGGGTTGTTGAATGATCGGATGCTGCGCTCGGGGTAACTTCCTTGCGAAAATGCTATCTTAACTCTATCAATTTATTTTTCCCTTATGAATTCTCCTTCTCATCCCGCTTTTGCGCTGGATCACCTCCGGGATGAGGCAGAGTGCGTGGATGCGCTGCTCTCCGCCCTCGGATGGAACGGCAGCCGCGCCCGGCAGGTCCGGTTCCAGGCCGAAGAATTCATTCGCCATATACGCGGCCATAAGCATGGCCTGGGCGATATCGAAGCGGTGCTGGCGCAATATCCGCTGGATAGCCCCGAAGGCGTGGCGCTGATGACCCTGGCCGAAGCCCTGCTGCGGATACCCGATGCTGGCACCGCGGATGCCCTGATCGCGGAAAAGGTGGCCGCGGCGAAATGGAAAACGAGGGGCAAGGCCGGCAGCATGCTGAGGCTTGCCGGTATCGGCATGCGGCTCGCACGGCGAGTGCTGAGGGATTCTCCCGGCGATTTCGAACGTTCCCTGATCCGCAAGGGCATGAAAGAAGCCATCGGGCGCATCGGACAGCAATTCGTGCTGGGCGAAGACATCGCCAGCGCGCGCTCCGCCGCAAAAAAATGGCAACGCCGGGGTTACCGCCTTTCCTACGATATGCTGGGCGAAGGCGCCCGCACGGCGGCGGATGCCGACAGGTATTTCGAAAGATACCTGGCGGCGGTGGACAGCGCTGGTCTGGCGAATGACCTGGAGCAAGGAGCGGGCATGGCAGGCATATCGGTCAAGCTGTCTGCGCTTCATCCGCGCTACAGCTGGACCCAGCAGGATCGGTGCGTTCCGGAAATTACGGACCGGCTGAGCCAGCTCTGCCGCAAGGCTGCGGAAAACGATGTCTCGCTCACGGTCGATGCGGAAGAGGCGGACCGGCTGGAAATGTCGTGGAAAATCATTTCCGCAGTTGCCGGGTTGCCGGGGCTGCGGGAATGGAATGGCTTCGGGCTTGCCATCCAGACCTATGACAAGCGCTGTTTCCGGCTGATCGACAGTATAAGGGACCTGGCTGCCGAGTCTGGCCGGAAGGTGCGGGTGCGCCTGGTGAAAGGTGCTTATTGGGATACGGAAATCAAGCGTGCCCAGGTTGCGGGATTACCCGGCTACCCCGTCTTTACGCGCAAGGCCAACACCGATCTCTCCTATCTGGCGGCGGCACAGAAACTCCTGGCGTTGCGCGGCCGTATCTACCCGATGTTCGGCACGCACAACGCCCTCACCGTCGCGGCGGTGCTGAATATGGCGGAAGCCGGAGGAGATTGGAAGGGAAGTCGCGAAAAGGCATGGGACTTCGAATTCCAGCGGCTGCACGGCATGGGCGAAGCGCTGCATGAAAAGGTGCTGGCTGACTACGGCGTTCCCGTCTCCATCTACGCGCCGGTGGGCCGACACGAGGAACTGCTGCCCTACCTGATCCGCCGCATGCTGGAAAATGGGGCGAATACCTCTTTCGTGCATCAGATCCTTGAAGACGACACTCCGGCCCGACAAGCCATGGCGGCTACAGCGCTGGAAGATCCGGTGGAAAAAGCAGCCAAAGCTCACCCGCGCCGCAATCCCCGGATTCTCTTGCCCGGGGATCTGTATGGGGCCGCGCGCAGGAACTCGGCGGGAATCGATTTTTCTGCGGAAACGGCAAGAACCGGTTTTCTGGCGCGGATCCCATCCTTCCCTTCATGGCGCAGCTTGACAGTCACGCCTCTCATCAACGGGAAAGTCCAGTATCGGGAGCATCCCGGCGAGACCGGGCACGAGCACCTTAGCCCCTGCGATACGCGGGAGACGATCGCACAAATATGGAATTCCGAACCGGAAGATATCGAGGCAGCATTCGAAGCGGCGCGCGAGGGACGCAGAATCTGGCGGGCAACGCCAGCTGCGGAACGGGCTGCGGCATTGCGCCGTATGGCGGACCTGATCGAGCGCGATGCTCCGAAACTAACAGGGTTGCTGCAATACGAAGGTGGGAAGACGCTGCTCGATGCCTTCAGCGAAATACGCGAAGCCGCCGACTTCTGCCGGTACTATGCCGCTGAGGGCGAGCGCCTGTTCCAGGAGGCGGGGTTGGCCCTGCCCGGCCCGACGGGCGAGGAAAATCGCCTGGTGATGGAAGCGCGCGGTACTTTCGCATGCATCAGCCCCTGGAATTTTCCCTTGGCTATTTTCATGGGCCAGATCGCAGCCGCGCTGGTGGCGGGAAACAGCGTCATCGCAAAACCCGCCGAGCAAACTCCAGTGATCGCGTTCGCAGCGGTACGCCTGCTGCTGCAAGCCGGCATTCCGCCCGCAGCCATCTCGCTGCTCCCGGGCAACGGGCATGTGGGCGCGGCGCTGCTTGCACACGATGAAGTGGATGGCGTGGCGTTTACCGGGTCGGTCGAGGTAGCGCGCCTCATCAATCGGACGCTGGCGGCAAAAAACGGTCCGATCGTTCCCTTTATCGCCGAAACGGGCGGCCAGAATGCCATGCTGGTGGATTCGAGCGCCCTGCCCGAACAAGTCGTGGATGACGTGATGCTCAGCGCTTTCGGTTCTGCCGGACAGCGCTGTTCTGCCCTGCGCGTGCTTTATGTCCAGGAAGAAATAGCCGACAAGGTGATGGAGCTGTTGCGCGGGGCATTGCGGGAACTGCGCATCGGAGATCCGCGCCGGCTTCTGACCGATATCGGGCCGGTCATCGACGCCGCGGCACTTGAATCGCTCATCCGCCATGTGGAGCGGCTCAAAGGCTACGGCAGGCTGATCGGACAGGCACCCCTGCCGGAAGGGCTGGCGGGATGGTATATTGCGCCGGTAGCGTATGAAATTGACAGCATTTCCCGCCTGCCCGGAGAAGTGTTTGGGCCCATCCTCCATATCATCCGCTATGCAGCCAGCGACCGCGCCCGCATTATCCAGGAGGTCAACGGGACCGGATATGGCCTTACCTGCGGAATCCACAGCCGCTTGCAGCAGGAAGCCGCGAAAGTGGCGCAGCAGATCGAGGCAGGCAACGTCTACGTCAATCGCAGCATGATCGGCGCCGTGGTCGGCGTCCAACCGTTCGGAGGCAGGGGGATTTCGGGAACCGGACCCAAAGCGGGTGGACCTCATTACCTGCCGCGCTTCGCCAATGAGAAAACCATAGCGGTCAACGTCGCCGCAGCCGGCGGCGACCTCGCGCTGCTGAATCCCCTGTCTGGCAATGAAAACAGGTGAAACGATGAAAGTTCCGCGAACAGGAGTAAACGTGAAAACCGGGGAAAATCTCATTCCCATCGATGTCCTGCGGATTCTACTGCCGCTGCTCATCCTGCTCGGCAGCGCATTCGTCCAGGCCTCGCCGCCCGTTTCCGCATCCTCATCCGCACCGGTCCGGGATGGCATGGTCGAATTCAGGACAAAAAACGGCGTCGACAACAAAACCAGATTGCTGTCGGTGGATGACCTGAAAACCATTGCGGCGCCGGTTTCACTCAAGGTTTTCGAGCCGCATGAAAGGCGCGAGCGCAGCTATCGCGTTCTTCCCGCCCGGGCGATATTCGATGCGGCCTTCGGGAAAGACTGGAAGAATGCCGAGGAGATCATATTCGTTGCCATCGACGGTTACCGCGCGATCGTTCCCGTGTCGAAGTTTATCGAGCATGCGGGCTACCTGGCTTTTGCCCATGACGATAGCAGGCCTTTCGCCATGACCAACCGGCTGCAGAACGACGAACAGGTGCCGCTGGGGCCGCTCTACCTGGTCTGGGATAATATCCATTCCAAAGCGCTGCTCGAATCCGGCGCGTCGGACATGCCCTACCAGATCAGGATGGTGGAACTCGTATCCTCCGGTTCCCTCGGGAAGATGACGCCGCCGGCGGAGGCATCCGCACAGGCCCGGCGCGGATTTACTCATTTCCGCAAATATTGTACGGCCTGCCACACGGTTAACGGCGAAGGCGGCATCAAGGGCCCGGAGCTCAATTATCCCGTGAGCGTGACCGAATATATGCAGCCGGGTTATCTGAAGCGCTGGATCGAGAATCCGCAAAGCATCCGGTACAATACGACGATGCCGGGGCTGGGCAAGGAAATTCCCGGGCGCAAACAGGTCATCGAGGAGCTCATTGCCTATCTCAAGGCCATGAGCGCCGCCAAGCGCGACCCTGCCGCGCCCTGATACGGCCGCCCTTCCAGGATGAGGGATGGAGAATACAAGGGGGGACCGTACATGCATCATCAGCAAGGAGACAGGCCTGGGGATGGCAGGGAAGACAACCACCGCGGGAGGACCACCATGCAGCTTTTGTTGATACTGGGCATCGCTGTCGCCATCGTCGCGGTGGCGTTTGCCCTCCAGAATAGCATGACGGTGACGGTCTCGCTCGGCCTGTGGAGCTTCGATAGCTCGCTTGCCATGGTATTGCTGCTTGCCATGGGTATCGGCGCGATCATCGCACTGCTGGTTTCCTGGCCCAGCAGAATAAAAAGCCTGTGGTCGGGCTCCCAGCTGCGCCGCAAGGTGAGCAAGCTGGAAGGCGACAAGGCCGAACTGGAACGGCGCGTGACCCAGCTCGAGGAAGAACTCGCACGGGTCAGCCCGGAACCGCTGCCGGAAGAGCCCCCGCGCTATCTCGGGCTGAAATCGCTGCTTCTCGGCGACGAAGCAGGGAAACCGAAAGAATAAAGACTTCTGTCATCAACACATCGATACATCATGGTGGCAAATCCGGGGAAAAGCCGGATCACTGCCCCGCAGCGCTCCTCGTCAGTTCCATGAGCTGATCGAACAGTGCGCGCCGCTGCTCGCCCAGTTCCGCATAACGTGAATACAGGCGATTCAAGTCCTGGCCATATTGCTGGATGCGCTCCTGGCGCTCCCGCAGCAGCCGCACCTGATCGTCGTAGCTGATGGGTGCATTATCCTTCAACCCGCCCGTGGCATACGGCATAAGCGAGGTCGTGTTTGCTCCCTGGATGACCTGCGGATTATTCTCCTGTATCTCGTTGCGCCGCAACTCCTGCGTCATCTGGAATTGCTGGTATACCGCCTGCCGTTCCTGGTCAATCTGGTTCAGCGCCATCTCCAGCTGCGCGATCCTTGGATCAGCTGGCTGGCGCTCCATCGGAGCACGCGCTGGGCGAGCGTCTTTCGCATAGGAAGCATTTTGCGCGAAAGCCGGACCGATCAAACAAACGCTCAGCAGCAAGGCGGCAAAAGTTGTCAGCTTCATGATTTTCCCGGAAAAGATAAAACCTTAATCGAACAATATTGCCCCATGTTAAATAAATATCACTTTACTATATAGCTATAGTTAAACTTGAGTATTGCCAGGAGATGACATGGGACCAAGACTTATGCAATTACGTCGCCATTACAAGCTTAGCCAGGCCAGGCTGGGTGAATTGTGCGGCGTTTCCAAGGCTGCCGTTTCGCAATGGGAAACAGGCGTCTCGATGCCGGAAATAAAAAAGCTTATCGAACTTCGTTCAAAACTCCACTTTTCCTTCGACTGGCTGATTACAGGCGAAGGGGACATTGATGGCAGCCTCGATGTCATGCCGCAGGTAGAACGCCGCCGAGTTGAAAGACGCCAGGGCTACAGGCGAAAGAAATATAGGCGCCAGAGTGATAAAGCCCGGCAATATTCTTTAGGAATACATATCCCGGACGCCGATTTTGCCGGTCTGCCTGAGAATTTATCGGCGAGATTCGAATAGCTCGATTTTATTCCTGCTGCATTAGAGGGTATGCGTAAAAATATCAAATCGACGTCTTTCGCATCCGCTGTGGCCGGTGCATGTCAAACCCTGCCTAAATTCTGCCTGAACCCCGCCTGTGGATAGCGCATAACCACCTTTCAATCCACCGCGCCACCCGTGCATGGCAGAACCGGACGCCAGGCACTAATCCAATACCAATCTGATGATTAGTTATACTTGACTTTAATGTTAAGTATCTCTTAATATCCAAAATCGCTGTAAATTTTCCTGAATATTTTCGGATCGCTTGCTTTGCAGCGTGGCGTTTACCCCTATGGCGGCGTAGGGCCGCTTCAAGCGGCTGTAGGCTGCGACTCGTACTTCCTAGTTTCAGCTCTCGAAAAGATCAGCGGTGTTGCACCACCCATCACCAGCGTTCGTAGCACCTCTTTAGGTAAAGATAGACTTTACACCAGCTGTGAGGAATTTAGTCCTTTGATCCATTCATTTACAGGGAGATAAATTGTGAAGATCAGATTTCCATCTTGGATTGGAAGCCTTCTGTTCATATTGGCATTGCTCGTGCCGCTGCTTTCATCCGCAACTGAACCGGTACTCATCGATCAAGGTACGGAATGGACAGCCTCGGCCCGGAAGGACTTTTATAGCCGCGACCAGGGATCGCGCATCATGCCGCTGCGCTGGATCGCCGCCTTGAAACAGCCGGATGGCCAGCCATTCATGGCTAATAACCTGGACCGATACGGTTATTTGCCCAATAAAACCAGCAAACCCGCCGGATTGCCCGTTGGATTTACCGTTGGAAATGGAAGTGAGGGGCAGGAAATCGGCATGAACTGTTCCGCCTGCCATACACGTCAAATCAAAGTCAACGGTACCGAATACCTGATCGATGGCGGCCCGGGGATCGTCGATTTCCAGAGTTTTCTGGCTGACCTCGACGTGGCAGTGGGCACCGTTCTGGCGAACAACCAGGCGTTCGCGAATTTCGCCCATGCCGTGCTCGGTCCGTCGGCGTCCGGGAAGGACAAGGAGAAATTACGGAAAGCGGTGAAAGCATGGTACTTGCCCTATCACACACTGATCGAGCGTGCGCTTCCATCCCAGCCCTGGGGGCCGGCGCGGCTCGACGCGGTATCGATGATATTCAACCGGCTTACCGGCCTCGATATCGGTTCTCCGCCCACCTATATGATCCCCGAGAATATCCAGCCAGCCGTCGCGCCGGTACGCTATCCGTTCCTCTGGAACGCCGCAATTCAGGACAAGACCCAGTGGCCCGGTTTTGCCAGCAATGGCAACGATATCCTGGGCCTGGCGAGAAATCTTGGCGAAGTTTACGGCGTATTCGGTGTCTTTCATCCTAAAAAGGATGCCTGGCATCTGCTCGGGATCGATTATCTGCACAACAACTCGGCCGAATTCCAGGGGTTGGGCGCGCTGGAAGACCTGGTTAAAAAAATCGGTGCTCCAAAATGGCCATGGGGAGTGGATCAGGGGCTGGCGAATAAAGGCAAGGAAATCTTCGCACGCAAGACCGAACAGGGTGGATGCGCCGACTGCCATGGCATCAAGCCGGGACAAACCCGCTTTCTGGATCGGAAAACCTGGGCCACGCCCATCATGGATGTCGGCACGGATTCCAAGGAGTACGAAATTCTCGCCCGGACCGTCAAGACTGGTGTGCTCGAAGGAGCAAAGATTCCATTTATCGCCGCAGCGCTCAAACCCGTCGATACCGCTTTCAATGTTTTGAGCACATCCGTCATCGGTTCTATCCTCCAGCATTATGTGCCAGTGCTGATGAAGACAGAAGACAATGCCCGGATGAAGGGTGGCCAGTCTCCATTTCCGCCGGAAACAGAATCTCTTCGGGATGCTTTCGTTGCACCCGCAGCCGCTGCCAAACCAAGCTATGCCTATGAATCACGCGTTCTCGAGGGAATCTGGGCTGCAGCTCCCTATCTTCACAACGGATCGGTCCCAACACTGGCCGAATTGCTGAAACCGGCGGCTGAGCGGGTTCGTTCCTTCAAGATCGGCCCAGCCTACGATACAGTCAACGTGGGTCTCGCCGTCGAGCAGACCAAGTTTGGCTATACGCTGGAAACCACGGACTGCAGCGATCGAAATTCCGGAAACAGCCGTTGCGGCCACGAATTCGGCACCACGCTCTCGGCCGATGAAAAGAAGGCGCTGCTGGAGTATCTCAAGACGCTTTAGCGAGGGCTGCGCATCACGTTACGTTTCATTGAGAACAATTGTCCTGTATCGTGTAAACTTCCATAAATGAGATTCAAGGCACTCCAGGTTTCCGCAGACCGGAGCCTGGAGGAGCCTGCAGCTCCTTGACCGGTGCGCCGGGAAGTCTCATTGATGTCCGCGATAACATGGGCACGTTCCGATGTCTGACGATGATTTTTACGAAAGTTGCGATAACCAGCCTTTCGTAGGGCAACCCCCGAAGCCGCGCAAGGGCCGCGGCGCCATTTCCAATCTGCAAGGACGGTATGAGGTGCTGGCACGTGATGCGGCGGATGACGGCTGGCCGAAGGAGGAACTGGCGCATCTGGCGGATGACGCTCCGCCCGCCGCCCTGAAGACGGAAATCATCGAGGAGCGGGCGAAGACCATATTGACCCGCAACCAGTCTCCCGACGTACCCTTCAGCATTTCGCTCAACCCTTATCGCGGCTGCGAGCATGGTTGCATCTACTGCTTTGCCCGGCCCACGCACAGCTATCTCGGCCTGTCTCCAGGGTTGGATTTCGAGAGCAAAATTTACGCAAAAATCAATGCCCCGGAGCTCCTGCGGCAGGAATTGTCCAGAAAATCCTATATTCCCGAGCCGATCGCGCTTGGGGTGAATACCGATGCCTACCAGCCTTGCGAGCGCGATCTGCGGCTGACGCGCCGGGTACTCGAAGTGCTGTCCGAATGCGGACATCCGGTCGCGCTGATCACGAAATCATCGCTCATCGAGCGCGATATCGACCTGCTGAAAGGCATGGCCGCGAAACGGCTGGTCGCGGCGGCCGTCACGATCACCACGCTGGACCATTCCATTTCCCGGACGCTGGAACCACGAGCCGCGGCTCCGACCCGCCGCCTGCGCGTGATACGTACGTTGAGCGATGCCGGTATCCCCGTAGGAGTCAGTGTCGCTCCGGTCATTCCCTTCGTCACCGAGCCCGAGCTGGAAAAGGTGCTGGCAGCGGCGGCGGAAGCCGGAGCAATCAACGCAGGGTACGTGATTTTGCGGCTGCCGTGGGAAGTCGGCCCGCTATTTCGCCAGTGGCTGGAGGCGCATTTCCCGGAGCGGGCGCAACGCGTCATGAACAGGGTGCGCGAAATGCGCGGCGGCAAGGATTACGATGCCTCATTTGGAAAGCGCATGCACGGCGAGGGCATCTGGGCGGACATGATCCGCCAGCGCTTCGAGAAATGCGTGGCGCGGCTCGGCCTCAACGTGCGCTCGGGACGCTTTTCCGGGCTCGATGGCTCGCATTTTCACGCGCCGCCATCCCGGCAGGCGCCTGCTGAAGCAGCTTCTCCCGCCGGGTGTCCGGACCGAAGGGCCGCGAAGACGGATGGGCAATTCGAACTGTTCTGACCGGCAAGGCTTCAGCCCCGTGGATAAACGAACCCTATGGAGAAGCAATGCGGTGCCGCGCATATGCCTTCCATCGGAGCTTGTAAGCTGCGAAGTCCTGAATTATTCCGCTTCCCGTTCGCCGGTGCTGATACGCGCGCTTTCGATCACGTCGAGGACATATATCTTGCCCGCGCCGTGCTGGTGCGTATTGGCTACGGTCATGATTTCATTGACAATGCGCTCCACCAGGTCATCGGAGGCAAAAATCTCGATGCGCTTTTTCGGCACATAGGGCGAAAAGTCCCGTCCAACGATGAACTTGACTCGCCCGAAGCCCTCGCAGTCGGTTACACTCATGCCGGGAAAGTCAGGGATTTGAAGCAGTGTCTGGGTAAGCTTCAGCAACATGAAGGGCTCGATATAGGCACGGATCTCTTTCATCGGAAGGTCTCAGGCGGGCGGTTTTTCGAATTTACGGTAAAGTGCGGGAAGCATGGTCAAGACGAGCAGCGTCGCGGTGACCAGCCCGCCGATGATAACCACGGCAAAAGGCTTGACCGTTTCCGATCCCACACTGGTGGATAGTGCCGCAGGCAGCAATCCCAGCATGGCCATCAGGGCCGTCATCACCACGGGACGCAGCCGACTGACGGAACCCTGCATGATGGCGTCTTCGAGCGGAACACCCTCGCGCCTGAGCAGATTGATCTGGGATAGCAGGATCACGCCATTTTGCACCGCGATGCCGAACAGCGCAATGAATCCCACCGCCGCCGAAACGCTCAGGTGGATACCGGTCAGCAGTAGCGCCACCAACCCCCCTATCAGCGAAAACGGGACATTCATGACGATCAGGGAGGCGTTTCTGATCGAGCGGAATGCCCAGAACAGCAACAGGAAAATCAAGATAAAACTCACCGGGACGATAAAGGACAGCCGCTTCATCGCACGCTCCTGGTTTTCGAACTGGCCGCTCCAGATCATCCGGTAACCCGGTTGCAGATGAACCTGCCGGCCGATTTTTTTCTGCGCTTCGGCCACGAAACTCCCCTGGTCGCGTCCTATCAGATTGCACTTGATCGCGATGCGCCGCATGTTGTTTTCGCGGCTGATGCGCGAAGCTCCCTGGGTCAGGCTGATATCCGCCAGATCGGCCAGTGGAATGCGGGCCCCATTGGCGGACAGCACGGTGATATCCTCGATGGCCGCAACCGAATCGCGTGCCGAGCTGATGAGCCGTACCGAAACGTCGAAGCGGCGTTCCCCCTCCAGCATCTGCGTAGCGGCTTTACCCCCGACCGCCATGGAGATCACGTCTTCCACATCTGCCACATTGATCCCGTGGCGCGCAACCTTATCGCGATCGATGGAAATGACCAGTTGCGCAAGTCCCGATTGCTGCTCGGCAGCCACATCGGTGGCACCCTCCATGGAGCGCAGGATACCCGTTATCTGATCGGCTTTCTCCTGAAGAATGTTCAGGTCTTCGCCGAAAATCTTGATGGCGATTTCACCCTTCACCCCGGAAATGGCCTCTTCCACATTGTCCTGGATCACCTGGGAAAAATTGAACTGCAGCCCGGGGAATGCCGCCAGGCGTTCCTGCATGGCCTCGACAAGCTCGTCCTTGTTGCGATAGTGCCAGGTATCCTTTGGCTGGAGATCGATGAGAACCTCCAGGTTATTGAAACCCTTGGGGTCGGTACCATCCTCGGGACGTCCCAGTTGCGTCAGTATCGACTTCGCCTCGCGAAATTCGAGCAGGCGGGCACGCACATCCTTCTCCAGGTCCTTGGCCTTGTTCAGGGAAATGGGGGTAGGCAGCGTGATGGTCAGCCAGACGTTGCCTTCATCCAGCTTTGGCATGAATTCCGTGCCGATCAAGGGAAAGGAAGCCAGGGATAGGGCCAGCGTCAAACCCGCGGCCACGAACAGCTTGCGGGGATGGCGCAGCACCGCTTCCAGTAGCGCGAGGTAACGGTGTTCCATGGCCTGGACCAGAGGGTTGCGCGATTCGGTCAGCCGCGGCCCCACCAGATAGCTCAGCAGCACGGGAATCAGGGTCAGGCTGATGAGCAATGAACCCAGCAAGGCAAAAGAGAGTGTAAACGCCATCGGGGAAAAGATTTTTTCCTCGACGCGCTGAAAGGTAAAAATAGGCAGGAAAGCGACGATCAGGATGGCCTTGGAAAACAGTATGGGCCGCGCCATCTCCACGGTCGTCATGAGCATGGTTTGGCGCATATGCGCCACGGGCGCCTGCTGCCGCATCGCCAGCGTTATCCTGACCATGATCGCTTCCACCAGCACGACGGCGCTATCCACGATGATGCCGAAATCGATCGCTCCCAGGGAAATCAGGTTGGCGGAGACATGCATCGCATCTATCATGATGAATGCAAACAGCAGCGATAGCGGGATGACGATGATGACGATCGCCGAGGCCCATACCCGGCGGAGAAAAACAATCAAAACCACCAGAATAAGCACGGCGCCTTCCACCATGTTCTTCTCGACCGTCTGCACGGTATGCTGTATCAGTTCCGTGCGATCATATATCGGCACGATGCTGACTCCGCGGGGCAAACCATGGCTATTGAGCTCGTCGATTTTTTCCTTTACCCCATTCAGCACCTCCATGGCATTCCTGCCCTTGATAAGCAGGACAATGCCCTGGACCACGTCATCGGCCCCGTTGTAGCCGACGATACCGATACGCGGTTGTGAGCCTATCGTCACCTCGGCAATATTCCTGACGAAAACCGGAACATCGTCCCGGCTGGCAACGACAATATTTCCGATTTCGTCCTTGGATTTCAGCAAGCCTGTCCCCCGCACCACCAGCGCTTCATGGCCGTAATCCAGGTACCCACCGCCGATGTTGGCATTATTCATGGCGATGGCCCGATAAACTTCCGGAAGGGTCAGGTTGTAATTCCTCAGCCTGACGGGGTCGATCTGCACGTGGTATTGCTTGACGCCTCCGCCAAACGCAACTACATCGGCCACTCCCTGGACGGACCGGAGAGTCCGCTCGATCATCCAGTCCTGCAATGCCCGCTGTTCCACGAGGGGGACGTCGGGAGCCTCGATACGGTAACGGAAAATTTCACCGATGCCTGTGGTCAGGGGTCCCAGTATGGGCTTGACCTCCGCCGGCAAACTGACTGTCTTCAAACGCTCCAGCACCTGCTGCCGCGAGAAATAATCTTCGGCATCGTCATCGAATATCAGGGTGACCACGGACAAACCGAAAATGGATACCGAACGCATGGTGATCATATGCGGAAGGCCATTCATTTCTTTCTCGATCGGCAGGCTGATCAGTTTTTCCACTTCTTCCGGAGCCTGGCCCGGGTATTGGGTCACTACCTGCACGAATACATTCTGCACATCGGGAAAAGCCTGGACCGGGAGGCGTTCGAAGGAGACGATACCGAAAGCGGCCAGCAATACCGACGTACTGATAATCAGCAGGCGCTGCTGCAGGCAAAAGGCGATGATTTTATGGATCATCGCGCGCTTTCGCCACTTTGCTGCTCCGTGTCCTGCTCGGTACGCAACAGCAGCGCACCCCCCACGACCAGCCGCTCGCCCGGCTTCAACCCGTCCAGAACCACCGCCCGATCCTTGAAACGCGGACCCAGGGTAACCTGGCGTTTCTGGTAATGGTAATCGCCCATATTCACGTATACCCAATCAGACTCATGCTCGGGAAATATCGCGGTGAGCGGCACTACAACCACCAGATCGTCCGCGTCGCTCTGTACGGTGACACTGGCGAACATGGCAGGCAACAGCTTTTTCTCGGCATTGGGCAAAACACACCGGACCTTCACCGTGCGGGTGGCTTCATCCACTACCTGGCTGATGTAGCTGACGGTGGCCGCAAAATTCTCTCCCTTGTACGCGGCAACCCGCAGCACAACCGTTGCGCCGGCATGGATCAGTCCGATATCTTTCTCGAAAATATCCATTTGCAGCCATAACTGGTCCAGGTTCGAAATGACGAATAACGGCTCCGCCAGATCGGGGCGTATTTCCATGCCGGGATTGATATTACGCTCGGTGACGATCCCCGGAATGGGAGCATGCAGGATGAAGCGGTTGTCGGTATGCCGGGCGCGGACTCCCAGGTTGGCCAGTTTCAGGCGCGCCCGTTCCGCTTCGCTGCGGGCGCGTGCCAGCCCATCTTCCGCCTGCTCCCGCTCCTTGCGCGAGGAAATGCCATTATCATACAACTCCCGTACGCGGTCGAAAGCACGGCTGGCAAGATTGAGGTCGGATATCGCACTCGCGTAGGCCGACTGCGCTTGCCCCAGCTCCGGGCTATCCAGCTCGACCAGCGCATCGCCCTTATGGACGGGCTGGCCCAGTGCGGCAATACCGCCGATGACACGCCCCGCAATCGGCGAGGATACGCGTGCGGTCCGGGTCTCGTCATAGGTGATCTTGCCCGTCACGGCATCCAGGATCGGTCGCTGGACCAATTCGATGGTGATTTCCTTTATGAAGTCGCGCTTGGGAGAATCCGGGGGCAGAACGACTTCATCCCTGGGATGGGCCGGGGCAGAGGGCGCCTGTTCGTTATCCTGGCGCTGGCATGCCAGCAGCGACAAGCCCAATAATCCCGTGGCAATATACCGGACGATGGGCCGGGCCTTGCCTGTTCTTTTTGCCGGGATCGGACTCATCGGTTCAAATGGGAACTGCGGCGGATATCACGGCGTGGGTAGTCGAACCAGGCCCTAGCCATCGCGGCGTCTCGCGCCCCGCGGCAAATTCCCGGTTTCCTCTCCATATGCCATCAGCAGGTCCGCCCACGCCTTGCTCCGATTGGCCAGGGCATTGTAATAATCAAGCATTATCGCCCTATAGCTGCGCTGTGCATCGATCAGATCGAGAACGCCGATCGCGCCTTTTTGATAGGCGAGTTCCTGTGCCGAGCGCAATTTTTCGATCCGCTTGATTACCGATGTTTCAAAACGCCGCGCTATGGCATCCGCGCTTTGCCAGGCAGCCAGAGCCTTCAATACCTCTGTTTTCACTCCCTGTTCGGCCTGCGCGAGCGCCAGTTCGGTCGAGGTCACGCCCACGCGAGCCTTGGAAATCTCTCCTTTTTGCTGATAAAAAAGCGGAATGGGCAAGCTGATCCCCACACCTGCGGAGTCCGCGAAGAAATTACCGGCATCGCGATCGTAGAAAGCGCTGACTGTCACGTCTGGAATGACCTGCCGCTGCGCCAGGGTCAACATTTTCTTGGCCTGGGCGATGCGCACCCTTGCGGCTTTCATATCCGGCCGGCTTTCCAGCGCGCGCTCAACCAGCCGCTCCTGCCCGGCCGTCGCAATCTCCGGAGCGGCTTCGGGCCAGACTTCGACCGCGGCGACATCCATGCTGTTTGCCGGCCAGCCAAGCAAGAGCAGGAGATCCGCTCGCGCCTGGTCCAGGGCTGCGCGGGCCTGATCCTGATCACCTTGGATTTTCAGGCTTTCCACCTCGATGCGAATAAGATCGATGGCTGCGACGTCTCCCAGCTTGAGCCTGAGTTCATTGACCCGGAGGATTTCCCGGTACCGCTCGAGGTTGTCGCCGGCCACCTGGAGGGTTTTTTGTGCGAGCAAAAGACTATAATAGCTGCGCCGTACGGCATTGGTGAGGACGCGCGCGACATCGATTACATCGAAGCTGACCGCCTCGGTGGCCAGCTCGCTGCTTTCTATGCGCAATCGCCGCTTCCCGGCAGTCACGATGAGCTGCTGTATCTGCGGCGTCACTGCGGGCACCGCCTGGCCGCGATTCTCCGGACGCCAGATTCTTGGGTTCAGCTCATGCACGATCAGGCTGAACACCGGATTCGGCATCGCCCCTGCAATGATTTGCTCCGCTTGTGCGTCATCGATATCGAGGCTTGACGCAATCAGCCTGAGATTACGCTGGTAGAAAAGCGCGATGGCTTCCTTCTCGGTGAGCGAGACATGCGGCGCAAATGAGATCACGTCTTCCGCCCACAGCGGTGTTCCCCATAAAGCCAGCAGGAAACATAGCGGAAATACCCCAACCCGCTGCCAAGGCACAGCCCTGAGAAATTTCAGCAGGTCGATATCGTTTAGCAAGTTGCAGCGATACCCTCTTATTGCGCGCTAGCCGATCTCCGCTCCCTCGGCCTGCGCAACCGGTTCCAGCTTCTTCCAAATGCACTTGCCCCTGCTTTCGCGCTCGATCATTTCCAGTTGCTGCGCGTGGGCTTCGAGCTCTTCTGCAGTCGCAGTCATGACTACCAGTTTCACCTCCCGCAGGGCAAGCGCTGTCGCGGCATCGAGCGGCTCCGCCGCTTCCAGTTCCATCAGCAGGCTGTCCTGGCCGCGCGTCATGGCGAGGTAAACCTCCGCCAGCAGCTCCGCATCGAGCAGGGCGCCATGGAGGGTACGCCGCGTATTGTCCACCTCGTAGCGCTCGCATAGCGCATCGAGATTGTTTCTCTTGCCGGGATGCAGCTCCTTGGCAATCTTCAGGGTATCGGTAACGGAATGGCAATATTCAGCCAGCGGCTGCAATTCGGCGCGTGTCAGCTCATGGTCGAGGAAGGCGACGTCGAACGCTGCGTTGTGCATGATCAGCTCTGCGCCAGCGATGAATTCGAGAAACTCATGCACCACCTCGCGAAACTTGCGCTTATCCTGTAAAAATTCTGTGTTGAGGCCATGCACCTGCAGGGCGCCTTCCTCGATATCCCGCTCGGGATTCAGGTAATAGTGAAAACGGCGCCCGGTCAGTCCGCGGCTGTGCATCTCGACCGCCGCGATCTCTATCACGCGATGTCCGAGTTTGGGTTCCAGGCCGGTCGTTTCAGTATCGATAAATATCTGTCGCATATTCCCCTAATCACCCAGATTTATCCTTAATTGTAGTGTATTTCTCTTAACTTCAACCCTTCTCTCCTGCCACCGGGATCGGCACCTCTATCGCACGTTCCATGCCGCGCATGCCTTCCGCGCTTTCCATCGCGAACCGGACCCCGAGGTTGGCGAGGCGGTCTGCATGCTCATTGCCTTCATGTCCCGAATGGCCCCGCACCCAGTGCCACCGGATCTTATGGCGCTTCGTCAAACTGTCCAGTTCTTTCCATAAATCATCGTTTTTCACCGGCTTCTTGTCCGCGGTGCGCCAGCCCCGCTTTTTCCACGAATGGATCCACTCGCTGATGCCCTTGTGCACATACTGCGAGTCAGTATGGAGATCGACCGCACATGGCCTGGTGAGCGCTTCCAGCGCGCGGATCACTGCCAGCAGTTCCATGCGGTTATTGGTCGTCAGCTTTTCGCCGCCGTACAATTCCCGCATGCGCCCTTCGCATTGCAGCAGCGCACCCCATCCGCCGATACCCGGATTGCCCTTGCAGGCGCCATCGGTGAAGATTTCCACCGCTGCCGGCTGTTCCGCCTTCATTCCCCGCCTTGAGCAGGCGTTTTAACGATTCTCAGGCGCGCCGCCCTTCGCGGCCTGCGGGCGCCATCATGCGCATCCAGCCGCTGGGCGATGGGGGCCATGCCTTTTCGCGCAGCGCGCGCTTCCTTCCACTCCGGCTTGATAACGCGCATTCCATGGACCCGCTTCACTGCGGTAAAGAAATAGACCCCTCCTGAAAGCGGCCACCGGTTTCCCATGTTTTCCATGAAACTGAAGCGCTTCAACCATTTTTCCTGGCTGAAGGGGGGAGCGAAACAGCACATGCGGTCCCGGGTGATCTCGAAGTCCAGCAGCGTCAGCCAGTCTCTCAGCCGCGGACGGGAGATGAAATTGCCGCGCCATGGATAACCGCCCTTCGCAGAACCGAAAAAACCGCGCACACCCCAGACGCTATGGGGATTGAAGCCCGAAACGATCACATGGCCTTCAGGCATCAGCACCCGCTGCACTTCCCGCAGGATTTGGTGAGGATTGACGCTGAATTCGAGCACATGGGGCATCAGCACCAGGTCGATGCTGTTGGTTTCGATAGGCAGGAAATCAGGCGCCGCGCGCACCGCGACGCCTTCCTCCGCTCCTACGCAGAATTGCAGCGGCATGCGATTGGCACGCAGGAAATCGTATTGGGCGAAACCGATCTGCATGGCATGATAACCAAATACATCCGCCACCGCCTGGTCGAAATAGTTCTGCTCCCGCTCCAGCAGATACTGGCCCAGGCAGGTCTCGAACCATTCCAGTTTATTTTTTTTATGCATGGGATTGTTGAAAGGCGAAAGACACAAAGGGAAAATCCATATGGGACCACATGGGGAATGGGCTAAACTATACTTTACCGCATCGAATCCCAGCTAATTGACTGGTTGAGGCAATACATGCTACTCGACAGTTTATTGACATGACCTTGCCGCGCATTGTTCCGGTCCGTGCATTCGCCGATAACTACATCTGGGTGGTCCGCGACCATTGCCATGCCGCCGTAGTCGATCCAGGCGATACCTTGCCCGTCCTGGACTACCTGCGCCGTGAAAAATTGCAACTCGTGGCCATCCTGAATACCCACCACCATCGCGACCATGTCGGAGGCAACGAAATGTTGCTTCGTGAATTTCCCGTTCCCGTTTATGGGCCGGCTACGGAGGCCATTCCCACCGTTACCCATCCGCTGCACGAATGCGCCGACAGGGAGAGCGACGAAGGCGTGGTCTATCTCCGCGAATTCACGCTCAGCTTCCGCGTGCTGGATATTCCCGGCCATACCGCCGGCCATATTGCGTATTATGGGGGAAACATGCTCTTTTGTGGCGATACCCTGTTTGCCTGCGGATGCGGAAAACTCTTCGAGGGAACCGCAAGTCAAATGGCTGCGTCGCTGCAAAAGCTCGCAGACCTGCCCAAAGATACCGAAGTCTATTGCGGCCATGAATATACCCTCAGCAATATCCGTTTTGCACGAACCGTCGAGCCCGGCAATCGGGAATTGCTGCAACGCGAAAAAGCGGTAGAGGCATTGGTAAAACGGCATATTCCCACCCTGCCCTCCACTATCGGGCAGGAAAAAGCCACCAACCCCTTCCTGCGCTGCGACCAACCGGAGGTAATCAGCAGTGCAAGCATCCAGGCAAACAAACCGCTAAACGATCCGGTCAGCGTCTTTGCGGCGCTGCGCGATTGGAAGAACCGTTTCTAGCCTCTAACCCTGTTCGCGCATTTGCTCCACCTCATCGAGAAAACCGGTCCCGTTGGCCGCGTGCATCCCCAGATCGGGAACAGGCGCACAGGTTTTATTGCGGCATATTGAATGATCGCGCTTTTGTGTTGTCACAACCCATATTGTCCGATCCCATGTATTTCGCTTCGTTTTTCCTTCTTTTTCCGGTCTTTATGCTTCATATTCCTTATTCATACACCTATGCATGCTCCGCAGGAGGGCGAAAGGCAGGCACGATCGAGGTGGCATGAAAACCGAAGGCACGGGAGGCGGGGAACAAGCGCGATATCATGAAAGGGAAAGCCCGAACCGTGGCGGGCCATGCAAGTACGGGAGGAGCCTTGCCACGATTTGCCTTATTAAACTGCAGCGCTACGGAGGATAATTATGAATCCATTGGAACAAGTATTGAAATGCGGCCAATCCATCTGGCTCGACTCCATCAGCCGGGATCTCATCAATAGCGGCGAATTGCAACGGCTGGTGGACGAAGACCACTTGCGCGGCCTGACCAGCAACCCGACCATTTTCGAGCAGGCCATCACGCACGGCAATAGCTACGACGACACCCTGCGACGGTCGTTGAACGCCGACAGCGAGCAAACCGAAAAATCGCTGTTCGAAACCATTGCCGTCGAGGATATTCGCATGGCCGCGGATATCCTTCGCCCGGTTTATGATGAGGCCGGCGGCGTCGACGGCTTTGTCAGCCTGGAGGTTTCCCCTCTTCTCGCGCATGAAACCAAAGGCAGCATTGTTGAGGCGCGCCGCCTGTGGAAGGCGGTGCAACGGCCCAACCTGATGATTAAAATCCCCGCCACTCCCGAAGGTATTCCTGCAATCGAGCAGCTAACCAGCGAAGGCATCAATGTCAACGTTACCCTGATGTTCTCGCTCCACCATTATGCGACCGTGGCGCGGGCCTATATCGATGGGCTTAACCGTTATGCGCCATCCGGCGGAAGCGGCAACTGGCCTGTTTCCGTCGCCTCGTTCTTTGTCAGCCGGATCGACACCGCCGTGGATAAGCTCCTGGAAAAGATAGGCACCGCGGAAGCGCTCGGCCTGCGGGGTAAAATCGGCATTGCGAGCTCCAAGCTGGTCTATCATCGTTTTCGCGAAATCTTCCACGGAAACCAGTTCGCACCCTTGCTCAGCAAGGGCGCGCATGTCCAGCGGCCGCTATGGGGAAGCACCGGCACCAAGAATCCTGCGTACTCCGACGTGCTGTATATCGAGCAATTGATTGGCCCCGAGTCGGTCAACACAGTGCCGCCCAAGACGCTTGCGGCATTTCGCGACCATGGGAAAGCCCGTGAAACCATAACGGAAAATGTCGCACAGGCCGAAACGGATATTGCCCGGCTCAGGCATTTGAGCATCGACCTGGACGCCATCACCGTAAAGCTGCAGGATGACGGCGTGGATTCTTTTGCCAAGTCGTACGATAGTCTTCTCGCATCCCTCAAGGCCAAGCGGCAGGAAATCGCTCCCACGCCAGCATGAAGCGGATGGCATAAGAAAAGCATTCACGTGCAGCCCCCAGCCACAGTTGGAATATCGGGGGTTGCGCAGTTTCCGTTCCACTGACGAGGGATGAGCATGGAAATCGGCATGGTTGGCCTGGGGCGCATGGGTGGCAACATGGCGCAGCGGCTCATGAGGGGCGGCCATCGCGTGGTCGGCTTTTCCCGGGACGCGGGAACCCTTTCGCGGCTGGAAGAAAAAGGCCTGGTCCCGGCGACGACGCTGCAGGCACTCGTCGCCGCGCTCGAACCTCCGAGCGCGATCTGGCTCATGATTCCCGCCGGCGCTCCCGTGGATGAGCTGATCGCCTCCCTGCTCCCGCTGCTCGCCCCCGATGATATCCTGATCGATGGCGGCAATTCGAACTACAAGGAAACGCAGCGCCGCTCCCGGATGCTGAAGCCATACCGGATCCATTATGTGGATGCCGGCACCAGCGGCGGCGTCTGGGGTCTCGAAAATGGGTACAGCATCATGGCGGGCGGGGAGGAAACGGTAATCGAAAGGCTGCGTCCCATTTTCGAAACGCTCGCCCCCGCACCCGACAAGGGCTGGGGGCGCGTCGGCCCTTCGGGTGCCGGCCATTTCACCAAGATGATCCACAACGGCATCGAGTACGGCATGATGCAGGCTTATGGCGAGGGATTTGCGCTGCTGCGCCACAAGGAAGAATTCAGCCTCGATCTGCATCAGATAGCCGAGATCTGGCGCGACGGAAGCGTGGTGCAGTCCTGGCTGCTGGATCTGACATCCGCCGCGCTCGCTGAAAATCCCCGCCTCGATGGCATTGCTCCCTATGTGGCCGACTCCGGCGAGGGCCGCTGGACCGTCGCAGAAGCAATCGATCTCGACGTTGCCGCGCCCGTCATCACGCTGGCGCTATTGCAGCGGCTGCAATCGCGCGACGGGGAATCCTTCTGCAATAAACTGCTCTCCGCCCTGCGCAATCAGTTCGGCGGGCATGAAATGAAGAAGGAATGACCCCGGAACTCCCCTAGCGCCGCTCCTTCCAGGATTCCTATCCGCTGACATGCTGCTGGCGTGCTCTTCAGCGGATACCCTTCCCGCCAAATCCTATTAAACACTTTTCACATATTTAAGTTGACAAAGTACGCTTCTCCACGTATCATTCAAGCCATACAGATGGGAACCTGATAGCTCCGCATTAACTGGATGTGAAAGGAGATACAAGGATGAATGCAAGAAATTTTGTCGCAATTCTATCGTTGCTGGGTTTGGCGGCGGGATTCAGCCCGGCTTCGGCGGCCGAGAGGATGGCCGACAGCGCCGGGATGCGCGTTACACAAGGCGCAGCTACCCGGGATGATCATGAAACGGTCGCGGCGTACCACGAAAATGTGGCGAGGGAAGCGCAAGCGAAGCTGGAAGAACAAAAACAACTGCTCGACCAATACGAGAACAAGAGCTATCTCTACGGCAGGCAGGCGCAAGACCTGCAATCGCATGCGAATGCCATGATACGCAAGCTGGAACATGCAGTGGACGAGAACGTCAAACAGGCTGCGCTTCACCGCCAGATTGCCCGGCAGCTCCCTGCCTCGGGTCCGCAACGGCTTAGCGCGATCGACGAATCTCCGCGCGATGGCATTTCCCGTGACTGATATCGAGCGCGACGATAGCCGTTGCGCGGCGTGCAAGAACAGGTAAGCCGGGATAGCGATTTCCCGGCTTTCTTCCACTTCCTTACCTCTATTCCCTGTTTCATCGTCTCGCTTCCTCTTCCGGTATCGCCGTCAAGTATCAAGGCGTGAGCATGATTCTCATCCGTTGCTCCTCCTTGACTTTTATCTACCCCGCCATATCATAGGCGTTGCGCCGCGTCCCGCGCATCACAGAGTGATGGAGAAACGCAATGCGTAATCCGCTTCATAATGATTCCCTCGGCAAGCTGGTATTACGTCTTACGGTCGGTTCGCTGACACTGCTGCATGGCGTGCACAAAATGCTGCACCTGGAATCCCTCGATTCCATCCGGAAGATGCTAGCGGGCGCCAATCTCCCCGCAATTCTGGCCTACGGCGTATTCCTGGGGGAAGTGATCGCCCCGCTCATGATCATCCTGGGTATCTATTCGCGCCTGGGCGGTCTCCTCGTATTCGGCAACATGGTGTTCGCGGTTGTCCTGGCTCACCGGGCCCAGCTATTCACGCTTACCGGCAATGGCGGCTGGGCGCTGGAGCTGCAGGCTTTTTATCTTCTTTGCAGCCTGGCGATACTGTTCCTGGGCAGCGGCAGGTTTGCCGTCAAGCCGGACTGAGGCTCGTCCAGCGATACTCTTTGCTTTTTTTCCAGTGACGTGGCAACTGCCCGGCCCGGATATAATAAAATACCCGGCGCTCCCGATGCAGGCATTCGATGCCAATCGGTGAACGGTAATTTTCCCTATGGATAGCATAAAAACAGGAATAGCATGAATAACGAAGGATCCGGCTCATGAACCCACCCCATTCCGAACAAACCCGCTGGCTCCCTTTTCCCAACCGCTCAGCGCTGGAAGAAGCAGCACTGGCTATGATCCTCGATAGCGCAGCCGCGTCGATCCGCGAGCGCGGACGCTTCAACATCGTGCTTGCAGGTGGCGAAACACCGCGCAGTATTTATGAGCGGATGCGCGAAGTGCCAGCGGACTGGTCCGCCTGGCATATCTACTTCGGGGATGAGCGCTCCATGCCGCCCACGGAACCCGAGCTCAATTCCGTTATGGCGGGCGAAGCGTGGCTCGATCATGTGCCCATCCCGGAAGGGAACGTACACATCATTCCAGGCGGCATTCGCGCCGACAAGGCGGCTGCGGAATATGCGCAGCTCCTGGCAGGAGTCGACCTGTTCGATCTGACGCTGCTGGGCCTGGGCGAAGACGGCCACACAGCCAGCCTGTTTCCGGGCAACCCGTTAGGCGCTGCGGCGGATTCACCGGACGTGCTGCCGGTATTCAATTCGCCCAAGCGGCCGCCTCAGCGCGTGTCCCTGAGCGCAGCCCGCCTGAGCCGTTCACGGCGAGTCGTGTTTCTCGTCAGCGGCGAATCGAAGCGCAAGGCGATTGCGGCCTGGCGTGCGGGAAATGCTATTCCCGCGCGCGCGATCATGCCGGAAGCCGGCGTCGATGTGCTGGTGGAATCCTCGCTGCTGGAATAGGGGTGGACGGCTACCCGTTCCGGGTACAATGATACGATGCGAAAAAAAATTGCCGGTGAAGTTGGGACTTCGGGCAGTAAGACGATGGATGGCCTATTTCCGGTGGACTAGTCCTTCTTTGGCGTAAATTTGAATCGACAAAGATTTCCACCGGTCGCCATGCATTCATCGTGCTCGATTTTGCTGTCGGTAAAGGTTTCCATCAGGCCCCGGTCGAGATGACAAATCTCGGTATCGTTGATCGCCATCCGGTGGAACACACAGTTGTCGGCTTCTATCATGGACTCGCCTCCCGGCTGGCTCACATTCCGGGCGTTGTAGCCGAGCTGATCCATTACTTCGGTAAGCTTCTCGACTTTTTCCTTATGCGTGGTCAGATTCGGATATTGCATGCGTATCTGCTGCGCCACGCCAACACCTATGTCGTTCAGGCGCTTGCCCATGTTTTCGGCACCTTCCTCCCGCTGGACGGATGCCACCACCAGTTGCGCCAGCCAGGAATATTGGCGGGGAAAGGATTCCTTGCCTTTCTCGGTGAGCACATAAAGCTGCTGGGGACGCCCCCCGCCGGAAGGCCGCATGTTGCCCGCTTCGACCAGCCCTTCGGCTTCCAGGGAGGCGAGGTGCTGGCGTACCGCGTTGCGCGTGATCTCCAATCCTTTGGAGAGCTCATCCACGCTCAGGCCGGCCTTGTTGCCGCGCAGTAGCTTGAGCAGATGCTTTTGCCGATCACCCATCTTAATCATATGATTTCCTCCTTCTCCCTATCCGAACATGAGGCAAATCGGAAGTGTCAAGGTTAATTATAGATCAATATTCAAACTGTTGCCTTACTTAAGACACTTTATCCATAAAATAGTTGACAAATTATTTATTTTTAACTAAAGTAACCTACCGACAGTGGGATACAGGTCGGTTTTTTAATGCCGGTAGGTTGATTTTAAAGAGATGTCCCCATGAAAACAAGGACATTTTCGTTGCTTTATCTCGGGTCTGCTGGCCTCCTGCACGTCTTTCCGCTTGAAGCACGCCCATAACTGAACCGCCGCCCCTTGGCCAGTTCCCATGCAGCCGCCGAGCCGGTAATGAGGCGGCGGCTCACTGAAGCGCAGCAGTAGTCCTTGACTTTCCGTCGGGAGGTTCCGGAGAGGCAAGGACTTGCGCTATGCCTCCTTGCTTTGCGACGCTTCCCATCCTAATCTCCTACCACCCTATATCCCTCCCCGCTGGAAAACAGGGCAAACCGAGAAAGAACTTCATGTCGTGGTTGGGCCAGAGTTCCGCGTCTTCCTCGCGGGCTAGCGACTTGAGCTTGCGGATGCTTGCGAGTGCCAGGGCCTCGCTGTCTTGCCAGCAATAGCCCGGCGCAATCTCATCCGACAGGTTTTCGCTCAGGTCGGCAGCGTCGCCGCACAAAATGACGGGACGGCGCGACATCATCCTGTTCGATATCCCCCCGCTGCCTTCCCCTTTCCCGCTTCCCCAATCATCTCCAGGCTCGACCAGCAGCGACATGTGCCCGGCGGTATGCCCCGGAGTCGCAATGGCATGCACGCCGGGGGTAACGAGATACTCTCCCGTTTTCACCTGCCACTTTTCCGCGTGGGCCAGCTCATCGGCGAATACGGTCGTATCCAGGCCGGTACGCGCCGCGGCGAGCTCGTCGGCCTGGACATGCACTTCGCAACCCGCCAGATCGCACAAGCCACCTGCATGGTCGAAATGCAGGTGACCGATAAACACGAGGTCGATATCGGATGGCGCCAGCCCAAGCCGGGCCAGGTAATGGGGAATGCGCTGGTCCTCGCTCATCTTCGGCGGTTCGACCCGAGGGCGCATCGGGTCAAAATACCTTGCATGCTGACGCATGTCCGCCACCTTTCGATAATCGCATCCCACGTCGTAGAGAATGCGGCCGTTGGGTGTTTCGATAAGATAAGCGAGAATGGGCGCATCGATGAATTCGCCATGTCCCCGGTTGCGGGTTGAAATGGTCTTTTCGTAGCGGATCGTGGCGGTGAGCAGCGGCCAGATCCTCAGGCGGCGGGACATATTGGGTTCCAGCTTTCTCGATATGCTATTTCAAGGAAAAGGAGGCCTCTTCATGCATCCAATGCAACGATCCAGCATCGCCGTTTCCGGCAGGGCCGGTTTCTCCAGCCGCTTTTCCGAAAAACCGGCTACCATGGATGCACTGCCAATGTACGCTCATTAATCCGATCAGTCACCGCACATGATACGCAAACCGGAGGAACAGGAGCAATCTGTCTGGCTCGACCATCCCGGCCGCAATCTCGTCCGCAGCGGCGACCTGGCTAAGCTGGTGCAAAGCGGTAAGGTGCACGGCATAACGGTGGAACCGGCCATGCTGGCCGAAGTGCTTAACCCCAGCGGCGGGAACACGCATGAGATACACAACCCCCGTCGTGAAAAACCTCTCCCCGCGTTGCGCGCAGCCTTCATTGCGGAAATACGGGCCCTGGCCGATATCCTGCATCCCGCATATACCGGCACCCAGTTGCACGAGGGTTATGTTTCCGTGCCGCTCAATCCCACTGTTGCAGGTGACACCGAAGCAACGCTGGCCGAAGCACGGCGCTTATGGAGCGAAATCGCGCGGAAGAACCTCCTGCTGGCCATTCCCGCTACGGATGCCGGCATCCCGGCCATCTCCGCCTTGATCGCCGAGGGCATCAATGCCAACGCAACCATGCTTTTTACTCCACGGAGATATGAGCAGGCCGCCCTGAGCTACATGGAAGGGCTGGAGAGCTTGCCGCCAGCGATAACCTGGATAAGGGCAACAAGGAGGAACCTGAAGACGAGGAAGGCACAAATCCCCGCAGCATTGCAAGCATCGCCCATGTTGCCGGTATCGCGAGCTTCCTTCTTTCCCCCATCGACACGGCAGTCGATGCCGTCATCTCCTCACACCTCAACCAGTGCGGCTTCATCAAAACCTACGGTGCGCTGGAACGGGAAGCGCTGAGACGTCTTACTGGCAAGGCCGCCATTGCCAGCGCCAAAGCGGCTTACGGCCGCTTCCAGGCCATTTTTTCCGGGCCCCGCTGGGAAGCCCTTGCCGCCATGGGAGCCCGGAAACAGCGCCTGCTCTGGGCAGGCACTACCGTCGAAAATCCGGCTTACCGCGAGACCAAGTACCTGGATGCGCTGGCCGAACCCGACGCTATAATGGCGATCTCTCCCGCTCTATTGACAGCCTATACGGCACATAGGGAGCATGAAGCTTCGAGGAAAAGTGGCGGGCCGTCCCGCAACCCCGATAGTCTGCACGGAAATACCGACGATGCGGCCATTGTGCTCAGCGAACTCAGGAAGCTGCATATATCGCTGGATGAGATAGCCGGGAGATTGCTGTCCTCGCGGTTGAAGCGCCAGGCGGACGCATACGCGGACGTCTTATCTCGCTTCCCTGGTCTCGGATGCTGATTCCGGAGTACTGTTCTCGTGCAGCTTGTTCGAAAGGAAGTGAGCGGAAAGATTCATGGCGAAAGGCACCAGGAGAATCGCCACCAGCAGGGCGACCAGTGCTGTTCCAGGGCCCATGATGATTTTTCCGCGCGCCACCAGCCGGAAAACCAGCGCAGCCAGCAGGACGAAGCCCGTCAGCACCACCCCACTGATGATCAAGAACTCGCTTTGCACTGATATCCCCGGTTAACCCGGATATATTAACGCAACCTCTTTCCATCCTGAAGAGGAGATATGCTAACGCCTGCAGGCACCGCAGGCGCTACAAAGATGCTCGCGGATTGATGAAGGAATGGAAAGGAAATCAAATTGGAAAAAGGACCTGTTCGCTGCCAGAAAAACCCATGAAACCTAGCCTTCCGGCTTATTCGATTGACCCGGATAGCCCAAACCATTAGTATATGCACCTCTTCGCATCTCTCCCATTCCCCGATAGCTCAGTCGGTAGAGCGACGGACTGTTAATCCGCAGGTCCCAGGTTCGAGCCCTGGTCGGGGAGCCAAATAAACAAGGGATTACGAACGTTATCGCGTTTCTTGTCGTTATTTAATAGCTCTATAGTAGACTGATTGTTTTAGCCGAGGAGGCTATTAAACTATAAAGACTGGTTGGCCGTTTTCGACTCCGGTGCTCCTGCGAGTCTGATATAGAGTAACCGCGCCCAAGCCATCAGATAATTCGTAACCAGTAGGTCGAAGGCTCTGCTCCTCTCAACAGTACGATCTAACTAGCGCCTTACGCTGCCAACGAGACCATGAACTTTTGGATGTAGACGCGATGTAGACAGTTAACTTCAGGTTTCGAGTGATGTGCTCCCCTTAAACAGAGCCAAACCGAATCTAGTAAAGTTCGTTTTTCGAGAGGAGAACGGACATGAAGAAGCGTTTTACGGATGAGCAGATTATTGGGTTTCTGAAACAGGCAGATGGAGGTGTTCCGGTCAAG
>DASZUL010000081.1:0-39201 GCA_035547595.1 Nitrosospira sp.
CTTGACCGGAACACCTCCATCTGCCTGTTTCAGAAACCCAATAATCTGCTCATCCGTAAAACGCTTCTTCATGTCCGTTCTCCTCTCGAAAAACGAACTTTACTAGATTCGGTTTGGCTCTGTTTAAGGGGAGCACATCACCTATTCTACGGCGATTCGAGGAGCGGGGGTTTAAGCTTCGCAAGAGACTAGATAGCCTTCAAAGTGGGAGATATTAGTCTTAAAGTTACCCCTTTGTTACCCCAGAAGAAAACTGGAGATTGTTTCTTAAAATAACTGATTGATTTATTGGTAGGCCGTGGCAGATTCGAACTGCCGACCAACGGATTAAAAGTCCGCTGCTCTACCGGCTGAGCTAACGGCCCAAAAGGGTGCCCGGAGGGACACGCATTATACCGGCTCGCTCCTCGATATCAAAATCATTCCTATCAGCTATTTCCCGCCATCGCATTGCCCCGAACCCGGTTTAGCCGCAGAATCCGGAATTCAATCGACTGTTGATGGACGTTCAGTTTGAATACAGATGCTGTTGTGATAGGGGGAGGAATCGCCGGACTGGCGACGGCCCACCGGCTGCTGCAGTTGGGAATGACGGTGACCATACTGGAGCGCGGCCGTTGCGGGCGGGAGGCATCGTGGGCGGGTGCCGGCATACTTTCCCCGCTGCTGCCATGGAATTATGCTGAAGCAGTAACTTGCCTCACGCAGTTGAGCAACAAGCTCTATCCCGGATTCATCGAAACGCTGCGGCAACAGACCGGCATCGATCCCGAATATCAGGCTAGCGGCATGCTGGTGCTGCCCGGTTCTTCCATGCTGTCGCATGAACGTGATGATGATCCTTATGAACGAATGGGCAACGCTGAAGCCTGGTGCGCAGACCATGCCTTCCCCCTGCAAAGGGTTCGTTCTCATGATATTGCGCCAGCGCTCGCGCGCGACGAAAGCGCACTCTGGCTGCCTGAAACTTGCCAGGTGCGTAATCCCCGCCTGCTGCAAGCGCTTATCGCGTCCATCGCGCACCCCGGCGGCATGATCATCGAAAATGCCGAGGTGACGGACTGGAAGATGGAACATGGACAGGTTCGATCGGTACGCACCAGCCGCGGCGATGAATTCAGTGCGGGCTGTTACATCGTCACCGCCGGCGCCTGGAGCCGCCATCTTTTGCAGGAGTATGGATCGAAACTCGAAATCCGGCCGGTGCGGGGCCAGATCCTGCTGTTCAAGCTGCCGCCGGGCATGCTTTCGACAATCGTGCTGCAGGAGCAGGAAGATTTCTACCTGATTCCGCGCCGGGACGGCCACATACTCGCGGGCAGCACAGTGGAGGAAGCCGGCTTCAACCGGGAAACCACCAGCCAGGCAAGAGAAACGCTGCTGGCAAAGGCGCATGCGCTCCTGCCCGCCCTGACGGAGGAAACGCTGGCAGGTCACTGGGCGGGGCTACGGCCCGGCTCGCCCGATAATATTCCCGTCATGGATCACCACCCGGACATTGGAAATCTTTATCTCAATAGCGGCCATTATCGCTATGGCGTGACCATGGCGCCCGCCAGCGCGCTTATCCTGGGCAGCATGATCCTCGGCCAGCCCCAGCCGCTGGATACCAAGCCTTATCGATGGCCCGCATGAGCTGGACTCGTAGCTACATCCTTCGCATCATCCGATCAGCCACCCCATGCTTTATCCCGTGGAGGCGGGGTGGTACCATTGAAGTCCTTCAATACAGGACAAAGGCATCATGGCTGGTCATAGCAAATGGGCTAATATCAAGCATAAAAAAGCGGCGCAGGATGCGAAGCGCGGAAAGATTTTCACCCGGCTCATCAAGGAAATTACCGTGGCCGCCCGGATGGGTGGCGGAGATCCCAACAGCAACCCCCGGCTGCGGCTGGCGGTGGACAAGGCCTATGAGCAAAACATGCCCAAGGATAACGTCGAACGGGCGATCAAGCGGGGCAGCGGAGACCTGGAAGGGGTGAATTATGAGGAAGTGCGCTATGAGGGCTATGGAATTGCCGGGGCCGCAGTACTGGTCGACTGCATGACCGACAACCGGGTGCGCACGGTCGCGGATGTGCGCCATGCGTTCACCAAGTATGGCGGCAACCTGGGCACCGATGGTTCGGTGGCCTTCCTGTTCAAGCATTGCGGCCAGCTGCTGTTCCCTCCGGGAACGGATGAAAACAAACTGATGGAGGCAGCGCTGGAAGCCGGTGCGGAGGACATTGTCACCAATAATGACAAGAGCATCGAAGTGATTACCGCGCCGTATGAGTTCGTCGAAATCAGGAAGGCTCTGGACCAAGCGGGCTTCAAGGCGGAGTTAGGCGAAGTGACGATGAAGCCGGCCAGTGAGACACTCCTGACGGGAGACGAAGCGGCAAAAATGCAGAAATTGCTGGATGCGCTGGAAAATATAGACGACGTGCAAGAGGTTTACACTACCGCGGTAATCGATGAATAGCTTTTGCAGCAAACCCGAAGCGGGAAAATGGGAAAGATAAGAAGGGCAGGAAAATCCGTATTCTTGGCATAGACCCCGGCCTGCGCATTACCGGCTTCGGGGTCATCGAAATCAACGGCGGCAAACTGGCATACATCAGCAGCGGATGCATCAAGACTGTGGATGGCGAGTTGCCGCTGCGCCTGAAATCCATCATGGATCACCTGAACGAGGTGATTACCGAACATCGTCCCGACCAGGTTGCCGTGGAGCAGGTATTCGTCAATGTCAATCCGAAATCCACGCTCATGCTGGGGCAGGCGCGGGGCGCCGCGGTTTGCACCGCCGTCCTCAATAATCTCGTCGTGGCCGAATATACGGCACTGCAGATCAAGCAGGCGGTGGTGGGCAAAGGCCATGCAAGGAAGGAACAGGTGCAGGAAATGGTCAGAAGGCTGTTGCAACTTGCCGGGAATCCCAGCGCCGATGCCGCGGATGCGCTTGCCTGCGCCATCTGCCACGCTCATGGGGGACTGGGGCTGGGCGGGATTTCCACCACTGGCTACCGAATGAAGCGGGGGCGGCTGGTATGATCGGCAGGATTACCGGCAAGCTCCTGGAGAAACTTCCGCCGCTGGTCCTGATCGATGTGCAGGGCGTGGGGTACGAGGTCGACGTGCCGATGAGCACCTTCTACAGCCTGCCCGCCGTCGGCGCGCAGGTGGTGCTGCATACCCATCTGGTCGTGCGCGAGGATGTGCATCTGCTTTTTGGGTTTGCGACCGAAGCCGAACGGCAGGCCTTTCGCCAGCTGGTGAAAATCTCCGGGGTTGGAGCAAGAACCGCTCTTGCCCTGCTGTCCGGCCTGAGCGTTTCGGACCTGCATCATGCGGTGACATCGCAGGATAGCGCGCGCCTCGTCAGAATACCGGGTATCGGAAAAAAAACAGCCGAGCGCCTGCTGCTGGAATTGCGCGACAAGCTCAACCTGCCGCTGGCTGGCATAGTGAATACGGCAGGGGCCTCGCCGGATGCGAGGGGCGGCAGCGACGTGCTGAATGCGCTGTTATCCCTGGGGTATAATGACCGGGAGGCAAACTGGGCTGTCAGGCAACTTGCGCCCGATATTACCGTGTCCGACGGCATCCGCCAGGCACTGAAGCTTCTGTCCAGGGACAAGGTGGACAAATAAGAACTCTACAAACAGGCAGGCAGACTGGAAGCAGTCAGAGTCCTGGCCGTCTGCTTGCGATTCGCCGCTCTTTATACTTTTTGCATACTGGCGCGTACCGGCATGCTGGCATATGGGAGTAGCGCATTACCTGAATGATTGAAACTGATCGATTAATCACCTCCACACCCGTTTCTTTCAAGGAAGAAGAGCTGGAGCGTGCCTTGCGTCCCCAGCACCTGGATGAATATGTCGGCCAGGAAAAAATTCGCGGCCAGCTCCAGATCTTCATTGAAGCCGCAAGACGTCGAAGGGAGGCGCTGGACCATGTGCTGCTGTTCGGTCCGCCCGGTCTGGGCAAGACGACGCTCGCCCACATCATAGCCCGGGAGATGGGCGTGAGCCTGCGCCATACCTCCGGGCCGGTATTGGAACGTCCGGGCGACCTGGCTGCGCTGCTGACCAACCTCGAACCCAACGATGTCCTGTTCATAGACGAGATCCATCGCCTGTCTCCGGTAGTTGAGGAGATTCTTTATCCGGCGCTGGAGGATTACCAGCTGGATATCATGATAGGTGAAGGCCCGGCTGCGCGTTCGGTCAAGCTCGATCTGCCGCCGTTTACCCTGGTAGGGGCCACCACGCGCGCGGGAATGCTCACCAATCCGTTGCGGGATCGCTTCGGCATCATTTCGCGGCTCGAATTTTATTCCGTGGAAGAGCTGACCCGGATCGTGACCCGGTCCGCCGGGCTGCTGAACGCGGAAATCAGCCCGGACGGAGCAATGGAGATTGCGCGCCGCTCTCGCGGCACCCCCCGCATAGTCAATCGCCTGCTACGGCGGGTGCGTGATTTTGCCGAAGTCAAGGCCGACGGGCGCATAACACGCTCCGTAGCGGATGCCGCGCTCGTCATGCTGGACGTGGATGTGCTCGGCCTCGACGTGATGGATAGAAAGCTGCTGCTGGCGGTAATGGAAAAATTCGGCGGCGGACCCGTAGGCGTGGATAATCTTGCCGCGGCCATCAGCGAAGAGCGGGGAACCATTGAAGATGTGCTGGAACCTTACCTGATACAGCAGGGCTACCTGAAACGCACACCGCGCGGGCGGATGGCAACCTCCGTCAGCTATCAGCACTTCGGCCTGCCGCTTCCAAAAAACAGCCTGGGCGGACCGAACGCAGACCTGAGCCGGGAATTATGGGAAGAGAATCACTAATCACTGAACCCGAAAGTTAACTCAGGCAAAACTGGGTGGATTTACGAGGCTCCGGCTGGGCGCGAGCGGACCTCGGCTTCTTTCTTATTTTTATCATTGACGATCTCGTCCACCGACAAGCAGACCGTTGTTGCCCTAATCGGAACGAAAGTAAAGATGGATTCAATCGACTCGCCTGCCGGCCCAATTTTTGTGCTGCCCGTACGGGTGTATTATCAGGATACCGATGCAGGCGGAGTGGTTTATCATTCGACCTATCTCGATTTCCTGGAGCGCGCACGCTACGAGTGGTTGCGGGAGCTGGGGTTTGATATTCATTCGCTGATTCAAACTTACAAGGTTATTTTCATGATACGTTCGCTCGATATTGAATACTTCAAACCAGCCGTGCTGGACGACCTGCTGCAGGTCTCCGTCCAGCCTGTCGAACTGGGCAGAAGTCGGATAGCGCTCGCGCAGCAAGTGCTGCGGGACTCCGCCGTACTCGCCCGCGCGACGGTGCATGCAGTGTGCGTGGGAACGGAAAGCCTCAAGCCCGTCAGCTTTCCCGCGCCGCTGCGTCACAGGATCGGCCATGCCATCGGGAAACATCCATGAACGCGGCCGTCACGCAGGACATGTCCCTGTTCCACCTCGTCGGCAGCGCAAGCCTGCCGGTGCAGCTGGTAATGCTGCTGCTGCTACTGACATCTTTCCTGTCGTGGTGGTATATCTTTCGCAAGCTGTTCGTGATCAGGCAGGCAACGCGGCAGGCCGATGAGTTCGAGAACGTTTTCTGGAAAGGGCCGGATCTTAACGCGCTGTATCAAAGCGCCGCCGCTTCCCGCCATACGGCAGGAAGCATGGAACGGATTTTTGAAGCGGGTTTCCGGGAATTCATCAAGCACAAGCGCCAGCCGGGAATGGATATCAGTACGGTGATGGACGGCACCCGCCGGGCCATGCGTGCGACATACCAGCGCGAAATGGACAATCTCGAATCGCATCTTTCCTTTCTTGCCACGGTAGGTTCGGTGAGTCCTTATGTCGGATTGTTCGGGACCGTATGGGGGATCATGAATTCCTTCCGCGGCCTCTCCAACGTGAGCCAGGCCACCATTGCCCACGTCGCGCCGGGAATTGCCGAAGCGCTGATCGCCACCGCCATGGGACTTTTCGCGGCAATCCCGGCGGTGATTGCCTATAACCGCTACGCCAACAGCATGGACCGCCTGGCTACGCGCTTCGAAAGCTTCATGGAGGAATTGTCCAATGTACTGCAGCGCCAGGCGACCGGATGAAGGTGAAAACGATCCCACCAGGAGGATATTCCCGGGGCAGCCGAAACGATAACGGCAGGGAAGGGTGCAATGGCTGAGCGACGCGCCAGGCGCCGCCTGATGAACGAAATCAACGTCGTTCCCTACATCGACGTCATGCTGGTGCTGCTTGTGATCTTCATGATCACCGCGCCGCTGATCACCCCCGGCCAGATCGAATTGCCGCAGATCGGCAAATCCCTGGCTCCGCCGGTCGCGCCGCTCGAAGTCGTGATCAAGGTGGACGGCAGCCTCATGTTGCATGACCGTTCCGGCACCGCTGGCGAGCAAAAGGTCAATCGCAATGAACTGGTCGAAGCGATCAAGCGAAAACAGGCGCAAAATGCGGAGCAGTCGGTCGTCATCGCGGCGGACAAGGATGTGAAATATGAGGAAGTAATAAAAGTGATGGATGTACTGCAACAGCAGCAGGTGAAGAAGGTGGGGCTGCTGGCCAGGCCGAAGTAAGGCGTGCGCCTCATATGAGGATAAGATGAGAAGCGTTGCGCTGCGAGATCCCTCGCATGTCGAACCAGGATTGGTGCCTGCGGGTATCCTGGCGGTGCTGGTGCACTTGCTTTTCCTGGGACTTCTGGTCTTCGGCCTCAACTGGAAGACCTATCCGCCCGAAAACATGATGGTCGATTTATGGAGCAGCCTGCCTCCGCCCCCTCAGCCCCCTCAGCCCCCTCAGCCCGCTCCGCCTGTCCAGCCGCCAGCCGAACCGGTGCCGCCTCCGCCCGCGCCCAAGCCGGCCGAACCGCCACCCGAAGTAAAAAAGGCTCCGCCGCCTCCCCCGCCCCCGAAACCGGAGATTGCGATAAAGGAAAAAATCGAAAAACCCAAGCCGGAGGAAAAGAAACCGGTCGAAAAAAAACCCCCGGAAACCAAGCAGTCCGTGCAGAAAGATCAAAAGGAGCGGATAGAGAAAGAGCTCAAGGCACAAAAGGAGAAGGAAGAAAAAGAGCTGAAAGCAAAGGAGCAGCAGGCTAGGGTCGCCGCCGAGGTGGAGAGACTGAGGCGGGAACAGGAAGCAAACGAGAAGCTGCAGGCGCAGGCGGCCGCTCAGTCGCGGTTGTCCAACGAGATAGCCGAATACAAGGCCAGGATTCTGGTCAAGATCAAGAGAAATCTCATCATGCCGCCCGATCTGCCCGGGAACCCCGTTGCGGAATTCGACGTGACCCTGCTTCCGGGAGGGGATATTCTCGATGTGAAATTACGCAGAAGCAGCGGCCATTCTGCGTTCGACGAGGCTGTGGAGCGGGCGATTTTTTTGTCCAAACCCCTGCCTCTACCGCCCGATCCAGCCCTGTTTCCCAAATTCCGCAACTTGAACCTGAGGGTGCATTATCGTGAATGACTGTTATAATCTTCGGTATATTCTGCGAAATTCGCTGAGAATTATGTCCATGTGGATTCATCTGCGCCGCTTTCCCCAGGCTCTTGTCCTGCTTTTCTGGCTGATCGGTTCGTCTCCCCTGCAGGCTGCGCTCGATATCGAGATTTTTGGAGGGGGCGCAACACAGATTCCCATCGCCATCGTTCCTTTCGCCGCGGAAGAAAGGCAGAAGCAAGGCATCACTCCGGTCGTGGCCGCCGATTTGCAGCGCAGTGGCCTGTTCAGGCTGGTGGATACCACCGGGCTGACGCCGCACGAGCCCGTCCAGGTGTCATACCCGGACTGGATCGGCCGCGGTGCCGGCGCGCTGGTAATCGGCAGCACCACCGCCCTTCCCGGCGGACAAGTGGCCATACGCGTCACCCTGCTGGACGTGGCAAGGCAGGCGCAACTGGCCAGCTATAGTGAAACGGTGCCTGCCGAGCAACTGCGGGCGGCGGCCCACCGCATCGCCGATATGATCTATGAAAAGCTGACCGGCGACGTGGGCGTGTTCAGCACCCGTATCGCCTATGTTGTGAAGCAGGGAAAGAAATACGCGCTCCAGGTGGCGGACGCGGATGGCTTCAATGCCCAGTCCGTGATCGAATATACCGAGCCGATCATCTCCCCCTCATGGTCGCCGGACGGAACACAACTCGCCTATGTCTCTTTCGAGAACAAGAAGCCTGTGGTGTATGTGCAAACGCTTGCCACGCGCACGCGCAAGGCGGTTGCCAACTTCAGGGGCAGCAACAGCGCCCCCGCATGGTCTCCCGACGGGAAAAAACTTGCCGTGGTGCTTTCCCTGATGGGAGGCTCGCAGATCTTTCTCGTTAACAGTGAGGGGGGAGGCCTGCAAAGACTTACCCAGAGCTCCGGAATCGATACGGAGCCCAGTTTCTCGCCGGATGGGCAACATATCATTTTTACGTCCGACCGCGGCGGCACGCCGCAGATCTACCGCATGCCGGTATCCGGACAGACTTCCCGCGCGGCGGAGCGCCTCACTTTCGAGGGCAGCTATAATGTGAGCCCGCATTACAGTCCCGACGGCAAAAGCTTCACCTTTATCCATCGCAGTGGCGGCAGATTCAATGTCGCAATACAGGATCTGGCGACCCGCCAGGTGCAACTGCTTACGGATTCGCAATTTGATGAATCGCCCAGTTATGCCCCTAACGGCAAAATGATCCTTTATGCGACTGAAGTAAGGGGGCGTGGTATATTATCGGCTGTATCGAGCGATGGCAGGACGAGACAACAGCTTTCTACCCAGGCGGGCGATGTAAGGGAACCCGCGTGGGGGCCTTTGCCAAGACTGCGATAATACCGGATACTTTTTTTGCCAACCTCTAAAGGAACACACATGAAGAAACTCCTTGGCGTGCTATTGATCAGCTTATTGTCGGCATGCGCCAGCCAGACCACCAAACCGTCCGCCGAAGTGGAAGACAAGTCGGTCGGCACCGCGCCCGCGGATAGCAGCAGCAGCGCAGGAAAAACGACATCTCCCACTCTCAATCCGCTAACCGATCCGAATAATATCCTGTCCAAGCGCAGCGTTTATTTTGATTTCGACAGCTACGTCGTGAAAGATGAATACAGGTCGCTGGTTGTGGCCCACGCCCAATATTTGCGGGACAATTCCAGCGCCAGGATCCTGTTGCAGGGCAACACCGATGAACGCGGCAGCCGCGAGTATAACCTCGCCCTGGGCCAGCGCCGGGCGGATGCAGTGAAGCATGCCATGACGTTGTCCGGCGCGCGGGAAACCCAGATCGAAGCCGTGAGCCTGGGCGAAGAAAAACCCAGGGCAACCGGCCACGACGAATCTTCATGGGCTGAAAACCGGCGTACGGATATACGCTACCAGGGCGAGTAAGCCGTGCAATTGCGCGTTTTCTGGTTGGTGCTGGTGATTGGCTGTAACGCAAGCTACGCCGGCATGTTCGACGACGAGGAAGCGCGCCGCCAGATCGCCGCCCAGCAACTGGTGATCACGGAAATGCGAAATCAGGCACAGGCCCTGGAAGCGCGCACGGTAAAACTGGAAGATGCGCTCGCCAATCAACCCATGCTGGAGCTGCAAAACCAGCTTGAAGCTCTCCGGGGCGATCTGAACAGGCTCCAGGGCCAGATCGAAGTGCTGATCAATGAAAATGAATCCACCCAGAAGCGGCAGAAGGATTTTTATATCGATCTGGACACCCGGCTGAGGCGGATAGAGCGCCCGGAGGAATCCGGAACATCCGACTCCGCCGCTTCGCCGCCTCGCTATGCAAGGGAGGATTCCGGCACTTCCGAATCGGATGCTGCTCCGGATGCGCAGGTGGCCGCGCCTGTATATAAATATAATCCGCCAGCTTCGGATGGCGGCGGCGACAGCCGCGCCTATGACGCTGCATATGATTTATTCAAGGCAGGCAAATATAAAGAAGCCATCTCCCATTTCAATCAATTCATAAAAGACTATCCCGCGTCTGGCTTGGCCCCCAGTGCCCACTACTGGATCGGTAATTCCTATTATGCCCTGCGTGACTTCAAAAATGCCATCAGCACGCAGGAGAAACTGATCAAAACCTTTCCCGACAGCCCCAAGGCTCCGGATGCCATGCTCAATATTGCAAGCAGCCAGCAGGAGATGAATAACAAGAAAGGGGCTAAAAAAACCCTGGATACGCTCATTGCCCGGTATCCAGGCAGCGACGCAGCGGGAAAGGCCAAGCAGCGGCTAGCTGACAAGAAGTTATAGAGACAATCGAACCCACGTCCCATTTTCCCGCAGACTTGTCCATCTTCTCCGATCTGGAATAGAGAGCAGCCATTTCTTCAGCTCCGCCATTTGAACCCATGCAATCTTCCGTTTCAGGAACTTTGCGCATCAGCGAAATTTTTTTCTCCTTGCAAGGAGAAACCAGTCGCGTAGGATTGCCCACGGTGTTCGTGCGCCTTACCGGGTGTCCCTTGCGGTGCGGCTATTGCGATACCGAATATGCTTTTCATGGCGGCAGCCGCTTGTCGATCTCTGCCATCATGGCGGAGGTCGCAGGTTATGCGGCCCGCCATGTCACCGTCACCGGTGGGGAGCCTTTGGCGCAAAGGGAATGCCTGGAGCTGCTCAGGATATTGTGCGACACGGGTTATTCGGTATCGCTCGAAACGAGCGGCGCGATCGATGTAGCGGGCGTGGACAAGCGTGTTTCCAAAATTCTCGACATCAAGACGCCGGGCTCAGGTGAGGTTGAAAAAAACCGGTGGTCCAATCTCGACTACTTGACTTCACATGACGAAGTCAAGTTTGTACTGTGCGATGAAACCGACTATCTGTGGGCAGTCGAGGCATTGCGTGCCAACAGGCTCGATAAAATTTGCCCCATCCTGTTTTCGCCCGTGCATGGGGTTCTCTCCCCTGAAGCACTGGCGGAATGGATACTGCGCGACCGCCTGCCGGTGCGCATGCAGTTGCAACTGCATAAATTGATATGGGGAGAAGCGCGGGGACATTGATGAATGGCAATGTGGGCCTTTCTTTCCATTTTCGTGGTACAGATGCATGAGCCGGTGTCATACATCTGCTTTTATCGTCTTTCGTCAATTAACAGTTGCATCGGTGCGATGACATCATGATGAAAGCGGTGGTGCTTCTATCCGGCGGGCTGGATTCCGCCACGACGCTGGCCATCGCTCACGGCACGAACTATGAATGCCACGCGTTGAGCATTGATTACGGCCAGCGGCACGGCTCCGAACTGACGGCCGCCGGGAAACTTGCGCAAGCTATCGGGGTTCGGGATCACAAGATTATCAAGGTGGATCTGAGCACCTTCGGTGGATCAACGCTGACCGACAAGTCAACCGTCATACCCGTGGAAGGGGTGGATGCAGGCATTCCGACGACTTATGTGCCCGCGCGCAACACCATCATGTTGTCTATCGCGCTAGCCTGGGCAGAAACACTGCAAAGTCACGATATTTTCATCGGCGTAAATGCCGTGGATTATTCGGGCTACCCGGATTGCCGTCCCGAATATATCGCGGCCTTCGAGCGCATGGCGAACCTGGCGACAAAAGCGGCGGTAGGGGGCGTCAGGTTGAGAATACATGCGCCGCTGATCAACCTGTCGAAAGCCGAGATTATTCGCCAAGGCGCGCTGCTAGGCCTGGATTACAGCATGACTGTTTCCTGCTATCAAGCGGACGAATCCGGGTTTGCGTGTGGCGTGTGCGATTCTTGCAGGCTGCGCCGAAAGGGCTTCGAATCGGCCGGCATGCCGGATGTGACGCGCTATAAAACATAGCGCGCCCCGCTATATTCGCACTACGAAATGCCTGTCCTGTTTTATCGGCCCGGCACAAAAGAATTTTCTTGATTCCATCACGATCCCATTTCATGCACTCCGAAGCACATGCCCGCCACGCGATATGATTCCCTGGCTTGGTTCTACATCCCGTTTTCCACCACTCCATACGGCATTGAAAGAGCCTAACGGGCTTCTTGCCGTCGGCGGAGATCTTTCTCCCCAACGATTGATCGACGCCTATCGCTCTGGAATTTTCCCGTGGTTCAACAACGACGACCCGATATTATGGTGGAGTCCCGACCCGCGCATGGTACTGTTTCCGGATCAAATCAAGATATCCCGGTCATTGCGGAAGATTTTGAAAAAAGGTGGATATGAAGTCCGCGTAGACAGCGCCTTCAGAGAGGTAATGGAAGCCTGCGCTGCGCCCCGCCGACAGCAGGCTGGCACCTGGATCCACCATGAGATGGTTTCAGCGTATTCGATGTTACATGAAATGGGGAGTGCGCATTCCGTTGAAATCTGGATCGACGGCGAACTTGCCGGGGGATTGTACGGGATTGCGCAGGGACGGGCATTTTTTGGGGAGTCCATGTTTTCCCGCGTGCCGAATGCCTCGAAGATAGCCTTGGTGCATCTGGCTCGGCAGTTGCAACGGTGGGGCTTCGGCATAATTGACTGCCAGATGAAAACCACCCATCTCGCCTCGCTGGGGGCGAGGGAAATAGCGCGAGAGGAATTTAGTCAACGACTGAAAGAATTGGTAAACTATCCCACCCGAGCGGAAAAATGGTGTTTCGATAATGAGCCAGCTGAATGATATTCCTTCATCGCTGCTGCAGTTTTATACGACGGCGTCTTATCCGTGCAGCTATTTGCCCGAGCGATTGGCGCGTTCCCAGGTGGCGACGCCCAGCCATCTGATCGATACGAACGTATATGGTGAATTGGTCCAGGCCGGGTTCCGCCGGAGCGGGGCATTTACATACCGGCCTTATTGCGACGATTGCCGCGCTTGCGTGCCGGTGCGGCTCGTGGTGGATGAGCTGGTTCTCAAGCGCACCCAGCGCCGCTCCTGGAAGCGGCATCAGCATTTGACCGCCACGCAGCACGATCTTTATTATCACCCTGAGCATTATGCGCTCTACCTGCGCTACCAGGCCAAACGGCATAGCGGCGGCGGGATGGACCGCGACAGCCGCGAACAATATCGGCACTTCCTGCTGCCGAGCAATGTCGATTCGAAGCTGATCGAGTTTCACGAAAACCGGCATCTGCGCATGATCAGCATCATCGATAAATTATCGGATGGTATTTCCTCCGTATATACGTTTTTTGATCCCGATATGCCGCAGGCAAGTTATGGGACCTATAACATCCTATGGCAGGTAAATTTGTGCCGCACGCTGGGGTTGCCCTATCTTTATCTCGGCTACTGGATCAAGAACAGCCGGAAAATGGCTTACAAGGCGAGCTTTGGTCCGCTGCAAGGCTTGATGGGCGGGCAATGGCTGCCGCTGGACGATACCAGCAACCAGGACGATCCCGATTGATCGGGATGTGAGTTCGAGAGGTTCCCGTCCGGTTATCTGTGTTATCGGGAAGCCGTTACCGCTTCATCGCCCGTATCTCGGCAGCACGCTTGTCCAGGGGTTCTGCTTTCTTGGCGTGGCCTATCTCGCGATACAGTTGCGCCAGGTTTTCCAGCCCCGTCGCAACGCTGGGATGATCGGGACCGAGGGATTTCTCGGAGATCATCAGTGCGCGCTTGAAAAGCGGTTCAGCATGGGGATATTTTCCCTGGTCCTTATAGATTCCCGCCAGATTGTTCAGGCTTAGGGCCACGTAGGGATGATCCGGCCCCAGCGTCTTCTTGGAGATCACGAAAACGCGCTTGAACAACGGTTCGGCCTGGTCGTATTGTTTCTGCGCGCCATGGAGCAAAGCAAGATTATTCATGATCATGACGGTATTGGAATGTTCCGGACCCAGCGTTTTTTCCATAATTCCCATTGCGCGCTGAAGCAACGGCTCGGCATCCGAGTATTTTTGTTGCACCTGGTATAACTGCGCGAGATTATTGAGACTTATCGCTACGTCGGGGTGCTCCGGCCCGAGCGCCTTTTCATCAATATCGAGCCCGCGCTTATAGAATGTCTCCGCTTTCGCGTACTGGCCCTGGTTCTTGTGCAGCGCCCCGAGGTTATTCAGGGTTGCCGCCATCTCCGGGCTTTCCTCGCCGGCAGACTTCTCGAAAATACCGAGCGCCCGCGTCAGGAGCGGCTCAGCTTGCCCGTACCTGCCTTGCGCGCTATATAACATGCCCAGGCTATTCAAGCTGGTGGCCAGATCGGCATTATCGGGAGTAAGCGTTTGCTCCGCTATTTGCAGGGCTTGCAGGGCTGCCTCCACCGCTGCGGGATAATTGCCCTGTTGATAGAGCAATTCGGTTTTCTGATTGAGCTTCTCCCATTCATTCAACGCGTGAACGTGTCCAGCCCAAGAGAAAAGGAACAACAGAAAAGATAAGCTGGCTAACTTCATGAGAACTCTCTCCCTACGAGCAAGGCAGTGATGGTAAATCGCTTGAAGCGGCGGCACAAGTGCTGCTCCGAAGCAAAGAGCAGCCATCCGGAAATTTCTGCATGGGTTCTCGCAAAGGAACGCCCGGAGTTAAAATAACACCATGCTCTATTCCCTCCTGCGCCCCTTATTATTTGCTTTCGAACCCGAAACCAGCCATCGCGTCACTTTCCAGCTCTTGGAGCTGGCTTATCGCCGGGGGTTCCCTGCTTATTCCAGGATACCAAGTCATCCTCAAAACCTCATGGGCCTCGTCTTTCCCAACCCGGTGGGCATGGCTGCGGGACTGGACAAGGACGGCGAACATATAGAAGCGCTGGGAGGGCTGGGCTTTGGTTTCATCGAGATTGGGACAGTTACCCCCCGCGCCCAGCCGGGAAATCCGAAACCGCGTTTGTTTCGCCTCCCGCAAGCCAAGGCCATCATCAACCGCATGGGCTTCAACAACCACGGTATCGATAATCTCCTGGCGAATGTCGGGCGCGCAAATTATTCCGGCGTATTGGGCATCAATATTGGGAAAAACTTCGATACGCCGATAGAACGGGCTGCGGAAGACTATCTGATTTGCCTGCGCAAGGCATATCGCTATGCGGATTACATCACGGTCAATATTTCCTCTCCCAATACGCCCCATCTTCGGGAGCTGCAAAACGGCGAGGAGCTGGATCACCTTCTGCATGCGTTGAAATCGAGCCAGCAAAGATTGGCCGACGAGCACGGCAAATATACTCCCCTCGTGGTTAAAATCGCTCCCGACCTCGAAACACGGCAAATAGACGCCATGGGAGCGTTATTGATGAAGCACAAGATCGACGGGGTGATCGCCACCAACACAACGCTATCGCGGCAAGGCGTGGAGTCGCTGCCTCATGGGGGCGAAGCGGGTGGATTGAGCGGAGCGCCTCTCCGTCAGCGGGCTAATTCTATTGTCCGGCGCCTGCGTGAGGTGCTGCAAGACGCGCTGCCGATTATCGCCGCAGGCGGCATCATGTGCGCGGCGGACGCCAATGAGAAAATCGAAGCGGGAGCGAGCCTGGTACAGATTTATAGCGGCCTTATATACAGGGGGCCAGGGTTGGTAAGTGAAATTGCGCGATCGCTGCGCGCTATGGATGGGCCAAAGATGGGCCTGCACGAGAGCTCGGCATGAAACAGAATCTGCTGATAGCGGAAATCGATGCCATACTGCCACAAACCCAGTGCCGCCAATGCGGCTTCGATGGCTGCGAACCCTATGCCACCGCTATCGCGGACGGACGTGCCCGAATCAACCAGTGTCCTCCCGGAGGCGAGCAGGGTATCCGTAGGCTGGCGCAATTGCTGGGAGAAGCTCCGCTTCCGCTGAATACCGCGCACGGGGTCACCAAGCCGAAAGCGGTTGCGTTCATCGACGAGCACGCATGCATAGGCTGCACGCTGTGCATAGCGGCCTGCCCGGTCGATGCCATCGTGGGCGCCGCCAAGCTGGCCCATACGGTTATCTCGGCGGAATGTACCGGTTGTGAGCTGTGTATTTCGCCGTGCCCGGTCAATTGCATCAGCATGACTCCTGCCAGCGCGATTCCCCATCCTGGCGACACCCATGCCGTGGATGAGGCATGGCAACTCCCTCCTGCCGACGAGAGGATGAAAGCTTCGGATCGCGCACGGATGCGCTACCATTCCAGGCTGCGTAGGCTGGCGCGTGAAAAAATGGAACGAGAGGAAAAACTGGCGACGGCGATAGACTCTCCAAAGCCCGGCAATAACTCCTCGCCGAATGCCGCCGTGGCAGCCGGGGATATCAAGCGAGCAGCCGTAGAGGCTGCGCTGGCGCGCGCAAAGGCATGCCGGGCCCAGGCTGCGGAAGAAAATCAATTATCATAAATGGCATATACCTTCGGATAATCGCATCCTCATGAACTCCACCATACGCCGCGAGATCTTTACACGGTTCAAGGCAGCCAATCCCCACCCCACTACCGAGCTGGAATACAACTCGCCGTTCGAACTCCTGATCGCTGTAATCCTTTCAGCGCAGGCAACCGACAAGAGCGTGAATCTCGCCACGCGCAAGCTCTTCAAACGCGCCAATACCCCGGAAAAAATACTCGCACTGGGCGAAACGAATCTACAGGAAGCCATCAAGACGATAGGGCTATACAAAACCAAGGCAAAAAATGTCCTGGCCACGTGCCGGATGCTGATCGAAAACCACAGAAGCCAGGTACCCCGGAAAAGGGATGAACTGGAAAAGCTTCCCGGGGTTGGACGTAAAACAGCAAACGTCATCCTGAACACGGCGTTTGGGGAACCCACCATCGCGGTGGATACCCACATCTTCCGGGTCTCAAACCGTACCGGAATCGCTCCTGGAAAAACCGTCCTGGACGTGGAATTGAAACTTTTGAAGTTTGTTCCGGTGGAGTTCCGGCACGACGCGCATCACTGGCTTATTTTGCACGGCCGCTATATCTGCAAGGCAAGGAAGCCGGAATGCGCCATATGCCTCATTAACGACTTATGCGAATTCAAGGAAAAGAATTTCGTGCTTCCGTCGGAGAACTCCCTCCAGGATTCGACAGCCTGAATGTTTAATCCAACAAGAGAAGAGGCGCGTCAATTCTTTTTCGATTCCTGGCGAAAATACCGGCAGCGCGAAATGCTTAGCGGCATGGAAGATGTGGCTCTACAGGTCATTTTAATGCATCCGGAATATCATGCCATGCTCGATGATCCGGAGCGTTATCAGGACAAGGATTACCTGCCCGAGATGGGAGATACCAATCCCTTCTTACATATGGGCATGCATATGGCGATCAAGGAGCAGCTTTCCATAGACCAGCCGGCGGGAATTTGCGAGCGTTTCGAACACATGCTGAGAAAAACGGGGGATGAGCATGCGGCGACGCACCAGATCATGGAATGTCTGGCGGAAATGATCTGGCAGGCTCAGAGAAGCGCATCCGGAATGGATGCTTCGGTTTATTTCGATTGCCTGGATCGCCGGCTGAATTGACCGGGAATGGACAAACCGGATCGACCGGAATAATTGAGAGTTCCGTAAGTCGATCCAGCATTTATCCCGCACTGATTCCGCACGTGACCAGGCGGGCCTTGCCACCGCTCAACCGATCAATACTTGGTTTTCAATCCGGACTGGCTGGCAAAATAGGCGGCTACATTTTCAATGTCTTCCTTGCTCAACGCGGCTGCCATTCCAGCCATTATGGGATCCTTCCTCACTCCGGACTTGTATTCGTTCAAGGTCTTTTCCAGATAACTGGCATGTTGTCCGGCAAGCTTGGGAAATGCCGGCGCGGGACTATTGCCATCGGCTCCGTGGCAGGCCGCGCAGACTTCAGCCGCTTTCTTCTTTCCTGCTTCGATGTTGGCAGCCATGCCCTGGCTGGAAATCAACAACAACGCACCGCCAACGGCGGTGATCAACAAATTTTTCATGATGTCCCTTGCGCAATAGATAAAATTATTTACCACCGGAGCCCGAATAATAAGCGGCCAAGTCTTCCATGTCCTTTTCGGACAGGCTGGCAGCTATCCCTTTCATACTCGGATGACTGCGGGCGTCGGTTTTATATGCCTGCAGCGCCTTGACTATATATTCGGCATGCTGACCGCCAAGCCGGGGAACCTGGTATACGCTGGGATAGGATGTGCGATATCCTTCGATCCCATGACAGCCGATACACATTGCATTTTTCTGCTTCCCCGCCGCCGCATCGCCAGCGGCTTGAGCGGCGCCAGTCATCGCCAGAAGCAGGCCCCACGCAAATAAATTTATTATTGCTGGTCTTTTCATCGTTAGTGCCCTCTTTTCAAAAAGAGCGACTCTAAACGATGTGTCATTCCGGGTCAACGATTAAACGAGTAGGGTTTTTAAGACTTATCGCTGCACTTTCTCCCGCTCTCCGCGCTTTTCGCCTCCAATTCCTCCCACCGCGAAAGGCGGTCCATGAGTTCCTCTTCAATGGCGGCACTTCGGGCCTGGAGCATGCGGGCCTCATCCGGACGATCGCGATAGATTTCCGGGGAACACAATTGTCGCGTTACTTCCGCCTGCTCGCGTTCAAGCAACTCGATCCTGCCCGGTAATTCCTCGAGTTCGCGCGCTTCCCCGTATCCCAGCCTGATGCGGGGTTCGGATTTTCGCTTTCTGTCCGCAGGGAGCGAAGGCGCTTTGGCCAGCTCTGGCGGAGCCGCGGCTGCAACCCGCGAAAAGTCCCTGGCTCTTACCCAATCTTCATAACCTCCCACGTATTCCCGCAATACTCCGGCTCCTTCAAAGGCGATCACCTGGGTGACCACGTTGTCGAGGAACTCCCGGTCGTGGCTCACCAGAAACAAGGTGCCGGAATAAGTCTGCAGCAACGCTTCCAGCAGTTCCAGCGTTTCCACATCCAGGTCGTTGGTCGGCTCATCCAGCACGAGCACATTGGCCGGACGGGTGAACAGCCGCGCAAGCAGAAGCCGGTTGCGCTCACCCCCAGACAACGACTTGACGGGTGAACGCGCACGCTCGGGCGAAAACAGAAAATCTTCCAGATAGCTTATGACATGCCTTCTCGTCTTGCCGATATCGATAAAGTCCGAGCCCTGGCTTATGGTATCCACCAGCGTCGATTCCTCGTTCAACTGCTCCCGCATCTGGTCAAAATAGGCTACCGCAAGCTTGGTTCCATGCCTGATTTCACCGGAATCAGGCTGCAACTCTCCCAGTATCAGCTTGAGCAGCGTGGATTTGCCGGCCCCGTTCGGTCCCAGCAGGCCCACCCGATCCCCCCGCAGGATACGGCAGGAAAAATTCTCAATGATTTTCCTTGCGCCGTAATTCTTGCTGACATGGTTCAGTTCGGCTACCACTTGTCCCGATCGCGTACCCTCATCCACGCTGAGATTGACCGCTCCCGATCGCTCACGCCGCGCTGCACGCTCCAGCCGGAGCGCTTCCAGTCTTCGCACCCTGCCCTCGTTGCGGGTGCACCGCGCTTGTACGCCTTTTCTGATCCACACTTCTTCCTGTGCCAGGACTTTGTCGAATTTCTGGTTGTGTACAGCCTCGATTTCCAGCAATTCCATTTTACGGCGCTGGTATTCGGCAAAATTTCCGGGAAAGCCGGTCAATCTGCCCCGGTCCAACTCCACGATGCGCGTGCCCACATTGCTGAGAAAGCGCCGGTCGTGGGTAACGAACAGGACACTTCCGGGAAAGTCCTTGAGCAAGGCCTCCAGCCATTCAATAGAGGAAAAATCAAGATGGTTGGTCGGCTCATCGAGCAGCAATACCTGGGGAGTCATCACCAGCGCGCGAGCTAGGGCGACCCGCTTTCGCAATCCTCCCGATAGCTGGCCCACCAAGGCGTCTGCGGAAAGCGCAAGCTTGTCGATCGCCATCTCGACCATCGCCTGCATCCGCCAGCCATCCTGGGCTTCCAATCCGGCCTGCAAATCCTCGAGCCGCGCAAGGAGCGCCTCCGTATCCGTTGCGCCGGCACTCAATAGATGCGAAGTTTCATGGTAATCCACCAGAAGCTGGCTGATGGCGCCCAGCCCCTTCGAAACTTCCTGAAATACCGTAAGGGAAGGATCCAGTTCCGGTTCCTGCGGCACGTATGCCAGCTTCAGTCCGGGAGTACGCCAGACCCGGCCGTCGTCCGGCTGGATTTCACCAGCCAGGATACGCAGCAAGCTCGATTTCCCGCCACCGTTCCTGCCGATAAGACCGACGCGCTCACCTGGGTCGAGCTGCAGATTGAGCTGATCCAGAAGCATGTGATGCCCGAAGGAGAGTGATACCTTTTCGGCAGTGAGAAGAGGCATGTCAATGCTGGCCCGATGTTGTAATGAGGGGGCGCAATTCTGCCACGCATCCCGCTCCGTGGAAAGACTCTTTTGCGTCAATCCAGGCTGTCCACCGCTAAAAATCGAGCGGCGGTCCCCGCCATGAATCGTCTCGCGGCTTTGCCCGTCCAAGCGCCTCGGCCGCCTCGCGCCAGCCCTCACAGGCGTTGCGCCCCGGCCGTCCGCGCCAGATATTCAGCATGCCTTTGCACTTCGCGTAAAAGCGAAAAAAACGCAGCACGGCCTCCCTCTGCGAAGCATCGGGAAAATAATCGCAACAGATGAGCTTATCGTCCACCATGCCGCGGTCCATGAAAGTCACCGCGCCCCAGGCCTTGACGCGCTTGCGCGTGCCGGCCGGCAGCCGCGGGCCCAGGATCAGCGCATCGGGCAAATCACCTTCCAGCCCGATATAGTCCGGGACCGATCCATAATTAAAAGGGCAGGGAAGGGGCGAAACGAAATCCACTCTGCCTGAAGATCCGCGCTTCAGGAAGCTTCCTCGCGGAATCTCGACCACCACCTCTACCAGAGGGGGTTCTGGTGGGAACTCTTTTAGCGGCGCAAAACTATATGGATCCATTGTGGGTTCATGGATGCACCCTTATAAATTGCAGGTGACCGTCACACTACTCTTCCTGTTTCAGGTCCGGCTCGACAGGCGCCTCCTCGATGTTCGGCTCTACCTGCAAAGTATACAGCCTGCGGCTATCCGCCCGTAATACGGTGAACTTGAACGGCCCCACCACGACCGACTCCCCCCTTTTGGGCAACCGCCCGAAGCTGTGCAGTACCAGGCCGCCGATCGTATCGTAATGTTCATCGCTCAACGATGACCCGAGCTTTTCATTGAAATCCGCTATTTCCGTGACTGCCTTGATACGGCAGTGGCCTTCCGGTTCCTGGACGATGTTGTCCTCGACCTCGTCGAAATCGTGTTCATCCTCGATATCGCCGACTATCTGTTCCAGCACGTCTTCTATGGTCACCAGTCCGGCTACGCCTCCATACTCGTCCACTACGATGGCGATGTGATTGCGGTTACTGCGGAAATCCTTGAGTAATACATTGAGGCGCTTCGACTCCGGAATGAATACCACGGGCCGCAGCATTTCCCGCATATCGAACTCTTCCTCCTCCGCGTAAAACCGCAGCAGGTCTTTTGCCAGAAGTATCCCTATGACGTTGTTTCTATCGTTTTCTGTAACCGGAAAACGCGAGTGCGCTTTCTCGATGACGAACGGAATGAACTTGTCCGGCGTATCATTGATGTCGATCACATCCATTTGCGAGCGCGGGATCATGATATCGCGCGCCTGCATTTCGGCTACCTGTATGACCCCCTCTATCATGCTGAGCGCATCGGAATCGAACAGGTTGCGTTCGAAAGCAGCGTGCAGCAGCGCCACGAGCTGCTGCCGGTCGCCGGGTTCCCGAAGCAGCAAAGCGCTGACTCGTTCCAGCCAGCCCGGTTTGGGAGGTTCTTCCATGGAGGTCAGCCGGTCCTATTCATAAGAAAGGAGGTTCGCTGCGAATCATGCATGACATGTTCCATCCCCGCCAGAATTCCTGTCGTCTCTTCCAGCGGCAGAGACCGATGTTTCATCATACGGGTTTTCGTACCCCAGCCCGGCAAGAATTTCCGTCTCGAGCCGTTCCATTGCTTCCGCCCTCTCATCAATATCATGATCAAAACCTTGAAGATGCAATATTCCATGAACCGTAAGATGAGCATAGTGTGCGGCAAGATCCTTGCATTGCCGGGCCGCCTCTTTTTTTATCACGCTGGCACAAAGCACGATGTCGCCGGCCAGGATCGGGGAGTCGCCATAAACGAAAGTCAGTACGTTGGTCGCGTAATCCTTATGGCGAAAGTCGCGATTCAGCCGCCTGCCCTCGGATTCATTCACTATCCGCAGCCCGATTTCCATATCCTTTTTGTCCTCTGACAGCGCTGCGCCAATCCATTTGCGAAACTCCTCATCGGGGGGTATGCCTCGGGCGCGAGTCGCGCGTTGTATGGTCAGCTCGAGTCGTCCCGTTTTGCCGCCGCTTTCTGCGCCCGGCTCAGGTCTCCCTTGAAGATTTTTCGTACTTTTCGTAGGCATTGACGATCCGTTGAACCAGGGGATGCCGCACCACATCCTCGGCGCCGAAGTGAGTAAAAGCGATGCCACGCACTTTTTCCAGGACCTGCTGGGCTTCTATCAGCCCGCTCTTCTGGTGCTTCGCCAGGTCGATCTGGGTAATGTCGCCTGTCACCACCGCCTTGGAGCCGAAGCCGATACGGGTGAGGAACATTTTCATCTGCTCGGGCGTGGTGTTCTGCGCCTCATCGAGAATAATGAAAGACTGGTTCAGCGTGCGGCCGCGCATGAATGCCAGCGGGGCAATTTCGATCGCGCTGCGCTCGAATTGCTTGCTGGTCTTATCGAAGCCCATCAAGTCGTAAAGGGCGTCGTATAGAGGCCGCAAATAGGGATCCACTTTCTGCACCATGTCTCCCGGCAGAAAGCCAAGGCGCTCCCCCGCTTCGACCGCCGGACGCACCAGTACGATACGCGCCACGTTGTCGCGCTCCAGGGCATCGACTGCACTGGCAACCGCGAGGTATGTTTTTCCCGTGCCCGCCGGGCCGACGGCAAACGTAATGTCGTGAGTCTGGATCTGCTGCAGGTATTGAGTTTGCAGCGGCGTACGTCCGCGCAGGTCGCTGCGGCGAGTAATGAGCAGGGGCGCCGCTTCCGCCGGGAGGGCCGCAAGGCGCGCGGCCTCCTTCGGGTGATGAGGCCGCATGGCTTCGATGAGCCCCAGTTGAACTTCCTCGATGCCCAGCGAATGCTGGGCCTGACCATAAAAACTCTTCAGGGTGTCCGCCGCCAGAGAGGTGTTGGCGGTCTTGCCATGCAGGCTGAAATGCTCTCCCCGCCTTACTATGGTGACATCCAGCACTGTTTCTATCTGCCTCAGGTTTTCATCCAGCACCCCGCACAGGTTTGCAAGACGCTGGTTGTCGGCGGGAGTAAATGAAAGTTCTACTGGCCTGGATTTCAACGGGGCTTTCGGAGCGACGGGAAGATTCTTAATTCTGGCAGCGGCCGAATCACTTTGCAAGGAGACGCATCCAGGAAAGTGCTTCCATGCCGGCGCACAACATGGAATGCCAGCGGCGGCAATCGTATGGTTGCAAGGGCCAAGGGGGGTTGAGAAAAGGGTGTCGATGGCTCGCCAGTGGAAGCGTCGAAGATATCAATTGCCAGCCAATACGGAAATTTTCCGGTTTTCGCCATCCACGATCTCTCCCCGCAGGGTATGAGCAAGTGCAGCGGTGATCTTCACGTCCATGAAATCTCCGACGCAGGCTTTGGGGCCGGCGAAATTGACCACGCGATTATTGTCGGTGCGCCCGGTCAGTTCCTCCGCATTTTTTTTTGAAATACCCTCCACGATCACGCGCTGGGTCGAGCCAACCATGGCCTGGCTGATGGCCTGGGCCTGCTTGTCGACGCGCTCCTGCAATTTATGCAGCCGCTCGAGTTTTTCCTTGTAGGGGCAGTCGTCCGGCAGGCCCGCCGCAGGGGTTCCCGGACGGGGGCTGTAGATGAAACTGAAGGAGCCATCGAAACCGACAGACTCGATCAATTTCATGGTTGCTTCAAAGTCGGCCTCGGTCTCCCCGGGAAAGCCGATAATGAAGTCGGAAGTAACGGAAATATCCGGCCGCGCAGCCCGGAGACGACGTATGATGGACTTGTATTCCAGCGTCGTATAGCCGCGTTTCATTGCCGCCAGTATCCGGTCGGAACCGGATTGGACCGGCAAGTGGACATGGCTCACCAGCTTCGGCAATCTGGCGTAAGTAGCGATGAGCCGGGACGTGAATTCCTTGGGGTGGGACGTGGTGTAGCGAATGCGCTCGATTCCCGGCATTTCATGGATGCATTCGAGCAGCAGCGCCAGGTCCGCGCCCGTGCCTTCGTCCGCTCCATCCACGCCTTCCATGGCGCCGCGATAGGCATTGACGTTCTGTCCCAGCAATGTCACTTCCTTTACGCCCTGGCTTGCCAGTTCCGCTATTTCCTCCAGCACGTCCACCAGTGAACGCGATATTTCCTCGCCACGGGTATAAGGCACCACACAGAAGCTGCAATATTTGCTGCATCCTTCCATGATGGAAACAAAAGCAGTGACGCCTTCGACGCGGGCAGGCGGCAAATGGTCGAACTTTTCGATTTCCGGAAAGGATATGTCGACTTGCGGCTGCCCGGAAATCCGGCGTTCCGCAATCAGCTGTGGCAGCCGATGCAGGGTTTGGGGTCCGAATACCAGATCGACGTAAGGGGCGCGCTTCACGATTTCGGCACCCTCCTGGCTGGCCACACAGCCACCCACGCCGATGAGCAGATCAGGATTGAGATTTTTCAAATGTCTGACTCGTCCCAGATCGTGGAACACTTTTTCCTGCGCTTTATCGCGCACCGAGCAGGTATTGAACAGGATCACGTCCGCATTTGCCGGGTCATCCGTTTTTTCCATCCCTTGCGCAGCGTGCAGCACGTCCGCCATCTTGGCGGAATCGTACTCGTTCATCTGGCAGCCAAAAGTCTTGATATAGAGTTTCTTGCTCACAATCGTCTCCCTGTCGCCCTGGCGGGCCGGCATTTGTATTTCAATAGCAATACGAGTTTGGGATTTTGGCTACCCACTATTTCTCAGTCCCGCCGCCACGCCGTTGATGGTGAGTTGTATTGCGCGTTTTACGGTGTCGGCGGTATCGCCGGAACGATAGCGGCGCAGCAATTCGACTTGCAAATGGTTGAGGGGGTCGATGTAGGGCGTGCGGTTGCGTATGCTTCGAGCCAGGGTGGGATTGTCCTGCAGCAGTTCGACACGTCCCGTCACCGCGAATAGCCATTTTACGCTGCGGTCCCATTCCGCCTCGATACGTCCAAACACATCGTTGCGCAGCCGGACGTCCGTAACCAGTTCGGCGTAGCGCGAGGCAATCCCCATGTCAGTTTTTGCGAGCACCATATCCATGTTGGATAACAGGGTCTGCATGAACGGCCAATTGCGGTGCATTTCCTGCAGGTATTCGAGGCCTCTCGCACTTGAGCCCTCGCGCTCCGCGGATCGTTCCACAAATTTTTCCACGGCCGTGCCAAAACCGTACCAGCCCGGAATCATGGTCCGATTGACTCCCCAGCTGAATACCCAGGGAATGGCGCGGAGGTCTTCGATCTCATCGGACTGCTTGCGGGAAGGGGGGCGGCTGCCGATATTCAGCCCAGCAATTTCTTTTATGGGGGTCGATTCCTGAAAATACCGCTTGAATCCCGGCGTTTCGTACACGAGATTGCGATAGGCCGAAAGGGCATCGCCCGCCAATGTCTCCATGGTCTGGTGATAATCGGCGGTACGTTCGCCGAGCGGATCGTGACCCAACAAGGTTGCTTCGACCGTAGCCGCCACAAGCGTTTCGAGGTTGCGCCGCCCGATCTCCGGGTCCGCGTATTTGCTGCCGATGACTTCGCCCTGCTCGGTGATGCGTATCTGCCCGTTGACGCTGCCGGGAGGCTGGGCCAGTATGGCCTGATAACTTGGACCGCCGCCGCGCCCTACCGTGCCGCCGCGTCCATGGAACAAACGCAAGTCTACCTTGTGCTTCGCAAAAATCTTCGTGAGCTCGGTTTCGGCTTTGTAGAGCTCCCAATTCGCGGCAAGAAACCCTCCGTCCTTGTTGCTGTCGGAATAGCCCAGCATGACCTCTTGGACATTGCCGCGCGATTCCAGGAGCTTGCGGTAATAGGGAATCGAAAACAGCTCGTCCATTACTTGACCGCATTTGCGCAAATCTGCGATCGTTTCGAACAACGGAATGATGTTGACATGAAGCCGCGGCGTATCACCCGGTTGCAGGAGGCCCACTTCCTTTAACAGCAGCGCGACCTCCAGCATGTCCGAAATACCGTCCGTCTTGGAGATGATGTAATTCGGCAACGCGGCCTGGCCAAAACGGTGATGTATTTCCGCTGCCGTCTGCAAAATATTCATTTCGCTCTGCACGGTGGCGGAATAATCGAGAAAGGGCGAACGCAACGGGCGGACACTGCTGATCTCGGTCAGCAGCCACTGCATCCGTTCCGTTTCGCTCAATGCGCAGTAATCATTCCGCTGGCCGTACTTGAACAATTCCGCCACGACCTGCTCATGCACGTTGCTATGCTGGCGCATATCCAGCGGCGCCAGGTGAAAACCGAACACTTCAGCGGCACGCCGCAGATGCCGCAGATGCCCCCGCACCAGCAGTTCCGATTTATTTTGCCTGAGCGAGCGGATGAGAACATCGAGATCCCGTATGAATTCGCCGCTTCCCGAATAGGGCACGGCGGGCCCGACCGGCCGCCGCTGCCTGATTACATGGCCCAGTTCCTGGCTGGTAGCGGCAAGGCGTGCGTAGATGCCGATCAGTGCACGGCGATAGGGCTCGTCTGCACGGCTCGGTACGCGATCGGGGGAGGCTTCGGCCATGGCGGCCAGCTCGTCGTCCACGTCCACGAGGCGCTCGGTGAGGCTCAATCTTCTCCCAGCCAGATGCACTTCGCCCATGTAGAAGTCCAGCGCGAGCGCCGACTGGCGTTCCGCCGCGTGCAGCATGACTTCATGGGTGACGAAAGGATTGCCGTCGCGATCGCTGCCTATCCAGCTGCCGATGCGCAGGAAAGCAGGTATGCGAGGTGCATCTGCACCCATCCGCCGTTCGAGCAAATCCTCGATTTCGGCATAAAGCCGCGGCACTTCGGAAAGAAAGGTATAGCGGTAATATGCCAGGCCGTTCTTGATTTCGTCATATACCGAGAGGCGCTCGGGCCGCAGCATCCGTGTCTGCCACAGTATCTGGATGGCGCAGCGTAAACCTTCTTCATTATTGCGCAACTCGTCCGGAGTCAACTCCATGCGATCTCGTTCGTTTAAGAGATACGCGATGGTCAACTGGCAATCGAGAATACTTTTACGCTGCACTTCAGTAGGATGGGCCGTCAGCACCGGCGAGACCACCGCTTTTGCAAAGAAACCAGCCAGGGCGGCGCCATCGGCCCCGCTGGAGAATACCCGGTCAAACGCCAGGGCGATGCTGCCCGCCTGAGGCGGCGATCCGGCGCGCAGATGGGTGCGGCGCCGCCGGTTGTGGTGCATATCCTCGGCGATGTTGGAAAGTTGGGAGAAATGGCTGAAGGCACGAACCACCGCGACAGTCGCCTTGTTGCTCAACTGGTTCAGTATCATGTCCAGTTCGTGCCGCGCCTTGGGATCCTGCTCGCGCCGGAACCGGATCGCGGTTTGCCGGATGGTTTCAATCAGGTCGAAGGTGGGCTCGCCCTCCTGTTCGCGCAGGGTATCGCCCAGCATGCGTCCCAGGAGGCGGATATCCTCGCGCAGGGGATCATCCTTTACCGGCCTGTCTTTATCCTTGTCGTCGACGTGATTTTTATCGAAAGCTATATTTCTGGGTGCTGGGAGAGTCATAATGAACGCCCCCTTGCAAGGCTAACGCCGCCAGACGCGAATTGCGCCTCGGTCCGGGCTGGGGTCTGCCGTGCTAAAATCGACATCAGAAGCAATTCCTTAAATTTCTCAACTTCATGATAATGCCCAATTCATCCATACCAGCGAAAGTGGTTATCGCCACGCGGGAAAGCCTGCTCGCCTTATGGCAGGCGAACTTTATCCGTGAGCGGCTCTCGGAATTATACCCGCAAACGGAATTCAGCATATTGGGCATGACCACCCGGGGCGACCAGATACTTGATAAATCGCTCTCCAAAATTGGGGGCAAGGGGTTGTTCATCAAGGAACTGGAGCAGGCGCTGGAAGACCGGCGGGCGGATATCGCGGTGCACTCGATGAAGGATGTTCCCATGGATATGCCTGATGGATTTTCACTGGCCGCCATCTATGAACGGGAAGATCCGAGGGATGCGTTTGTTTCAAACGAATATGCCGGGCTCGATGTGCTTCCCGCGGGAAGCGTGGTAGGGACTTCGAGCCTGCGGCGCGAAAGCCAGTTGCGCGCGCGCTATCCGCACCTGGAAGTACAGCCCCTGCGGGGCAACGTGCAAACCCGTCTGCGCAAGCTGGACGAAGGCCAGTTTGCCGCCATTATCCTGGCAGCGGCGGGACTGAAGCGGCTGGGATTGGAAAATCGCATAACCGCCCTGCTCGACGCGGAAATAAGCCTGCCGGCGGTAGGCCAGGGCGCTTTGGGAATAGAATGCCGCACAGACCGCCCTGATCTGATCAACCTGGTACAGCCGCTGCATCATCTCGAAACGGCGCAATGCGTGGAAGCGGAACGATCCATGAGCCGCGCCCTCGGCGGAAGCTGCCAGGTTCCGCTCGGGGGCTTTGCCGAGATAGTCAACGGGATGCTGCGGCTGCGCGGATTCGTCGCCAGCCAGGATGGGACATCCGTGATCAGCGACGAAGTAAGGGGCGAGCCCGAACTGGGCGCGGCTATCGGTTCGCAACTGGCCCGGAACCTGAAGGTTCGCGGAGCGGAAGAGATCCTGGCCGCGCTCGGGTCACGGGCAGCCGAACCCGTGAGCCATCCGTGACGGATGCCCTGGCCGGAATCAATATCCTCGTCACGCGTCCGAAACACCAAGCGGCAGGGCTGTCGGAAAAAATACGCGCCGAGGGAGGCAACCCTGTCCTGTTTCCTGTCCTGGAAATCCAGGACATAGAAGATCGGCAGCCCTTGCTAAACCTGATCGAACGGCTGCATGAGTTCCATCTCGCAGTATTCGTCAGTCCTAACGCGGTGGACAAGGCTATGGGCTTGATCGCCGCAAGGCGAACGCCGCAATCCCTGCCGCCCGCATTGATGATGGCGGGAGTTGGCCAGGGCACGGTGAAAGCGCTGAAAAAATTCGGCGTGGAATCCGTCATCGTACCGACAGCACGTTTTGACAGCGAGGCCTTGCTGGATATGGCAGAATTGCAGCAAGTCGAAGGCAAGCATGTGGTGATTTTCCGTGGAGAGGGAGGCCGCGAGTTATTGGGCGAAACGCTGAAGAAGCGGGGCGCCGTTCTCGAATATGTATCCTGTTACCGTCGCGCCAAGCCTGATGCCGACGTCATCCAGTCGCTGAAAAGCTGGAAAAAAACGAAAATCGGTGGCATAACCATCACCAGCAGCGAAGGGTTGCATAATCTGTTCGAGATGCTTGGTGAATCCGGTAAAGCCTGGCTGACTGCAACACCGCTATTCGTACCCCACGAGCGTATAGCCCAGGCTGCGCGAAAACTGGGAGTTGCGCACGTGATTCTCACCGAAATGGGTGATGAAGGTCTGCTGCAGGGCTTGCTGGGCTATTTTCGGTCCCATGGAAACGATAAGCCTTGCGTTTCAGCGAAAACATGAGTGACATGAGCGCGGAAATACAGAGCGGCGATACAACCACCACAAAGCCGGAAGCATCACGGAAGGAATGGCCCAGGGGTATTCTTCCGGTGCTGATCCTCGCTGCGATCTTCGCGGCGGCCATGACCTGGCAATGGTATGACAACCGGAACCAGGTTTCCGAATTGCAGCATGAGCTCGCGAAGCGGTTGGCGGAGGCGGAAACATTCGGCAAGGAATCGCGCTACCTTGCGGGCGAGGCCTCTGAAGCGGGCCGCCGCGCGGAGTCGAAAGTAGGATTGCTCGACGCGAAACTGTCCGAATCGCAAAGCCAGCAGCTGGCCCTGGAAGCGCTCTACCAGGAACTGACAAGGAACCGCGACGAAGTAACCCTGGAAGAGGTCGAGCAGCTGCTGCTCATAGCCAACCAGCAATTACAGCTGGCGAACAATGTCAAGGCAGCATTGATCGCCCTGCAGGAGGCCGATGTCCGCCTGCAACGCATCGATCGCCCCCAACTGACCCCCATACGCAAGATCCTATCCCTGGACATGGATCTTTTGAAAACCGCCCCGTACGTCGATACGGTAGGAATCAGCCTCCGTCTGGACAGTCTCGCAAAGGAAATCGACAAGCTGCCACTGGCTATGGAACTTCGGCCCGAGGAAACAAGACCTTCTGCCGGTGGTCCGGATACCGACAATGTATGGCTGCGATTGATCCGTGAAATATGGGAGGATATAAAGCAACTGGTTCGCGTGCAGAACATGAACAAGCCCGATATTGCGCTTCTGCCGCCGTCGCAAGCATACTTCCTCCGCGAGAACCTGCGGCTCCGCCTGCTGTCGGCGCGGCACGCCTTGCTGGCGCGCAATCCGGCCAGCTTCAAGGCGGATATCGAGGCATCTCTCGATTGGACCAACCGGTATTTCGATACCAGCTCTGAGACGGTCTCCGGCATGATCGAGACATTGCAGGAATTGCGCGACAGCGATGTGGGCGCGGAACTGCCCCTTATTTCCGCGAGCCTCGATGCCATCCGCAAATACCGGCTAGCCAAGGATAGAGGAAAGTAGCATGAAGGCGGTGCTCTGGCTGCTGGCACTATCCGCCGTGGCGGTGGCCGTTACCATTGCCGCCAATTACAACAACGGCTATGTGCTGATGGTCGCCCCGCCCTACCGGGTGGAAATCTCACTCAATCTCATGGTCGTGCTGCTGCTTGCCACCATCCTTATCGGCTATTTCATCGTGCGGCTCATCGCCATCACCCTGGGAATACCCGCCGAGGTGCGTGAGTTCCGCCGGCGTCGGCGCCGGGAGAAGGCGCGCAGGATGATGCTGGATGGCCTGAAGGCCTTCTTTGAAGGGCGCTATGCCAAGGCCGAAAAAACAGCCGCCGCAGCCCTCGAGCTGGAGGAATCGCCGCGCGTCAGCACGATCAATGCCCTGGTAGGGGCCCGCTCGGCGCATGAGTTGAGAAAGTATTCGCAACGCGACGAATTTCTGTCAAAAGCGGAAGGATTCGCCCCCAAGGATATTACCGTACGGCTCGTAACCCAGGCGGAGCTGCTGCTGGACGAGCAGCACGCCGAGGAGGCATTGAAAATACTGAACTCGTTGCGCTCCACGGGAGCGCCGCTGCATACCGCCGCCTTGCGGCTGGAATTGAAAGCGCAGCAATTATCCGGAAACTGGTATGCCGTGCTGGACCTGCTGAAGCAGCTGGAGCAGCGCAATGCGCTGGACAAGGCAGTAATCGAGCAATTGCGGCGCCACGCCCATATCGAAAATATCAGGAACAAGGTGCTGAACCCGGAAACCCTGAAGGAATATTGGAGAAACATGTCGTCATCCGATAAAAAGGATATCCGGGTGGCCACTGCTGCGGTCCGCGCCTGCCTATCCATAGGGGATTGCGCAGCAGCGCATCAGATCATCGAGCAAAGCCTGGACAGGCAATGGGATTCGGAACTGGCGGGATTGTATGCGGAATGTCCGGGAAACGATGTGATCAGGCAGATAGAACGCGCCGAGACCTGGCTGAAGTCCCATCCCAACGACGCCAATCTGCTGCTTGCGCTCGGCAAGCTGTGCGTTCATACCGAATTGTGGGGCAAAGCGCAGAGCTACCTGGAAGCCAGCCTGTCGGTCGAGCCCAGCCACCCTGCCTACCTGGCCCTGGCGCAACTGAACCAGAAAATCGGCCAGTCCGAGCTCGCCAGGGATCACTATGGCAAGGGGCTGGAGCTTGCGCTGCGCAGGCTGGAGGTCGCCGGCGGAGGCGGCGACGAATAGCGACCGCCTGGAAGACGGACACTGATTGTGCCGCAGGCAACCTACTTTTGGGGTTCGCCGGATGAACTGAAAGAACCGGAAGAGCTGGAGGATACGGTAAACGCGTCGGAAAAAAACTCTTCTTCGGGCAGGCCCCGATGACGGGTGAAATCCCTGTGGGCAGCTTCCACCATTCCCGGCGCCCCGCACGCGTAGACCTGGTACCCGGCAAGAGAATCGAAATCCTGCATCACCGCCGCATGCACCAGCCCTGTCCTACCGTTCCAGCCGTTCCCGGGCAACGCTTCGGACAGCACCGGGATAAACGTGAAATTATCGTGCTCCTGCTGCCATAAGCCCGGTAGTTCCGGCATGTACATATCCGCCCTGGTACGGTTGCCCCAGTAAAGAACCATCTGCCGCTCGCTGCCCTGGATATTCCTTATGTAAAAGGCATGCTCGAGGATGCTTTTGACCGGTGCGAACCCGGTGCCGCTGGCCACGAAAATGATGGGCTTGTCGGATTCTTCGTGCAGGAAAAAGGTGCCGAGCGGTCCTTCGAAGCGCAGGATATCCTTCTCCTTCATGCGGGTGAAAACGTGCTCGGCAAATGTGCCGCCGGGATAATTGCGCACGTGCAATTGCAGCAGCTCGTCATCGTGCGGCGCGTTGGCCAGGGAAAAACTCCTGCGCTTGCCATCCTTCATCAGGATATCGATATATTGTCCGGGAAGAAATTGCAGCCTTTCGCTGGCCGGCAGTTTCAGGGAAATAATCATCACGTCGGGCGCCACCCGCTCCAGCTTATGCACGCGGCAAGGCAGGGTCTTGACCTTGATATCCTTGATCGCGCCGATTTCCCGGCTTTCGATTACCAGATCCGATAACGGAGTGGCACAGCAAAACAAGGCCATTCCCGCCCGCTTTTCCATTTCCGTGAGCGTATCTTCGTTGTGGCTGCCGAAATCGACCGTTCCCTGTATTATTTTCCCCTTGCAGGTCCCGCATGCGCCATTGCGGCAGCCGTAAGGAAGAGCAAAACCTTCGCGAAGCGCAGCCTGCAGGACCGTTTCTCCGGGCTCGGCGATAAAGACGTGATCGCTCGGTTTAATGGTAATTTGATGCGACATGGGATGACGATAAGACAAGCTGAGCTATCAAAATGGCAACAAGTAAAAAGAGGACCGCGAAACCAACGCTCCTGATCGTCGGCTGCGGCGATATCGCTTTCCGCGCAGCCGCACTGCTGCGTGCGCGCTATAGACTGCTCGGCCTGTGCAGGCGCACCGACAACCGCGCCTTGTTGCGTTCGCATGGCATCATTCCCGTGGCAGGAGACCTGGACCGGCGGCAAAGCCTGCGCAAACTTGCGGGCATGGCTCGTGCGGTTCTGCACCTCGCGCCCCCGCCCGCACACGGCCAGCGGGACACGCGCACGGCCAACCTGCTGGCAGCGCTGATGACGCATGGTGGGCATGCGGCCCGCGCGAACGCAAAGTCGGCAATGTTACCACATCAGCTTATCTACATCAGTACCAGCGGTGTGTACGGCGACTGCAAGGGGGCATTGGTCGAGGAAACCCGCGAAACCAATCCGCAGACCGGCCGCGCGTTGCGGCGCGTAGATGCCGAAAGGCAGCTGCGCCACTGGGGGCAAAGAAACGGAGTGAAGATCTCGGTCTTTCGCGTGCCCGGCATCTATGCCTGCGATCGCATCCCGCTCGAACGGGTGCGAGCCGGAACACCGGCGTTGCTGCCTGAAGTGGACAGCTATACCAATCATATTCATGCCGACGATCTCGCGCGGATTCTCGCTGCCGCGCTGCGCCATGCGCTCCCGGGCCGCATTTATCATGCCTCCGATGATTCCGAACTGAAAATGGGTGAATATTTCGACCTGATAGCGGACAGATTCGGCCTGCCCCATCCGCCACGCATCACCCGCGCCCAGGCCGAGGAATGCATATCGCCGAGCCTGCTTTCCTTCATGCGGGAATCGCGGCGATTGGCGAACCACCGCATGAAGCGCGAATTGCATGTCAACCTGCGCTACCCGACCGTGGAGGACGGGATTGCGGAGTGCGCAGCAACAGGTGCGGAAAGTGGGTAAAATTCGCTATTTTTACCAGCCGGGCGGGCGAAGGCGCTTATACCGTGGAACACATACTCGTCATCACCAACCTTCCGGACAGGACTGAAGCCCTGGCGCTGGCGCAGAAGCTGGTCGAAGCGCGGCTGGCAGCTTGCGTCAACGTGCTGGCGGACTGCACTTCGGTCTACTGGTGGCAGAGCAAAAGCGAAACGGCCAGCGAAGTGCCGCTATTCATTAAAACACTGGCTCGGCATTACGCAGCTGTAGAGCAGTTAATAAAGTCGGAGCATCCGTACGAACTCCCCGAAATCATTGCTGTCCCAATCAGCAGTGGCTTGCCCGCCTATTTGAAATGGATAGCCGACGAAACATCGGCAACAGCAATGCCTATCAAAGATGACTGACAGAATTTCCCTGCGACCGATGCGGTACTTCCTGCTATTGCTCGTCCTTCTGACTCCCAACGCGTTCGCCGAGGCCGGGGATAAGGGCTCGTTCGGGTTCTTGTCCGAATTGCAGAAGCTCGGTTCGAGCCTGGACCAGACCGAACAGGAACTGCTGCCCCCGGACCAGGCGTTCAAGATGACGGTGCGGGTACAGGACGAAAACACGCTGGTCGCCCAATTCACGCCGGCGAAAGACTATTACCTGTATCGGGACAAGGTGGCGTTCAAGCCCAAGGAAACCGGGGAGGGTACGGCTTCCGCAACGTCGATCGAAAACATATCGATTCCCCCGGGCACCCCGAAAAGCGACGTGACATTCGGACAGGTCGAAGTCTTCCATAAGCCTTTCGAAGCGCGCATCGCGCTCAAGCGCGGAACGCCGGCAGCGGAAAAGCTGACCCTGGTGGCAACCTACCAGGGGTGCAACGAACCGATAGGCGTATGCTATGCCCCTATAAACAAGGTCGTGGAGCTGACGCTCCCGGTGGCAAAGGCCGCGGCGGGGGCGGTAGCCAATGCGGTCAGCAGCGAAGCAGTTGCTGCATCGCCGGCTTTTCCGGCTGGTCGGGCAGATAAGCCGGACTCCACTGCCGAGCTGTTCCAGACTTCTCCGTCCGGTCGCGCCATCGAAACCGAGTCGCTCAAGATCGAGCGCATGTTCGAAAGCGGCGACTTCTGGATGATCCTGACAGGCTTCTTCGGAATCGGCCTGCTGCTCTCGTTTACTCCCTGCGTATTTCCGATGTTTCCCATTTTGTCCGGCATCATCGCCAACCGGGGCGAGCATATCACTCGCGGCCGGGGGTTCATCCTGTCACTGGCTTACGTCATGGGGATGGCGATAACCTACGCGATTGCGGGGGTGGCGGCGGGCCTTTCCGGTGCGATGCTGGCTGCGGCCCTGCAGAACGCCTGGGTGCTGGGCGCATTCGCCCTGATATTCGTGACCCTGGCTTTTTCGATGTTCGGCTTCTATGAATTGCAGCTGCCCACCTTCCTCCAGAGCAAGCTTACCGCTGAAGCCGGGCATTTGAGGGGCGGCCATTTGACCGGGGTATTCGGCATGGGCGCCTTGTCAGCGCTGATCGTCGGGCCGTGCGTAGCGGCCCCGCTGGCCGGGGCACTGCTTTACATAAGCCAGACCCGGGATGTGCTGCTGGGAGGCTCGGCATTGTTCGTCATGGCGCTAGGGATGGGTGTGCCGCTGCTTCTCCTCGGCGCTTCCGCCGGCGCGCTCCTGCCCAAGGCGGGACCCTGGATGGAGGCGGTAAAACAATTCTTCGGGGTGCTTTTGCTCGGAGTCGCCATCTGGCTGATCTCGCCGGTTATTCCCGCTGTAGTGCACATGCTGCTGTGGTCGGCCCTGCTGATCGTTTCCGCGATTTACCTGCATGCCGTCGATCCGTTGAAACCGGATGCATCGGGATTCCGGAAATTCATGAAAGGCATCGGGATGATCGCCCTGCTGGTCGGCGTCGCGCTGCTGATCGGGGTGCTGTCGGGCAGCCGGGATATCCTGCAACCGCTTTCCAAAATAGGCATTGCCGGGACAAATGCCGAGATGGATGGAACTCGCGCCGCACAGGACCAGCACCTCGAATTTCAAAGGATCAAGACGGTGGCTGAGCTCGATCAGCGCATCGCCCAGTCGCGTGGCAAATACGTCATGGTTGATTTTTACGCAGACTGGTGCATTTCATGCAAGGAAATGGAGCGCTTCACCTTTACCGATCCCAAGGTGCAGGCACGGTTGAAAGACGTGGTGCTATTGCAGGTGGACGTGACTGCCGGCACGCCGGACGATTTCGCGCTGCTCAAGCGCTTCAAGCTGTTCGGCCCGCCCGGCATTCTTTTCATCGACCGGACAGGGCACGACATTCCCAATATCCGGCTTATCGGGTTCCAGGACACGGAGCGTTTTGTCAACATCCTCAACGCCGTGTTGATATAGGAAATCCCGATTCCCGGTTTGGCAATCCCGTCCGCACCGTATCGCCGGTCATCCCAACCGGGAATAGGCTGCGCGAATGGTCGGCTCCGGATAACTTTTTCAAGGGCATGAAATGACGAAGTCACAACAGATAACGCTCTTCATAGGGGCGGCGCTGCTTGCCATCACGGCCGGATTTTTGTTGCGCGGCCATCTCTCCAAGAGTAGCGCCCCGCCGATTTCGGCCGATGTCGCCAGCAAGGGCGCGGAAGCCATCATGTCCGCCACGTTGCCCGACCTCGAGGGAAAGAATCAATCCATCTCCCAATGGCGTGAGCAGGTCATGGTGGTCAATTTCTGGGCGAGCTGGTGCGAACCTTGCCGGGCGGAAATTCCGGAATTTATCGAGCTCCAGAACAAGTTCAGGGATCGCGGGCTGGTGTTCATCGGCATCGCCATAGACCAGCCTGAACGCGCGGCCGCTTTCAGCAAAGACATCGGGATCAACTATCCCGTGCTCGTGGGGGATCTTAGGGCCATGTCCCTCGCGGACGCAGCGGGAAACAAGCAAGGAGCATTGCCTTTCACGGTGGTGATCGACCGCGCCGGCGCGATAGTCGGCACCAAACTGGGACGCCTCAGCAAGGACAAGCTGGAAGGTATGGTGGAGCCGTTGCTTTAGGAGTTACCGTACCTCCATCGAAAGTCGCTCTGGGTTGAACAGATCGGGTGACGAAATCTGAATGCTATCATCAACCAGCGGCTTCTCTGCATACACGGCCAATCGCTCACCGAGGCACTAGACGCTATCGAGAAACTCAACTGTTTGAATTGGGCCGGGATCCGTCATTGACCGGCAAACAACTCAGAATTTGATCAATTCTTGTCCGATGGACTCATCTCGATAGCTTGTCCCGAGCTTTATTTTTCTGCGATAGATTGGCATTTATCAATAAATGCTTGCCGCTCAGTTTCGTTCTTGAAAGTTGGAAGCACTGCCTGCATTCCTGCGCCCGAACAATTCATTGAATTTACTTCAGGACCTCCCCCGCCGCCGCCACATCCAGTCAAAGTGACACTAAGGGCAATAATAAATACAATATATTTAGAACTCATTAAATTCTTCCTTTTTGCAGATTATCAATATGGGCGCGGATTCAGGTCTGGAGTGCAACGACTAGTGGTTGCTTGGTATAGCTCGCCGACATCTGAAGAATACCTCATCAGGAGTTGTAAGTCCCGACACTTTGCGTGATGAAAAAGCCTGCTGGGGCGCGAGTTTTCAGGACTTCCTGGTACTTATGGCGGAGTGAGGAGAATCGAATAAAGGCTTGTATACCGCATGAACAAGGACTTGCGATACGTTATAAAAAATATGCCCCACCTCAGCTCGTGCCTGCTTTGCCCAATGTTAATAAAATGCCTTCCGTTATTATTTGGATACGCATTTCGCTCAAAGGTAGCCGTGTTTAAGAAACCCATCCTGATCCAGCCAGGCATCGTCCACCTGTAATTTTGTTTCGGGTATTGGGATTCCCTTGACGTATTCAGTGATTGCCTTATATGTAGCCGGCCGCCTAGACCTGATCATATCGTCCGCGGTTTTGCTATAGATATCGTAATACATAACGGTAATCGCTGCCATTCCTCCTCCCCTCTCAACTATGCCTCAGGTTGGTCTATTGCCCAGTGTAGGTCTACGGCAGCATAGGCTTTCTCTTTAATTTATTTTCAACGGAAAAAAAGTGCCGTGCTTGGTTGCGGGCTTCGCTGTGCGCATCGCAGGCCATTTAACTTCATTGGGAATATCCACTTTGAGGTTATCAAATTCGGATTGGGCAAGAAGGGAAAGTTCCTGGGTGTTTACCTACTTATCCCATCCACCCCAGAACAAGGAGGGAGGGGATCGGTCGAGCCAGGCAACGGGATAATGCGAGAGGCCGGGATAAAAGCGGCTCCATACAGCCGCCACCAAGGCGAGGCTCAGTACACCGACGAAGACGGGCTCCCAAAGCGCCAGGATACTGCAGTGGCCGTGAATCATGATGATGGGATTGGCTCCCGCAGGGGGATGTACGGTTCCGGTGACAAGCATATACCACAAGACCAAAATTTGGGCCAATATGTAAACCCACAATGAATCGCCGAAAAGCTGATAGCAGGCGATGCCGATGAAAGCACCACCGAGATGGCCTCCAAGCAGGGCCCGGGGCTGTGCTGCGGGAGCGCGTGTAAGACCGAACAGAAAGACCGCGGAACCGCCGAGCGAGGCGAAGAAGAGCGGTGAAGCCGGTGGGGAGGATAGAAACAGCGCTAAACCAATGCCTGCTGCGGCACCCAGCGCGCACCATAACAAGCGAATTATAGAAGAACGATGCATGGGGTCTATGGTTATCCAAAACCCTATAACCAGGCAAGTACCTATTTTTATCTCAAGGGATGGGATGGAAGGACAATAAAAACCAGCCGAGGCGGGCCGAAAGGAGCTTCGTCGAGATGAGTACCAACGGGAGCAATATGTATTCAAAAAGGGATTCGAAACGGATACTAGGGTCCTGCAAGGGTACAAGGCAGAGTCATATTGCTACAGCGATATGTCGTCTGCGTGACCGTCTGTATGACAAGGCCAAAAGTATATTGTTGAGCTAATACAACTTAATCCTGTACATAGTGCTTTACCGTACAGAGGACCTTTCTACTGACACTTAAGATGGCGCCAACTTCCACCTAAAAAGGAAGCTCCAGGCCTGGAGACAAAATTGACCAGAGGGATCTTCCATTATTATTTACTTTAGGAGGCAACATG